>NZ_JACHMK010000001.1:656505-1313011 GCF_014208035.1 Schaalia hyovaginalis | reverse complement strand
TGGTCGGCGCGTTCCACAGGTCCTCGAGGAAGCCCGTCTCGATGGCGCGGCCCCAGACGTTCTGGTCGATCGAGAAGGGGTTGTGCTTCGTGGTCTCGATCGGCAGATGGTGCTTCTCGGCGTAGTCGATCGCCACGTCGCGGGTCAGGGCGAGGTCGCGGACGGGCGAGATGCAGTCCATATCGGGGGCCATCGAGGTGATGGCGACCTCGAAGCGGACCTGGTCGTTGCCCTTGCCGGTGCAGCCGTGGGCGACGGTCGTCGCACCGAACTCGCGCGCCGCGCGCACGAGGTGCTTGGCGATGACGGGACGCGAGAGGGCGGATACCAGCGGGTACTTGCCCTCGTACAGGGCGTTCGCCTTGAGCGCGGGCATACAGTACTCGTCGGCGAACTCGTCGCGGGCGTCGGCCACATAGGCCTCGACGGCGCCGCAGTCGAGGGCGCGCTGGCGGATGACCTCGAGGTCCTCCCCGCCCTGGCCCACGTCGACGGCGACCGTGACGACCTCGCGGCCGGTCTGCTCCTGGATCCAGCCGATGGCGACCGAGGTGTCGAGGCCGCCCGAGTAGGCGAGAACGACGCGATCATTGTGCGTAGTCGTGTGCATCCTTTGTTCCCTTCTTGCCGGACGGGGCCGGTTCAGTCGATGTCCGGAGCCGTTGAGGGCTCCGCGAGTTCCATGAGGAAGCGCTGGGTGGTCTGTGCGTCCTCGGCGCTCCTGCAGATGACGAGGATCGTGTCGTCGCCCGCGATCGTGCCCGCGACTTCATCGAAGCGCACGGCGTCGATCGCGGAGCCGAGGAGGTTGGCGGCACCGACCGTCGTGCGCAGGACGAGTTGGTTCTCAACGAGGACGGAGCTGACGAGGAGCGTCTGGCACCATTTCTGCAGGCGCAGGTAACCTGCCTCGGCCTCGTGCGTGGATCCGCCGTCGATATCGGGCACCGAGTAGACGCGCGCGCCGTCGGCTGTGCGGATCTTCGTGGCCCGCATGTCGACGAGGTCGCGCGACAGGGTCGCCTGCGTGACCTCGACGCCGAGTTCTGAAAGGCGCTCGCGCAGGTCCTTCTGCGAACCGATCTGCTCCTGGGCGAGGAGGGAGCGGATCGTCTCCCTCCTGGCCGTGGGGGTCTGCGGAATCGGGCTGAGTGTCATTGCGTCTCCTGTGCTGCGGCGATGAGCGAGGGCAGCGCCCGGGTGAAGGACCGGGCGTCGTCGGCGGTGAGGATGAGGGGCGGCGCCAGGCGCAGGGTGGAGGGCCCGGTCGCGTTGAGGATGAAGCCGGCCTCCCGTCCGGCCGCCACGACGCCCGCCGCGATCCGCGCGTCGAAATCGATCCCGATGAGGTAGCCGCGGCCCCGGACTTCGCGAACGCCTTCGACCCGGGCCAGTTCGGAGCGCCACTGCTCGGAGGTGCGCTTCACCTTGGCGAGGAGCCCCTCGTCTTCGATGACCTTGAGGACGGCGAGGGCTGCGGCCGCGCAGATCGGGTTCCCCCCGAAGGTCGTCCCGTGCATTCCGGGCCCCAGGACTTTAGCGGCGCCGCCGAGTCCGATGCAGGCACCGATCGGCATGCCGCCTCCCAGGCCCTTCGCCAGGGTGACGACATCGGGGACGACTCCCGAAGCGTGATGCCCCATCCACTCGCCGGTCCGCCCGACGCCGGTCTGGACCTCATCGATGACCATGAGCGCGCCATGCGATGCCGTGAGCTCGCGGACGGCCTGAAGGCAGGCCGCCTCGACCGGGAGAACGCCCGCCTCGCCCTGGATGGGCTCGATGAAGATCCCGGCCACGTCCTCGTCCATCGCCGCTTCGAGGGCGGCGATGTCGTTGACGGGGATGAACTCGACCCCGGGGATGAGCGGGGCGAAGGGGGCGCGGTAGGCCTCCTTCCAGGTGAGGGAGAGGGCCCCGAGGGTGCGCCCGTGGAAGGCGTGTTCGAGGGCGAGGATCCGCGTTTTCGTCGGGGAGATCGCCAGGCCGTGGGCCTTGACGATCTTGAGGGCGGCCTCGTTCGCCTCGGCGCCCGAATTCGCGAGGAAGACGCGGGATCCCTCGGGCGCCCCTCCCGGTTCGACGATGTCGAGGAGCTTCTCGGCGAGCCCGATCTGCGGCGGGGTCGCGAAGAAGTTCGACACGTGCCCCAGGGTCTGGGCCTGCCCCGCGATCGCCTGGGCGACCAGCGGGTGCGCGTGCCCGATGACGTTGACGGCGATGCCGCCGAGGAGATCGAGGTACTCCCGTCCCTCGGTGTCGCGGACGCGGGCGCCTTCGCCCTCGGCGAGGACGAGGGCGGGGGCCCCGAAGGTGTTCATGAGCGAGGCCGCATAGCGCTCGTTCCAGGTCGTCGTGTGCTTCATGACGAGTACGCGCTGTTCTCGTGGACGTAGTCGTGGGTGAGGTCGTTCGTCCACACGGCGACTTCTTCGGATCCGGCCTTGAGGTCGATGAGGACGCGGACCTCGCGGGGCGTCATGTCGACGAGTGCGCGGTCCTCGCCGACGCCTCCCCCGCGGCACACCATGACGCCGTTGATCGAGACGTCGAGCTCGTCCGGGTCGTAGGGGGCGAGGCTTTCGGGGACGGTGCCGACTTCGGAGAGGATCCTCCCCCAGTTCGGATCGTTGCCGAAGACCGCCGTCTTGAAGAGGTTGGAGCGCGAGACCGCGCGGGCGACGGCTTCGCCGGCCTCTTCGCTCGAGGCCCCGACGACGCGGATCTCGATGTCGTGACTGGCGCCTTCAGCGTCCGCGATGAGTTGGCGGGCGAGGTCGTAGCAGGCGCTCCGGAGCGCTTCGGTGAATTCGGTCTCCTCGGGCTCGATGCCCGATGCTCCCGAGGCGAGGAGGATCACCGAGTCGTTCGTCGACATGCACCCGTCGGAGTCGGTCCGGTTGAAGGTGGTGCGCACGGCCTTGGCGAGGGCGCGCCGGGCGGTCGCGTCGTCGACGAGGGCGTCGGTGGTGAGCACGCAGAGCATCGTCGCCAGGCCCGGCGCGAGCATGCCCGCGCCTTTCGCCATTGCGCCGATCGTCCATCCCCCGCCGTGCATCGAGACGTGAGTCTTGGAGACGGTGTCTGTCGTCCGGATCGCTTCGGCGGCGTCGGCTCCGGCCCCGGGGGTGTTCGCGAGTGCGGCCGCGGCCGCTTCGGCGCCGGTCATGAGGGCGTCCAGCGGGAGGCGCACGCCGATCATGCCCGTCGAGCAGACGCCGACTTCATCGGGCTCGCAGCCGAGCAGGGCGGAGACTTTCGCAGCGGTCGCCTCGGCATCGGCGAGGCCGGGCCCGCCGGTGCAGGCGTTCGCGCCCCCGGAGTTGAGGATCACGGCCTTGAGGCCGGTCTTCGCCAGGTGGGCGCGGGTCAGGGTCACGGGCGCGGCGACCACGCGGTTCGAGGTGAAGACCCCGGCGGAGGCGAATGCCGGCCCCCTGTTCACGACCAGGGCGAGGTCCTTCGATCCGGCGGTGGACTTGATCCCGGCGGCGATTCCCGCCGCGGCGAATCCGCGGGGCGCTGTGACACCGGTCGGCGTCTGGCTCATGGTGCTACTCCGATCATCGGGATGCCCGCGTACTCGTCGAGGCCGAGGGCGATGTTTGCGCTTTGTACCGCCGCAGCGGCGGTCCCCTTGCCGAGGTTGTCGATGGCCGCGATGGCGACGAGGCTTCCCGCCCGTTCATCGATGACGGCGCTGACCCGGGCGAGGCCCGTGCCGGTGACCGGTGCCGTGGTCGGCCATGCTCCGTGCGGCATGAGCGAGATGAGGGCTTCATCGTCGTAGACGTCGTAGGCGCTCGCCACGCCATCGCTTCCGACGCCGGGGGCCAGGGGCGCGACGACGGTCGCGAGGATTCCGCGGGAGGCGGGAACGAGGACGGGGGTGAAGGTGATGCCCGTGGCGGAGGCGTCTGCTCCGCACACGGCCAGGTTCTGGATGATCTCCGGAATGTGGCGGTGCGTTCCTCCGACCGCGTAAGGGGCCATGTTGCCCAGGGCCTCGGAGGCGAGAAGGTGGGGTTTGAGGGACTTGCCCGCACCGGAGTAGCCGACGGCGAGGGTTGCGACGATGCGGGAGGGGTCGACGAGTCCGGCGTGGACGGCGGGCTGGAGCGCCAGCGTCACTGCGGTCACGTTGCAGCCCGGCACGGCGATCCGCGTCGATTCCGAGAGGAGGGCGCGTTGGGCCGCGGCGCGGGACTCGCCCTCGTGGAGCAGCTCGGGCATGCCGTAGGTCCAGGCCGGGGAGAAGTCCGAGCCGTAGTAGGCCGTCCAGGCAGCCGGGTCGGTGAGGCGATGGTCGGCCGCGCAGTCGAGGATGAGGGCCTTCTCCCCCGCTTCTTCGAGCCGGGCGGCGAGAGCGCCGGAGTGCCCGTGGGGAAGCGCCAGGACGATGAGGTCGTGCCCTGCGAGGCTGGCGACGCTCGTCTCTCGGATGATCCGATCGGCGAGGGGGCCGATGTGGGGGTGGAACTCGCCGAGTCTTCTTCCCGCCGAGCTCGCCGCGGTCACCGTTGCGACTTCGATGTTCGGGTGCGCGGCGAGGAGGCGGGCGACTTCCCCGCCCGCGTAGCCGGAGGCGCCCGCGATCGCTGCTCTCAACTTCATATGCATGAATATACATGTTCATGCATATTTTTCCAGCAGTGTCCGTTCAACGGACACGCGGGCTCAACGAGCGGCGAGCTCCCCGGCGATCGAATCGGCCCAGGCGCCGACGGCGTCCCAATCCCTAAAGTCGCCCTCGACGACGCCGGCCAGGCGCGCGACGGAGCGCTCGCGCAAAGTGAGGAGCGCCGGGTCGTAGCGCCCCGCGAAGAAACGGGTCTGCGTACCCGGAACGTGCGTCGACAGCGGGCCGATGCGGCTCGGATCCTGCGGGGCGTGCTTGGGAACCCCGCTCATCCCGACGGAGAAGGCCCAGACCGGCATCTGCGAAAGCTCAGCGGAGAAGCGCTCGATGAACTCGCGCGCCTCCTTCATCCACTGGAGGATGTACACCGCCGAACCGCACACCACCGCGTCGAAACCGTCAAGAGTCGCGACGTCTTCGGGAGCGCGGCGATCAACCGCATGTCCGGCTTCCCTCAGACGCAACGCGATCGCATTCGCGACCGCTTCGGTGGAACCGTGCTTGGAAGAGGCGGTGACGAGGATGTGCATGGCCCCCAGTGTGGCAGAGCCAAGGCGCCGCCGTCGTGTCCCAAAGTCCCACTGAGGCGGGATCCACAGGACCGGCGGCGGCGCCCATACGGATCAGGAACGCAGCTTCGCCCCGAGGATCTTCTCCGCCTTCTTCACGACGTTCTCGCGCACCTGAGCCGATTCCTTCGCCGTCAGCGTGCGATCAGGAGCCCGGAGCTTGAGCGCGAAGGCCAAGGAGCGCACCCCCTCGCCCAGCCCCGGGCCCTCGTACACGTCGAAGAGCGACACCTCCTCGAGAAGAGGACCCGCGCCCTGCCGTACGACCTGCTCCACCCGCGAGACCGGGATCGCGGCATCGACGACGAGGGCGATGTCCTCCTTCGCCAGGGGGAAGGTCGAAACCGGCTTCACCTGGATCGACTGGGGCGCCATCGCTCCGATGAGCGCATCGAGGTCGATCTCGGCCGCGCATGAGCGCACAGGCAGACCGAAGGCGCGGCAGACCCTGGGGTGCAATTCGCCCGCGAAGGCGATATCGACGAGTTCGCGGCCCTGGCGGACGAATACCCGGGCGACGCGCCCCGGGTGCCAGGGCGCGACCCGAGCCGGATCCGTTTCCGGAGCGGGCATCGCAGGGCCCTTGAGCGCGATCGGCTGCGGATCCCACCAGCGGGTCGTCTCCACGCGCACGCCCAGGACCGAAGCGGCGGCGTGAACGAACTCGACGGCATCGGACCAGTCCCAGGCCCGCGGCTGCTCGACGATCGCAGAACCCGAGGCCCGACCGGCCAGGACGATGCCGACGCGGTGGGGCTGAGAGGGCGTCGCGGCGCGCAGCGCCTCCAGCTCCTCCTCGCTCGGACGCCGCTCAGCGGACAGCAGCCCCATCGGACGCGTGCCCTCGGGAAGGGCGACCAGCCCCGCCTCGAAGATCGCGACCCGGTCGGCCCCGCGCGCCGCATTCCGGCTCGCGGTCTCGAGCAGGGTGTCCAGGATCGAGGTGCGCAGCACCGGCGCATCGTCGGCCAGCGGATTGCGCAGCGTCACAGCCGCCCGACGCGCCGAATCCGCAGGGAGCCCCTGCTTGTCGAAGGAATCCGAGACGAAGGGATAGGACAGGACCTCGACGAGGCCCGCCTGGGCGAGCAAGGAGACGACCTGACGGCGCGCCTTCTGAGCCGCGCTCAGACCGGAGCCCGCCGGGACCGCGGGAAGCGTCGAGGGGATCTTGTCGTAACCGTCGAGGCGCGCGATCTCCTCGACGAGATGCGCCGGACCCACGAGATCGGGGCGCCAGCTCGGGGGGACGACCTCGAATGCGCCCGAAGCGCCCTCGCTCACCTCGCAACCGATCTCTTCGAGGATCTCGCGCACGCGCTCCTTCGAGTACTCCACACCGATGAGACGCGCGGCCTCCTCGTGGGCGAAGACGATCGCCTCGGGAGCGGCAACGGCGTCGAAGTCGAAGACCGCCGGATCAGCCGCGCCCCCTCCGTATTCGACGAGGAGATCGACCGCGCGCTGCGCCGCGACCGCGGGGAGACGCGGATCGGTCCCGCGCTCGAAACGCTTGGAGGCCTCCGAGGGCACGCGGTGACGGCGCGCCGTGCGCGCGATCGAGACCGCGTCGAAGTGGGCCGCCTCCAGGAGCACGTCGCGCGTCGAATCCTCCACCTCCGAGTAGGAGCCGCCCATCACTCCGGCCAGACCGATGATCCGCGAGCCCGGGCCCTCGGGCGAATCCGTGATGAGCAGGTCCTCGGGATCGAGGTCGCGCTCGACCTCGTCGAGGGTGCGCAGCCTCTCCCCCGCTTTCGCACGGCGCACGACGATCGGCGCGGCGAGCGCCGACAGATCGTAGGCGTGCATCGGCTGGCCGAGGTCGAGCATGACGTAGTTCGTCACGTCCACGGCGAGCGAGACCGAGCGCATGCCCGCGGCCTCGAGGCGCTCGACCATCCACCGCGGAGTGGGGGCCTTGGGATCGATCCCGCGCACGATGCGCGTGACGAAGCGGTCGACGCCGGGCCTGCCCTTGATCGGCGCGGCATCATCGACCTCGACGGGGAATCCCTCGGCATTCGCCTCGGGCACGTCCGTCACGAGGACGCCGGGCAGACCCGGATCCGTGAAGGCCGCACCGGTCGAGTGGGAGAACTCCCGGGCGACGCCGCGCATGGAGAAGCAGTAGCCGCGATCCGGGGTGATGTTGATCTCCAGGGTCTGCTCGCCCAGACCGAGGAAGCCGAGAAGATCCGAACCGGGCTCGGGGATCTCGCGATCGGGGTAGACCCGGTCCAGGACGATGATTCCGTCGTGATCCTCACCGAGGCCGAGCTCTCGGGCCGAGCAGATCATGCCGTCGGAGATGTGGCCGTAGGTCTTGCGCGCCGCGATCGCGAAGCCTCCGGGCAGGACCGCGCCCGGCAGGGAGACGACCACGAGGTCACCCGCCTCGAAGTTGTGGGCGCCGCAGATGATGCCGCGGCTGGGCAGCTCCGAGGGCTCCTTGCCCGTTCCGGGGGCGTCGTTGTGCTCGCCGACGTCGACGCGGCAGTAGTTGACGGTCTTCCCGTTCGAGGCGGTCTCCTCGACCCGGGTGAGGACCCTGCCCACGACGAGCGGGCCGGTCACCTTGGCCGGGTGGATCGTCTCCTCCTCGAGGCCGACCTTCACGAGGGCGGCCGCGAGTCCTGCCGCGTCCATGCCCGCGGGCACCTCGACGTGGTCGGCAAGCCAGCTGATCGGAACCATTGGCATGTCAGTGTCCCCTTCCGTTGAGTCCGAACTGCTGGGAGAAGCGCACATCGCCCTCGACGATGTCGTGCATGTCCGCGATCCCGTGGCGCAGCATGAGCGTGCGCTCGATGCCCATGCCGAAGGCGAATCCCGAGTAGACCTCCGGGTCGATTCCCGTTGCGCGCAGGACATTGGGGTTCACCATGCCGCAGCCGCCCACCTCGATCCAGCCGGCGCCGCCCTTCTTCTGGGGGAACCAGATGTCGAGTTCGGCGCTCGGCTCGGTGAAGGGGAAGAAGGAGGGGCGCAGCCGCGCCCTCGCCCCGGGTCCGAACATCGCCCGCGCGAAATGGTCGAGGACGCCCTTGAGGTCCGCCATCGTCAGCCCCTTGTCCACCGCGAGGCCCTCGACCTGGTGGAAGACGGGCGTATGCGTGGCGTCGAGGGCGTCGGCGCGGAAGACCTTGCCCGGGCAGGCGACGTAGAGCGGGACGCCGCGCTCGAGGAGGGCCCTGGCCTGGACCGGGGAGGTGTGCGTCCTCATGACGAGTCGCGCCTCCTGCGCATCCCGCGCGCCCACCGAGCGGCCGTCGACGTACAGGGTGTCCTGCATCTGACGGGCCGGGTGGTCGATGTCGAAGTTCAGGGAATCGAAGTTGAACCATTCATGCTCGATCTCGGGGCCTTCGACGATCCCCCAGCCCATCGAGGTGAAGAAGTCCTCGATCTCCTCGATGAGCGTGTTGATCGGATGACGGGCCCCGACGACGGATCGCGCGCCCCGGGCGGTGACGTCCACCGCCTCCTCGACGAGGACTCGGGCCTCGTGCTCGGCCTCGAGGACCTCCTCGCGGGCGGCGAGCGCGGTCGACAGGCGCGAGCGGGCGGCGCCGAGGTTCTTCCCCGCCGTTCCGCGGTCCTTCGGCTCCAGGGATCCGATGGTCCTATTGGCCATCACCAGCGGCGCCTTCTCCCCCAAGACCGACAGCTTCACGGTCTTGAGGGCCTCGAGATCCTCGGCGGCATCGATATCCGCCAGGGCTCGGGCGACGAGCTCGTCCACGGCTCCCGCATCAAGGGGATTGAGGTCAGGGGCGTCCTGGGCCATATCCTGCTTCCTCCGTCAGGTGTCGAATTCGCGCGGTTCGCGCCCCGCCATGATAGTCCCCTCCCGCAATCCGCCTCAGGCGCGTCCATCCCTCGCGCCCTCGTAGCCAGGAAGGATGAAAAGGAGCGGACTAGTCTTGGGCGCATGACACATGCCGCTGATCTCGCCGCCCGCGCCCCCCTGGGCGATCTTCGCCCCGGCCGCATTTCACCGATGCGCACCGTACCCGAGCACATCGATCGCCCCGAGTACATGTTCCACTCGGGGCCCGAAGTGGTGACGGCCTCCGATGTCAAAAACGCCGAGACCGTTGAGAGGATCCGCAGGGCCGGAAGGATCGCCGCCCAGGCGCTCGAAGTCGTGGGAGCCGCGGTCGCTCCCGGTGTCACGACCGATGAGCTCGACCGCATCGGACACGAGTTCCTCATCGACAGCGGCGCATACCCCTCGTGCCTGGGCTACATGGGATTCCCGAAGTCCCTGTGCACCTCGATCAACGAGGTCATCTGCCACGGCATCCCCGACGACCGGCCGCTCGAGGACGGCGACATCGTCAACGTCGACATCACCGCCTACGTCGACGGCGTGCACGGCGATACCTGCGCAATGTTCGGAGTCGGCGACATCGACGAGGAGTCCCGCCTGCTCATCGAACGGACGAAGGAGGCGATGATGCGCGGGATCAAGGCCGTCGGCCCGGGCCGCGAGATCAACGTCATCGGACGCGTCATCGAGCGCTACGCCAAGCGCTTCGAATACGGCGTCGTCCGCGACTACACGGGGCACGGGGTCGGCGAGGCCTTCCACTCGGGCCTCATCATCCCCCACTACGACGCGGCTCCCGCCTATTCGACCGTCATGGAGCCGGGAATGGTCTTCACCATCGAGCCGATGCTCACCCTCGGCGGGATCGACTGGGAGCAGTGGGATGACGAGTGGACGGTCGTCACCGCTGATCGTTCGCGCACCGCGCAGTTCGAGCACACGATCGTCGTGACCGAAGAGGGAGCGGAGATCCTGACCCTGGCATGAACTGCGCTACCATTTCGACGCACAGGCACAACTTCCCTGGAGGGCTCATGGCACAGGTGGCATGCGGGATCGATATCGGCGGATCGGGAGTGAAGTCGGCGCTGGTCGACCTCGAGACCGGAGAATTCGTCGGCGAGAGGATCCGAATCGAAACTCCCAAGCCCGCGACCCCCGACGCGGTCGCCGAGGTGTGCCGTCAGCTCCTCGAGCGGCTCGAAGTCGGCCCTGAGACCCCCGTCGGCATCGCCTTCCCGGCCCCCGTCATCCACGGCGTCGTCCCCTTCATCGCGAACCTCGACCCGTCCTGGGCGGGGATCAACGTCAATGAGCTCATGGAGCGCCATCTCGGGCGCAGAGTCGTCCCCCTCAACGACGCCGACGCCGCAGGCATCGCCGAGGTCGCCTACGGCGCCGCCAAGGGCGTCGACGGGCTCGTCATCCTCACGACCCAGGGCACGGGCATCGGTTCGGCCGTCATCATGAACGGGGTCCTCGTTCCCAACACGGAGCTCGGTCACCTCGAGATCGACGGCTACGATGCGGAGAAGCGGGCCTCCTCGGGTCAGAAGACCCTTCAGGACCTCTCGTGGAAGAAATGGGCGAAGCGCCTCCAGCGCTACTACAGCCACGTCGAGATGCTCTTCTCCCCCGACCTCTTCGTCGTCGGCGGCGGCGTGTCGAAGAACCACGAGAAGTTCATGCCGCTCCTCGACCTCAAGACCCCGATGGTGCCCGCGAAGCTCTTCAACACGGCCGGCATCGTCGGCGCCGCGAGCTTCGCGGCTCAGCAGGCCGATTCGGCGGAGGGCTGATTCGCCTCGGGGCTTCATACGGATGGGCCGGGGCTGCACGATCGTGCAGCCCCGGCCCTTTTCCGGAATCAGCCCTCCTCAGGCCCGCGCGGCGAGATCCCTCAAGACGTACTGGAGGATGCCGCCGTTGCGGTAGTAGTCGGCCTCTCCGGGGGTGTCGATCCGCACGAGCGCCTCGAAGACGACGCCGGTCCCGTCCTCGCGCGTCGCCGTCACCCTCAGCGTCTTCGGGGTTTCGCCCTCGTTCAGCCGCGCGATGCCCTCGATGTCGAAGACCTCGTCGCCCGTCAGGCCGAGCGAATCACGGGTCTCGCCCTCGGGGAACTGGAGCGGCAGGACGCCCATGCCGATCAGGTTCGAACGGTGGATGCGCTCGAAGGACTCGGCGATGACGGCCTTGACGCCCAGCAGCGAGGTGCCCTTCGCGGCCCAGTCCCGCGAGGACCCCGAGCCGTACTCCTTGCCGCCGAGCACCACGAGCGGGACGCCCGCCGCGAGGTAGTCGACGGAAGCGTCGTAGACCGTGGAGACGGGAGCGCCCTCGCGGGTGAAGTTCTTCGTGAAACCGCCCTCGACCCCGGGGAGCATCTCGTTGCGGATGCGGATGTTGGCGAAGGTGCCGCGGATCATCACCTCGTGGTTGCCGCGGCGCGAACCGTAGGAGTTGAAATCCTTGCGTTCGACCCCGTGCGCCAGCAGGTAGCGCCCCGCCGGGGTTTCCGGCTTGAAAGCGCCCGCCGGGGAGATGTGATCGGTCGTCACCGAATCGCCGAGCTTGAGCAGGACCCTCGCACCGCGGATGTCCTCGACCGGCGACGCCTCGAGCCCCATCCCCTCGAAGTACGGGGGCTTGCGCACGTAGGTCGAATCGGCGTCCCAGGCGAAGGTGTCGCCCTCGGGGGTCGCCAGGGAGCGCCAGCGCTCATCCCCGGCGAAGACGTCCGCGTAGTCGTTCTCGAACATCGAACGGTCGATGGAGGCGTCGATGGTCGACTGGACGTCTTCGGGCGTCGGCCAGATGTCGCGCAGGTAGACCTCGGACCCGTCCGCGGGGTCGATCCCCAGGGGCTCCTTCTCGAAATCGAAGTCCATGGTGCCGGCGATCGCGTAAGCGATGACGAGCGGCGGCGAGGCGAGGTAGTTCATCTTGACATCGGGGTTGATGCGCCCCTCGAAGTTGCGGTTGCCCGACAGGACCGAGACGACGGCGAGGTCGTTCTCATTGACCGCTGCGGAGATCTCGGCCGGAAGCGGACCGGAGTTGCCGATGCAGGTCGCGCAGCCGTAGCCGACGAGGTTGAAGCCCAGGGCGTTGAGGTCGTCCCACAGGCCGGCCTTCTCGTAGTAGTCGGTCACGACTTTCGATCCGGGAGCCATGGAGGTCTTCACCCAGGGCTTCGAGGTGAGCCCGCGGGCGACGGCGTTGCGCGCGAGGAGTCCCGCGGCCATCATCACCGAGGGGTTGGAGGTGTTCGTGCACGAGGTGATCGAGGCGATCGCGACATCGCCGTGGTTGAGGCGGGTCGCCGTGCCGCTCGCGAGGGTCACGGGCACGTCCTCGCGCTCGCCGCCGGGCGCGTAGGCGCCGATCGTCTCCTTGAAGGAGGACTTGGAGTTCGCGAGCTCGATCCGGTCCTGCGGGCGCTTGGGGCCCGCGATCGAGGGGACGACGGTCGACAGGTCGAGTTCGAGGTACTCGGAGTAGACGGCCTCGCGCGAGGCGTCGTGCCAGAGGCCCTGAGCCTTGGCATAGGCCTCGACCAGAGCGATCCGTTCCTCGGAGCGCCCGGTCAGGCGCAGGTAGTCGAGGGTGACGGCATCGATCGGGAAGATGGCCGCCGTCGAGCCGAACTCGGGCGACATGTTGCCGATCGTCGCGCGGTTGGCCAGAGGGACCGCGCCGACGCCCTCGCCGTAGAATTCGACGAACTTGCCGACGACGCCGTGGGCGCGGAGCATCTGCGTGATGGTGAGGACCACATCGGTCGCGGTCGCGCCCGCGGGGATCGCCCCGGTGAGCTTGAAGCCGACGACCCGGGGGATGAGCATGGACACGGGCTGTCCGAGCATCGCGGCCTCGGCCTCGATGCCGCCCACTCCCCAACCGAGGACGCCGAGGCCGTTCACCATCGTGGTGTGCGAGTCCGTGCCGACGCAGGTGTCGGGGTAGGCGGTGACCGATCCGTCGGCCTCGGTCCTCGTGAAGACGGTCCGGGCCAGATGCTCGATGTTCACCTGGTGGACGATGCCGGTCGAGGGCGGCACGACCTTGAAATTGTCGAAGGCGCCCTGGCCCCAGCGGAGGAACTGGTAGCGCTCGCCGTTGCGCTCGTACTCGCGCGCGATGTTCGCCCCGAAGGCGTCGGCGCTGCCCGCGACATCGATCTGGACGGAGTGGTCGATGACCATCTCCGCCGGCGCCAAGGGGTTGATGAGCGAGGGGTCGCCGCCGAGCTCGGCGACGGCCTCGCGCATGGTCGCGAGGTCGACGATGCAGGGGACCCCGGTGAAGTCCTGCATGATGACGCGGGCGGGGGTGAACTGGATCTCGGTGTCCGGTTCGGAGGCCGGATCCCAGTTCGCCAGCGCCTCGATGTGCGCGCGCGTGATGTTCGCCCCGTCCTCGGTGCGCAAGAGGTTCTCGGCGAGGACCTTGAGCGAGTAGGGAAGGGCGTCGAGGCCGCTGAGGGCGTCGAGTCGGTAGTAGGTGTACGTGCGCTCGCCCACTGCGAGTTCGGCGCGCGCGCCGAAGGTGTCGATGCTCGTCATGTGCCCTCCTGTGGGGATGCGAGGCCTCGCCTCAGATTTATCTCGACATCAAGATTACTGCCTCGGACGCCCTCGGCAAGTGCGAATGGACGCGAATGACGCCCCGCCGCCCGCTAACGCGAATGCGAGATCGCCTCATCCACCTCATCCGCCCCCAATGAGGACATCGGGCGGAAGGGCGCGGGAACCCCCGGATGCTCGCCGAGCATCTTCTCCATCCACGCGACGTCGTACCAGCGGTTGAACTTGTAGCCGCACGAGTGGAACGTGCCGACCATGCGGTACCCCCGACTGCTGTGAAAGCGCAGCGAAGCGTCATCGACACGATCATCGGGCCCGGCCGGGGCGGTGATGCAGGCGTTCGCGTTGTAGACGCCCTGAATCCTCAAGACCCCCTCCAGGGCCGCGTACAGGGCGGAACCGAGCCCCCGCCCCCTGGACGCCATGTCGCAGTAGACGCTCACCTCGACCGAATGCGCGTAGGCGGCGCGCTCCTTGAAGGCCGATGCGTAGGCGTAGCCGACGACCTCCCCCGAGTCGTCCTCGGCGACGAGGAAGGGATGGACCCGCCCCGTGGACGCGATCTTCCGCGCGAAGTCCTCTTCGGCGGGCGCGGACTCATCGAAGGTGATCGCCGTGCGCTCGACGTAGGGCGCGTAGATCCGCGCCACGGCCCGCGCATCACCGGCCCGCGCCCGCCGGATCCTCCACGGGTGATTCGCAGTGGACAAGGACTCCCCCTCGACGGAGTTCAACGCGCCCTGACGAGGCCCGCGACGGTCTCGACGTGATGCGTGTGCGGGAAGAGGTCCCACGCCTCGAAGGAGCGCACCTCGTAGCCGGCGTCCATCAGCTCGCGCAGGTCCCGGGCCCCGGCCGCGGGATCGCAGGACACGAGGACGATCCGCTCCGCACCGAGACGGGCGAGCGATGCGCAGACCTCGCGCCCGGCCCCGGACCTCGGCGGATCCAGGACCACGAGATCCGCCGACCCTTCCAGCTCACCGGACAGCTCAAAAACGCCGGAGGCGTCGACTTCGCCGACGTAGGCGTCGACCCAGCCGTAAGCCGCAAGATTCTCCCCGGCATCGGCCACTGCGCCCTCGTCGCCCTCGAGGGTCACCAGACGCCCCCGAGCGCCGACCGCCTCGGCGATGGGCACCGAGAACAGGCCCGCTCCCGCGTACAGCTCGATGACGCGCTCACCGTCGCAGGGCCGGGCCGCCCGCATGACCGCGTTCGCGAGCACCGATGCGCCGCGGACGTGCGTCTGCCAGAACCCGGTCGGGCGCACCCCGTAGACGTATTCGGAGCCCATCACATCGACCGTCCACTGCAGCCTCGCGATCTCGACCTCCTCGCCGAGGGCGTTGAACGAGGCGCGCGGCGTGACGACGAGCGGGGACTGGCCGCCGGGCGCGACCATGCGCACCCGATCACCCGGTCTGAGAAGGTCCGACCAGGAGGTCGCCTCCCCCCAGAAGCCGAGCTCCTCGATCGCCTCGGCCGCGAGCGGCATCGAGTCGAGCGGAACGATCTCATCGGCCCGGTAGCGGTGCATCCCAGGACGGCCCTGCCGATCGACGACCGCTTCGATCCGGGCGCGGCGATGAAGCAGGGATCCTTCCTCATCCCCCGGCGCGGGCCGCACCCGCACGCCGCCGAGCGCCGCGATCGCATCGAAGAGCGCGGGACCGCCGACCCTGCGCAGCTGCCCTTCGATCACCGTCTGCTTCCACGCCCGTTGCGCCGCCGGGACGACGTGGGCGAGTTCGCCGCCGCCGACGCCCCCGGGACCCGCCTGCGGCCACACCGACTCCTGACGGTCGGCCGAGGCCTCGAGGACCTCGACGGCATCAGCCCACGCCAGGCGCGAACGCGCAGAAGTGACCCGCGCCCGGACCCTCTCGCCGGGAAGCGCATGACGGACAAAGACGACGCGGCCGCCGCCGTCGCGGGCGACGCAGGCCCCGCCGTGCGCGGGCTCCCCGACGACGAGTTCGAGGACCTCCTCGTCGATCGCGCTCATCCTCTTCGCGTACCGGGGCTTCTTCATCCTTCGTCCTTCTTGAAGTCGTAAGCGCCAACGCGATTATCCGTCCGCTTGAACGGATCGTTGATGAGCTGGCGGCCCTCCACCTCGGCGTCCTCGCCGAGTTTCCACGGCACCGTCGTGATGACGACACCCGGCACATTCACGAGGGCGCGGCGCAGCCTGCCCGCCGTCTGATTGTGCATGATGTTCTCCCACCAGTGCCGCACGATGAACTGGGGCATGTAGATGATGAGCATCTCCCCCGGTGAACGCCTCCTCCGGCCGCGCACGTACTGGAGCACGACCTGGTTGAGATCGCGATAGGGGCTCGACAGGAGAGTGAGCGGAATCGGCAGCCCGGATTCCTCCCACTCCTTGCGGATCTTCGCCTCCTCCTGAGCGTCGGCCACCACGCTCACCAGTTCCAAGGCGGAGGGATGGGATGCGCGAGCCGCGGCGACGGCGCGCATGGACGGCTTCGACAGGCCCGAGACGAGGACGAGGGCGCGGACCCTGGTCGGCAGGGCGCGCTTCGCCGACCAGTCGTCGACGCGGAGCTGGGAGCGGATCGTCCGGTAGTGGTGGCTGATCCCCAACTGGATGAGGAAGACGACGCCGATCATGATGAGGGTGATCCAGGCCCCGTGGGCGAACTTCGTGATGAGGACGATGAGGAGGACCACCCCGGTCATCATGAATCCGATGATGTTCACGGCCCGCGAACGCAGGACCGCTCCCCTCTCGATCCCGGACTGACGGGAGCGCAGAGCGCGGTTCCAGTGCCTCACCATCCCCAATTGGGACAGTGTGAAGGAGACGAAGACGCCGAGCACGTACAGCTGGATCAGCCTGGTCGTCTCCGCCCTGAAGGCGATGATGAGGATGATCGCCGCCAGGGAGAGGACGACGATCCCGTTGGAGTAGGCGAGACGGTCGCCGCGCTTGTACAGCTGGCGCGGCAGGAACGAATCCTTGGAGAGCACCGAGGCGAGGGTCGGGAAGCCGTTGAACGCGGTGTTCGCCGCGAGGACGAGGATGAGGCCCGTCACCGTCGTTACGAGGAGGAAGAGCGGCGAGCCGGAGCCGAAGACGGCCGAGGCGATCTGCCCGATCGCGGGCTGGACGGTCACGTCCTCGCCGACGGGCGCGCCGTCGAGCAGGAGCTGAGTCGCAGGGTCCTCCACGATCTTCACGCCGCTGGCCCGCGAAAGCAGGAGGATCGAGAGCATCATCGTCGCGGCGATTCCGCCGAGAAGGGCGAGGGTCGCCGCTGCGTTCTTCGACTTGGGGCGTCTGAACATGGGAACGCCGTTGGAAATGGCCTCCACCCCGGTCAGGGCCGCGCATCCGGAGGAGAAGGCGCGCATGAGGAGGAAGGCCCCTCCCAGTCCCACGAGACCGTCGGTGTAGCCGTGAGCCGGGAGCAACTCGTAGCGGGCGGTCGGGGCCGTGCCCAGGGTGCCGGTGAAGAACTCCACCGCGCCCACGACGATCATGAGCGCGATCGCGAACATGTAGACGTAGGTCGGCACGGCGAATGCGCCGCCCGCCTCCTTCGTCCCCCTAAGGTTCAGCATGGCGAGGATCACGACGAGCCCCACGGCGATGAGGACCTCATTGCCCGCGAGGAAGGGAACCGCAGTCGTGAGATAGGCCGCCCCCGAGGAGATCGAGACCGCGACCGTGAGGATGTAGTCGACGAGGAGCGCGGCGGCGACGACGAGCCCCCACGTGCGCCCGAGGTTCGTCGTGACGACCTCGTAATCGCCCCCGCCCGAGGGGTAGGCGTACACCGTCTGCCGGTAGGACAGGACGACGACCGCGAGGACGCAGGCGACCACCACTCCGACCCAGATCGACTGCAAGGCGGCCATGCCGCCTGCAAGCGCCAGGGTGAGGAGGATCTCGTCGGGGGCGTAGGCGACGGAGGAGAGCGCGTCCGAGGCGAAGATCGGCAGCGCGATCCGCTTGGGCAGCAGCTGATGCCCTGCGGCATCCGACCTCATGGGCCGGCCGATGAGGATGCGCTTGCCTCGAGCCAGAACGTGTGAAAGCACGCAGCAAGACTAGCCCAGTCGCGGCCGGGTCCCGCATTCCCGGGGCGCGCCCGCCTCTGCGCGCCCCGGGCGTTGGAGTCCGTCGCGCTTGAGGGCTACCGTTAGCCTCGTGCATTTCGTCATCATGGGGTGCGGCCGAGTCGGCTCGCTCATCGCAACTCGGCTCGACGCCGACGGACATTCGGTCGCGGTCATCGACATGGACCCGAAGGCCTTCAATCGTCTTCCCGCGGATTTCTCCGGCAGGAGGGTCACCGGGGTCGGCGTGGACCGCGGCGCCCTGCGCCAGGCCGGCATCAAGGACGCCTACGCCTTCGCAGCGGTTTCGAGCGGCGACAACTCGAACATCATCGCCGCGCGCATCGCCCAGGAGGTCTACCAGATCGAGCACGTGGTGGCGAGGATCTACGACCCCTCCCGGGCCCACGTCTACGAGCGCCTCGGGATCCCCACGGTCGCCTCGGTCAAGCGCACCGTCGATTCGGTCATGCGACGCATGCTCCCACCCGACGCCGCGGTGACGTGGACCCATCCGACCGGCGAAGTGTCCCTGGTGACGGCCACGCCCGAAGTCTCCTGGTACGGGCTCCCCTTCCCCGTCGTGGAGGAGCTCACCGGCGAGCGCATCGCCTTCGTCTCACGGCTCGGCGTCGTCACGCCCGCGCGCTCCGACCTCGTCGTCCAAGAGCACGACCAGCTCTACTTCGCCATCGCCGGCAAGGAATCGACGAAGCTGAGGTCCCTCCTCACCTCCGACCCGAGAATCGAGGACTGACATGAAGATCGTCATCGCGGGCGCCGGCTCGGTCGGCCGCTCCGTCGCACTCGAACTCCTCGACCACGGCCACGAGTGCACGCTCATCGACAACCAGCCCGACAAGCTCAGGGTCGCGTCCGTCGCGGACGCCGACTGGGTGCTCGCCGACGCCTGCTCCCCCGATGCCCTCGCCGACGCCGGAGTCGCCGACGCCGATGTCATGGTCGCCGCGACCGGGGACGACAAGGCGAACCTGGTGATCTCGCTGCTCGCCAAGACGGAGTTCGCCGTTCCCAAAGTCGTCGCGCGCCTCAACAACCCGAAGAACGAGTGGCTCTTCGACGGCTCATGGGGCGTCGATGTCTCCGTATCCACGCCCAGGATCATGACGGCGCTGGTCGAAGAAGCCGTGTCGACGGGGATCCCCGTGCGGCTCTTCTCCTTCAATTCGGCCGACGTGTCGATGTACGCGATCGTCCTGCCGCAGGCCTCGCAGGTGCTGGGCAAGCGCATCGTCGAGGTCGACTTCCCGCCGAGGACCGTGCTCACCGCGATCCTCCGCGATGGCAGGCCGATCACCCCCTCCCCGGATGATCTCTTCGAAGCCGGGGACGAGCTGCTCCTCCTCGTCTCCGACACCGAGGGCTCCGCCCTCGCCGCCCTGACCGGCATCGTCGCCGCGCCCTCGCGGGCCGAGGAGGAAACCGGGCAAGCGCCTCAGGACTGAGAGCGCTCAGGCGCAGGGGCGGTCAGCTCCGAGCGGGCTCCCTCGGCTCATCGTCGTGGAAGGGGCGCAGGCCGATCCACGTCGCCCAGCACACGAGGGCGAACAGCGGAACGCCCAGGACGAGCTTGGCGATCCCCAGTTCTGCGACCGCGCCCATCGCCCACAGCGGCACCTGGACCGCCAGTCTCAGCGCAAACATGCCCGCCCACATCCAGGTGAGGCTCCGGCAGCGCCGTACGAGCGGACGCCGGGCCGGGTCCTCGCGCCAGTCGGACCCGTATCCGCGGAAGAGCCCGAGGACGACCGCCACGAGGGGCGCCCTCAGCGCGAGCGAAGCGAGGATGCCGAGGAGGAACAGAGCCGAAGTCAGCAGGCCCCAGGCGTAGAAGTTCTCGCCCCGTCCCGTGATGAGCGCCCACGCGACGCCGATCGCGACGCCGAGCAAGCCGGTCAGGGCCTGCTGGACACCGGTGCGCCCGATGAGCGCCGCGACGACGGCGATCAGGGCCGATCCCCCGGCGACCAGCGAGGACACGATCACGTTGCTCGTGATGACGTACAGGATGACGAAGATGAGGCCCGGGAGGATCGATTCGACGACGCCGCGGGGGCCGCCGACGGCGGAGCGGAAGGAGAAGTCGTCCTCGTCGAGGCTCCTGGCCCACATCGGCACCGCGGGCGCCGACCGGCGCTCCCCCCTCATGAGCCCTCCGTCGTGATGATCCGGTAGAGCGGATTGATGATCGTGAGGTGATCCCCCTGAATGCCGGCGGTGCCCTCGACCTCGATGTGCTCTCCCACGGAAAGCCCCGGGATCGAGCGACGGCCCGGCCACCGGAGTTCGATCGAGCCCGTGCCGTCGTAGAGGGTGGCGATGAGGACCTGTTCGGCCCCCGCCGGAGGGAAGGTCATCGACAGGAGGGAGCCGTAGAGCGTCACCTTCTGACGATTGCGCACCTCGCAGATCGGCGTCGTTCCCCGGCGCGAGCGCGAACGCACCTCATCGGCGGCTTCATCGGCCTGCCGGCTGTCCTCCTCGAGGTGCTCGACGATGCGGTTCCTCAGCGCGCCGAGACGACCGTCGGGGCGCTCAGACATGAGGGGCCTCCACCGCCGCGTCGGGCACGTGGATGGGGAGCAGATCGAGCCGGGCCCTGGGCTGATCGTCGCGCACGATGACGATCCGGTCGATGATCCTCTCGATCTCGCGTCCGGCCTCGTCATTGAGCGCGGCCGGCCCCAGGATGTCGATCCTCGAGAACCAGCGCGGGCCCTCCCGGCCGATGATCCGCATGGGCGAGGAGGCCGCGCGACCGTCCGGCATCGTCACCGGGATGTCGGCGCGCAACTCGACGCCGTAGCGCCCCTCGACCGCCTCGACCGCCCCTCCGTCGGCGCCGATGCCCTCGGCGATCTTGGCGCGCACCTCGTCCCAGACCCCGCCCGATCGGGGCGCCGCGGCCGCGGAGATCTGAAGCCCCGAATCGCCGAGGACGATGAGGACGCGCAGGACCGAGGCGCCGTCATCGGCAACCTGAGTCCTCAACTGCATCCCCTTGACGGCGGGAATGCGGATCGAGCCCATATCGACGTAGCCGACCGAGGTGTCGACCTCCTCGGCGCTCCGCGGGCCCGGTTCGTTCCAGATCTCGGCGTCCTCATCCAGGCGCGCCGGAGCGAGGGGGGCGACGGCCTCTACCGCTTCAGCGCGCGCACGGTCGCGCGATTTGCGTCCGAACATCGAAGCGGCCTCAGCCCGCGCACTCGGTGCAGACGGGCAGGCCGGCGTCGTCGGTGAAGGCGAGCTGGGACGCGTGATGCACGAGGAAGCAGAGCGAGCAGGTGAATTCATCATCCTGCTTCGGGACGACGTGGACGCTCAGCTCCTCCTTGGACAGGTCCGCACCGGGCAGCTCGAAATTCTCGGCGGCTTCGGTCTCGTCCTCTTCGATCTCGGGCGAACCCGCGTCGTTGCGACGCGACTTCAGCTCCTCGATCGAGTCCTCGGCGATGTCGTCATCGTTCTTGCGAGGCGCATCGTAATCGGTCGCCATGGTCGTCCCCTTCCGGCGTTTGCGGGCACCGGGGCGATGGCCCAGTCACCCTCCTTCGGCGCAGGGAGGATACCATTCCACGAGGTCGCATGTCAGACTTTCACCCCCTCGGCGCGTCCGATTATCGGACACGCCCCACGACGTGCCCCGCGCACAGGGGCGGGGCTGAGACGATTCGCTCGGAGTACTGCGAGGAGGTCTTCATGATCGAGTTGGAGCTGCTCGGGATCGGCGCCGACGGGGAGTCCCTCGTCTTCTTCGATTCCGAGGGCGAGCGATACGTCGCGCCCATCACCGATGAGCTGCGCGCCGCCGCCCGTCGCGACCGCCCGAGGATCGAGGCCGCGCCCGATCCGGCTCGCCAGGCCCTGCGTCCCCGCGACATCCAGGCCCTTCTCCGCGCGGGCGCCACCCCCGAGGACATCGCCGCCCGGCACGGCATGGAGGTCGCCGCGATCGCGCGCTACGAGGCGCCCGTCGCCGCCGAGAAGAATTACGCGCTCCAGCGCGCCCTGTCCACGACGATCGGCTCAGTCACCGATGGGCCCGCGATGGGCGACCTCGTGGTGGATCGTCTGGCGGCCCGCGGAGTCGATCCCTCCACGCTCGTCTGGTCCGCCCAGCGCGAGGCCAACGGCCCGTGGCAGATCTGTCTCACCTTCATCCAGGGGGCCGCCGAGCACGGGGCCCACTGGCTCCTCCCCTCCTCCGGTGTTCTGGAGGCCGTCGATCAAGAGGCCCAGTGGTTGACCGAAACGGTCTCGGTCACCCCCGCGGCCTCGATCTTCACGCCTCTGCCCGTCCCGGGCAAGGCCGAGGCGGACGTGGCCGACCTCGAGGAGGTCAGGGCGCGCGAGGCGATCATCGACCAGCTCAACGCCGCGCGGGGCAAGCGGCAGGACATCGAGTACGAACTCGACGAGGACGAGCTCGCCGAGATGGAAGGCGTCGGCCCCTCGGCCCCCGAAGGCGCGGCCTCGGCGGACCCGGGCGCCGCGGGCTCGATCTCGGCCCGCATCTACTCCTTGGCGCAGGCCCGCACGAAGGACGAGGGCGAAGACCGCCGGGAAGTCCCCTCGACTTCGCCCACGGGCATCCCCAAGGCGAGCGCCGGCCCCCGTCCCGCATCATCCGCCAAGCGCCCCTCGGCCCCGGTCGATGCCCAAGAGGACGCGGCGCTCGACGAGGACGTCTCCCTTCCGGGCCTGGAGGACCTCGGCCAGGCGCCGGCGGAGCCGAAGAAGGCGAAGTCCCGGCGGCGCTCGGTGCCGAGCTGGGACGAGATCGTCTTCGGCGCCAGACCCCAGTAGGGCTCCCCGGCGGCCTCGGCTCGGACCGCAGGCTTCGCCTCAGAGCGCGGGCCTCAGCTCAGCCGGATGACGGGGATCCTCATCTCCTCCGGGGTGAGCGAGCCGTGCACCCCCGGCATGGAGATCATCGCGGAGGGCTGCACCCGCGAGTCGACGACGCCCTCGCGTCCGGCCATGAACACGAACGCATCACCGATCTCATCGAGACCGGGCCCTTCGCCGAGGAGGTCGCCGGCCTCATCGGGCGCCAGTACCCAGGCGTCGTCCCCCAGGACGTCCCGCCACCGTTCGCGCACCGCCTCCGCGCGCCCGGGCCTCGCGTGGACGTGCAGCGCACGAGTCTCCCCCGCGAGGAGGACGACGTCCTCGGCGAGCGCGCTCTCGCGCGCGAGGTCGCGCAATCGCGAAGAGCGCACATCGACCATTCCGTGATCCGCCGTCATGACGGTGCGCACGCCGGAGGGCAGGCGCATGAGGAGCCGCCCGAGGCCCTCATCAAAATGCTCGAGCGCCGCGGTCCAGGCATCGGAGGCCACGCCGCGGCCGTGCCCCGCATGGTCGATCTCCGACCAGTAGAGGTAGACGACGGGGGTGCCCGAGCGCAGTTCGCGGATCGCCGCCTCGCAGCGGTCGTCCCAGGAGAAGGCGCCCCTGTGCCGCGCACCGCGCAGCGCCGCTCGGGTGAGTCCCGACCCCGCGAAGGACGCGGGTGAGATGACGACCGAATCAACTCCCCGGGCCGCCAGGAGCTCGAAGCGCGTCGGCACCTCCTGCCACTGCTCCGGCCGCGGCCCGCCCTCGAAGGCGAGGAGGTTCATGGCGCGGCCCTCATGCGCCACCGAGTAGCCGACCATGCGCGTCGCCGCAGGAAGCGCCCCGGTTCCGAAAGACGTGATCGCCGCCGCTGTCGTCGAGGGCGCGACGGTGTGGATCGCGCGGATGTCCTCACGGAAGGAGCGCAGCGTCGGAGCGTAGGCGAGGGAGTCGACGAGCGGGTGGTAGCCCAGGCCGTCGACGAGGATGAGGAGCACCTGCTCGGCCCCGGCCTCGATCCCCAATCCGATCCGCGCCCGCTCATCCCCGAGGGGCATCCCCTCGACCGCGGCGAGGGCTGCAGAGAAGACGTCCGTGAGGCGCAGATCCTGGGCGCCCGGAAGGTCCGCCCACCCGGGAGCCTCAATCATGCGCGTTCCCCAGGCGCTGCGAGAGGGCCTCGGCGAAGGCGTAGGCGGCCTCGAGCTCCGCTTCGCCGTCGGCGGCCCTCGAGACCCGGATCGTGAGGTCATCGGGGAACGAGGTCGCCGAATAGCCGTGATCGGCCATGCAGTCGGGGTCCTCGCAGCGGGCGGGCTCGATCTCCGAGCGGCGCATGGCGCCCAGATCGAGGGTGAGGGTCAGCTCGGCGAGCTGGGCGCGCTCGGCGGGATCCGACCAGACCTCCATCACGGCGAGCGAGCCGAGCTGAGCCAGGGGGTGGGTGGTCGTCGAGACGGCCGCCGACCCGTCCTCGAGCTCGTCCACGTGGATGAAGACGAGGACGGACTCGCCGAGCGCCGCGAGCGTGAGGTGGCGGAACATCGATCCGCGATCGAAGGCCGCATCCGCCTGGCAGATCGAGGCGACCGGCTCAGCCGCCCCCAGGGCGCGTCGCAACGCGGCTGACACAAGACCCGGGTAGAAGCCCGTCCGGTCGATTCTCTCCCACGTGTTCACCCCCTCATTGTGCCCACCGGCGGCGTGGGAGTCGAAACGGCGCGTGGGAGACGGGGGATAATGCCACCCATGTCGAAGAAGGACGATTCCGCACTTCTGCCCGCACAGGACGAGCGCATTTCGGAGATCGACGTCTCCGAGGAGATGCGCGGCTCCTTCCTCGAATACGCGGTTTCCGTGATCTACGCCCGCGCCCTCCCGGACGCCCGGGACGGCCTCAAGCCCGTCCAGCGGCGCATCCTCTACCAGATGGATCAAATGGGCCTGCGGCCCGACAAGGGGCATGTGAAGTCCCAGCGCGTCGTCGGCGAGGTCATGGGCAAACTCCACCCGCACGGCGACTCGGCGATTTACGAGGCCCTCGTCCGCCTCGCCCAGCCCTTCAACCTCCGCCTGCCCCTGGTCGACGGGCACGGCAACTTCGGCTCCCTGGACGACGGGCCCGCCGCCGCGCGCTACACGGAGGCCCGGATGGCGCCCTCGGCCCTCGACCTCGTGACGGATCTCGATGAGGACACGGTCGACTTCGTCCCGAACTACGACAACCAGTTCATGCAGCCGGAAGTCCTTCCCGCGGCCTTCCCCCAGCTCCTCGTCAACGGGGCCTCGGGCATCGCCGTGGGCATGGCGACGAACATCGCCCCCCACAACCTGTCCGAGACGATCGCCGCGGCCATTCACCTCATCGAGCATCCGGAAGCCGACACCGCTCAGCTCATGCGCTTCGTTCCCGGCCCGGATCTTCCCGAGGGCGGCGTGATCGTCGGCCTCGAGGGCATCAAGGAGGCCTACGAAACCGGTCGGGGCGCCTTCAAGACCCGGGCGAAGGTGTCGATCGAACGCGTGACGGCCAGGAAGATGGGCCTGGTCGTCACCGAACTGCCCTACATGGTCGGGCCCGAGAAGGTCATCGAGAAGATCAAGGAGAACGTCAACTCGGGCCGGCTCAAGGGCATCTCCTCGGTTCAGAATCTCACGGACCGGATCCACGGCCTGCGCCTGGTCATCGAGGTGAAGAACGGTTTCAACCCCGAGGCCGTGCTCCAGCAGCTCTACGCGCGCACTCCTCTGGAGGATTCCTTCTCGATCAACGCCGTCGCCCTCGTCGACGGCCAGCCGCGCACGCTCGGCCTCAAGGAGATGCTGCAGGTCTTCGTCGATCATCGGCTCGGGGTAACGCGCAGGCGCACCGCGTTCCGCCTGGGCAAGGCGAAGGACCGCCTCCACCTGGTCGAGGGGCTCCTCATCGCCGTCCTCGACATCGACGACGTCATCGCGATCATCCGCTCCTCCGACGATGCCGAGACGGCCCGCGAACGCCTCATGACGGCCTTCGACCTCTCGGAGATCCAGGCGAACCACATCCTCGAGCTGAGGCTGCGCCGCCTCACGAAGTTCTCCCGCATCGAGCTGGAGACCGAGCGCGACCAGTTGAGCGCCACGATCGGCGAGCTCGAGGCGATCCTGGCCGATCCGGAGCTGCTCAGGGGGCTGGTGATCTCGGAGCTGCGCGAGGTCTCGAAGCGCCTGGGCACGCCGCGCCGCACGCTCCTCTTGTCCTCGACCGGGATCGAGGCGGGCGCCGAGGCCGATCCCGCCGCGCTCGCGGCGGCGCTGCCCTCGGTGTCGCGATCGGGCCGCGGCATGGATCTGCAGATCCCCGACGATCCCTGCGTCGTCGTCCTCACCGCTCAAGGGGCACTGGCCCGCGTCGAGGGCGGGGACCCCCTCGAGCCCGGCCCGAGGGCCTTCGCCGACGCGTGGATCGCCCAATTGGCGACGACGGCGCGCTCCCAGATCGCGATCGTCACCGAGGACGGCGTCGCCCACAGGCTCGAGGTGGTCGATCTGCCCGCCCTGCCGCGCTTCGATACGGGCCTCTCCTTCGCGGCGGCCGCCCCCGCCGCCCCCCTCCTGCGCACCGACTCCCGGCCGGTCGGGCTCCTCGACCCGAATTCGGAGGCGGTCTACGCGATGGGCACCGCCCGCGGAGTCGTCAAGCGCCTGAAGCCCGATCACCTCTCCCGGGACGAATGGGAGGTCATCGCATTGGAGGCCGGCGACCGTCTCGTGGGCTTCGCGCCGTCGCGCGATGAGTCCCAGCTCGTCTTCGTTTCATCGGATGCCCAGCTCCTGCGCACGGGCGCCGACAAGGTCAGGCCCCAGGGCCGCACCGCCTCGGGCATGGCGGGGATGAAGCTCTCGGGGGAGGCCGAGGCGATCGGCTTCTGGGTGGTCGACGCTCCGGCGGAGGCCGTCGTCGTCACAGTCGCCGCCGCTCAGGGGGCCCTGCCGGGAACGGGCCAGACGACCGCGAAAGTCACCCCCTTCGAGCTGTACCCGATCAAGGGGCGCGGCGGGCAGGGGGTCCGCGCGCAGCGCTTCCTCAAGGGCGAGGACCGCCTGGATCTCGCCTGGGTCGGAGCGCGCCCGGCCCGCGCTGCCGCAGCCGATGGGCATCCCGTCGATCTGCCAGCGGAGGATGAGCGCAGGGACGGATCCGGTTCGCCCGTCATGGTGCCGATCGGAATGATCGGCTGAGCCGCGCAGCGCCCGGATCAGACCTCCATCGCGTACAGGCGCGTCTGCCCGACGGTCGCGAAGCCCAGGTTGTCGTAGACGGCGAGGGCTCCGGAGTGGTTGGCGGATCCCAATCCCGCTCCGATCCGCTCCATCCCGTCCTCGGCCATCGCGCCCATCGAGGCGATGATGAGCGCGTCCACGCCCCGGGTCGAACGCGCGGATTCGAGGACACCCATCTGATCGATGTAGCCCTCCTTCCAGCCGAGCGCAGCCCAGTCCTGCACGTACTTGGAAGCGATGAGGAAGCCGAGGACGTGGGGCCGGTCGCCCCTCCGATCCACGAGGACGAAGGACCAGTCGGGTTCGAAGGCCGAGCGCCCCATGAGCCACTGCTCCTCGGTGAGCGGCGGGCGCCCCCACTCGATCTCCGAGAGCAGGTTCGAGGCGCGCCTGGCGGGCTCCTCCCACTCCTGCCCCCAGGGTTCGATCGTCAGGTAGCGGCCGAGGTCGGGGGCCGGCGGGATCTTCGCGAGGTCCGCGCGGAGCTCGTAGTAGGTCCTCGCCCAGTGGAAACCGCGGAGCCGCAGCTGCTCCTCGAGATCGGACTGGCCGGGCTCGACCTGCATGGCGATCTGCGCGGGGCCCTCGTAATCGAGCTCGGAGAGCATCGCCCTCGACATCGCCTCCTGCCATTCGACGACCGCCCCGCCCAGACCGATCCGACGGAACGCGGGATCGACGCCGCCCTGGCACATGCACTCGACGCCGCCGGGGTTGCGCAGGACGACCTGCGCCCAGGCGACCATGCGCCCTGCGGCGATGCCCCGCGTCGCGTACCCCGCCAATCCCCTCCAGGAGCGGTTCTCCTCGAGCATCTCGACGACTTCGGCGTGGCTCGTCCTGTAGGGGGGGTTGTCCTGGGCCTCGATCCGCGCGATCAGGGCGGAGAGCCGGTGGAGTCCGGTCGAATCGAGCTCGGTCCACACGATGCCGTGGTGCGCGACGGGCAAGGGGACCTGTGCGCGGAGGGGCGAGTGACCCGTGGATCGCGGATCGTTCGCGGCGGATCCGATTCCGGTCATTCGCTCCTCCTTCCTCTTTACTGATCGATCGTGTAGAAGACCTCGGCGGGACCGTCGACGAAGCCGAGATGCTCGTAAATCGAGTGGGCGTTCGAGGGCGAGGCCGTATCGACGTCGAGGCCCATCCTCGAGATCCCGCTCGCGGAGGCCGCGGCGACCGAAGCGCCGAGCAGGGCCGTCGAAAGGCCGTGCCCGCGGTGCTCGGCTGCGACGCCGAGGAGTTCGACGTAGGCCTCGGTGCGCCCAGTGGACACCCACCGGTCGACGGGGCGACCGGTCATGCAGTACCCGACGGGCTCGCCCTCGGGTGAGAGAGCGACGAAGGACCAGCGCGGGTCGAGATTGCCGACGGCCTCCTGCCACCACATCCCCCGCAGGGAGGATCGGTAGTGGTCGAGGAAGGCGTCCATGTGGACCTCGCGGACCGCCTCGAGCGGCACCTGCGCCCAGGGGATCACCGTATATCCGCCCCTCGGCGAGGGGGCCTTCTCCGAGCCTTCGAGCTCGCGGTACATGATCTGGAAGGTGCGCTTCGCATAGAAGCCCGCCGCGATGTAGAGGCGGCGCCTGTCGGTCATGTGCGCGTCGACGAAGTTGTGGATCGACACCGGGATCTCGGAATCCGCGCCGAAGGTCTCGACGAGCATCTGGCGCGCACGGCCGTCCTGCCAGTAGAGCAGGGCGCGACCGAGCCCCCTCCCCCGCCAGTGCGGGTGGATGTAGGCGTTGACGACGGCGTTCGCCTCTTCGGGGAGGGACCGGAGGACCTTGACGGTGGCGACCGCGCAGATCCGGTGCTCGGAGTCGATGCCGACGAGGGCGTCGACCCATTCGATTCCCCGCTTGCCCTCGACCATGTTCGCGACTTCATCAGTCGAAGTGCGGTGGTGGGAGTCATCGGCGGCTTCGACGGTCCGGATGAGCTCGTAGACCCGCGGCGCGTCCGAGGCGATGATGGAACGCCACCTCAGTCCGAGGTGGACACCCGGGTACGGAACTGAGGCCGGCGGGGCGAGTCGCTCAGCAAGTCCAGTCATGGGAGCCATTGTAATGACCGATCGGGCCTAAAGTCGCATGCGCGTGTTCAGGCATCGATCCGCATGCGGTCGAGCCCCTGCGACCCCTCGACGATGAAGTCCTTCCTCGGTCCGACCGTGGAACCCATGAGGAGCTCGAAGGTCTCCTCGGCGTGCCGCAGGGATTCCTCATCGGCGAGGGTGATCCGCCTCAAGGAGCGGTGCGCACGATCCATCGTGGTCTCCGCGAGCTGATCGGCGTCCATCTCGCCCAGGCCCTTGTAACGCTGAATCGGCTCCTTCCAGGTTCTCCCCTGCTTCTTGAGGGCGGCGAGCGTGCGGTGGAGCTCCTCCTCGGAGTAGGTGTAGACGAGCTCGCGCCCCTTCCTCCCGCGCGCATTGACGTCGATCCTGTGCAACGGCGGCACCGCCGCGTAGACCCGGCCGGCTGCGACCATCGGGCGCATGTAGCGGAAGAACAGGGTGAGCAGCAGGGTCCGGATGTGCGCGCCGTCGACATCGGCATCCGTCATGAGGATGACCTTGCCGTAGCGCGCCTGTTCGAGGTCGAAGGTGCGCCCCGACCCGGCGCCGATCACCTGGATGATGTTCGCGCATTCGGCATTGGCGAGCATGTCGGCCGTCGAGGCCTTCTGGACGTTGAGGATCTTGCCCCGGATCGGGAAGAGCGCCTGATACTGGCTGTTGCGCGCCGCCTTGGCCGTGCCGAGGGCCGAGTCGCCCTCGACGATGAACAGCTCGGTCTGCTCGACCTCGTCGAGACGGCAGTCGGCGAGCTTGGCCGGGAGCGAGGAGGTCTCGAGCGCGTTCTTCTTGCGCGAGATCTCCTTGTGGATGCGCGCCGAGACGCGCGCCTTCATCTCGCCGACGACCTTCTCCAGCAGCAGGGAGGTCTGCTGCTTGTCATCGCGCTTCGAGGAGGCGAACTTCGCGTCGAGCCATTCGGAGACGATCTTGAGGACCACGGCCCGCACCTGCGGGGTGCCCAGGACCTCCTTCGTCTGGCCCTCGAACTGGGGTTCGGGGAAGCGCACCGTGACGACCGCGGTCAGTCCGGCCTGAACGTCGTCCTTCTCGGGGCGACCGTCCTTCTGACCGACTTTGAGCTTGCGGGAGTTCTTGTCCACCTGCGCGCGCAGGACCTTGAGGACCGCCTGCTCGAATCCGGAGACGTGGGTGCCGCCCTTGGGGGTGGCGATGATGTTGACGAAGGACTTGACGGCGGTCTCGTATCCGATGCCCCAGCGCAGGGCGCAGTCGACCTCGCAGGTGCGTTCGATCTCCGTGGCGGCGAGGTGACCGGTTTCGGGATCGAGGGCCTGGACGGTCTCGGTGAAAGTGCCCGAGCCCGTGATGTGCCAGGTGTCGGTGACCGGCCCGTCCCCCGCGAGCCAGTTGACGAAGTCGACGACGCCCCCGTCGAAGCGGAAGGACTCGTGGAGCGGCTCCTCCCCCCGCTCGTCCCAGCAATTGATCGTCAGCCCCGGCACGAGGAAGGCGGTTTGCCGGGCCCGCGCCAGCAGGTCCTCCCAGGAGAAGCCCTCCGTGGCCGGGAAGATCTGGAAGTCCGCCCAGAAGCGCACGCGCGTCCCCGTGACGCCCTTCTTCACCTTGCCGACCGTCTTCAGGGCGGAGGAATCGGTGAAGGCCGTGAAGGGCGAGTTCGGCGTCCGCTGCTTGGAGTCGTCGAATTCGCCGGGCTCACCGCGCCTGAAGCACATCTCCCATGTCTTCGCCCCCCGGTCGACTTGAACGTCGAGGCGGGCGGAGAGGGCGTTGACGACGGAGGCGCCGACGCCGTGCAGGCCGCCGGAGGAGGCGTAGGAGCCGCCTCCGAATTTGCCGCCCGCATGGAGCTTCGTGTAGACGACCTCGACGCCCGAGAGCCCGACGCCCGGGACCTCGTCGACGGGGATGCCCCGGCCGTTGTCGGCCACGGAGGCCGAGTGGTCGGGGTGGAGGCGCACGTCGATCGTGTCGCAGTGGCCTTCGAGGGCCTCGTCGACCGCGTTGTCGATGATCTCCCAGAGGCAGTGCATGAGGCCGCGCCGGTCGGTCGAGCCGATGTACATTCCGGGGCGTTTGCGCACGGCTTCAAGGCCTTCGAGGACCGAGAGGTGCCTGGCTGAGTAGTCCGAGGATGCGGGAGTCACCCGTACATCGTAGTTGCGCACGGCGCCCGCGCCCGTCGTGGCCCGCCGTCGGGCCCGGATTGCGCGATCGGATCGTGGACGCCACCCGTGGACGCCGCCCGGGGGTCTTCGGCCCGCTTGCGGGGAATCGGGCGCCCGGAATTGCGCCAGGGGTGAAATCCGGCCTTTCGATCAGGTGCTCCGCCCACTCGTGGTGTGCAATGGAGCCATGACAGCAACGACTCTTGAACGCACCGTCTCGGCCGAACCGGTACTGACGGCGGCGGATCGCTGCGACCAGTGCGGTGCGCGCGCCCGCGTGCGCGTCACCTTGAAATCGGGCGGGCGCCTCTTCTTCTGCGCCCACCACGCGGCCAAGCACCTGACTGCGATTCATTCGAAGGCCGCCGAGATCCTCGACGAGCGTCATTTCCTCCTGGAGGACTGACCCTCTTCACGCCTGAAGCCCCCGGGAACCCCGCTCCCGGGGGCTTCAAACGTTTTCGGGCGTCCCAGGGCGGGAAGGGACCCGAGAGGGCATGCGCCCCACTGCTGCGAGACCCTGTCCGCGTCGAGACCGCCCCTCAGCGATCCAGGCGCTGAGACACCACCCCGGTCACGCCGTCGCGCATCGTCACGCCGTAGAGGGCGTCGGCGATCTCCATGGTCCGCTTCTGATGCGTGACGATGATGAGCTGCGACTCCTCACGGAGCTCCTTGAAGATCGTGAGGAGGCGCGACAGGTTGACGTCGTCCAGAGCGGCCTCGACCTCGTCCATGACGTAGAAGGGCGAAGGGCGCGCCTTGAAGATCGCCACGAGGAACGCGATCGCCGCCAGCGAGCGCTCACCGCCCGACAGGAGCGACATGCGCTTGACCTTCTTGCCCGCGGGGCGCGCCTCGATCTCGATCCCTGTGTCCAGGGGCGAATCCGGATCCGTGAGGATCAAATCGCCCGTCCCGCCCGGGAAGAGCACGTCGAAGGTGTGCGCGAACTGCTCGCGCGTATCGGCGAAGGCGGAGGCGAAGGCCTCCTCGACCAGGCGATCGACATCGTCGATGATCTTGAGCAGATCCGCCTTGGAATGCCGCAGGTCCTTCACCTGGGACACGAGGAACTCGTGGCGCTTCGACAGCGCATCATGCTCCTCCAGGGCCAGGGGGTTGACGCGGCCCAGGCGCGCGAGCTCCTTCGACGCCTTCTCCAGAGCCGCAGCCTGCTCGGAGCGCACATAGGGAGCGGCTTCGGCCTCGACATCGAGATCCGGGTCGTCGGGGAACTTCGGAACGAGCGTGTGCGGGCCGAATTCGGCGATGAGGTCCTCCGCTTCGAGGGAGAGCTCCTCGAAGGCGCGCCTTTCGAACTCCTCGACGCGCAACTCCACCTGGGCCCTCGCGATCCCGTCGCGCTGGGCGCGCCCATTCGCATCGGCGAGGGCGGAACGGGCTTCTTCGAGGCGGGAGCGTTCAAGGCCCGTGCGCTCGGCGGTGAGCCGCCTCTCCTCCTCGGCGCGGCTCCGCTCCCGCTCGGCCTCCTCCAGTGCCCGGGCGGCCGCCTCCACGCCGAGCCTGGCGCCGTTCTCGATCTGCCGGGCGACGCCGAGGGCCCGCACGCGCGATGCCTCCGCCTCTGAGAATCGACGCCGTTCCTCGCGCTCCTTCGCCGCTTGAGCCCGAAGGCTGCGGGCCCGGGACTGGGCCTGACGCGACCGCTCCTCCAGGGCCCTGAGGTTGAGCCGAGCGGCGGTTTCAGCCTCCCGGGCGCTCCTCGCAGCCGCAGCCGCCCGCTCGGCCGCGGCCTTCGCCGCATCAAGGTCCTCGTTCGGGGCCTCCGCCTCGAGCGACTCGAGCCTGAGCCGCGCCTCCACGACGCGTTCCCTCGCCCAATCGATGTGGTCGCGCGACTTCTCCGCAGTCGCCCGGGCGCGAGCAGCCTCCGACGCTGCCGCCTGAGCGGCCGAATGGGCGCGCGCCCGCTCCTGAGCGGCCCTCGCCTGGGCGGCGTCCTCCTCTCGAAGCGCCTTCAAGGCCTCATTCGCCCGCCTCACCGCGGCATCGAGGGCGAGATTCGCCTCCTTCAGGCAAGCGTCGATCGCGGCCAGGGCCTCGTGGGCCGTTTCGGCGCGGGCGGCGGCCTCATCCATTTGGGCCTTGAGCGCCAGCAGCGAATCGGTCGCCGCGCCCGATCCGATGAGGGACTCGCGGCGGATGAGCGCCCCGCCCCGCGTCACGGCCGCTTTCACGCCGCCTTCGCCGATCACGCGTTCGGCGGTGGGCAGATCGGGAACGACCACGGCCCCCTCGAGCAGCGGGGCGAGGGTGCCGGCCATCGTCGGCTCGACCGTCACGAGCTCGCAGGCCCAGCGCGCGCCCTCCGGCGCGGGCGAACCCGCCGAAAGCTCACCCGGCATCGAGATGAGCATCCGCAGCTGCCCCGATGCGCTTTCCTCCCCCGCCCGCGCGTGGGCGAGCGCCGCCGCGAGCCCGTCGACGAGCACCGCGTCGGCGAAGGGGGCGAGCAGTGCGGCGATCGCGTTCTCCGCGCCCTTCTCGACCGTGAGGAATTCGGGGACCCGCCCCGCGACCCCTTCGCGCCCCAGCAGACGAGAGGTGTCGTCGTCCATGACCGTCGCCTGCGCGAGCGCGTCACGGCGCGCCTCCCAATGCGCCCGATCCGCCCGCGCCTCCCGCTCGGCGGCGAGCAGTTCATCGACTGCGGCGCGGGCGGCATCGCGGGCCTCGACGGCGAGACGATGCGTATGGCCGGCCTCCCCCGTTCCTTCGCCTTCGGGGGCCTCGGGCATCCCGGCGAGCTCCGCTTCAGCGGCCTCGGCCCGCTTCCGGGCATCCGCCGCTCCCTTCTCGGCTCTCTCCGCCTCAGCTTGGGCGGCTTCGAGCCGCGTCGTCGCACTCGCGAGATCGCCGGTGAGCCGCGCGATCCGTTCGCGCCGGTCGGCGATCACGCGATTCGCCTGCGCGAGTTCGGCCGTCGCACGCCGGTCAGCCTCCTCGGCCTCGTCCTTCGCGCGGATGAGCCCGGCGAGCGCGGTCTTCGCCTCTTCCACCTCTTCGAGAAGGCGACCGTCCTCGAGGCCCGCGGCCTCGGCCCGCTCCTCGAGGGCGGCGGGGTCCTCCCCCGTCGGTTCGGGAGTCGCGCGGCTGAGATTGCGCACGCGTTCGCCCGCGGTCATCTCGGTTCCGCGCAGGCGCTCCGACAGTGCCGTGATCTCCCGCCACCTCCGGTTCGCCTCATCCAGGGCGGGCCCCAGCGTCCTCTCGCCCTCCTCGAGTTCGCCGATCCTGCGGATCAGCTCCTCGATCCGTGTTTCCAGGGCTTGACGGCGCTCGCCCTCCTTCGCGTCGGATTGGGCAAACAGCGCGAGGCGTTCGCGCGCGTCCACGAGATCATCGGCCAGCAGACGCGCCTTGGCGTCGCGCACGCGGGCCTGGATGAGGGAGGCCTTCCGCGCGGTGCGGGCCTGGCGGGCGAGCGGCCCGAGCTGTCGCTGGATCTCCTGCGTGAGGTCGAGGACGCGCACGAGATTCGCATCCATGTCCGCGAGCTTCTTCAGGGCCCTTTCCTTGCGGCGCCTGTGCTTGAGGACCCCCGCCGCCTCTTCGATGAAGCCGCGGCGCTCCTCCGGAGTCGCTTGGAGGATCGAATCGAGTCGGCCCTGACCGACGATGACGTGCATCTGACGCCCCATGCCCGTATCGGACAGGAGCTCTTGAATATCGAGAAGACGCGCGGGCGCCCCGTTGATCGCGTACTCCGATCCTCCGCCGCGGAAGAGCGTGCGGGAGATCGTCACCTCGGTGTAGTCGATCGGCAGGGCGCCGTCCGTGTTGTCGATCGTGAGCTCGACCTGCGCGCGGCCGAGGGCGGGCCTGGCGCTCGTCCCGGCGAAGACGACATCGGACATGTTGGAGCCGCGAAGCGTCTTCGCGCCCTGCTCCCCCATCACCCAGGCGAGGGCATCGACCACATTCGACTTGCCCGACCCGTTCGGACCGACGACGCAGGTGATGCCCGGCTCGAGCCGCAGCGTCGTCGAACTCGCGAAGGACTTGAATCCTCGCAATGCCAGGGTTTTCAGGTGCACGGGCTCAGAATACGTGGAAAGCGGCGTCCGCTCGGGCGGACGCCGCTCTCAGCGATGAGTTCCTCAGCCGTGGAAGACGAGTTCGGGGAACCACAGCGCGATCTCGCGTTCGGCCGAGGTCGGCGAGTCCGAGCCGTGGACGACGTTCTCCACGTAGCTCCTCCCCCAGTCGCGCCCGAGGTCGCCGCGGATCGTCCCCGGGGCCGCGAGCGTCGGATTCGTCGTGCCCATGAGGATCCGCATGCCCTCGATGACGCGATCGCCCTCGACGACGACGGCGACGAGCGGGCCGGAACTCATGAATTCGACGAGTCCTTCGAAGAAGTGCTGGCCCTTGTGCTCCGCGTAGTGCTCTTCGAGGAGTTCACGGGAGGCCTGCTTGATCTTCAGGCCCTTGAGCACGTAGCCCTTGGCCTCGATGCGCCGCAGGACCTCGCCGGTCAGGCCGCGCGCGAAACCATCGGGTTTGATGAGAACGAGGGTGTGCTCCTTGTTGGAATCAAGAAGATCGGGGGTCGGCATCGTCCCGCCTTTCAGTCGTGTGCGTGCATGTGCAGTGGCGCTGATCTTACGGGACGAAGGTCCTCAGCGCTATTCCAGCGCAGGGGCCCGCGATCCCTTCGGTCGCGGGCCCCTGCGAGATGCGGATCATTCCGCCGTTTCAATGGCCTCCACGAGCGCGTCGAGCGCCTCACGGGCATCGGGCCCGCAGGCCTTCAGCTCGACGGTCTCGCCCTGCTTCACGCCGAGCGCCATGAGTTCGAGGACAGACCCCGCGTCGGCGTCGTTGATCGTGACCTCCGCATCGAAAGCGCCTGCGAGGCGTGCGAGCAGAGCCGCGGGCCGCGCATGCAGACCCACCGGGTCCGCGACGAGGGCCCTCGCTGACAGGCACTCGCCCCCGCCCTCGGCGAGCGGGGCCGCCACGGGGCACGGCACGGGCATGTCCTCGGGAGCCGAGGCGAAGGCCGAGCGGGCCGCCGCGACGACTTGAGCGAGGGGATCGCCCAGCTGGGCGCGCACAGCGGCGGCGATCGCGCCCTCGACGAGGGGCGCATCGACGAAGACGAGGTGCTCGGGGTCGTCGGCGAAATCGAGCACGGACTCCACGGTCATCGTCGCCGACCCGAGATCGGTGAGGATGACGACGCCGTTGCCCTCATCCGCGCCGACGACCTCGAGCGCCGCCTCGACGGCGGCCTCGATCTTCTCGTAGGACGTGCCGATCCCGCCCTCATCCGTGCCCCCGGCCGCACCGAAGTGCACCTCGGGCGCCATCTGAGCGGCGAGCTCGACGACTCCTTGCGCCAATCGCTCCGAATGCGAGGCGATGACGAACGCGACCCTCGGCATCAGGACTCCTCGGCCGCTTCGACGGCCTTGGCGAGGATGATCGACGAGGAGATCGCGCCCGGATCGAGGTGGCCGATGGAGCGCTCCCCCAGGTAGGAGGCGCGCCCCTTCGTCGCCTTGAGCGCCTCGGTCGCCGCCGCGCCCTCGGCCGCCGCCGCGGCCGCGGCCCTGAGGACATCGAGGGCCTCATCGCCCGCCTCGACGGACGCCTTCGCCGCGTCCATCGCCGGGGCCCACGCATCGACCATGGTCTTCTCACCGCGATCGGCCTTGCCCCGGGCCTGGATGCCCTCGAGCGCGGCAGCCACGACGGCCGCCACGCCCTGAGCGCTCAGGGACTCCTCCGTCGCGGCCTTCGCGGCCCGCAGGAAAGCGGTCCCGTAGAGCGGGCCGGCGGCGCCGCCGACCGTCGACATCAAAGTTTTGGCGACGACCTTGAGGACGTCCTGCACGCTCCCGGCGGGCTTGTCGTCGAGGGTCTCGATGACCTTGGCGAATCCTCGGTCGAGGTTCTCCCCGTGATCGCCGTCCCCGATCTGACGGTCGAGGTCGATGAGGTATTCACGGTTCGCGGCGACGGCCTCGCGCGTGAGCCTCATCCATCGGGTCGCCCAAGCGGCGTCCAGTGCCATTCCTGATCCTCACTTCCACGCCGGCGTTGCGACCGGCGCATCGAACAGTTCGAGGAGCTCATCGTCGACGCGCAGCAGCGTGAGGGAAACGCCCGGCATCTCGAGGCTCGTCACGTAATTCCCGACCATCGTACGCGCGATCTCGACGCCGTCCGCTTCGAGCAGCTGCGCGAGGCGGCGGTGGCAGATGTACAGCTCGGAGGAGGGCGTGCCGCCCATGCCGTTGACGAGCGTGATGACGCGCTCTCCGGCCTTGAGGCCGAGGTCGTCGCGGACCTTGACGTAGAGCTCGGCGACGAGGGCGTCAGCGGGCTCCATCTTGCCGCGCCGGTATCCGGGCTCGCCGTGGATGCCGATGCCGAGTTCGATCTCGTCGTCGCCGAGTTCGAAGGAGGGCGTGCCGGCGTGGGGGACGGTGCAGGGGCCGAGGGCCAGGCCCATCGAGCGCATCTCGGAGTTGACCCTCTCGGCGACGGCGGTCACCGCATCGAGGTCGTCTCCGCGCTCGGCGGCGGCGCCCGCGAGCTTCTCGACGAAGATCGTGCCCGCGACGCCGCGGCGGCCCGCGGTGTAGAGCGAGTCCTCGACGGCGACGTCGTCGTTGACGATGACGGAACGGACCTCGATGTCCTCCATCTCGGCCATTTCGGCGGCGGTCTCGAAGTTGAGGACGTCGCCCGTGTAGTTCTTCACGATGTGGAGGACGCCCGCGCCGTGATCGGCGGCCTTCGTCGCTTCGAGGATCGGGTCCGGGGTCGGCGAGGTGAAGACGGCGCCGGGGACGGCGGCGTCGAGCATGCCGAGGCCGACGAAGCCCGCGTGGAGGGGTTCATGGCCGGAGCCTCCGCCGGAGACGAGCCCGACCTTCCCGTCGGCCTTCGGGGTGGCGCGGGTGACGTAGTCGGGATCGAGGTGGACCTCGACGAGATCCGCGTGGGCGAGGGCGAAGCCTTCGAGGGTTTCCTTGACGACGTCGTGAACGTCGTTGACCAGCTTCTTCATGGTGCCTCCTTGCATCCGGCGAACGGTCTGTTCAGCGCCCATCGTGCCACCTCGCGGCGGCCCCCACTAGCGAAAACGGGCAATCGACCATGTTTCATGGACGGATTCCCGCGAGCCGGAGCATGTCCCCTGCAAGAACGACCGATCCGAAGACGACGACTCCGGCCCGATCAGCGGTGTCCGTGCTCGCTTCGGCGAGTTCGGCTGCACGATCAACCGCTTCGGCGAGTTCTTCGCGCACGTCCACTCTTTCGGGCCCGAAGATGTCCTCCGCGATGGGCCGCAGCCCTTGGATGTCCGCGCCGCGCTCGGAGTCGATCGCTGTGAGCACGATCGATTCGAGGTGCGGCTCCATCTCTGCGAGCACCGATTCGATGTCCTTGTCCGCCATGGCCGAGTACACCCCGACGACCTGTTGGAAGGGGAAGGAGTCCTCGAGCGCCTCGGCGAGGGCGCGGGCGCCCGCCGGGTTGTGGGCGGCGTCGACGAGGATCGTCGGCGAGGTGCGCACGACCTGGAGCCTGCCCGGCGAAGTCGCCGAGAGCGTTCCGTTCTCGACGATCCGCCCGTCGAGCTCCCTTCCGCCCATGAAGGCTTCCACGGCGACGAGGGCGGCCGCGGCGTTGTGCGCCTGATGCTCGCCGAAGAGCGGCACGAAGACGTCCTCGTAGACCGCCGAAGGGGTCCGGATGGTGACCATCTGGCCGCCGACGCCCATGTGCCGGTCGAGGACTTCGAAGTCGCGGCCCTCCAGGCGCACGACCGCATCGACTTCACGGGCGCGCTCGAGGATGATCCCGAGGGCGTCTTCGGGCTGTTCGGCGACGACGACGATCTGCCCGGGCTTGATGATGCCCGCCTTCTCCTTCGCGATCTCGCGGATCGAGGATCCGAGCCACTTCGTATGATCCAGGTCGATCGGCGTGATGACGCTGACTCCGGCATCCATGGTGTTGGTCGCGTCCCAGAGCCCTCCCATGCCGACTTCGACGACGGCCGCGTCGACGGGATGGTCGGCGAATGCGGCGAAGGCCATGACGGTGAAGCATTCGAAGAAGGAGAGGCGCGGACCGCCCTCGTCGAGGGAGCGCCGGTCGACCATCTCGATGTAGGGGGCGACGTCTTCGAAGGCGGCGATGAAGCCCTCGCGCGTGATCGGCTCGCCGGCGATCGAGATGCGTTCGCGCACATCGATGAGATGCGGTGATGTGAAGCGGCCCGTCTTCATCCCGAAGGCGGTGAGGAGGGCGTCGATGATGCGGGCCGTGGAGGTCTTCCCGTTGGTTCCGGTGATGTGGATGCTCGGGTAGGAGTTCTGGGGGTCGCCGAGGATGTCGAGGACGGCCGCGACCCTTTCGGTGGAGGGCTGGACCGAATGCTCGGGCGCGCGGGCGAGGATCGTCCGGTAGATCTCGTCGACCCGGGCGTTGAGGGCGACCGAGTGCGCCGCTTCGTCGAGGGCCGCCGCGTGCGCTTCACGTTCTTCGCGCTCGGCTCGCTGCGCGGCCGCGTCCTCGGCGAATTCCCCGTCGACTGCCTCCTCGTCCTCGATTTCGGCGAGGATCGAGGGATCGGGTCCGGCGAGCATGGAGGCCTCGACGAGGGCGCGCAGCGCCCGGGTCCGTTCGGCCTCGGCCGCGGCCGCGTCGTCGGCACCCGTCACATCGGTGAGGGCGAGGTCGTCGGGTTCGTCGGCGGCCTCGAGGTACGGGAGCAGGTCCGCGGGGATGCCGCCCGCTTCATTCGCCTGTTCAGGTGCGTCGTCGCCGAAGAATGCGGGGTGCTGGTTCGCCACTGCGACCTCCATCGATGTGCGCGCGGGTCCGTTGCGCGGGCGGGTTTGAAGAACGCCAGGAGGAGAGTCTACTCGGCGGGGGCCGCGCTCGCCCGAAGGGGCTCGCAGTGCTGCGAGGGGTGATGAGACGCGGGGCGCGAGAGGCCTTCACCTCTCGTGCCCCGCGTTTCAGACCGCGTCTGCGACGTGAAAACCGGTCGTCATGACCGCTTGCGGCGTCCCAGCATCACGCCTCCGATCCCCAGCGCGGCGGCGAGGGGGAGGATGCCGATGAGGGCCGCACCCGTGTTCGCGAGCTTCACCTCGGAACGCTTCGAGGCGGCGGGGGCCGTCGTCGATGAGGCGGGGGTCGTGGTGGAGGCGGGGGCCTGCGGTCCGGAGGGCTTGTCCGCCGGCTTGCCCGAATCACCGGGCTTGTCCGCCGGCTTGCCCGAGTCGCCGGGCTTGTCCGGCTGCGCGGGGTTCTCCGGTTCGACGGGCTTGTCCGGGTTGACCGGCTTGTCCGGGACGACGGGCGGGACCGGGGCGTCCTCGACGACGTCCATCAAGAGGCCGACATGATCGCCCGTGCCTCCGGCATCACCGATCCCGAAGGCCGTCATCTTCAGAAGTCCTTCTCCCTTGGAGACTCCCTCCACCGTGAAGGAGCAGGTGACCGACTGGTCGACACCGAGGACGAACTCCGAGGTCGGGCTGAGGATCTCATCGTGCGGACGACAGGTCTGCTCGACGAGCTTGACGGTGGGGCTCGCACTGACGTCCGTCACGTTGAGCTTCTTCAGATCGGAGGTCCCGTCATTGCGCAGAGTGAGGACGATCCTGCGGGTCTCCCCGACTTTGATCTTAAGGACGGGCGACGGATCCGCCCCGTCGGCATCAGCGAGGATCAGGGAGAGCGGCGAGGGCGCGGGCCGTTCGATCGACGGGTCGGGATTCGCGTCAGCGGCCCCTTCGGCTGAGGCCGCGCCGATGGGCGCGAGGAGCAGCAGACCTCCCAGCATCGTCGCGCTGAAAGCGGTCATCGCTCGCGTTCTCATGATTCTCCTCCCTCAATCGACGGGCATCGACCCGCCAGGCGCCCGCCCCGATGACGGACTTCAAAGTCTGAAAAGGCTATCGAAAATCATCGGCGCGTCTTCAGTTGCCGAACAAATGAAAAGAGCCTGCGAGCTTTGCGATTCGCCCGCTTTTCCGCCCCATTCCGAAGCAACAGGGCCCACTGGCATCTTCTTGCCATTCGCTCCACCCCGAGCCCCCTCTCCGGGCTCGGCCCTTTGGAAGAGACCCCCACCACACTCCTCTCGCAGGGCTTCAGAGGAAGCCGCTCGCTCACACTCGCCACGTCTCTCACATGCGAGCATTCCTCCACGCCGAGGAGATGTGAACACACGTCGGCATTGGATTGATGTTGGCGCACCTTCACACCATGAGGGGAAGGCAGCTCACCGGCACCCGCGGAGTGGGCGCAGCGATCCGCGAGGCTCTCGACGCGATGGCGCGCACTCTCGCCGCGGCCCGGCTTCCGGCCGAGAAGCTCATCGAATTCGGCCTCCCAGCATTTGCTTGCCGCAGCGGAGCCGTTGAGGCGGCCGTTCAAGCCCTGTTGCTCGCCGATCCGGCCCATCCGGATCGCGAGATGACGCAGCCGATGGGACGGGCCGAGGCGCGGATCCATGACGCCGCCGACCTCGAGGAAGATGATCGATGAAGCGCCTCATGATGATGAACGGCCGCATCATCGGCCGCCTCGATGAGGAAGAGCCTGATTTCAACCGTCCGGAGCTCTTCGCGGATCTCCCGCTTCGCGATCGTTGCACGCATGCCTCATCGGCTGGTGACGACGGGCCTTCTTGGGCACTTCTGGGGGTGTTCGACCGGGCGACTTCGCCTTGCGGGCCCTCAGCGTTGACGGACTGATACTCACCACCGTACAGAGGTAATGCTTTCGACGAAGAAAGGTGATGACCTCGACGAAGAAAGGTGATGACCTCGGCCTCGCCACCCGCGGGCGACGAGGCCGGGGCGCGACGCCTCACATCTTCGCCACGGACACCGAGAGCGCCTCGGCCTCGACGATCCCGAGTTCGAGGGCCAGCGTCTCGTGCGCGATCATCTCGCGGTGCGCCTCAACGGCGCCGACGTGCTCGGCGGGCACGCCCAGGGTCAGGGCGATCCGGTCGGCGACGTGCAGGCCCGCATTCTTGCGCTCGTCCTGGACCGCGCGCACGACATCACGGGCGTAGCCCTCGGCCTCGAGCTCGGGGGTCAGCTCCGTGTCGAGGACGACGACGGTGCCGGAGGCGAGGACCTCGGCGACCTGTCCCTCGGCGGCCTCGACCGTCGTCGTCACCGCGTACTGCTCGGGCGTGAGGACGACGGGCGCGCCATCGACCATCACACTCGCGAAGGTGCAGGACCCGTCCTCGGACACGGTCCACTCCCCCGCCTTCTGCGCCTTGAAGAGCTGCGAAGTGAGCTTGCGGATCTGCGGGCCGAAGGCGCGCGGGTTGAGGCCGAGCTCGGTCGACACCTTGAGCCCCGACTCGGCGGGCGCGAGGAAGTCGACCGACTTCACATTGACCTCGGAGGCGATGAGATCGGCGAAGGGCGCGAGGGCCGCGGCCTGCTCGGAGACGACCGTCATCTGGGCGAGCGGCTGGCGGACGCGCAGCTGATTCACCTTGCGCAGCGAGTGCGCGGTCGACACGACCTCGCGGACCTCGTCCATCGCGGCGACCAGCGCATCGTCGGCCACCGCGTCCGGCAGGGACGGGAAGTCGACGAGGTGGACGGACTCGCCGCCCGTCAGGCCCTTCCAGATCTCCTCCGACAGCAGCGGGAGCAGCGGCGCCGACAGCTCCATGAAGCGCACGAGCGCCGTGTAGAGCGTGTCGAAGGCCGCCCGGTCCTCATCCCAGAAGCGCTGGCGCTGGGTGCGCACGTACCAGTTCGTCAGGATGTCGATGTAGTCGCGGACGAGTTCGCAGGCCTTGCCGATGTCGTAGGCGTCGAGGGCGGCGCGCACCTCGTCGGCCAGGGACTTCGTGTGCGCGAGGAGGTAGCGGTCCATCTTCCCCAGCGCATCGACGACCGAGGGGTCGGCCAGGTCGAGCAGCTTCGCCTCCAGGCCCTCCCCCGCCTTCGCCGCGCCCGCGTAGAGCGCGAAGAAGTAGTAGGCGTTCCAGATCGGCAGGAGCACCTGGCGCACCGTGTCGCGGATCCCCGTCTCGGTGACCATGAGGTTGCCGCCGCGCACGACGGGCGAGCTCATGAGGAACCAGCGCATCGCGTCCGAGCCGTACTCGTCGAAGACCTCGTTGACGTCCGGGTAGTTGCGCAGAGACTTGCTCATCTTGCGGCCGTCGTCGCCCAGGACGATGCCGTGCGAGATCACCGAGGTGAAGGCCGGGCGGTCGAAGAGGGCTGTCGCCAGGACGTGGAGTGTGTAGAACCAGCCGCGCGTCTGACCGATGTACTCGACGATGAAATCGCCCGGGTAGTGCGATTCGAACCAGTCGCGGTTCTCGAAGGGGTAGTGGACCTGCGCGTAGGGCATAGAGCCGGATTCGAACCAGCAGTCGAGGACGTCGGGGATGCGGCGCATCATCGACTTGCCGGTCGGATCGTCGGGGTTGGGGCGGACGAGGTCGTCAATGTAGGGCCGGTGGAGGTTGTCGACCTTCACGCCGAAGTCGCGCTCGAGCTCGGCGTAGGAGCCGTAGACGTCCTCGCGCGGGTAGTTCGGGTCGTCCGAGCGCCACACGGGGATCGGCGCGCCCCAGAAGCGGTTGCGCGAGATCGACCAGTCGCGGGCGCCGGCGAGCCAGTTCCCGAAGATGCCGTCCTTGGTGTGCTCGGGCGTCCAGGTGATCTGCTGGTTGAGCTCGACCATGCGGTCGCGGATCGCGGTGACCTTGACGAACCACGAGGAGACGGCCTTGTAGATGAGGGGCTTGCGGCAGCGCCAGCAGTGCGGGTAGGAGTGCACGTAGGACTTCTGCTGGACGAGGACGGCGCGGATGGCCGGATCGCGGCGGGCCATCGAACCGGTCCCGTCGCGCAGGTCGGCGATGATCGGCTTGTTCGCGTCGAAGACCTGGAGGCCCTCGTAGTCGGACACCTCGGAGGTGAAGAGCGCGCCCTCGTCGACGGGCAGGACGGGCTTGATCCCGGCCTCCATGCAGACGAACATGTCGTCCTCGCCGAAGGCGGGGGCGATGTGGACCAGACCGGTGCCGTCCTCGGTGGTGACGTAGTCGCCGGAGATGATCGTCCAGCCCTTCGGGCCCGGTGCCGCGCCCTCGCCGCGGTGCTCGGCGTCGTCGTAGTAGTCGAAGATCGGGTGGTAGCGCCGTCCCACCAGATCGGAGCCCGTGAGGGTCGCGAGGATTTCGGGCTCCTCGCCGAGTTCCTTCGCGTAGGCGGCGAGGCGCTCCTTACCCAGGACCACGGTCTCGCCCGCGAGCGGCGAAGCGAGGTCGGAGGCGACGCGGACCACGACGTAGTCGATCTTCGGGCCCGCGGCGACCGCGAGGTTCGAGGGGAGGGTCCAGGGCGTCGTCGTCCAGATGAGGACGAGTTCGGGCGTGTCCGCACCGGGCAGGAGGGGCTCTTCGAGGCGCATGCCGACGGTCACCGTGTTGTCCTGACGGTCCTGGTAGACGTCGTCGTCCATCTTGAGCTCGTGGTTGCTCAAGGGCGTGCGGTCGTGCCAGCAGTAGGGCAGGACGCGGTGGCCCTCGTAGGCGAGCCCCTTGTCGTAGAGGGTCTTGAAGGCCCAGATCACGGATTCCATGTAGTCCGGGTCGAGGGTCTTGTAGTCCTTGGAGAAGTCGACCCAGCGCGCCTGGCGGGTGACGTAGTCCTCCCACTCCTTCGTGTAGCGCAGGACGGAGGTGCGGCAGGCGTCGTTGAAGGCCCCGATGCCGATGCCGCCCTCGCGGGTGATCTCGGTGACGTCGTCGATGCCGAGGATGCGCTGGGCTTCGAGTTCGGCGGGCAGGCCGTGGGTGTCCCAGCCGAAGCGGCGTTCGACGCGGCGGCCGAGCATCGTCTGGTAGCGGCCGACGACGTCCTTGACGTAGCCGGTGAGGAGGTGGCCGTAGTGCGGAAGACCGTTCGCGAAGGGCGGGCCGTCGTAGAAGACGAACTCGTTCTCGCCGGATTCGCCGGCGGGCCGGATGTCGATGGACTTCTGGAAGGTCTTATTGGCGGCCCAGAAGGCCAGGGTCTCGCCCTCCAACTGCGGGAAGGACGGGCTCGCCTCCACCTCGGTGTCGCGGTGGCGCGGATAGGAACCGTGCTTCGTCATCGTGTCCTCGTTCGTTCCGTCTCACAGGGACGAGGACCGGCGACGCCGGGACCCGCGGTACCACCCCGCTTGCCCCTCCCCCGATTCTCGAGGGCGGGGCCGCTTCTTTGAAGGCTGTGTCGGGCCCACCCGTCCGGTTCTACTGAGGCGCGCCGCATCGAAGCGCCCGTTCTTCCGGAGACTCCCCGGTGATACCCCGGCGCCCTCAGACGCAAGGCCGGATCCGCATCGCGCACCACTGTAGTCCACGGGGAGGGGTTCAGCGTCATCCATCGAGGTGGCCTGCGACTCACTGTTCTCAGGGGTTTCCCCGAATTCCGCCGTACTTTCCCCGAAATCCGAGCGCTGGAACGCGCCGGGCGCCTAGCATTCGCTCCATGACGGTACACGCGACGAGCAGCCCTGAGGAAGCACCCGCCCCGGAGGCACTGCGCTCCTTGAGCAGGCTCCTGCACGAGCAATCGGAAGCGGTGGCGAGGATGGCCGCAGCGGCCGAAGAGGCCGAGCGGCTCGCGGCCCTGCGGGAGAGCAGCCGCACGCACATCGACGTCACCCGCGACCCGGCCGAGATGCGCGCCGCGCACTCCGCCGCCGTCGTCGCGGCACGACGGCGGATCCGGGTCTTCGAGCGCAGCCCGCACCTGTCCCAGACGAAGGAGATCGCCGCCGAGCAGCCCGCTTCCCTGTCATTGGGCGTCTCGCACACCGTGATCTACGACCCCTCGGTCTTGAAGAACGAGACCCTCCTGTACGCGCTCCGCGGGGCGATCGCCCTGGGCGAGGAGGCTCGCGTGACGACGCGCCTGCCCTTCCGGATGCTCATCAGCGATGATCGGGTCGCCCTCATCATGACGCAGAACGAGGAGCGCGGTCTGCAGATGAGCATCATGCGCGATCCCGCCCTCGTCGACATCTCGACGCAGCTCTTCGACCACGTGTGGGAGCAATCGATCCCCATGCCCAACACCGGTTCGTCCCCGATCGCCGATGAACCGACGCAGGAGACGACCGAGCTGCTCACCCTCCTGGCCGCGGGGTTGACCGATGAGGCCGTCGCCCGTCAGCTCGGGGTCTCGACGCGAACGGTTGCCCGCAGGATCCAGCGGCTGTGCGAGACCTTCGGCGCGACGGGACGCTTCCAACTGGGCCTGCAGGCGGCGCGTTCCCAGTGGCTCGACGCTCCGCACTCTCCGCGATCGCGCTGAGGGCGCCCCCGCCGAAACCCCACCCGAAGTGACGAATCGCACAAAAAGGATGTGTCTGCGGCTACCATGCCGCTCACGATGGAATCCATGACCCCTTCTTCGGGAGCGCTCAGCCCGGATGTCGCAGCATCGCTCGGACGCGTCCTCCTCGACCATTCGCGGATGCTCGCCAAGGCCGCGAGGAGCACCGAGGAATCGGCCCGCGCCCTGATGTCGCAGAAGGAGGTATCGGTCGCCTTCGTCGAGGTGACGACCGATATCGAGGCAATGCGGAACCTCTACTCCGAGGCCATCTCCCAGGCGCGCACGCAGGTCCGGGCATTCGAGCGCAGCCCCCACCTTCATGACCCGGAGACCCATGTTCAGGCGGTCGGCCAGTCGGAGTCCCTGTCGCGGGGCGTCGTCTACAACGTCGTTTAGGATCCGACGGTCCTGCGCCACCCTCAACTGCTCACCGTCATGCGCGAATCGATGGCGATGGGGGAACACGCCCGCGTGACCTCGCATCTGCCCTTCCGGATGATCATCAGCGACGAGGAGCTCGTCCTCGTCATGATCGAGGACCCCGATCATCGGATGAGGATGTGCGTGATGCGGGATCCGGCGATGATCGCGCTGTCGCTGAGACTGTTCGAGCGCTCCTGGGATCAGGCGATTCCGGTCCCAATCGTGGGATCGACCCCCCGTGCCCGAAGAACCGACCGGGGACGCCGTCGAGCTCCTCGCCCTCCTCGCCGCCGGACTAACGGATGAGGCGACGGCCCGTCAGCTCAGGGCATCGACCAGGACGGTGGCCCTTCGCGTCCAGCGGCTCTGCGACACCTTCGGCGCGTCCGGGCGTTTCCAACTCGGGATTCAGGTCGCGCGCTCTCAGTGGTTCGCCGCTTTCGATTCGCCCCAGAGCCCGTCTCCCCAGGCCCCCGGAGTGTGACGCTCGCGACTCCTTTAGTCCTTCGCCTGTCAGACTTCTCACGAAACGGGTGTCACTTTTGCGCCGTGGCGCTTTCATGATCGCCGCTGAATGCGACTTCGGGGGGAAGCGCCTCGAAGAATGGTGGAGTTCTTTTTCCGTCTTCCGATTGGAACACCATGCTCCACTGCACACGGCGGTTCGTGACCGCCGCTTGCGCGCTCGCCACGGCGTTCGCCCTGACCCTCATCGCTTTTCCGTTCCTCTCCGTCGATCGCGCGCTGGCGGCGTCGACCTGCGTCGCGCAGACTTCGGGGTTCTCCTTCCGTGACGGCGACCTGTCGGGCGGGGTGTTCCGCTCCGGTGCTGACGGCCTGGCCACGGTGGGCTTCCAGTGGCAGGTCGATCTCAATGCGACTCCCGGCGATTCCTTCACGGTGAGGCTCCCCGACGAACTCGTCTCGGCCCTGTCCACTCCGATCGATCTCAAGAACGACCGGGGGGAGCTCGTCGCGACGGGCACGTGGGCCGGGAAGACCGCGACTTTCAAGCTGTCGGATTACGCGGCGAATCACGGGCACATTTCAGGCAGCGCCTACTTCTCGGTGAAGTGGGATCGCGCTGTCGTGAGCCCTTCGGGCGGGAATTACGACTTGTCCTTCACCGGATGCAGGGGCAGCGGGACCCTCAGGGGCGAGTACCTCGCCGAGGGAGCCGGGGGCGCGGAGCAGGCGGACGGGAAGACCGGCATCCTCGATGAGCCGAACGGCGTCCGCTGGTCGATCTTCGTCGAAACCGCGAGCTCCGACATCTACGCTCCGCTTTCCATCACGGACGAGGGCGGGATCGGCTTCGTCCTGTCCTGCGCGAACATGCGGGTCTACAACCGGACCCCGCAGCCCGGTGTGCTCAACGATCAAGAGATCGCGCGCGAGCGTTGGACATGCGCCGAGGATGGTCGCGGCGGCTTCACCGTGACCTTCCATCCGCTGTCCGACGGCCGGTATGTGGCCGGCGGCGAGTCGCTCATGCTCTCCTTCGACGGTACGACGACTCCGGCTGTCAAGGAACTGTCCTCGATCGTCAATCGCGCGACGATCACGGGCGGCCCGAAGGGCGAGTCGCGCGAGGTCGAGGGGATCATTCGGATTCCCACTGCGGGCGGCGAGGGATCGGGGCACCAGGCGACCTTCTCGATCCTCAAGAAGACCGAGGGGGATGCTCCGGCCGCCTCAACGGAGTACGCCTTCGAGTACACGTGCCGCGGCGGGGACTTCGTGGATCTCGATGCGGTCACCGCGGGTTCGAGAACGCGGGCGGTGACGACCCACTCGGCGGCCGTGTGCGATATTCGCGAGAAGGATCTCGCCGAGGGCGCGTCGGTCGCGTTCACGGTCGAGGGCGCCGTATCCGAGCCGATCGACCGGGGTGTTCGGATCCGGATGAACAAGGGCGTCGACTCGGTGGTCTCGATCGTCGCGACGAATACCTTCCCCGTGAAGCCGGAGGAGCCCACGCCCTCGGAACCCGAAGACCCCACACCCCCGAAGCCTGAAGAGCCGACCCCCTCGGCGCCTGAACCTCAGCGGGTGCTGGCGAAAACCGGGATGAGCGCCTCGATCATTCCGGCGATCGTCCTCGCGTCCCTCGCAGGCGGCGTCTTCACCTTCACCTCGCGCAGGAGGCGCGACTGAGTCCGATCCTTTCCAGGCTCCACTCGCCTGGCGCGCCGCGGGACGGAGAGCACCTGCTCTCCGTCCCGCGCTGTCCCGACCGCTGATCCCGCGGCGCGTCAGGAGCTCCGGCTCTTCATTCCGGGGAGGATGAGCCCGCGCCGTCTGGCGAGCAGGAGGAGGATGATCGCGCACGCCAGGCAGACGACGACCGCACTGAGGGATCCTTCGAAGCCCATGTCCCCGCCCGTGAGCGCGGCCGGCCCTTCGATGGAGGCGGAGAGGAGGCCGGTGTCGCCCGAGCCCGTCCCGGAGACGTCGGAGGAGAAGATCCCGCCCTGAACGAAGTTCCAAGCCGCATGGACGCCGATGACGAGCCACAGACGCCTCGTCAGGATGAAACACGCTCCGAGGAGCAGGCCCGCTTCGAGTGCGATCGCGACGGCGCCCATGAGCGTCGCCTCGGGGTTGATGAGGTGGACGCCTCCGAACAGCACTGAAGTCAGGCCGAGGGCCCACCATGTTCCGATCCGATGCTCGAGGATGCGGAGCAGCAAGCCGCGGAAGAGGATCTCCTCGGCGACGCCGGCCATGATCGACAGCCCGGCGAAACTGAAAAGGGCGGCCTGGGCGTTGAAGCCGACCACCCGGTATGCGCCCGCGAGCGCGGCGGCGCCGACGACCGCGCACATGAGGGCCGTTCCGATGAGGACTCCTGCGCCGAGTTCGCAAAGGGCCCCTCGGCGGGCGAATTCCAACGGACTTCGCTCGGCGATGAAGCGCATGAGGAGCAGATAGCCGCCGAGGGCGAGGAGGGCGCCGATCACCCCTCCGACTCCCGTTCCGGTATCGCCGCCGATCACCTGAGCGAGGAGGGCGCCGAGGCCCTCCGCGACGATGAAGACGACGAGGCCGAGGATCACCTGAAGGATGGGACGACGTCCGATCCGCTCGATCATGAGGTCTGAGGAATCCGGGCGATGCTGATTGCGAGGTGCTGGAACAGCCATATTTCGATTATCCCTCCGTTTCCCCTTGGATCCCCCGCCCCTGAATCCCTCGGCGGGCCGCCTCCGCGTCATGCTCGCGCCCATCATTCGGATGCCCGTAGCGCGAATCGCTTCAGACGTTCTATTCTCGCTGCCATGACGTCGTTCAACGCCCGCTCGTGGTGGTGGCTCTCCTTCTAGGCGAGCCCCTTCGACGTCGTACCCGAAATTCAGCTCGCCGATGATGGCGGGCTGTTCGCGCATCCGGGCCCGCCTCGACCCCGACCAGGAGGAACCCGATGACCGCCGAACCCCTCTCCCCCCGCACCGAGCCCGCAGGGGCCGCCCCGACCGCGAACCGCCTTCCCACCGGCCAGATCGACGGCCTGCCCGAGGCGCCCGTCCGCGACACGATCCTCCCCGCCTACTTCGGGCGCTTCGGCGGCCAGGAAGTGCCCGAAATGCTCTTCCCCGCCCTCGACGAGCTCGAGGCCGCCTACGCGGAGGCGATGAACGACCCCGCGTTCCACGAGGAGCTCGATTTCTTGCGCCGGACCTATCTCGGTCGCGAAACCCCGATCTACGAATGCCGCAACCTCCCCGTCGAGGGCGGGGCGCGCATCATCCTCAAGCGCGAGGACCTCGCCCACGGCGGTGCGCACAAGGGCAATAACGTCCTCGGGCAGGCGCTCCTCGCCAAGCGCATGGGCAAGAAGCGCCTCATCGCCGAGACCGGGGCCGGACAGCACGGCACTGCGACCGCGATGGTCGCCGCCCTCATGGGCATGGAGTGCACGATCTACATGGGCGCCCACGACGTCGCCCGGCAGAAGCCCAACGTCGAGCGCATGGAGCTCATGGGCGCGAGCGTCGTCCCCGTGACGCGCGGCTCGGCCGGCCTCAAGGACGCGATCGACGAAGCGCTCGAGGAATGGTGCACGCGTCTTGAGGACACCTTCTACCTCCTCGGCTCGGCGACCGGGCCCCACCCCTTCCCCACGATCGTCCGTGAATTCCAGTCGGTGATCTCCCTCGAGTCGCGCGCGCAGATGCTCGAGCGCTACGGCCGCCTGCCCGACGCAGTCATCGCGGCCGTCGGCGGAGGCTCGAACGCGATCGGCGCCTTCGCCCACTATCTCGATGATCCCGAGGCCGGGCTCATCGGCGTCGAACCGGCGGGCAGGGGGCTGGACACGGATGAGCACGGCGCGCCGATCTGCGCGGGCCGCATCGGCTCCCTCCACGGGATGCGCTCCTTCGTCATGCTCTCCGACGAGGGCGAAGTCCTCCCCTCGCACTCGATCTCCGCGGGTCTCGACTACCCCTCGGTCGGCCCCGAGCACGCGATGCTCGCCGAATCGGGCCGCGTCTCCTATGTCGGCATCACGGATGAGGAGGCGCTCGAGGCCTTCGCGCTCCTGTCGCGCAGCGAGGGGATCATCCCCGCGATGGAGTCCTCGCACGCCCTCGCGCACGCCCTGAAGATCGCGCGGGAGAACGCGGCGAGGGGAGTGCCCGCCGACGACCAGCCCCTCCTCCTGGTCAATCTGTCGGGGCGGGGCGACAAGGACATGGAACAGGTCGCCGATCGTCTCTGATCGCCGAGGCCGGGGCGCCGGTTCGGGATGCGGTCCTGCCGATTGAGGTCCGCACCCGATCCGGCGCACACTGCTCCTATGGACGAGTTGAGGATCGAGCCGGGGCCGGGCATCCCGAAGGGTCTCGTCGTGCCCGCGACCGAACTCGTCGAACGCTTCTCGCACTCCTCGGGGCCCGGCGGCCAGGGGGTCAACACCTCGGATTCGCGCGTGCAACTCGCTTTCGACGTGGCGGCGAGCTCCGCCCTCGATGATCGCCTGCGCGAGCGCGCGCTGAACAACCTCGCCGGGCGGCTGAGCGGCACGCTCCTCGTCGTCAGCGCCTCCGAGCACCGCTCGCAGTTCGCGAACCGGAAGGCGGCGCGCGAACGCCTCGCCGCCCTGCTCCGCACGGCCCTCGCCCCCGAGACCCCCAGACGCGCGACGAGGCCGACGCGCGCGTCGAGACTGCGCCGACTCGCGGCCAAGCGGATGCGCGCCGAACTCAAGGCGCAGCGGCGCCGCCCGAACGTGGACTAGGCCCTCCCGGTCGGCGCGGTTCAGGCCTTCCGAGCGACCAGGGTGTTCGAGGCCTGGGCGAGCGGCCGGACGATCATCGAGTCGATGTTGACGTGCGCGGGCCTCGTCAGCGTCCAGACGATGGCGTCCGCGATGTCCTGCGCGACAAGGGGGTCCGCCACGCCCTCGTACACCTTTGCGGCGGCCTCCTCGGAGCCGAGGCGGTTGAGTGAGAACTCCGGGGTCTTCACCATCCCGGGGGCGATCTCGATGATGCGCACCGGCTCTCCGACGAGCTCGAGGCGCAAGGTGTTCGCGATGATCCGCTCGGCGTGCTTCGCTGCGACGTAGCCCCCGCCGCCCGGGTAGGTGTCATGAGCGGCGGTCGAGGTGAGGAAGACGATGTCCCCGCCGCGCTCACGCATGCCCGGCAGGAAGGCGCGCGAGGTCAGGAGCGCCGTCATCGCATTGCGCTCGTACATGGCGATCCAGCGGGCCGGGTCGGCATCGGCGACCCTGTCGACCCCGAGGGCGCCGCCCGCGTTGTTCACGAGCGCATCGACCGGGCCTTCTTCGAGCACCTCGCGGGCCATGTCCTCCACCGCGCGCCCGTCGCTGAGGTCGGCCGCGACGTAGCCGCATCCGGTCTCCTCGGCGAGGGCCTTGAGGCGATCCTCGCGCCGGGCGACGGCGATGACGTCCCAGCCGATCGCGCGGAGCGCACGGACCGTCGCCTCCCCGATCCCTGTGGAGGCCCCGGTGACGACGGCGCGGCGAATGACTTCAGTCATGGTTGATCTCCTGTCGGGTCTGCGCTCTCGGGCGCTTCGTGCACCTCCAGGGTATGCGCGTGCGCCGCAGCCCGCTTCTCGGCCCGCCTCTTGCGTATCCTCCGCGTGAGGAACCAAATGAGGACGCCGAGGGGGACGAGAAGGAGCAGCCAGGGCAGGATCATGATGAGGATGAAGGCGATGACGTCGATCCCGTCGAGGAAGGTGTTCCACGAGCGCTCCCAGATGGATTCCGTCACCGAGGGGAGCGCGGAGGTGGAACGGAAGCGGAGGTCGAGCGTGGAGAAGGCGACTCGATCCGCGTACCAGGCGCGCTGGGCGTTGAGGCCGTCGAGCTCGGCCTGACGGCTGGTGAGCTCACGTTCTGCCTCCAGGAGATCCGCAGTGTGCTGGGCCGTTTTCATCAGTTCGCTCAGCCGTGCGATCGAGGTCTCGAGGGCGCTCGCCCTGGCATCGAGGTCGGCGACTTCCGCACCGACATCGGTGGACGAGGTCGATTCCGTCGTGACATCGCCGAGTTTCTTGATCTCGTCGAGGACGCGGTCGAAGGCGTCGGCGGGGATCTTCAGGGTCGCATACGCCGTGGGCGCATCCGCATAGGCGGAGAACTCGGTGGTCGCGACGCTGCCTCCGGCGCCGGTCACGATGCCGGAGGCAGCTTCGAGCGCCGAGCGGGGATCCTTGACATCGATGTCGAGCTGTCCGGTGACGATGACGACCGGGGCGACTGCGGGCGAGGCCTTAGCGGGCGAGGCCTCATCAGTCGCGGCCAGCGGTGATGCGTCCTGCGACTTGGCCGAATCCGGGGATGCCTCGATCCCCTGCCGCGCGTATCCGGTTTCCGCGGGCGGGAAACCGTCCGAGGCGGCGCATCCCGATGCTCCGACGGCAAGCAGCAGAGCGAGAACGGCGGCACGTGAGAACTTCCGGGGTGTCATTGCTCCTCCTCGAGCTCAGCGGTGGCCCCAATTCTTCCGTTTCTGCTCAGGGCGCGGAAGCTCTTCGCCTTATCGAGACCGAATCGAGGCCCGGCCCCGCCTCGTCTCCGCCCGATACGCGACGAGCAGGGGCGCCGCTTCCCGAATCGACGGGAGGCGGCGCCCCTGCTCTCATGCGCCTCCGGCGCCGAAGCGCTTCGGCGAGACCGCGGCTCAGTGGAGCCCGTAGGCCCTGTGGATCAGCCAGATCGGGTGGACCACGTTCGCGCCGGTCGCGGTGCGCAGCTGCCAGCGGCAGGTCTCCGTGTCGCAGGCCGCGAGTTCGACGTTCACCTGCTTGATGAAGTCGAAGACGGGCTTGCCCACGGCCTGGGCGATGTCGTACTTCTCCTTCTTCATGCCGTAGGTCCCCGCGATGCCGCAGCAGGGCTGGTTGGACTCCTCGACGGTGATGCCCGGGATGAGTTCCATGAGCTCGACGGCGGGCAGGCCCAGGCCCTGGGACTTGAGCTGGCAGGGCGCGTGATACGGGATCGTCGCGTCGATGCGCTGGAAGTCCAGGTCGAGTTCGCCCTTCTCGTGCAGGTGCATGAGGAATTCGCAGATGTCCCACATGCGCGAGCCGACGTCCTCGAGCTCGGGCGTATCCATCTCGAGGATCTCGTGGGCCTCGTGGCGGAGCATGCCCGCGCAGGAACCGGAGGCCGAGATGATCGGGGCGTCGCGATTGGCCTTGCGCAGGTCGTTGGTCAGCTTCGACACGTACTTGCGCGATTCGTCGTACAGGCCGTTGGACTGCAGGGCGAGGCCGCAGCAGCCGTGCGGGGGGACGAGGACCTCGTAGCCGAGGTGCTCGAGGACCTGCACGGAGTGGATCGAGGTCTCGACCTCGAAGTACTGGCCCGCGCATCCGTGGAAGAAGATGACCTGCCCCTTGGTGCCGGCCTGGGGAAGCGGGGTGTGCTTCTTGAACCAGCCCTCGAAGGTCCTGCCGGCGGCGCGCGGCATGGGGGCCGAGCGGTGCACGCCGATGACCTTCTCCATGGCGATGCGGATCGGCTTGACATCGAGTGCCCAGTTCGCGATCGGCGCGACGGGCGTCATGACGGTGCCGATGAATCCCGTGCGACCGATGAGGTGGTCGCGCAGCGGGATGCCCTTCTCCTTCTTCATGTCGGTCCGGGCGTGGTGGATCATCTCGGTGACCTTGACGCCCTGCGGGCACACGAGCGTGCAGGTGCCGCAGGAGGAGCAGTAGTCGATCGAGGAGTCGACGATGCGCCCCTCCTTGCGGTAGCGCTCGGCCTGCGGGCCGGAGTACTTGGGTCCGGGGAAGAGGTCGGTGACCCTCATGACCGGGCACTGGGTTTCGCAGATCGTGCACTTCACGCAGGAGTCGAGGGTGGCGCGGAGGCCGAAGTCCTCATCGGCGAGGCCGAGAACGTTCGCTGCTTCGATGGTCATTTGAGGCTCCCGAGGATCTGGTCGGCGGCGCGCAGAGCGGAGGCGAGGGCGATGCCCTCCCCCGACTTCTCGCGCCAGCGGGTCGCTCCGGCGAGGTTCCCGCCGGCCGCGTAGACGTTGGAGTAGACGGGCGCCTTCCCGGCGCCGAGGGGGTGCATGTCGTCGTCGACTTCGAGGCCGGCGAGGAAGACCGCCTGGTCGCTCCCCCAGAAGTCCCCGTGGAGGAGCTGGCCCTCGGCCGCGAGGACGGGGAGTCCGAGGATGGTTTCGGAGAGGGTTCCGTAGGAGTCCATGTCGAGCGCGCCGGATTCGAAGCCGCCGCCGGCGAGGACGACGTTCTTCGTTTCGATGCGCGTCGGGCGCCCGGCGGTCGAGATCGTCACGGCCCTCACGGCCCCGTCTTCGGCCTCCACGCCGGTGACGGCGGAGCCGAGGATGAAGCGCGCCTCCTTCTTGACGAGGGCGGTGAGCGCCTGATTGAGGCGCATGCCGGGGATCGAGGGCGGTTGCATCGCGATCTCGAAGACCTCGTGTCCGAGCCGATCGGCGATGTCCTTCCAGGCGCCCGGATCGTTGAGGCCGAGGACCGCGGGCAGGCCCACGATCTCGCCCTCGTTGAGGTGCGGTTTGATCGTCGCGACGAGCTCGGCGCGCATGGCGGGGTCGTCGAGGGCGCGCGCGTGGTTCGTCCCGGTGGTGTCGACCTCGTCCTTGCGGATCTCGAGGTCGACCATGATCGAGCGCGCCGTGATGGGCTCGCCGTCGGGGCCGGGCTGGCGCGAGAGGTTCTCGGCGATGAGCGCCGGGTAGAAGTCCTTGAGGCGGCGCAGGCCGACGATCGCGTAGGAGCGCCCCGCCTGCGGGATGCCGGCCGCCATCGACGGCTGGTAGAGGCAGGTGGGGCGGAGCGCGCCCAGGGCGGTCGGGAGGAGCACGTTCGCGTGCGGGTCGCCGAGGAGAAGCTCGGGGCCGAGGACCTCCTTGAGCCATGCTGCCGCTTCGCCGACGAATTCGGGGGTGAAGTGCGTGTAGGGGTGGGTCGGCCGCGTCGAGACGTGCTCGCTGATCGCCCTGAGCGGATCCTCGATGCGCGCTTCGGAGTACCCGAGCACGTCGATCGTCCCCTGGGAGAGCTGGAGTCCGCCGAGGCCCTTGGTGACGAGGGTGACCTTCGCTCCGCCGCGGGCGAGGCGGAGGGTGGCGGCGAGGCCTGCGAGGCCCGCGCCGATGACGACCGCGTCTCTCATCGGACGTCCTCCTTCACGGTGTCGAGTTCTTCGCTCGGGAGGTGCTCGACGTCGAGCGCTCCCTCGTGGATCCAGTTGTCGAGGGCGGTCTGGCGCAGCTGCTTGCCGTAGACGATCGGCCACAGGCCGATCCAGCGGTTCTTCAAGAAGGTCCGGAAGAGCTCGTTGGCCTTCACCGAGTCGATGTCGCCGCGCTCGTGGGCGATGCCGGTGGCGCGCTGCGAGCAGAAGCCGCCCTGGCAGGGGCCCATGCCGAGTCGGACCTGACGGCGCACGTCGTCGAGCTGCCCGCCGGGCAGAAGATCCATCGTGGTCTCGAGCATCGCGCGGGTGACGAGTTCGCATTCGCAGATGATCTGGTCGTGGCTCGGGGCCGCGTTGTCGTGCTCGACGGATTCGAGGCGGTGCCCGATCGTGTAGAGGCGGTGATCGGAGGCTGCGGGAACGGCTTCGCCGGCGGTGCGGCACTCGCGCTTCTCGCCCATTTCATCGCACATGATGTCGACGATGCGCTCGGCCATGAGGCGGTAGGTCGTGAGCTTGCCGCCGGCGATGGTGAGCAGGCCCGCCACGCCGTCGCGCGACTTGTGGTCGATGACGCTCATGCCGCGGGCCATGTGCCGGGTGTCGGTGGCGGCGACTCGCGAATCCTTGACGAGGGGGCGCGCGCCCGCCCATGCGTGGAGCGGGCGGGCCTTGCGGAAGCCGGGGATCATCGCTTCGCCGGCGTCGAGCATCTGCTGGACCTGGTCGGCGGGAATGGCGAGCTTGTCGGGGTCGTCGGCCTTGAGGTCGGTGGTGCCGATGATGCAGACCGGGTGATCCGGCACGATGATGTCGCCATCGGCGGGCCATATGCAGCGGTTGAGGACCGTCTGGGTGAGACGGAAGTTCATCGCGACCATGATGCCCGCGCCGGGAACGACGTCGACGCCGTGGCAGTCGGCCAGGGCGGCGATCTGTCCGGCCCAGGGGCCGCCGCAGTTGAGCACGAAGGAGCACTCGATGCGCACGTCCTCGCCCGTGCGCAGATCGTGCGCGACCACTGCGGAGACGGCGTCGCCCTCGCGCTCGATGTTCGTCACCTTGTGGTAGGTGAGCACTTGCGCGCCGTAGGCCTGCGCGGAGCGGATGGCGCCCCAGACCATCTGCCAGCCGTCGACCGATCCGTCGAGGACTTCGAAGGCGCGTTTGAGCTTGGGGTCGAGCCGGGGTTCGCGCTTGAGGGCCTCGGCGACCGAGATCTCCTGCGCGGGCACCTTGGCGGCGGCTGCGCGCTCGAGGAACTTGTCCGCGTACTCCTCGTCGTCCTGGGAGGTCACGACGAAGAGCCCGCCGGTGTCCTCCACGGCGTTGGCGTTGATCTTCTTGACGATGAGGTTCTCCTCGGCGCATTCGGTGGCCGATTCCGGGTCGGATGCGATGTAGCGCCCGCCCGAGTGGAGGAGCCCGTGGAAGCGGCCCGATGTCCCCTGCGCGATGTCGTATCGTTCGACGAGCACGGCCCTGAAACCGCGCATCGCGACGTCGCGGACGACGCCCGCGCCGGTCGAGCCGCCGCCGATGACGACAACGTCGGTGTTGATCGTCTTCACCCTAGTTCCCTTCGAGAGTCTGAAGTCGGGCACGGCCGCGCCGGCCCCTTCGCCTCTCCAATAGTGCCGTCTGAGATGCCTTCTGATCGTATTGTTCAGGCGCGTTGCACATATGTGCATCAGCTCCCGCAGCCCTCCTACCCATTCGCACCCGAAAGGCCCGAAACCCAACGGAATCCCCCCGTTTTCACCCGAATTGCAGCCCTCGCATCTTGCGAAAATGCCCCTTCGGTCGCCCTTCTATAGAGTGGTCGCCATGACCGACGAGATCCGCGCCCGAGTCCTCGACCCCGCAAGCACCGACCCCTCCGTCCGCCCCCAGGACGACTTCTACCGCTCCGTCAACGGCCGATGGATCCGCGAACACGAGATCCCCGCCGACCGGCCCATCGACGGCGCCTTCCACGCACTGCGGGACCTGTCCGAGGAACGCGGACGCCAGATCGCCCAAGACGCCGCCGCGGGCGCCCTCGACGATGCGGACGCCCCGCTCATCGCGAGCCTGTGGACGGCCTTCATGGACGAGGCCGGGGTCGAGGCCAAGGGGCTCGACCCGCTGCGCCCCTCCTTCGGCCTCATCGACTCCGCCGCCAGGACCGGCGAACTCGATGCGCTCAGCGGCCGCCTCATGGCCGAGGGCGTGGGATCCTTCTTCGGCGTCTACGTCGGCACCCACCCCCACGATTCGGACGTCAGGATGCTCACCTTCGTCCAGTCCGGCATCGGCCTGCCCGACGAGTCCTACTACCGCGAAGACGACTACGCCGACATCCGCGAGGCCTACGCCGCCCACATCGAACGCCTCCTCGCACTCGCCGGGCTCGCGCCGGATCCGGCGCGAGCCGCACGCGCCCTCATCTCCTTGGAGACCCGCTTCGCCTCCCACCACCGCGACTCGGTGTCCAACCGGGACCCGCTGCTCTCCGACAACCAGATGGCATGGGCCGAACTCGTCGCACTCGCGCCCGGATTTGACTGGGACGCCTGGGCCGCCTCCGCCGGGCTCAGCATCGCCCCCACCGCCCTCGTCAACGTCGACCAGCCCGACTTCCTCACAGCGGCCGCCGCGATCTGGGCCGACACGCCCGAGGCCGAACGCGCCCTGTTCCTCAAGGCATCGCTCCTCGATGCGCGGGCCCCGCTGCTCTCCTCCCCCTTCGTCGAGGAGAACTTCGACTTCTACGGGCGCACCCTGTCGGGCACCCGCCAGCTCCGCCCGCGCTGGAAGCGCGCCCTCGGACTCATCGAATCCCTCGCGGGCGAATCCCTCGGCAGGGTCTGGGTGGCCCGCCACTTCCCGCCCGAATCGAAGGAGCGCATGGACGCCCTCGTCACGGAGCTCCTCGCCGCCTACGACCGCGCCATTCGCGAGTGCGCGTGGATGGGGGAGAAGACCAAGGCCAAGGCTCTGGCCAAGCTCGCGACCTTCCGCCCGAAGATCGGCTACCCGCCGAAGTGGCGCGACATGTCCGGCCTCGACCTCAGCGGCGCCGAGACCCTCGTCGACATCGTCGCGGCGGCCCGCTCCTTCGAGACGCAGCGCGAGTTCTCCCGCTTGAACGAACCCGTCGACCGCGAGGAATGGCTCATGACGCCGCAGACGGTCAACGCCTACTACAACCCCCCGCTCAACGAGATCGTCTTCCCCGCGGCGATCCTCCAACCGCCCTTCTTCGACCCGCAGGCCGACGACGCCGTGAACTTCGGGGCGATCGGCGCGGTCATCGGCCACGAGATCGGCCACGGATTCGACGATCAGGGATCGCGCTTCGACGCTGCGGGCAACCTGGAGAACTGGTGGGACGAGGACGATCGCGCACGCTTCGAGGAGCTCACCGCGGCCCTCATCGCGCAGTACGACGTCCTCACGCCCAAGGACCTGGCGGGCCAGGACGCGCCGACCGTCAACGGCGCGCTCACGGTCGGCGAGAACATCGGCGACCTCGCGGGCCTGACGATCGCGTGGAGCGCTTGGGCGAATGCCCTCGAGCGGATGGGCCTGACTCCCGAAACCGCTCCCGTCATCGACGGCCTGACCGGCCCCGAAAGGTTCTTCACCGCATGGGCCAGGGCCTGGCGCACCGCATCGCGGCCCGAGTTCGCGCGCCAGATGCTCGCGGTCGACCCCCATTCCCCCGCCGAGTTCCGCTGCAACCAGATCCTGCGCAATATCGACGCATTCCACGCCGCCTACTCCACGGTTGAAGGCGACGGGATGTTCCTGCCGCGAAGCGAGCGCGTTCGGATCTGGTGATCCGAGGAAACCCGCCGAGGTGCGCGAAAGCGGCCAGAATGCGAAAATGCGCTCGACACTTATCCGCGAATGCTCCCATCCGCCAGTGAAAGGTACCCCATGCCCGGCCTCAACCTCACACGTGAAGAAGCCTCCTCCCGCTCTCAGATCGTCGAGGTCCTTCACTACGACATCGAGCTGGACCTCACCACCGGCGACACCGACTTCCGCTCACGGACCCGCATCGAGTTCACCGCGGAGCCGGGCTCGTCGACCTTCGCCGACCTCGTGTCGGCCAATGTCCATTCGATCCGCCTCAACGGCGAGGAGCTCGGGGTCGGGATCCACCGGGACCACCGCATCGCGCTGACGGATCTGGCCGAGCGCAACGTGCTGGAGGTCGATGCGGACTGCCAGTACATGCACACGGGCGAGGGCCTGCACCGCTTCACCGACCCGGCCGACGGGAAGGACTACTGCTACTCCCAGTTCGAAGTGCCCGACGCCCGCCGCGTCTACACGACCTTCGAGCAGCCCGACCTCAAGGCGACCTTCACCTTCACCGTGACGGCCCCCGCGGGGTGGAAGGTCTTCTCGAACGCGCCGACGCCCGAGCCCGAGACTGCGGGTGACGCGCTCATCTACCGTTTCGCGCAGACCGAGCGCATGTCGACCTACATCACCGCGATCGTCGCGGGCCCCTACGAGGGCGTGACCGATTCCCTCGTCTCGACCGACGGCAGGACGATCGACCTGGGCGTGTACTGCCGCGCCTCGCTCCTCGAGCACCTCGACGCGGAGCGCATCATCGATACGACGCGCAAGGGCTTCGACTTCTTCGAGAAGCAGTACGGCATCGCCTACCCCTTTACGAAGTACGACCAGATCTTCGTCCCCGAGTACAACGCGGGCGCGATGGAGAACGCGGGCTGCGTGACCTTCCGCGACGCCTACGTGTTCCGCACCCGCCCGACCGAGGCCCAGCTCGAGACCCGCGCGAACACGATCCTCCACGAGCTCGCCCACATGTGGTTCGGCGACCTCGTGACGATGAAGTGGTGGAACGACCTGTGGCTCAACGAGTCCTTCGCCGAGTTCATGAGCCACCTGGCCCTCGCCGAGGGCACCGAGTTCGTCGACGCCTGGACCGGGTTCATGCTCCGCAAGGACTGGGGCCTGCGTCAGGACCAGCTCCCCACGACCCACCCGATCACCGCTGAGATCCGCGACCTCGCGGACGTCGAGGTGAACTTCGACGGCATCACCTATGCGAAGGGCGCGTCCGTCCTCCGCCAGCTCGTCTCCTACGTGGGGCGCGACGCCTTCTTCGCGGGCCTGCACGAGTACCTCACGGCCCACTCCTACGCGAATGCCACGCTCGCCGATCTCCTCGGCGAGCTCGAGAAGGCCTCCGGCCGCGACCTGACGGCCTGGTCGAAGGTGTGGCTCGAGGAAGCGGGGGTCACGCTGCTGCGCCCCGAGATCACGGTGGACGAGGACGGCGCCATCGCCGAACTCGCCGTCCTCCAGGAGTCCTTCTCCGAGGGCTCCTCGCTGCGCCCGCACCGCATGGCGGTGGCCGGCTACTCCCTCGACGACTCCGGCGCCCTGTCGCTCGACTTCCGCGAGGAGCTCGATGTCGACGGCGAGCGCACGCCGGTCCGAGCGGCCCGGGGCCTGCGCCGCTCGGACCTCATCCTCGTGAACGACGGCGACCTCGCCTATGCGAAGATCCGAATGGACGCCGATTCCCTGGCCTTCGCCACCCGGAACATCGCTTCGCTCACCGATTCCCTCACGCGCGGCGTCGTCATGGCCTCCGCGTGGGACATGACCCGCGATGGCGAGATGACCGCGCGCGACTATCTGGAGCTCGCTCTGGCCGCGATCCCCGTCGAGTCGAACATGCAGCTCCTGGAGCTCACGATCCGTCACATCGAGGAGGCCGTGCGCACCTTCGTCGCGCCCTCGGCCCGCGCCCGGGCGCTGAACGACGTCGCCGCTCGCCTGCTCCTGCTCGCGCACACCGCCCCCTCCGGCTCCGACGCCCAGACGATGCTCGTGCGCGCCGCAGCGCGTTCCGCTTCAGCGCCCGAGCACTTCGAGACGATCCGCCGCCTCTACACGGGCGAGGAAACCCTCGACGGCCTCGATCTCGACCTCGACTGCCGGTGGACGCTGCTCACCGCGCTCGTCCGCGGCGGCGTCGCCGGCGAGGCTGAGATCGCCGCTCTGGAGGCCGAGGACGGGACGATGACCGGCCGTCAGAACGCCGCCGCGGCGCGCGCGGCCGTCATGGACGAGTCGGTCAGGCGCTCCACCTTCGATGCGGTCATGACGGATCAGTCGATCCCGAACGACACCCGTTGGGCGATGATCTCGGGCTTCTGGGCCCAGGCGCGCACCGCTCCTGAGGCCTACGCGGCCTTCGTCCCCGAGTACTTCGAATCGCTCGAGCGCGTCTGGTCCGATTACACCTTCCACATCGCCGAAGACCTCGTGACCCTCATGTTCCCCTCGCTCATCGCGGGCTATGCGCAGGGCGTCGACGTGGTCGCGGCGGGCGAGGAGTGGATCGCCGCCCACCCGCAGGTCTCCCAGGCCCTCATCCGCATTCTGCGCGAACGCATCGACGTGGCGCGCCGCCAGATCGCCGCGCAGGGCGTCGACGCCTGATCGGCGAGGCGCTCACAGGACGCAGGAACGGCGGCGCCCCGACGATCCGGAAGGACGTCGGGGCGCCGTTTCAGTCTTCAGCCTGAGGGGCCGGTCTCAGGTCCTGTGCTCGGGCCCGGACAGTCGGGCCAGGTGGAGCGTCAGGTAGGCGATCTCGTCGTCCGACAAGGCGGTGCCGAGGCGGAGTTCGATGAGCCGGGCGATCGTCCGCGCGCAGTCGTGCTCGCGGGGGTAGGAGTCGACGATCGACTGGACGACTGCGAGGGTGTGGTCGCAGAGCTGATCCTCCCTCCGGATCCTCACGAAGAGGTAGCGCAGGTGCGTGATGAAGCGCCCGGCGCTGATCGACGCGGGGTCGACGGCGAGGCCGAGCCCGGTCTCGGCGATCTCGAGGATCTGCTGGATGACGCCAGTCATCGTGTAGGTCCAGGACAGGTCGCCGCTCGCGAAGCCCGCGTTGACGAGATGGAGGGTGAAGGCTGTGGTCTCGGCCTCGGGGAGGCCGACGTCCGCGCGGGCGCCGAGGGCCCTGCGAAGGGCGTCCGCCTTCGCGTACTCATCCGGGTAGAGGTTGACGACCTCGCCTGTGAGCGGGTACTCGACGATCTGGCCGGCCCGCGCGCGTGCGAGGGCGAAGCCGAGGTGATCGGCGAGGGCGAGGACGAGTGTCGGGCTCTGCGCGTCGGGGATCCCGGCTTCGCGCATCGCGGCCACGACCATCTGGATGTGTTCGGGCGGGATGTCCGCAAGGAGCTGACCCATGTGGTCGGGGTCGCGCCCGTCGGCGGGGACGAAGACCTTGACGATCTTCGACTCGTCGACGGGCGCACCGGCTTTGGCCTGGAATCCGAGGCCGCGCCCGGTGAGGATCACATCGACGCCGTCGCCGCGGCGCGCAAGCACGACGTTGTTGTTGAAGACGCGGAGCAGCTCCATGACGTGATCCTCCTTTCCGGGCGCTTCGGCGGGGCGGTCAGCGTTGGATGTCGATGACGGGGTCACAGGCCTCGACGGTGGAGCCGACGAGGGGCGTGACGGTCCGCATCGCCTTCGTGTTCGTCACTGTCATCAGCGTAGTGGTCGCGTATCCGGCCTGTTCGATCTTCGCGAGGTCGACCTCGACGAGGACCTCTCCGGCAAAGACCTCCTGCTTCTTGACGACCTTGACGTCGAATCCGTCGCCGTCCATCTGGACGGTGTCGATGCCGACGTGAACGAGGATCTCGACGCCGTCGGCGGTCTTGATCCCGAAGGCGTGCCCGGTCTTCGCGACGGTCGCGAGTACGCCGCTCACGGGGGCGACGATCGTCCCCGAGCTCGGGACGATGGCGACACCCGCGCCGAGGGCGCCCGAGGCGAAGACCTTGTCGCCGGACTCGGCGAGCGAGATAACCCGTCCGGGCACGGGGGCGAGGAGGGCGGTGGTCGGCTCGAGCGGCTCGGCCTCTTCGGGTGCGCCGGCCCCGCCCTCGTCCTCGGCGACGGCTGCGGCCGCGGGGGCGCTCGTGCTGAGCGCGGCGGCGGGGGCCTTCTGCTCGGCGGTGCGGTAGTCGAAGATCGCGACGAGGGCGAAGGCGGTGAAGAAGGCGACGCCGATCGCGATCGCGTACACCCACATCGGGTCGAAGACGGAAATCGTGAGGAGTGAGGTGAAGGCGAAGGCGCCGGTGGTGACGCCTCCGCTCGGCAGGCCGAGGATCGCGATAGCGAGGCCGCCCGCGAAGCAGCCGATGAGCATGAGCGGGTAGATCCTCTTGAAGCGCAGGTGGATGCCGTAGAGCGAAGGCTCGGAGATGCCGCCGAGGAGGCCCGCCGCGAGGGCGCCGGTCGCGGTCTGGCGCATCTGGACGTCCCTGTCGCGCATGGAGAGGAAGAGGACGCCGGCGGTCGCGCCGAAGCAGGCGAAGTTCCATGCGCCCATGGGGCCCTGGATGAAGTCGTAGCCGAGGGTCTGGATGTTGACGAGCATGAGCGCATTGAGCGGCCAGTGGAGTCCGAGCGGGACGAGGAAGGGGTAGACCATCGGGATGATGAGCGCGAAGACGAAGGGGGCGTGGCCGTTCATCCACGCGAGGCCGACGCCGAGGCCGTTGCCGAGCCACACGCCCATCGGACCGATGAGGAAGGCGGTGACGGGGGTCATGACGGCCATCGAGATGAAGGGGACGAAGACCATCTGGAGATTCTCGGGGATGAGCCGCTTGAGCCCCTTGTAGACGAGGGCGAGGACGGCGACCATGATGAGCGGGACGAAGACGTTGCCGCCGTAGTCGTTAAGCTGGAGCGGCAGGCCGAAGATGCGGGCCGTGCAGTCCTGGGTTCCCAGGAGCTCGTTCGTCGTACAGCTGAGGTCGGGGAAGCGTTCGGTGTTCGAGAGGGAGAGGAATTCCGGCGTGAGGAGCGCGCCCATGATGGTCGCGCCGAGCCAGGGGTCGATCTCGAGTTTCTTCGCCGCGTTGTAGGCGACCATGATCGGGAGGAAGTAGAAGACGGCGCGCCACAGGGCGTCGACGAAGACCCAGGAGGCGGCTTTGTCGGCGGCGCGGAAGTCGACGAGTTCAAGGGCGTCGAGGACGGCGGCGAAGGCGATGATGAGGGAGGCGCCGAGGAGCACTCCGAGGATCGGGCGGAAGGAGTCGGAGAGGTATTCGAAGAAGGAGTCGAGCCAGGCGAACCTGCCGCGGGCCTTTGAGCGGGCTTGGGCTTTCACCTCGGCGTCGGTGAGGACTGCGGCCTGCCTCATGCCAGGAAGGGAGTGTATTGCGGCGTAGACGCCGGCGACGCCGCCGCCGATGACGACCTGGTAGCGGTCGCCGGATTGGGGGACGACCCCGAGGACGCCCTCGGTGGCGTCAAGGGCGTCGGCGTCGACTTTCGAGGCGTCGACGAGTTCGAAGCGGAGTCGGGTCGCGCAGTGCGTGAGGCTCGTGATGTTGCCCGGACCGCCGATCCCGGTGAGGACCGCTTGAGCGATCTGCGTGTCGGTGGACATCCCTGTCCATCCTTTCTTTCCGGCCCGATGGCGAGCCGAAGCTGTTGATGAGGACTGCGGGCGGTTCGGGCAACAAAAAAGACCCGGGCCCACGCGTGTGCGTGTTCCCAGGTCTTGCCTCATTGCGAGTAACAACCCTGCGCATCAATTGATGTTGATGCATATGGAAGACTACCCCCTGCGGAGAGCGTGCGCCACTTGTTATTCATGGCGCGTTTCACACTTCGACGGCCCACTTCCCCGCCCACACGCCTCCCGACGCTCTCAACGCTCGCTATGGTCCCAGAATCTCGGGGAGCGCAACAGAAGACCAGATACACCTTCCAGATTGTGCACGTTTGTGCAGGATGGGACTTTTGGGCTCTATTCTGCGGTCTTCTTTAACCTGGCGCGAAACGTGACGGAAAGCGCTTGAACTTGCCAAGGAATCGATCCTGCTCTATGTTTTCTATGTTTTTAAATAATCATCGCGTCGGACACGGCCGGACCAGCCGGCAACGGCAGCACCGTCAACGAATACCTCGGGGAGGCTCTGTGGGTACACCTGTGTGGACAAAAGCGATGGCACTGGGCGCAGCGTTCATCAGCGCACTCCTCGTCCTCGTCTCCACGGTCTACGCCCCGCCGGCAGCCGCATCGAGCACCACCCTGAACGCCGATCAGTCCGGACAGCTCATCTTCCTCACCTCGACCGGTGAGATCCTCTACTTCGACGCCAACGGACAGATCGCTCCGGCGCTTCCCTATCTTCCGGCAATCAACTCGACCATCACTGCGCCGACAAAGAAGGCAGTCAGCACGAACCCAGTACCGGCTGTGCGCTCGGATCACGGCAGCACGCTCGATACGAAGAACTGGTACCAAATTCCCGGCATCAACTACAACGCCCTCGCGTCGAGCGAGGACGGCAGCTACTACGCGATGCTGCGCATCAACAACGACACGACGAAGGTCGGGAAGGTTGGTCGCTATCAGGTCTACCGGCTCGGCCAGGGCGAGAGCTACTGGTCGAAATATGGTGCAGAGTTCTCCCTGGACAAAACGACCGTTCCGCCGGAAGTCAGTGGTCGCGCTCAGGCGGTTCCTATGGGCGCCGTCAATCCCGTCGATGGAAAGTACTACTTCGCTTCGGTCGTCATGGACGCCTCGAAGACGGCTTACCTGCACATCTACCACATGGATTCAACGGGACCGACCTACCTGGGCAAGGCTCTGATTGATCCCATCATCTTTAACGGAAACACCGTAGACGCAGCCAGCGGTGATATCGCCTTCACCCGCGACGGCTCACTCGTTGTCACCTCTGCGGCGACGGTCGTCAACACCTTCAACTATGCGCGCATGAGCATTATTCGCTCATCGGATCTTGCGAGCGCGACCGGGGGTCTTCTCCCTTCCTTCTCGCTTCCGACGATCACGCTGCCGGAAACTGGCGATTACAACACTGCAGCACAGAAATACGACACCATCGGCGCGACGACCGGATTCGCCGCGTTGAGCGATGGGACGATCATCACCTCGAATCTTTCCGACGGTTCGTCCTACATCCATCAAGTGTCCCCGAATGGAGATTCCGCAACAAGAGTCGGAAAGATCGACAGCGCAGTTCTCACGCGCAGATCGACTGGAAGCGTCTCGACCTCGCCAAGCCTGTGCATGGCATCGACGGACTTCAACCAGGTGTGGAATCCTCTCACCGCCAATGCCGGCAAGCCAATCTCAGGCAGTTCCTTCACCCCTGCGGAAACTACCTCCCAGTGCGTGTATTCGCTCTACAACACGCAGGTGGTCGACATGGCCGGGTCGATGGCATGGGTTCCGAGCGCAACCCTGCACAAGAACATTGTCAATCGTCAGTCCGCGACCGATCAGTTCACTCTGTCCGTATTCTCGGCGAGCGGAGCACTCCTCCACTCTTCGACGACCGCGGGCACTGACCTCGGCGTTCAATCAGCCTATGCGGGCCCGATTCCCGTCACTGCGGGAGAAAGACTCCGATTCACGGAGACGATCAACAGGGAGAAAGGCCTCAACAGCTACTCACCGAGTTTCCAATGCGTCGACGGAAACGGCGCGATCGTATTCTCGGCCTCGAAGGACGACCTCTCTGTCACGGAGACCACGGCAAGCATTGATGTGACCGTCCCGCAGTCCACCTGGCTCGGAGTGGACCTGTCGTGCACCTTCACCAACAATGTGCCGCAGCATTCCCTCTCGCTCACGAAGGTCAACGCCAAGGATGCGTCCGCCCTGGCCGGTGCCGCTGTGCGCCTGTGGGCCGACACCAATGGCAACGGCACGATCGACGCCGGCACCGACACGCTCATCACCACGGGTGCGACTCCTGCAGCAGGTACGGACGGAACCGTGACGACCCCGGACACGGGCCTCGTCGTGTGGTCGGAACTCAAGGATGGTCGCTACCTCATCGAAGAAACTGCAGCACCAAGCGGCTACATCCGCGCCGAGGCCCCCCCTTGCCGTCACAATTTCCGGCACGGACGTCACGGCGACACTGACGAATGAGCCCATTCGCGCGACGCTCACTTTCGAAAAGCGCGCGAAAACCTCGGACGCACCCGGAAGTGGCGCGCTCCTGTCGGGGGCGAAATGGACACTTAGTGGACCCACTGCTGGAGACGGCCAGCCCGGCCCTGTCCTCGAGTTCGCGGACTGCGTCGCCACCGATCCGGCCGGCTGCTCCGGTCAGACCGATACCGATCCTCGTGCAGGGGTCGTGACGGTCACCAATCTCACGGTCGGCACCTACACACTTCAAGAGGTCTCCGCACCGAGTGGCTACATTCTGGATGCCACTCCTCACGAGATCACTCTTGATTCGCAAGAGCCCTACACCCTTGTAGGTGCCGATGCGATCCTCAACGAGCAGCGCACAGCACCTGCGCTGCCACTGACCGGAGGACTCGGACGCGATTCCTTCCTCATCGCAGGAGCGGGGGTTCTCTTCGGGGGCCTCGCACTCCTCCTCATCCCACTTGGACGCAGGTACGCACACCGACTCGGATGATCGACACAGGACCGAGTTTCACTACGGAAGGAAATCTCATGGCCGAACGATCCATGGGCGTGAGGCGCGCCTTCGCGCTCGCTCTCGCCTTCGTCGTGGCGCTGCTCTTTGGCAGCACGTCACTGACGAGCGCTGCCTACGCGGCGGAGGGCGATATGCCGACGACGCCGGGCTCGCTCACCATCCACAAGTACGAGAACACACCTACGGCGACAAAAGCCGGTGATGGCACGGAGCTCAACCCCGGACCGGCGGCGAAGCCCCTCGAGGGCGTGACCTTCTCGGTCACCCCCGTCACTGGACTGGATCTCACGAAGAACGCCGACTGGGAGAAGGTGACGTCGCTGACCTTCAACGAACAGGCGAAGACAATCTCTGGCGGATCCACGACCTACACCCAGGGCGCTTCCACTTCGCAGACCACTAACGCTCAGGGCATCGCGACCTTCGCGGACCTCCCGATCGGCGTGTACCTCGTCCAGGAGACGGACGCCGGCTCGAATCCGGTCACGAAGAAGGCCGCCCCCTTCTTCGTCACGGTCCCCTATCCGAATGCCGATGGCAAGTGGATCACCAACGTCCACGTCTACCCGAAGAATGACGTGAACACGCCCGGCACGAAGGAAGCCGACGACACCAATCTCAAGGCGATTGGCGATGAGATTCCCTGGACCATTACGAGCAAGGTGTCTGCGAACGCTCCCTCGAAGTTCGGCGTCGTCGACTACCTCCAGAGCTACCTCGATTACGTTGAGGGTTCTGCCACCGTTTCCGTCGGCGGTCAGTCTCTCAATGCCTCTCAGTTCACGGTGAAGCCCGGAAGCGCCCCGGCGAAGAATGTCCGTATTGAGCTTGCGTCTTCGGTTCTCTCCACCCTCAAGGCCGGCGATGTCGTCACCTTCACGCTGAAGACGACCCTCAATGCCCTTCCCGACGGCGGCGTTGTGAAGAACGGCGCGTTCCCGGTCGATGGCGACTACGATCCCTTTATCGACTTCGACCCGAACACGGATACTCCGCCGATTGTTCCGAAGGAGGATCCGAAGTACGGGCAGTACCAGTTCACGAAGGTTGACGCGCAGACCCCCGGAAAGCCCCTGTCGGGCGCGGTCTTCGAGATCTGCGCCGATGAGGCCTGCACCACCGTTCTTGCGAAGGCCACTTCGGACGACAATGGTGTGGTCAACTTCCCCGGCATCTACATCGGCAAGGGCGATCGCGCCACCGAGCGCACCGTGTACCTTCGTGAGACCCAGGCTCCTGCTGGATTCACCCTCAATGGCACTGCGAAGCAGGTCACCATCAAGCCGGGCGCCTACACGCTCGATAAGGTTGACAACTTCGTCAACACGCCGCAGCACGGTCCGAAGCTGCCCCTCACCGGCGCGAACGGCAAGGTCCTCCTCACCATCGGTGGCATCGCGGTCCTCGCAATGGCCCTCGGTTTCATCCTCGTGAACAAGCGCCGCAAGGACGCCTGAGAGCACGCATGACGGTGTGAGGATCCCCTGAGGGGGATGTCACGCCGCTGCCCGGACAAGCGGTGGTGAGCGCGAGCCCACCACCGCTTGTCCGTCATCACGATCCGTCCCCGTGCCCTCGTCACCATTTTTCGCCTACGTGCCGCGAGAAGGAGCATCCATGAAGCGTTTCCTCAATGCGCTCGTCGCTTCCGTCCTCCTGCTCCTTGGGACCGGACTCCTCATCTATCCGAGCGCAGCAAGCTGGAAGGCCCAGTGGGACCAATCGCATCTCATCGCGACCTACACGGATCGCGTCGACCGGGCGAAGCCGACAAAGGACGAGCAGCTCGCAATGGCCCGGCGCTACAACGCCGCCCTCGCCTCGGGTGCTGTCCTCGGGGAGAATGAGCGGATACCCTCCGGTACCGGATCCTTCCCCCAGGGCACCGACCTCGAGAGGATCGCCCCCTACGCGCAGGAACTCAATGCCGGGGATGACGGCTTCATGGCTCGCCTGCGCATTGAGAAAATCGATGTTGACCTGCCGGTCTATCACGGCACATCCGATGAGACGCTCCTCAAGGGCGCAGGACACCTCGAGGGCACATCGCTGCCCGTCGGCGGCACCTCGACCCGCTCGGTCATCAGCGCTCACCGAGGGATGGCGAGCGCGACCATGTTCACGAATCTCGACAAGGTGACCATCGGCGACACCTTCACGATCGAAGTCTTCGGAGAAGTCCTCACCTATCGGGTCATTTCGACGAAAGTCGTCGAGCCGGACGCCAGCGAGGAGGTCCTCGTTGAGGAAGGTCGCGATCTCGTCACCCTCATTACCTGCACCCCGTTAGGGATCAACACTCACCGAATCCTCGTCACGGGCGAACGCGTGCTCCCCACTCCCGCCGCCGACCTCGACAAGGCCGGGAATGCCTCGGGCTTGCCTCACTTCCCCTGGTGGGCTCTCATCCTCACCGTGGTGGTCCTCGCGATTTCCCTCTACCTCGTGCGTGAAGCCGTCCTGCTTCGTCGCGCACGCCGGCACACAGCTGACGAGCCGCCGGCGCAGGATTCCTCGATCTCGGTCCCCACGGCCCCTACAGGCCGGCGCCCACGGGCCGCCCATCGCGGTCGACGCCGACGGGGCAAAGGCCGCGCCGTCCGCATCGAAGGCGTAGGACACGCGCCACTCAGCACGTGAGGACACTGCGCCCCCATCGCGGCGGTAGTGCTCAGCCCCGCTCCATGTCGTCGTCGACGTATCCGGGTCGGGCGGCGCGCACGCCGATCGCGCCCATGAGGAGCGCGACGCCGATGAGGAGCCAGAGGACATGGGTCGTCGAGCCGGTCGATTCGAGGAGGATGCCGACTGCGATCGGGCCGATGGCGGCGAGGAGGTAGGCGCCGGGCTGGACCATTCCTGACAGGCGGGCGGTCGTCGCGGCCGTTCGCGCGCGAGCGGGGATGAGGGCAATGCCGAGGGGGAAGGCGAAGCCGCCGATCGCGAGGAGACAGATCCACAGCCAGGGCGCGGCGAGCGGCGCGAGGAGGAGGCCGAGGTAGCCCGAGGCGGTGATGATGCCGAAGGAGCCGGCGATGAGGGGCAGGTGCGTCGAGGTATCGACGACTTTGGGGATGAGGAGGCCGCCGAGCATCGCCCACAGGTTGATCGCGGCGACCATTGCCCCGGCCGTTGCGCGCTCGATTCCCAGGGAGGCGAGGATGACGGGGAGCTGACCGAATTGGACGTAGGCGTTGAAGGATTGGAGTCCGAACATCGTCATGAGGGCGAGCGCCGTCGGTGAGCGGAGTAGCGAAGCGCGCGTCCCGCCGTGCGGCGCGGCGATCGGGGGGATGTCACGTCCGGTCAAACGCTGGGCCCACGCCCACACGGCGACGGCGAGCGCGGCGAGGGGTGCCCAGATGACGAGGGCGGTCCGCCATTGTGCACCGTCCGCGCCGGCGATCGGGGCGGAGAGGGCGGAGCCGGCCGCGCCTCCGAGGGGCAGGAGCGTCCCGTAGACGCTGAGGAGGAGGACTGCTCGTCCGGCCTTGTGGAGCTTCACCCAGGCGGGGACGATGACATTGGCGAGGGCGGGGCCGATGAGTGCGGCGACGCTGAGGGCGATGAAGGCGGCGTAGCCCGTTACATAGGGTCTGAGGGCGAGTCCGATGGTGGAGATGAGCATGCCGCCGACGAGTGTCGGGGTGAGTCCGAAGCGCGTGGCGAGGGGGACGGCGGGCGCGCCGACGGCGGCAAAGACGAGGCACGGGAGGGCCGAGAGGATCCCGGAGCCGATCTGTCCGATCCCATAGGCCGTTTCGATCGCGTCGAGGACGGGGCCCAGGGAGGTCGCCCCGGCTCGCATTGAGGGCGAGATCGTGAGGACGGCGATGAAGGCCATGAGGGTGGAGAGCGGCACGAAGGCGCGGCTGGGGGCGGGAGTGTCCTCATCGTTCATCTCTTCACATTCACACCGTCCGGCGGCGGCGGGCAAATGGGAGTGGGGGCGGTGTGAGGATCCGCTCATGCCGCCCAGTCTCCGAGGGCTCCTTCGAGGGCGCCGAGCGCGGCCTCGACGATTGGCCAGCGGTCGGATTCGGGGCAGCCGTCCTCGACCCAGGTGAGTGCTGCGGCTTCGATGAAGCCGAGGGCGCCGAGGATGGCGATGTCGTGCCTGCGGCTTGTGGCGGGGGCGAGGACGGTGGCGAGGCGGTCAACGCCGGCCGTGCGCGCCTGGGCACGAACGTGGGCGGCTGCGGCGGGTTCAGCGCCGCCGGAATGCCGTGGCCCAAGGAGTGCGGTGGGGTTTGCTTTGACGGCGTCGAGGTACACGTGGATGAGGCGTGCGACGGCGTCGCGCGCGGGCGTGTTGTCGTCGAGGGCGTCGATTTCGGCGTCGTGGCGCTCGGCGAGCCGGTCGAAGGTCTGGGTGAGGACGGCAGCGTAGAGGGCGTCTTTCCCCTCGAAGTAGCGGTAGAGGAGTGCGGGGGAGGCTCCGGCGTCCTTCGCGATGGCGGCGAGGGTGACGGCATCGTAGGGCTGTGCGGCGAAGGCCGCCGTGGCCGCGGCGAGGAGGGCGCTGCGCCTGGCGTCGGGGTCGAGGCGCCGTCTCGGGGTGCGATCGGTGCGCGACATATTGCCAGCATAGCGGAAGTGAACTAGAGTCACCAGCAGTTATTGAATGAGATTCACTAGGAGGCGCCGTGCAGTCCTGCGAGGACACGATCTGGTGGCATGTCTACACCCTTGGCGCGTGCGGCGCCCCCATTCGCTCCGAGCGCACGCCCGGCCACCGCCTCCGCCGACTCACCGATTCCCTCGACACCGCCCTCGACATCGGCGCGAGCGGCCTCCTCCTCGGACCGATCTTCCAGTCGAGCACCCACGGCTACGACACAAGCGACTACTTCACGATCGACGAGCGCCTCGGCGACGAGGAGGACTTCAGCGCACTCATCACCGCCTGCCGCGAGCGCGGCCTTCGCCTCCTCCTTGACGGGGTCTTCTCCCACGTCGGGGACCGCCACCCCCTCCTCGCCCGCGCCCTCGCCGAAGGCCCGGACTCGTGGGCCGGCCGACTCTTGCACATCGACTGGTCGGGCCCGTACCCGTGGTACTTCGAAGGGCACCATGATCTCGTCCGCTTCGATCACTCCCATGACGAGACGATCGCCTACGTCGCCGACATCATGACGCACTGGCTCGCGCGCGGCATCGACGGCTGGAGGCTCGACGCGGCGTACTCGGTCGACCCGGCGTTCTGGCACGAGGTCCTTTCGCGGGTCCGCGCTCGCTTCCCCCAGGCCTACATCCTCGGCGAGGTCATCCACGGCGACTATCCGGCGCTCGTCGAAGCGGGGACCCTCTCGACGCTCACGCAGTACGAGTTGTGGAAGTCGATCTGGTCCTCCCTCCAGTCGACGAACTTCTTCGAGCTCGACTGGACCTTGAGCCGTCACAACGAGTTCCTCGAGCGTTTCGTCCCGCAGACCTTCATCGGCAATCACGATGTCACGCGCATCGCGTCAACCCTCGGGCCGCAGGGGGCTGTCGCCGCCCTCGCGATCCTCATGACGGTGGGAGGCACGCCTTCGATCTACTACGGGGACGAGCGCGCAGCGACCGGAGTCAAAGAGGAGCGCCCCGGCGGTGACGACGCGATCCGGCCTGCCCTTCCCCTGGCTCACGAGGCCCTCGGGCCCGAAGCTGCCGCAGTCCTGTCCGCCCACCGCGAACTCATCGCCCTGCGCCGAGCGCGCCCCTGGCTCACGAGGGCGAGGACGATCCCGATCGAGCTGACAAACGAGCGCTACCGCTACCGGGCCTCCTCCCCCACCGACGAGCTCGAGGTCCTTGTCGACCTCGCCGGGGAGCATCCGCGCATCCAAATCAGCGAGGGCGGGGCCGTCATCTGGTCGCGCGGCTGAACAACCCTCCCCTCAGCCGGCGAGCGCGGCGAGGGTCGCCTCGACGATCTGGCCCTGCGCCGCCTCACGTGGAATCGTCGCGTTCCCGTCTCCGGATTGGATCCCGTAGTCGCCGAAGAAGGAGTGGATGCCGCCCTCGATGACCGTGACGGTTGCGTCGGCCGGAAGGAGTCCGGCCGTCTCCTCTCGCTTCTCCCCCGTGGCGAGCCCGTCTTCGCTCCCCCAGATCGAGGCGACCTGAAGGCCCTCGCGCGTCACCGCCTCGGAGGGGTAGGACGCCCAGAGGATGAGCTCGTCGATCCGTTCATCCTCCTGGGCGCTGCGCGAGGCGACGACCCCGCCGAGCGAGTGGCCGCCGATCGCCCAGTTCGTCACCTCCGGGTGGGCGGCGATGATGTCCTCGGGTGCGGAAGCGGCGAGGAAACCGACTTGGAGTGGCTGCTTGATGAGGACGATCATGCACTCGCAGCGGGAGGCGAGCTCGGAAAGGATCGGTGCGTACGCGGCCGGGGCGACCTTCGCTCCGGGCTGGACGATGAAGCCGCGGGTGAGACCGCGGTCGGCGTTGAGGGCGATCTCGGTCGACGTCTCCTCGACCGAGACGCCCTCGGCGGTTGCGACCTCGACCGTCGCGGGCATCGGGCGCAGCCACCAGGTCGCCCCCGCGAGGACGAGGACGAGGACGGAGACGATGATCGAGGGGAGGAGGCGGAACCTCTTCGGGGCGCTCTTCGGCGCGCCGCTCCCGTGCAGCGCCGCGTCGAAGAGGACGAGGACCGCGATGAGCGCAGCGACGAGGAGCCAGAGGATCGTCGCCGGATGGAGTTCGAGGAGGACGCTCGCGCCGAGTGAGGCGGTCCTCACGACCGCCGCGAAGAGCGCGAGCGAGGCGATGAGGCGAAGCGAGCGAGCGAGCACATGTCCCCCTTGTCTGACGGTGTGGGCGGCTCCAGTGTCGCACGGGCCTAACTCGTAGGATGATCGACGTCGAGCATCGGGAGAAGGGGACATCATGAGGCGGATCGTCGCGATCGGGACGACCGGTGGGACAATCTCCATGTCCTCCGCTCATCCGGACGGTCCGGCGACCCCGACGATCAATGGCGAGGATCTCGCCGCGCCCCTCGCCCTGTGGGCGGACGACCTCGAGATCCGATCGAGGACGCTCCTGCGTGTCGGTTCGCCACAGCTCAGGCTCGCCCATGTCCTTGAGGTCTTGAGTTTCGCCGAGTCCTCGGTGGACGAGGGCGCCTGCGGCGTCGTTATCGTCCAGGGAACCGACACCCTCGAAGAGGTCGCCTACCTCCTCGATCTCCTGTGGTCGAGGGACGAGCCGCTCGTCGTGACGGGCGCGATGCGGGCGAGCGATGATGCGGGGGCTGAGGGCATGGGGAATCTCCTCGCAGCGGTGCGCGTTGCGAGCGATGAGCGGATGCGCGCGATAGGCGTTCTCGCCGTTCTCAATGATGAGGCCCATCTCGCATCGCTCGTGACGAAGGTCGATGCGAATGCGCTCGCGGCATTCCGTTCAGCCTCCTGGGGCCCGGTCGCGAAGTTCGTCGAGGGCCGCGTCGTCTCCGCCTACCGTCCGCTTGATCGGATGGCCCCGCTCCCCCTGCCCGATAAGTCCGAACCGCGGATCCCGATCATTATGGCGGCGCTCGACGATGACGGGGAGCTCCTTCGCGCTGCGATCTCGACCCGCCCGAGGGGCATCGTCGTGTCGGCGATGGGCTCGGGTCATGTGCCCGTCCCGATGGCTGATGCCGCCGAGGAGGCGGTGCGCGCCGGGATCCCCGTCGTCTTCGCCTCGCGCACCGGAGGGGGCACAACCACGCGGAACTCCTACGGGTATCCCGGGTCGGAGGTCGACCTCCTTCGCCGTGGCCTCATCGGCGCGGGGTGGCTCGACGCCCGCAAGTCGCGCCTCCTTCTCCATCTTCTCGTCGCGAAGGGCGCCTCAAGCGAGAAGATCGCCGCGGAGTTCACCGCCCGCGGGCGCCTATGACGCCTTGTCCATTCGTGCGTCACAACACTCGCCAAACCCGAGGTCGCGATGCTCCGGCGCGCCCACACGCAGGGACAAGGGCGGATGACGCACGTATCGACGAAGGCTCGGGCCGAAGAGAAGAGCGGCGCCCGATGCCGTGTGGGCATCGGGCGCGGTTAGTGTCGGCTCAGCGCTCGCGCACGCCGGGCGGCACGTCGATCAGGCGCGGACGGCCGAGACGTCGAGGGTGATGACAACCTTCTCGGAGACGAGGACGCCGCCGGTCTCGAGCGCGGCGTTGAAGTTGACGCCGAAGTCGGTGCGGTTGATCTCGAACTTGCCCTCGAAGCCGAGGCGCTCGTTGCCCATGTGGTCCTTGGCGGGGCCCTCCCAGTCGAGCTCGACCGTGAAGGTCTTCGTCACGCCCTTGATGGTGAGGTCGCCGGTGACGGTGACCTCGTCGCCCTCGACCTCGACCTCGGTCGAGGTGAAGGAGAGCTCGGGGTAGGTCTCGGCCTCGAGGAAGTCGCCGGTGCGGAGGTGGCCGTCGCGCTGGGCGTTGCCGGTGTCGATGGAGGCGGCCTGAGCGGTCGCGGTGACGGAGGAGGCGTTCGGATTCTCGCCGTCGATGACGATCTCGCCGGCAATGTCGGCGAACCTGCCGCGGACCTTGGTGACCATCGCGTGGCGGGCGGTGAAGTTGAAGGAGGAGTGGGCGGGGTCGATCACCCAGGTGCCGGAGAGGGCGGGGAAGTCGGTCATGAGGGTTCCTTTGTTCGTTGTCGATGCAGTGCAGTTCCTGCCCGGCACCCAGATTAGTTGAATCCTTAACTACTTGCAAACGATGACGAGACACGGCCCCGGACCCCGCGCGGGGCCCGGGGCCGTTCAGCACATAGCCCGCCGCGCGCTCAGCGCTCGACGTCCCGCCCTCGGTAGTTGAAGCGCTCGACGTCGACCCTGCCAGATCGGGCGTAAGCCCCGATCACGCGCCCCGCGAAGGACTCCGTGAAGTCACTCGAGAGGAATGCGCCGTCGACCGCTCCGATCGTCACCCACTCCCCGCCCTCGCGGATCTGCGCGAAGAGGCGATCGCATGACGCGCCGATGACGGCCTTGCCCGCTTGCGGGGCTTCGGCACTGATGCGCAGCGCGACGGACGAGGCCTCGCAGATGAGGGCGCGGCTCCACGACTAGGTGAGACCGCGGATCGTCATGGTCGCAGTCGCAACCCCGCTCGCGACCTCGATCTCCAGACGCGCCCCCTCCTCGTAACGCAGGCAGATGCCGCCCACGCCCTCGGAGAGGTCGAGGGCGGCGGTGAAGACCACCTCCTCGGTGCGTACGCGCATGCCGAGGAAGCGCGAGTGCGCATCCTCCATGCCGACGCCGGCGCCTTCGATCCGGGCGAAGCCCGGCCTCGCCTCAAGATCGACGATCTCCCAGGGGAAGGCCCGCACGGAGATGAGCTCGCCGTCGAATCAGTGGAGCGAGGAGGGGGCCTCGCTCGGGAAGGTGATCGCAAGGTCCTCGGCCGGACGGCGCTCGGCGAGCCTCACCGGCTCAACATGCGGCCAGCCATCGACCCAGGTCACCGGAGTGAAGAAGGTCTCCCGACCGATCGGGGCGAAGGCCCGGGTCATCGAGCGCGGGCGCGTGCCGAGGAGGACCATCCCCCACGATCCGTCGCCGAGCTGGACCAAGTCGCCATGCCCGGAGTTCTGGACGGGACGATCCGTGCCCCTCGCCGTCACGAGAGGGTTGTGGGGAGCGCCCGTGAAGGGCCCGTCGGGGCGAGGACCGCGCGCGATCGACACGGAGTGCCCGCGCTCGGTCCCGCCCTCGGCGATCATGAGATACCAGTAATCGCCGATCCGGTAGAGGTGCGGCGCCTCGGGGAACATGCCGCCCGTGCCCGACCACAGGCGCTTCTGCTTCGTGAGCTCCTTGCCCGTCGCCGGATCGAACTCGACCTGGGTGATGCCCTGGTGGACCAGGAGTGTTCGTCTCCTCATCGAGGAGGAAGCCGGACATCGTGACGTAGCAGGCGCCCTCCTCGTCCCTGGCGATGTCGGGATCGATGCCGAGCACATCCATGACGACGCCGTCCGACCAGGAACCCGCCGGATCCTCGGCCGTGAAGAGGACGTTCCCGCGCCCCGTCCCCATCATGTCGGGGACGACGAGGTAGAAGAGGCCGTCATGATGGCGGATCGTCGGCGCCCAGATGCCTCCGCCGGTCGGCACGCCCTTCACGCCGGACTGGCCGTCGCGGACAATGACATGGGTGAGGAGTTCGAAGTTCTCCATGTCCCTCGAGTGGTAGATCGGGATGCCCGGGAGGTATTCGAAGGTCGAGCTCACGAGGTAGTAGTCCTCGCCAACGCGGCAGACGCTCGGGTCAGGGTGGAATCCGGAGATCAGGGGTTCATATCGGGCTCCTTCGTCGTCATCGTCGTCATTGCCGGACGGGCCGCGGTCACGCTCGGCATCATGGAGCCGATCCGACGAGCGGCGCGTCCGAGGCGAACACACTTATTAACCAGTCGGTAATTAAGTGGATGAAACGAGAGTAGGCAGACGGGAACGGGCTGTCAAGAGGTTCTCGCCGACGGGAATCCCGGCCCGCGAAAGGAGCACCAGAAGCGACGCGGCAAGCCGGATACGCGAATCGGACTCACGGCCGCGCCCGGAAACGAAGAACCGCGGACCCACCGGATCCGCGGTTCGCTTGTGGAGCTAAGGGGATTCGAACCCCTGACCTCTTCCATGCCATGGAAGCGCGCTACCAACTGCGCCATAGCCCCGTCTTCATTTATCGTCCCCGTTGCGGCGACCCGTTAAGCATAGCGGGCGCAATGCCGATTCGTAAAATCGAAGGTCTGTGCTGGTCACCACACATTCGATTCGGCGCGCCTCACCGCCCCGAGTCCGACGACACACCCGCTCACGCTCCGAGCACGTCCTCGCGATAGCCGACATTGTGCGAGGTCAAACGCCATGCCGGAGCCCCGGACGCGCCCGAGCCTCCCCCGCCCACACAGGCCAGCTCCGACCAATGGCAGTTGTCCAGGCCCCGCAGAGCATCGAAGCTCAGAGGATTCAAGCCCATGAAGGTGACAAGCCCGCGCGAGATCGCCGCGCCGTGCGACACGACGACGAGCGTCGACCCCTCGGGCGCAGACGCGGCCGCATCCAGCGCAGCATCCATGATCCTGCGCCCGACACGATCCGAGGCCTCCACCCCGGCGGCCTCGGACTCCCCCGTCGCACGCCATTGAGCGACCTCGCCCTCGTGTCGCGCGATCGCCTCATCCACCGTGAGGCCCTCGAAAAGGCCGTAGCAGCGTTCGATGAGTCGCTCATCGACCCTCGGCTCACCCGCCTTCACGCCCTCGGCGCAGAGCGCGGCGGCGAGGATCCGAGCAGTCTCATGCGCCCTCGATAACGGGGAGCAGATGATCCGCGCGACGCCCGAGGCGGCGGCACCGACATTCATCCCCACCTGCGCGCTCGGCGACGCGATGCGCCTGGCCAGCACCTCGCCCGCCCTGCGCGCCTGCTCGCGCCCGTGATCGTTCAGGGGATGATCGATGATCCCCTGAAAACGGCGCTGCACATTGAAATCCGTCTGCCCGTGCCGAACGAAGACGATCTTCGAGGCGCCGCGCACCCCCTCGAACGCGCCGCTCATGCGCCGACCCTCTCACGCGCCGGATCGCTCAGCGCGGGATCCTCCAAGGGCACGACCGCCCCGTCCGGCCAGAGGTTCTCCAAACGGTAGAAGTCGCGCTCCTCATCGAGAAGCACGTGGACGACGAGTTCCCCGTAATCGAGCAGGATCCAACGGTTGCCGGTGCGCCCCTCGATATGATCCGGTTCGACGCCGAGCTCATCGGCCACCCGGTCGAGGATCTCCTCCCCGATCGAACGCACCTGGCGCTCGGAGGACGCCGAGGCGATGAGGAAGGACTCCGCGATCGCGAGCCTGTCCGCCACATTCACGAGCACCGGGTTCTGCGCCAACTTGTCGAACGCCGCCTTCGCCGCGACATCCACCAGATCACTCGTCAACACCGGCACAGCGGCGCTTCCCCCTCCTCGGCCCGGGGCCGATCAGTCCACTTCCTTATACAGATCATACTTATTGATGTATTGAACGACCCCGTCGGGTACGAGATACCACACCGGCTTGCCCGCCTCGACGCGCGCACGGCAATCCGTCGAGGAGATCGCCATCGCGGGCACCTCGACCAGGGACACCGAGGCGCTCGGCAGGCCCGAGGCGTCGAGCGTGTGGCCCGGGCGGGTCACGCCGATGAAATGCGCCATCTCGAAAAGCCGATCCGAATCCTTCCACTGGACGATCTGCGCGAGCGCGTCCGCGCCCGTGATGAAGTAGAAGTCCGTGCCCTCCGGGTACTCCTCGCTCAGGTCCGTGAGCGTGTCGATCGTGTAGGTCGTGCCGCCCCTGTCGATGTCGACGCGCGACACCGTGAAGCGCGGATTCGAGGCCGTGGCCACGACCGTCATGAGGTAGCGGTGCTCCGCCGAGGTGACGCGCCGCCCCGCCTTGAAGGGCTGCATGGCCGTCGGCACGAAGATCACCTGATCCAGATGGAACGCCTCCATCACCTCGGAAGCGGCGACCAGGTGACCGTGGTGGATCGGATCGAAGGTGCCGCCCATGATGCCGATCGATCGACGAGGGCGGCCGGCGGAGAACTCCTTCGCAGCGGAAGTCGTGACGCCCTCATCCTGGGTGAGACCCCCCTTCGCCCCCGTCACGGGCGCACCGTCCCCTCGCCCTCGATGATCCACGTCGACGTGGTCAGTTCCGCCAGGCCCATCGGGCCGCGCGCGTGGAGCTTCTGCGTTGAGATCCCGATCTCCGCGCCCAGGCCGAGCTGGCCGCCATCGGTGAAACGCGTCGAGGCGTTGATCGCGATCGCCGCGGAGTCCAGCTCCGTCCTGAAACGATTCGCGGAGGCGAGCGAAGGCGTGCAGATCGCCTCGGTGTGCCCCGAGGAGTAGCTCCGGATGTGCTCGATCGCCTCGTCGATCGAATCGACGACCCTGACCGCCAGGTCCATCGACAGGTACTCCGCGGCCCAGTCCTCCTCGACTGCGGGCACGATCATGGCCTCATCGATCGAGGCGTCCCTTCGGGCGATCTCGAGACTGGTCTCGTCGAGGTGAAGGGTCACGCCCGCGGTCGCAAGACGCGTGAGGGCGCCGGGGAGGAAGCGCTCGGCCTCATCGCGGTGGACGAGCAGCGTCTCGGCCGCGTTGCACACGCCGACCCGCTGCGTCTTGGCGTTCATGATGATCCGCTCGGCGGCCTCGAGGTCGGCACCCGAATCGACGTACACGTGGCAGTTGCCCGTGCCGGTTTCGATCACGGGGACGATGGATTCTCGGACCACTGCGGAGATGAGCCCCGCCCCTCCCCTGGGGATGAGGACATCGATGCCGCCCCGGGCCCTCATCATCGCGGTCGCGCCGGGCCTGCCGAGGTCGTCCACGGTCTGCACGAGGTCCGCGGGGAGGCCCGCGGATGAGAGCGCATCCCGCATGACTGAGATGATCGCTCGGTTCGATCCCTCGGCCGCACTGCCGCCGCGCAGGATCACGGCGTTGCCCGACTTGAGGGCCAGGGCCGCCGCGTCGATCGTGACATTGGGCCGCGCCTCGTAGATCATGCCGATGACACCCATCGGGACGCGCACTTGAGTGATGCGCAGACCGAGCTCATTCGTCATGCCGCGCATGACCTCGCCGACCGGATCCGGCAGCGCCTTCACCTCGCGGACGGCGTCGGCGATCGCCGCGATCCGGTATCCGTCCAGCGCCAAGCGGTCGAGCAGTCCTTCCGGCATGCCCTTCTCCCGGCCTTTTTCGAGGTCCCGGGCGTTCGCGGCGAGGATCTCCTCGGTGCGTTCGACGATCGCCACGGCGATCGCTTCGAGTGCGGCGTTCTTCACCGCGGTCTTCGCAGTGGCGAGGGCGCGAGCGGCCCGGCGCGCGGCGTCGGTGCGCCCGGAGATATCAGGAGTATCGTCCATTCGGCCATCATGGCACACGAGGGCGGGCGCCGTGCGAGCGAGCCCGTTCCCCGGTGCGGCGCGCTGCCGGAGGATCGTCCGGCCACTCGTCGCTCCCATTCGCTTTCAGCGGCCACGGGGAGATCCCCTCGACGAGCGAAGGTGATGCTTTCGACGGCTGAAGGTGATGACTTCGGCGGGAGGGAGGGCGCTCAGAGGAGCGGGGCGAGATCGTCGCGATGCACGACCGGCTTGGGATGATCCCAACCGGCCAAGCGCAGATCCTCGGCCGTTGAGCCCGCCATCTCGGCGATCGTGTCCGAATCGTAGGAGACGATGCCCCGGGCGAGCAGCCCCGCCGGCCCCGCGATCTCCACGACGTCGCCGGACTCGAAGTGCCCGAGCACGCGCGCGACGCCCGCGGCGAGCAGGGACTTCTTCCCCCGCGTGATCGCAAGGGCCGCGCCCTCGTCGACGACGATCTCGCCTCGGGAGGGGGCCGCGTGCGCGATCCACAGGCGCCTCGACGCCGGACGCACAGCGGAGGGCGCGAACCACGTGCCGACCTTCTCACCCGCGAGAACCTGCGCGAGACGATCGGCAGAGGTGAGCACCACCCCGATGCCCGATGAGGCCGCCATCGTCGCGGCCTGCACCTTCGTCACCATGCCGCCCGAACCGATCTTCGAACCCGCCCCCGTGACGAGCACCGCGTGCAGCTCATCCGTCGAACGGACCTCGTCGATGAGACGGGCCCCGGGATGGCTCGGAGGCGCCGAATACAGGCCGTCGACATCCGTGAGCAGGACCAGCGCGTCCGCGACCACCATCTGTGCGACGTAGGAGGCGAGACGATCGTTGTCGCCGAAGCGGAGCTCACGGGTCGTCACCGCGTCGTTCTCATTGATGATCGGGACGACCCCCAGGCCGAGCAGCTTGTCCAAACAGGCCCGCACGTTCGTGTAATGATCCCGGCGCATCACGTCCTCGGTCGTCAGGAGCAGCTGCGCGACATCGAGATGGTGCGCCTGGAAGGCCGAAGTCCAACGGGCCACGAGCAGCCCCTGCCCCATCGCGGCCGCCGCCTGAACGCTCGCCAAATCGCGCGGCCGGCCGGCGAATCCGAGGGGATCGAGCCCCGCGGCCACCGCGCCCGAGGAGACGATGACCGTCTGCCTCCCCTCGGTCCGCCACTTCGCGACCAGCCGCGCCACAGAATCGATCCGGTTGAGATCGAGGCCCCCGTCGTCCCTGGTCAGCGACGAGGAGCCGATCTTGATGACGATCCTGCCCGCCCGGTCGAGGCGGGGATGTTCCGAATCGCTCACTTCCCGCTCCTCGGCGCGTCATCGGGGTCCGTCCACACGCCCTGGCGGCGTTCGGTCCACAGCTCCTCACGGGCCGCGGCCTTCGCATCCATGACCTGGTGGTATACCTCGCGCTTCTCCTTGCGGGTCGGACGGCTCGACTGGTCGAGGCGCAGGTCCGTCCCGCGCTGGCCCAGGAGCTCCGGGCCGGTCGTGAGCGTCGGCTCGAAGTCGAAGACGATGCCGCCGTCGAGGTCGCCGATGACGACCGTGTCTCCCGCGACGGCGCCCGCCTTGATGAGGGCGTCCTCGACTCCGGCGGCGGCGAGACGGTCGGCCAGGTAGCCGATGGCCTCGTCGTTCGTGAAGTCGGTCTGCAGCACCCAGCGCTCCGGCTTGTGACCGCGGACCTGGAAGACCTCCTCGCCGTCCTTGCGGGTCTGACGGACCGTGATCTCATCGCGAGAACCCACGGCCTTCGGGCGGATGACCGGCCGCGCCGCCTCGCGCTCGGGAAGGCTCGCGCGATGCTCGAGGACGAGGCGCGCGAGCGTGAAGGAGAGCTCCTTCAGGCCCTCGTGCGTCACGGCCGACACCTCATGGATCGGCCAGCCGAACTCCTCCAGCTCCGGGCGCGTGATCTCGGCGAGGTCGCGCCCGTCGGGCACGTCGACCTTGTTGAGGACGATGACGCGGGGGCGGTCCATGAGGGGCACGTAACCCTCGATCTCACCCAGGTCCCCCTGATAGGCGGCGAGCTCCGCCTCGATGGTCTTCAAGTCCGCGACGGGCTCGCGCTCCGACTCGTACGCCGCGGTGTCGAGGACGTGGACGACGACGCCGCAGCGCTCGATATGGCGCAGGAAGTCCAGGCCCAGGCCCTTGCCCGCGGATGCCCCCGGGATCAATCCGGGGACGTCGGCCATCGTGTAGCGGGTCTGCCCCGCCTGAACGACCCCGAGGTTGGGGATGAGGGTCGTGAAGGGGTAGTCGGCGATCTTCGGACGCGCAGCGGACATCGCCGCGATGATCGAGGACTTGCCCGCCGAGGGGAAGCCCACCAGCGCGACATCCGCGACCGACTTCAGCTCGAGGACGACATCGCGCTCCTCACCGGGCTCGCCGAGCAGCGCGAAACCGGGGGCCTTGCGCGCCTTGGAGGCGAGCGCCGCATTGCCCAGTCCGCCCTTGCCCCCCTCGGCGACGACGAAGCGCGCGCCCTCGCCCGTCAGATCCGCCAGGAGCTCGCCCGAGGTCGATTTCACGACGGTGCCATCGGGAACCGGCAGGACGATGTCCCGGCCGTTCTTCCCCTGACGGAAGTCGCCCATGCCGGGCGTGCCCGACTGGGCGCGCTGGTGAGGCGAACGATGGTAGGTGAGCAGCGTCGTCGTCTGAGGGTCGACCTCGAGGATCACCGAACCGCCGTTGCCGCCGTCACCGCCGTCAGGACCGGCGAGCGGCTTGAACTTCTCGCGCTTGATGGAGGCAACGCCGTTCCCGCCGTTGCCGCCGGAGGCGTGAATCGTCACGCGATCGACGAAGTCTGCCATGTCGTCTCCTGAATGCTCGAAAAGGGGGTGTTCGGTGCCGAGGCGATGCGGCCTGCGCGCCGCCGAGCTGTGCGCTTGCGAGGCCGCGCGTCCTCATCATGTGGAAAAGGGCGTCCGGCACAGTGCCGGACGCCCTCCACGAGCGGTCGGTCTCAGGCAGAGACCGGCTCGACGACGTTGACGACCTTGCGATCGCGCCTGACGCCGAACTCGACCGCGCCCGCGCGAAGCGCGAACAGGGTGTCGTCCTTGCCGCGGCCGACGCCGTCGCCCGGGTGGAAGTGGGTGCCGCGCTGGCGGACGAGGATCTCGCCGGCGTTGACGAGCTGGCCGCCGTAGCGCTTCACTCCGAGGCGCTGAGCGTTCGAGTCGCGGCCGTTGCGGGAGGAGCCGAGGCCCTTCTTATGTGCCATCAGAAACTACTTTCTGCTCGAATGATTCTCAGGTCAGGCGATCTCGGTGATCTTGACGACCGACATCTTCTGACGGTGGCCCTGGCGCTTGCGGTAGCCCGACTTGTTCTTGTACTTGATGATCGAGATCTTCGGCCCCTTGGCGGAGTCGACGACCTCGGCCTTAACGGTGACCTTGTCCAGCTTGGCAGCGTCAACGGTGATGGCATCGCCATCGACCAGCATCAGAGGCTGAAGTTCGATGCTGGAGCCGATTTCCTCGGCAAGCTTGTCGACGACGACGACGTCGCCGACGGACACCTTTTCCTGCCGGCCGCCAGCCTTGACGATCGCGTAGACCACGTTGGAGCTCATCTCTTCTCGAAAACGGACCGGGAACCGGACCGCCGCAACTCTTGGGCGGGGAATCGGACTCCCGCTGGCGCTCGGTGCGCCGACGATCAAACTTAGCCGATTTCGGCGCGTCCGGGCAACCCGGAGGAGCGCGGATCGCACCCATTCGACTGTGCGATTCCACACCCCGCGAGTTCCGGACACGCCGAGGGGAAAGGCGCCGATCAGCCCGCGTCGATGATTCCGGTCGACGCCACCCTGCGACGGCGCTTCGGCGCCGACTTCACCGGGGCGTGGGCCTCGGGCAGATCGATCTCCGAAGTCGAACGAAGCGGAGCGCTCTCGACCCGCACGGTCTTCTTCGGGAGCTCGATCTCGACGGCGGGCGCCGCCTTCGGCTCCATCGACTCGCTCGTCACCGCACGGCGACGGCGCTTCTTCGCCGGCGCCGCAGTCGACTCGGCCGGATCGCCTCCCTCGGAGGCGGCCGTCTCACCCCCGGCCGAAGCACCCTTCGCCCCTCGAGGCGCCTTCTCGGTCGGCGCACCGGGCTCGGGGGCCTCGATCGCCGCCCTCGCAGTGGCGGCCTCCAGAGCGGCCACGGCTTCCTTCGCACCGGGATCGACGACACCGGTCGCGACCGCGCGGCGCCTGCGCCTCGGGCGGGCCTCACGGGGCTGGGCAGCCGGTTCTTCGCGACGAGGACCCTCCTGAGCCTCCTCGACGACCGCGGCCGCAGCCTCCGGATTCTCCGTCCGGGTCTTCTCCTTCTTGTCGCGAGCCCGGGGGCCCCTGCCCTCCGGAGCCTCCGACGGCCGCTCCTGATCGGCTTTCGAAGCCTGAGGCTCGGATTCGAGTGGTGCCGCATCCTCAGATGCATGCTCCTCGGATTTCCGGGTCGCCGCCGCGATGGCCGAGAGGGCCTGCTTCGCCTTCTCATGCTCGACGTCGTCGTCAAGACGACGCGCCTCGGCCTGCTTCTTCCGCTTCGCCTGCTTGGAGGCGCCGCCGGTGTGATCATGGGCGCCCGAGGACTCCACGGGGTGATCGTGGACGATGAAGCCGCGCCCCTCGCAGGCTTCGCAGGTCGTCGAGAACGCCTCGACCAGCCCTTCGCCGACGCGCTTGCGGGTCATCTGGACCAGGCCGAGCGACGTGATCTCGGTGACCTGGTGGCGCGTCCGGTCCCGTCCGAGGCACTCGACGAGCCTGCGCAGCACCAGATCGCGGTTCGATTCGAGGACCATGTCGACGAAGTCGACGATGATGATGCCTCCGATGTCGCGAAGGCGCAGCTGACGGACGATCTCCTCGGCGGCCTCGAGATTGTTCTTCGTCACCGTCTCCTCGAGGGTGCCGCCCGCGCCGATGTACTTGCCCGTATTGACGTCGATGACGGTCATCGCCTCAGTGCGGTCGATGATGAGCGTGCCGCCGCTGGGCAGCCAGACCTTGCGGTCCATGCCCTTCGCGAGCTGCTCATCGATCCGATGCGCGTGGAAGGCGTCCTCCGTTCCCACCCACTGCTCGACGCGATCGGACAGCTCGGGCGAGAGCTCGTCGACGTACTCCTTCACCGTGCCGAAGGTCTCGCGCCCCTCGACGATGAGCTTGGAGAAGTCCTCGTTGAAGATGTCGCGGACCACGCGCACGGCGAGCTCCGGCTCGCCCCGCAGCAGGACCGGCGCCGACTTCGTCTGCGTCTGCTTCGCCTCGATGTCCGCCCACTGCTTCGTCAGGCGCGCGACATCATCACGGATCTGCTCTTCGCTGGCCCCCTCGGCGGCGGTGCGCACGATGACGCCGGAGCCCGCGGGAACGACGGCCTTGAGGATCTTCTTCAGGCGCGTGCGCTCACGGTCGGGGAGCTTGCGCGAAATCCCCATCATCGACCCGTTCGGGATGAGGACGAGGTAGCGGCCGGCCAAGGTGATCTGACTGGTCAGGCGCGCGCCCTTGTGCCCGATCGGGTCCTTCGTCACCTGGACGAGGACGGGATCGCCGGACTTGAGCGCGGCCTCGATCCGGCGCGGCTTGCCCTCGAGGCCCACCGCGTCCCAGTTCACCTCGCCCGCGTACAGGACCGCATTGCGCCCTCGTCCGATGTCGACGAAGGCGGCCTCCATCGACGGCAGGACGTTCTGGACGCGGCCGAGGTAGATGTTGCCCACCATCGACTTCTGGGTGCGACGCGCAACGTAGTGCTCGACGAGCAGGCCGTCCTCGAGGATCGCGATCTGGTCGAGACCGTCCTGATCCCGGATGACCATCTCGCGCTTGACCGACTCGCGGCGGGCGAGGAACTCCGATTCGGTGATGCCGTGGCGGCGCCGGCCCTCGCGGCGGCCCTCCTTGCGGCGCTGCTTCTTGGCCTCCAGGCGCGTCGACCCCTTCAGGGCCGTCACCTGGTCGGCCGGATCGCCCTCTTCCTCGGCGAGCGAGGGGCGGGTCCGGCGCCGACGACGACGCCTGGTCGAGGCGCCTTCTTCGGCTTCGACCTCGCCGCGCTCGCCCTGATCAGCCTCGGCCGCGCCTAAGGCATCGGAATCGACGCTCGATTCATCGGCCGAATCCTGAGCCTGCGCCTCCTCCTTGACCTCGGCGCTCTTGCGCGTGCGGCGCTTGCGCTTCGGGGCCTCCGCCTCGGGCGCCTCCTGCGCAAGAGGCTCGGGCGACTCGAGCGCGCTCTCCTTCGCCTTGCGACGCGAACGCTTGGGTTTGGGCGATTCCTCTTCGACTGCGGGCTCCGGCTCCGGGGCGGGCGGGGCCGCCTGGAAAACGGGGGCCTGGAACGCCGGCGCCTGGAAGAGCAGCGAAGCCGCGGGGGTCTCAGGGGCCGACTGGTTGGTCTCGGTGGTCACGATTCTCCAATTATCCGGTCGCGGTCCCGCACCGGGCCGCGCCCTCGTACTCGCCCGCGAGGGGCGGAAATCCTTACGGTCCGCTCGCAGTTGCGGAGCCGATGTCGGCGCCAAGGCGTCCTCGACATCGCACTCGCCGCGAGGGTGCGCTCACGGCGTCCGATGCCCCCATTGTCGCACATGGTTGATGCCGGACCCGGGCGGCGCCGGTCACAGGTTCGCATTCTGAAACGGAGGGGACGAAGGTCCGAGGGCCCCGATTTCATGGCGGAATGAATGACTGTGTCATAAAACGCCGAAAATCGCGGCTCGCACCCCAAAAGCGCGAACAAGCTCGCTAATCTGAAGCATGAGCATATGACGATGGTCCTAGGACCAACGTCAGAAAGCGATCAACCATCAACCACTTCTGAGGGAAGGCGAGCACTCATGACCCTCGCGCAAGCAGCGCTCGACTCTGTCATGATCGGACGATGGCAGTTCGGCATCACGACCGTCTACCACTTCATCCTCGTCCCGTTGACCATCGGCCTCTCGCTGCTGGTCGCCATCATGCAGACCGCATGGCACAAGACCGGCCAGGAGCACTGGCTCCAGGCCACCCGCTTCTTCGGCAAACTCCTCCTCATCAACTTCGCCCTCGGCATCGCCACCGGCATCGTGCAGGAATTCCAGTTCGGCATGAACTGGTCCGAGTACTCGCGCTTCGTCGGCGACATCTTCGGCGCCCCCCTGGCCGTCGAAGCCCTCCTCGCGTTCTTCCTCGAATCCACCTTCCTCGGACTGTGGATCTTCGGCTGGGGACGCCTCTCCAAGGGCATGCACCTCGCGACCATCTGGCTCACCGCCATCGGCACCGCGATCTCCGCCCTCTGGATCCTCGGGGCCAACTCCTGGATGCAGCACCCCGTCGGCGCGACCTTCAACCCCGAAACGGGCCGGGCCGAACTCGACGGGGTCGGCGGCTTCCTCGCAGTCGTCACCAACCCGGTCCTCGCCTGGGAGTACACGCACGTCATCACCTCCTCGTGGCTCGTCGCCGGCACCTTCGTCGCCGGCATCGCCCTGTGGTGGATGGTCCGCGCGCAGCGCTCCGGCACCGACGAGGGCGCCGAGCAGGCGAAGCGGGTCTGGCGCCCGATCGCCCGATTCGGCCTCGTCGTCGTCCTCATCGGCGGAATCGGCACGGCGACCACCGGCCACTTCCAGGGTCAGGAGCTCGTCGAGCTCCAGCCCATGAAGATGGCGGCCGCCGAGGGCGTCTGCGTCGACACCGAAGGCGCGGCCTTCACCGTCGCCCAATTCGGCTCCTGCCCCCTCGGAGACGACGGCGCGCAGCCCACGAAGTTCATCGAAGTTCCCGGAGTCGCGGCATTCATGTCGCACAACTCCTTCACCGCCGAGGTTCAGGGCGTCGCCGACATCCAGAAGCGCATGGTCGATCTCCTCAACTCCAACGCCGACTTCACGGCCAAGTACGGCGATGCCGCCCAGTACGACTTCCGGCCCCCGCAGATGGTGACCTTCTGGTCCTTCCGATTCATGATCGGACTCGGCATGGTCGCCTTCCTCCTCGCCGCATGGGGCCTGTGGGCGACCCGCAAGGGAGCGGTCTCCGACTCGAAGGCGCTCGGCGTCTTCGCGCTCATCAACCTCCCCCTCCCCTTCATCGCCGCCACCTTCGGCTGGATCTTCACCGAAATCGGCCGTCAGCCGTGGGTGGTCGTCCCGAACCTCCAGGGCCTCGAATCGGGCGATCCCGTCGGCTCGGTGCTCCTCATGACCGATGCGGGCATCTCGACCACCGTGCCGGCGGCGCAAGTCCTCGTCACGCTCATCGGTTTCACCGTCCTCTACGCCGTCCTCGGCGTCATCTGGTTCCTCCTCCTCAAGCGCTACGCGCAAGAGGGAATCCACTCCGCGTCGGCCAAGAAGGACTCCGGCGATGCCGGCGCCCTCGCCTTCGGCTACTGAGAACTAGGAGACTCCCATGACACTGTCGATCCTCTGGTTCGTTCTCATCGCCGTCCTGTGGACGGCCTACCTCGTCACCGAGGGCTTCGACTTCGGCGTCGGCGCCCTGCTCAAGATCGTCGCGAAGAACGACGAAGAGCGCACTCAGACCGTGCGCACCATCGGCCCGCACTGGGACGGCAACGAGGTCTGGCTCCTCACCGCCGGCGGCGCGACCTTCGCCGCCTTCCCCGAGTGGTACGCCACGATGTTCTCGGGCATGTACCTCGCCCTCTTCCTCATCCTCTTCGCGCTCATCATCCGCATCTCCGCATTCGAATGGCGCTCGAAGATCGCGACTGAGAAGTGGCGCAACACCTGGGACGTCCTCCACTCGGTCTGCGCCTGGCTCGTCCCGATCCTCCTCGGCGTCGCATTCGCGAACTTCATCCAGGGCATGAAGATCGAGGTCGTCGACGCGGCGGGACAGGTCATCGCCCCCGACATGGCGGAGGGCTCCCTCGCCGTCGCCGCCCACCAGCTCACCGGCGGTTTCTTCTCCCTCCTCACGCCGTACACGATCCTCGGAGGCCTCACGGTCCTCGCGGTCTGCCTCGCGCACGGCGCGCAGTTCCTCGCGCTCAAGACCGAAGGCGACGTCCGTGAGCGCGCAAACGGCCTCGCCGCCCCGCTCACGGTCCTCGCGACGGTCCTCGCAGCGGCCTTCCTCCTGTGGGGCCAGTTCGCCTACACGACGAACGTCCTCGCATGGATCCCGCTCCTGGTCGCGGCCCTCGCGATCATCGCCTCGGCCGCCTTCTCCCAGAAGGCTCTGCGACGCGAAGGCCTCTCCTTCGTGTTCTCGATCGTCGCGATCGCCGGTACGGTCTCCTGGATCTTCTCGGCGATGGCCCCGAACGTCATGAAGTCGTCGATCGACCCGGCCTACTCGCTCACCATCGCGCAGGCCTCGTCGTCCCAGCCGACCCTCACCGTCATGACGGTCGTCGCGCTCTGCTTCGTCCCGATCGTCCTGGCCTACACGGCGTGGTCGTACTGGGTCTTCCGCAAGCGCGTCTCCGTGAACGACGTCGACCACAACACGGGCCTCCTGCCCAAGCAGATCCGCCTCGGCGAGAACTTCCTCGCTGGCTGATCCTCCGGAACAGGGAACGGGTGGCCCGGTGCGCACGCACCGGGCCACCCGCCGTTGCGGGCGCTCGAGCCGCGAGCACGGGACGAGGAATCGATGAAGGAGCAGGCCCATGCGGGACTTAAGGCACAGGCGATGAGGCACAATAGACGGGTGCGCCCCTTCGACCCACGACTCCTCTCCTACGCCCGTTCAGCCAGAGGAGCGATTCTCGCGACCGCCGCCCTGGGCACCCTCATCGCCCTCGCCATCATCGCGCAAGCCCTCCTCATCTCCTCATCCCTTTCACCGGTGATCGAAGGCGGGCGCTCCCTGAGCGATGTCCTTCCCCTCATCGGCGTCCTCGCCCTCGTCGTCCTGGCCCGGGGCCTGCTCACCGCCGCCCGCGAATCCGTCGCGCAGCGCGGCGCCGACCACGCGATCCGCGACCTGCGCGAAGAAGTCCTCGCCGCCTCGGAGGAACTCGGCCCCCGCTGGCGCGCACTCCACGGCGCGCAAACCGCCACCCTGCTCACACGCGGCCTCGACGATCTCGGCCCCTACTTCGTCAAGTTCCTCCCCCAGCTCGTCCTCACCTGCACGGCGACGCCGCTCGCCCTCGCGGTGATGCTCTACCTCGATCCCTGGTCGGGACTCATCGCAGCCCTCGTCGTCCCGCTGATCCCGATCTTCATGATCCTCATCGGCCGATTCACCCAGGAGTCGTCCACCGCGAAGCTCCAGGCGATGGAGCAGCTCGGCGCGCAGCTCCTCGACCTCATGGCGGGCCTGCCCACCCTGCGCGGCCTCGGCCGTCAGGACGGTCCCCGCACCCACCTGGAGAAGCTCGGCAAGGAGAACACGCGGACCACGATGGCGACTCTGCGCGTGGCGTTCCTCTCCGGCGCCGTCCTCGAATTCCTCGCCACGATCTCGGTCGCCCTCGTCGCCGTCGAAGTCGGCATGCGCCTCGTCTACGGCAACATCTCCCTGGCGGCCGGACTGGCCGTCATCATGCTCGCCCCCGAGGTCTTCGAGCCCCTGCGCCAAGTCGGCGCCCAGTTCCACGCCTCCGCCAACGGGGTCGCCGCAGCCGATGCCGCATTCACGATCATCGAGCTCCCCCGGCCCGACTCCCCCCGCGCCAAGCACGCGAAGGGCCTCAAGGCCCCCGACCCGTCGACGACCACTATCAGGATCGACGGCCTGAGCGTCGCCGCGCGCGGGACCTGGGCTCCGGCCTGCCTCGACGCATCGATCGAACCGGGAACGATCACCGTCCTCGTCGGGCGCTCCGGAGCGGGGAAGACCACGACGGTCCTCACGATCCTCGGTCTGCTCGCCCCCACCCGCGGACGGATCCTCCTGACGCCCGTCGGCGGCGCCCCCGTCGATCTGTCCGAAGTCGACCTCGTCGACTGGTGGTCCCGCATCTCATGGGTGCCGCAGAGCCCCACGATCATTCCCGGCACCATCCTGGAGAACTTCTCACGCCCCGCCCTCGACGAGGAGCTCCGGGCGGCCGCCCGGCAGACCGGCTTCGACCAGGTCGTCGCCTCCCTCGAACTGGGATGGGACGCGCGCATCGGCGTCGGAGGAACAGGCCTGTCGGTCGGACAGCGCCAGCGGCTCGCCCTCACGCGCGCCCTCGTCGACGACAGCCCCCTCGTCGTCCTCGACGAACCCACCGCCCACCTCGACGCCGTCAGCCAGGACGACATCGCCCGCGCCCTCGATGCGCTCAAATCGCAGGGCAAGACGGTCCTCATCATCGCCCACCGATCGGCCCTCATCGCACTCGCGGACCGCACGATCACGATCGAATCGCGTCACGCCACCGCCGAGGACCTCCTCGAGTACCCGATTCTCGGCGAGATCCCCGCCGGCCCGCACTCCTTCGACGTCGACCTGCCCGGGCTGCTCGACGACTCCATGCTCCTCGACGACGCCGGGAGGAACGAATGAAGATCCTCACCGATCCGGAACGCGCAGCACTCCGCCGCATCATCCCCCTGCTCGAGGTCGACAAGAAGGGCTTCGCCCTCTCCGTGCTCCTCGGATCGGGCGCCCTCGGCGCCGCGATCGCCCTGTCGGCGACCGCCGCATGGCTCATCGCCCGGGCCTCCGAGCACCCGCCGGTCCTCTTCCTCACCGTCGCCGCCGTGTCCGTCCGGCTCTTCGGGGTGTCGAGGGCGGTGCTGCGCTACTGCCAGCGACTCGCGAGCCACAGGGTCGCCCTCGAAGGAATGGACTCGCTCCGGCAGAACCTCTACCGGATCCTCTCGATGCAGCGGATCGACACCCTCACCTCGATCAAGCGCGGCGATCTGCTCGCACGCACCGGCCGCGACGTTGACGACGTCGGCGACCTCGTCGTCAAGACCTTCCTCCCCGTGATCGTCGCCGCCGTCGTGGCGCTCGGGACCGTCATCGGCATCGGGCTCGTCTCCCCCGCGAGCGGACTCGTCCTCGCCCTCAGCCTCTTGATCTCGGGAGCGCTCGCCCCCCTGCTCTCCTCCCGCGCCGCGAGGATCGCCCAGATCGACACGACCGAGGCGCGCACGCAGCTCGCGGCTCACACCCTCGCCCTGCTCGAAGGCGCCTCGGAACTGCAAGTCGCAGGGCGCATCGATGAAGTGCGCTCCGCGATCGCGGACAGCGAATCCCGTCTCGTCGACGCCTCGAACCGGGCGGCACGACTCGCAGCGCTCGCCGCCGGGATCGACCGCGCCGCGATGGGCGTCGCCGTCGTCGCGGCCCTCCTCATCGGCATCCCCTCGACAAGCGGCGGGCTCGTCGCGCCCGTCATGCTGGCGGTGCTCGTCCTCACGCCCCTCGCCTCCTTCGAAGGCACCGCGGAACTCGCACCCGCGATGGTTCAACTCGTGCGCTCGGCCAACGCGGCCGCCCGCATCGACGAGCTCCTCGCCCACGACGCCCCCGTCGGTACTCACCCGGTCCCGGCTTCCACCGCGCCGACGCTGTCGGCCCGCGGGCTCGCCATCGGATGGCCCGAGGGCCCGGTCCTCGCCGAGGGGATCGACCTCGACCTCGAGCCCGGGCGCTCTCTCGCCCTCGTCGGCCCCTCCGGAATCGGCAAGACGACCCTCGCGTTCACTCTCGCGGGCCTCATCCCCGCCAAGGCGGGCGCGGTCACGATCGGGGGCACCGATGTCTGGGCGGCCGAGCGGACGGACCTCTCCCGCCTCCTCACCGTCACCGCAGAGGACGCCCACGTCTTCGCCTCGACGGTCCTGGAGAACCTGCGGGTCGCGAACGGCGCCCTCAGCGAGGATGAAGCCGAGGCGCTGCTGCGCCGAGCCGGCCTGGAGCAGTGGATCGATGCGCTGCCCGCAGGCGTGCACACGCCGATCGGATCGCAGGGCACGACGGTGTCCGGCGGCGAACGCCGGCGCCTCCTCATCGCACGCGCCCTCGCCTCCCCCGCTCCTCTCCTCATCCTCGACGAGGCGGGCGAACACCTCGACGCCTCGACCGCCGACGCCCTCATCGCCGATGTCCTCTCCGACGCCGAGCGCGGCATCCTCCTCATCTCGCACCGGCTCTCGGCCCTCGAGAACGCCGATGAGATCATCGTGCTCGGCCCCGGGCCCGACGGGCCCGCGCGTATCCTCGACCGAGGGGCTCACGCCGAGCTCGCCGAACGATCCGCGCCCTACCGATGGGCCCTCGCCCAGGAGGACGAGCAATGACAGCCCGCACCGACCACGCCCTCCTCGAAGCCGCGCTCGACCTGACGAGCACGCTCGACCTCAAGTCCGCCCTGCGCAGCTTCGTCGATCAGGCCTGCCGTCTCACCCGCGCCGCCTACGGGGCGTTGAGAGTCCTCGACACATGGGGGGCGACGACCCTCCTCATCGAGCACAGTGAAGGCCCTGCCGGTCCCACGGTGCCCGCTGAGATCATCGCCATGATCCCCGCGAAGGGGCACCTGCGGCTCGACCGCGGTGCAGCAGTCGAGGACAGCGGGCTCATCGCCGACGACGACTTCATCGGCGTCTCCGTCCTCGTCCACGAACAGGTCTACGGCCGCCTCTACCTGACGGGCAAGCCCGGCGGCTTCACCGACTCCGATGTCGACGTCCTCACCGCCCTCGCCCCCGCCGCCGGCGTCGCCGTCGAGAACGCCCACCTCTATGCGGATGCGCGCCGCACGGAGCGCTGGATCTCCGCTTCGCAATCCCTCACGACCACGATGCTCGAGGGTGCGGACGAGGAGGAGGCCCTCGAACTCATCGCCCGCACCGTCCGCGAGGTCTCGCGCGCCGACACCGCCATCATCGTCCTGCCCTCCGTCGGGGACTCCTGGGCGGCGGAGATCATCGACGGCTACCTGGCCGATACGCTCCTCGGCATCGTCTTCCCTCCCGAGGGGCGCGCCATGTCGGTCCTCCACGAGGGCACCGGCATGATCGTCGACTCGATGGCCCGCGCCCAGACGATGCGCGTCCCCCAGCTCTCCGCATTCGGTCCCGCCCTCTACGCGCCGCTCCTGTCCCGGGGGAACACCGCGGGCGTCCTCATCCTCCTCCGGCGCATCGGGCAACCGGAATTCAACGGCTCCGAACTCTCCCTGGCCGAATCCCTCGCCTCCCAGGCGGCCCTCGCGCTCGAACTCGCCTCCGCGCGCCACGCCGAGGATCTCGCCACTCTGCTCGACGAACGCGACCGCATCGGCCGAGACCTGCACGACTTCGCGATCCAGCAGCTCTTCGCCACGGGAATGCAGCTCGATGCCGCCAAGCAGGAAGCCTCCCGGGGCGATCTCAATCCCGAGACCCTCAACCGGACGATCGACCGAGCGCTCGCCTCCATCGACGAGGCCGTCCGGCAGATCCGCCAGATCGTGCACAATCTGCGCGAGCCGGATCAAGCGGTGGCGCTCGTCGAGCGCATCCGAAGAGAGGCCTCCCTCACCCGCTCCCTCCTGGGCTTCGCGCCCTCGCTCCTCATCACCCTCGACGGCTCCCCCATCAATGAGGCGGAGGATTCGGAGGGGTCGAAGATCGAGCAGATCGACGCGAGGATCGACCTCGACCTGGGCGATGACATCGTCGCCGTCGTGCGCGAGGGCCTGTCGAACATCGCACGCCACGCGCACGCCACCGCGGCCGCCGTCACCGTCGATGTCCTCGGAATCGGCGAGGCCGGATCGATCACCATCACGATCGCAGACGACGGTCGGGGAATCGACCCGGACCGGACCCGGAACTCCGGTCTGGCGAATATGAAGGAGCGGGCGCGCAGGCATGGAGGGGATTTCTCCCTCGCTTCGGGGATCGGCGGACTGGGCGCGCAGATCTCATGGAGCGCTCCCCTGGGGTGAGCCGAGGGGCGGGGCATCCGATGGATGCCCCGCCCCGTTCATGCGACCCGCCTCGCCCTCAAGCGGCTGGCGCGGGTCGTGCTCGCGTCCTCACTTCCTGCGACGAGACACGGCGAGGGCCCCGGCCAGTGCGAACAGGCCCGCGATTCCCACGAGGGCGCCCGTCTCGGCGCCCGTGGCGGCGAGCGTCGAAGCGGAGGTCTTCCCCTGAGACGCCGGCGGGACGACGGGGGCCGGCTGCGACGCCGCCTTCTTGACCGTCAACGCCGCCTCAGCACTCTTGCCCTTCTGAGTGAGAACCACCTTGTGAGCACCAGGAGCCAGATCCTTCGGCACCGTGAAGGTGAACGACACCTTGCCATCAGCACCCGCAGGCTTCGACCCGATCTTCACCGGATCCGAATGCAACACGGCCTCAACCTCAACACCGGGAACAAAACCCGAACCCGAAACAGTGACCTCGTCACCCGCGACAACCGACGCCTTGTCCACAACAACGCTGAACACAGGCTCAGCAGGATCCGGAGTCGGATCAGGGTTCGGCTTCGGCTCAGGATCCGGCTTCGGCTCAGGATCCGGGTTCGGCTTCGGATCAGCCGCCTTCACCTTCACCACGATGAGACCCGACTCCGCAACACCCGCCGAATTCGTCGCCTTCAGCATGAACTGAGCACCATCCGTCGACTCGTCGAAGGAGAGGGAGAAGTCGGGGCCCTTCTCCTCGGTGATCGCTTCCCATTCCCCGGTGCCGGCAGGCTTCTTCCACCACTGGAGTTCCGGATCCGGGGTGCCCGTGACCGTGGCCTTGAGATCGAGGATCTTGCCCGCAGGGGCGGTCACCGTCCGGGACTGACCGTCACCGGCCATCTCGACATCGCTCATGTCTTCGGAATCCACCGCAATCGGGGAGATCGTCGGAGCCACGCTCTTCACGATCGGATCACCGAAGACCTCCACCTCAGCCAGAGCCAGCTGAGCATAGGGGCCGGGAAGCACGACGCGGACGAAACGCGCTTCGGCTCCATCAAGAGCGACCGTGGACGGATGTCCACCGACGCCCTCGACCTTCACGGCCTTCACGCCCTCGGGAATCTCACCCGCAGCAGGGTTGAAGTCAGAGGCGAGCTCCTCCTTCGAGGCGACCACCCAGAAGTCCTTCAGACGCTGATCGCAGGTCGTGTAAGAGCACTTGTCCTGGGAGGAACGATTCCACACGTCGACGGTCTTCAATGCGAATTCCTCGGTGAGATCCACCTGCCACCAGGCCACCTGATCGAAGCCCGTGTGGGACACGGAATTGTTGTCGAAGACTCCATCCGTGTTGCCGTCGTTCGCACGCGAGGGAACGCCGCCCCACGCGGTCGAGGACTGGATCGAGGGCTTCTCGAGGGCGAGATTCGCCGACTTCTCGAAGACCGTGAGGGTTGCGATCTCCGACGTAGTCGACCCCACGGAGTTCGTCGCCACCACGTAGTAGCGCGCTCCGTTGTCGGTAAGCGCAGCAGTGAAGGACAGACGCGAGGCGGTCTCGCCCTCGAGGGCAACGCCGTCCTGAGCACCCGGGGCGATCCGGTACCACTGGTAGGTCGCGGCGGGCCTCGATGCAGCGGCGGCCGAGAAGAAGGCCTTCGCTCCGGAGGCGACCTCCGCGTCACGCGGCTGAGTCCTGAAAGCCGGCGCGGTTTCGGACAGCTTCTTCTCGAAGGCCTCGACCGTCAGCTCCGCGTCGCGCACCCCCAGGCCATTGGCGTAATAGGGGGGATTCGCGAGCTCGATGCGCACGCGCGTCACCTGATTGGGCGAGAGCGACAGACCGTCCCCGAAGGGACCCGCTGCGATATCGGCGCCGGAAAGCACCATTTCCTTGTCCCCGAAGGTCACCTTGTACTCGGTCTCCGAGTCGAAGGAGCCTTTGAGCGTGAGCTGCACATCCTCATAGCTCTTACCGGAGCGATCCACGATGTAGGCATCGCGCGCGACAGCGCCGTAACGGGAGTTAGCGGAATTCAGTCCCCTGATAGCGGAGGCCGGCACGACCCCGAGTCCGTTCTCGAGCTCGACGGTGGCGGTCGACACGTACCGGGGGGCTTCACCGAAGGAGACCTTGATGACAGGAAGAACCTCGTCCGGCTTCTCCCCCGCCATCTTCACGGTGAGGGTCGTTCCCTCCTGAGTGAATTCGAGGGGGCTCCCCTTGCCGTCGATCGTCACGGCAGTGGCCTTGGACCCGACGCCCTCAAGCACAAGGGAGTCACCGTCCGTCCAGCTCCTCGGGAAGAAGTAGAGATCATTGCCCTTCGTGGTGATGCGGCCCCAGCGGGGGATCGGGAACCAGGTGGCCTTCGCGCCGGTGATCGCATCGGGATGACGCTTCATCCAGGCGCCGATGCCGTCGAGCACCTTCGTATCGAAGTCGTCGAAGGAGCCATCGCCCTTCGGGCCGACGTTGAGATCGAACTGGCCCCCGCCCGAGATCGTCGTGACGAGCTCGCTGGTGAGGTTGCGAACCTTGTACCCGATATTCGACTCCGAGCGATCAGCCCGTCCATCGGAGCAGTAGCTCCAGCAGCTCGGGAAGATCGAGAGGATCGACTCCCAGGGACCGACGCGGAAATCGCTCGGCACGTGGTTGTCACCGCCGACCTCGAAGTCGCCCTTGTCGTTCCAGACGCGGGAATTGACCATCGTCGCGGGCTGCTTGTCATGCACCCACTTCGCCATGCGCGCCGACTGATCCGGCGTCGGCCCTCCCATGTCGAACCAGAACTCGGCGATCGGGCCGTAGTTCGTCATGAGCTCGTCGATCTGAGGCTTGATGATCTTCGTCATCATCTCCTCGGTGATCGGGTTCTGGTTCCCGTAGGGCTCGGCCTCGTGCTGGGTCCAGTCGATGATCGAGAAGTAGAAGGCGAGTTTGATGTCGCGCTTGCCGCACTCGTCGGCGAGCTGCTTCATCGGGTCCTTGGCGAAGGCGGTCTTCTTCACCACGTTGAAGTCCGTCGTCTTCGTGTCCCACATGGCGAAGCCGTCATGGTGCTTCGTCGTGATCATCACGTACTTCATGCCGGTGTCCTTGGCCTTCTGACACACGGCGCCCGCATCCCACTTCTCGGCCTTCATCTTCGCGGCCTCAGCGAGATAGTCCTCATCCGAGATCTTCATCCAGGCCTTGATCTGCTCCGGATAGCCGATCCGCTGCTGTTGCCCCTTGAAGCTGCCCTCGAACATCGAGTAGACGCCCCAGTGCATGAAGAGACCGAACTGAAGATCCTGCCAATCGGAGATCTTCTCGACCGGAGAATTCGGCACTGCCGCAGGAACACCGATCACCGGGGCGGACGAGTCGGGAGGCGCCGCCGCCGGCACCGCAACCGCCGGGGAGACGAGGCCGGCGCACGCGATCGCCGCCGCCGACAGGCCTCCCACGATGGATTTCTTGAGGTTCACCTTCGCACCTTTCGAAACGTGCCTCGCCGACCGACCACAGTGTCGATCGAACATCGATAAGGCACTGTCACGTTATCGAGGGAAAGGCCCAGAAATACGGCCTTTTGTCCGCTCGAACGAGACCGCGCATGAATACCGGAAAAGCTTTCAACAGGTTTCCCTTGAGTTTCCAACAAAAGCGAAACGAAACAATTTCGCAAATATCATGAAATTGCCAAGCGAGGAAAACAATGATGTCAGGAACGCGCCGCGAGAACGCCTGCGGCCTTCAGCCATTCGGATCTAGCATTCGCCACCAGCCGCATTCAACGGGGAGAAGGCGAAGGACGCCCCTCGCACCACGCACGATTCGAGTCCCGACTCCTGTCCGAATCGGGGCTCGATCTGAAAGCGGGGTTCGCTCTAATTTCGCCAAGCCGCAGCGCGCTGACCGGCAACCCAGGCCGCGACCTGCGTACGGCGCTGAAGGCCCATCTTCGACAGGAGCGAGGTGATGTGATTCTTCACGGTCTTCTCAGCCACACCGAGCTTCTCACCGATCTCACGGTTCGACAGGCCATCGCCGATGAGCTCGAGAACCTTGCGCTCCGAAGGGGTCAGATCCGCAGTCGGATCATCATGATCCGCACGACGACGGGTGAGAGTGCGCTCATCGAGCAGGACACGACCGGCGGCGACGGCCTTCACCACGTCCGTGATCTCCGCTCCGCGCACGGTCTTGAGCACATAGGCGCGCGCCCCCACCTCGAGGGACTCGGCGAGCGCCTCATCATCATCGAAAGAGGTGAGAACGATGGGGAGGATGTCAGGATGCGTTAGAGCCAAGGACTTCATGATGTCGATGCCCGTACCGTCGGGCAGCTGGAGATCGACGAGGATGACATCCGGGCGCACGAGATCCGCACGGCGCAGAGCATCCTCAACCGTACCGGCCTCGGCCACGACTTCGAGCTCATCGGCCCGATCAACGATTTCAGCGATGCCGCGACGCACGATCTCATGGTCATCGACGATCATCACTCGCACGGGCGACGAATACAGGGCGTTCTCACTCACCCCGCCATCCTAGCGGGTCGAAGGTCCCCCAGAGTGAATGATCCGCCGTGTCCCGCCCGGGATCGACACGAAGGCAGCAGAGGGGACGACGCCTACGCGCCCTCGAGGAGACGCACCCCGGCCTCCGCAGCGGCGTTCTCCGCATGCTTCTTCGACGAAGCCCTTCCCTGCCCGATCGGCTCATCCCGGCCAGTCACATAGGCCTTCGCGGTGAAGACCCGGCAGTGGTCCGGCCCTTCTCCTTCGACGGCGTAAGAGACCTCGCCCAGGGACAATTCGTTCGCCCGCTCCACGAGAATCGTTTTCCAATCGTGATGCGCGCTCCGCGAAGACGCCCGCGCGAGGAGGAACTCCAGATTCGCGAGGACCACGCGGCGCGTCGGCTCCAAACCCCTCGTGAGGTACGTGGCCCCGATCAGTGCCTCGAAAGTATCCGAAAGGATCGAATCCTTGTCCCTGCCGCCCGAAGCGGACTCCCCCTTGCCCAAACGGATGAAGGACCCCAGATCGATGCGGCGCGCAGCACGCGCCAGAGGCTCCTGAGAGACGGTCGCCGCACGCATTCGCGAAAGATCCGACTCCGCAGAATCGGGATGATCGTGGAAGAGACGGTCGGCGATGACCACCGACAGAATCGCATCGCCGAGGAATTCCAGCCGCTCGTTATTCGCGATGCCCCCGGCCTCATTCGCATAGGAGCGATGCGTCAGGGCGCGCTCGAGCAGCTCCGGATCGATCTGCTCACCCCAAGCAGCGATCAGACCCTCAAGATCGGTGCGCGGCGGAACGGGAAGATGCTTCGCTCGTGCCATCCTCAGTCGGCCTCGATATCCGAATCCGGAAGAAGCGCGGCCAAGGAGGCCAAGCGCGGATCGATCACATCATGACGGTGATCCTCGGGGAGCTCGTCGAGCTTGACGCCGCAGCCCTGGCACAGGCCGCGGCAGTCCGGACGGCACAAAGGGCGCTCTTCGACGAGGGTGACGATCGAATCGCGCAGCAGCGGTTCAAGATCGATCGAATCATGCGGGCTGATCAGCAGCACTTCATCAGCCTCCGGATCCTCGTCCTCGGGAGGCGAATCGAAGTAGACATCGCAGGCGCGGATCTCATGATGCGCACTCACGGGGTCGAGGCAGCGCACGCATTCGCCCACGAGATCAACGGACGTGCCCACCGATACGAGGACCCCGGAATCAACGCTCGTCAGATCCACCGAGAGCGCGAGCTCAGTGGACGGCCGAACCGCCATCGAAGGCGTGCCGAGATCATCGGGAGCGACCCACACGCGATCCACGTGGTACGTCGACCCGATCTTCGCGGGCAGGGGCAGCAAAGAGACGGCGAGCGCGGAATCAGTCATCATTCAAGCCGATGTCCGTACGATCCTGGCCATGACGCTCGGCGAGCGTGCGCCGCCCGGCCTCCGTCTTGCGCTGAAGCTCGGCGATCAGGCCGGAGAGCTCGGCGAGCGACTTCTCGACGTAGTCGTCAGCGCCCTCGCGCAGGCGCTTCTCCTCACGCCGGGCCTCACCCACGATCTCGCGCCCGCGATCCTCCGCCATGCGCGTGATGTTCTCCGAAGCGACCAGACGCTCCGCCTGCGCATTCGCATCGACGAGGATCGCCTCGGCCTCCTTGCGCGCCTGGTCGACAGTCGTCTCGGCCTCCTCCTTCGCCTTCGCCACAGTGCGCTCGGCCTGTTCATTCGCCGTTCTCACGAGATGCGCGGCCTTCTCCTCGGCCTGCTCGACGGTCGACTGCGCACGGGCATTGGCTTCGGCGATCGTGGACTCCGCGGCCGAATCGGCGCGCCCGAGGACGGCGTCCGCATCCGCGACCACGGCATCGGCGGCCACCAGGTCCTCCGGGAGCGCCTCGCGCGCCTGATCGAGCAGGTCGAGGATCTCCGCGCGATTCAGCATGATCGACGCCGAAAGAGGAACCGCCCGCGCCTGCTCGACGAGCGCCTCGATCTGATCGAGAGCGGCGATCACGGTCGACGGACCGTAAACGGTGTTCTCCTCCCAGGTCGCGTCGGAACCGACCGGCTCTTCAGGATTCGACATCTTCAGCTCCCTTACGATTCTCCGCGATCACCGCGACTCAGCTTGTCAACCATTGTTCCGCAAGAAGGGCATGATCGCGGTCGGAACATACCGGGAGACGTCCAATCCGAGCCCCATCAACTCGCGCACCACGGAGGAGGAGACGACCGAGAGCTCCGGACGGGCGGGGATGAGGACCGTATCGATCCCCCCGATGTCGCGGTTCACCACCGATTGGGGGACTTCGAAGTCGAAATCGGCAGCGGTGCGGACGCCTTTGACGATGATCTCGGCGCCCGCCTCGCGCGCGCAGTCGAGCAGGGCGCCCGGCATGCTAACGACGCGCACTCCCTCGACGCCCTCCAGGGCTCGTTCCACCATCTCGACGCGCCGGGGCTGATCGAAGAGGTAGCGCTTCGCCGGATTCACCCCCACGGCGACCACCAGTTCATCAACGAAGCCCAAAACCCGCGTCACGACGTCGACATGACCGATGGTGATCGGATCGAAAGAGCCCGCGAAGAGCGCTGTTGTCATGCGAACAGCATAGGCTCCGAAGCGCCTGCGGCGCTAAGGCTCAACGCCCCTCGAGGGGCGCGGGCCCTGCGAACCAGGCGAGCGTCTCACCCCATCGGCGTTCATCCTCGAGGACGAGGAAGTCCGGCCACTCCGGCTCCGGCGAGCGCGACGAACGCTCCACGACGACGAGGGCATCCGGGGCGAGCCACGGCCCCAGCAGGGCGAGCGCCTCGGCCAGCTCCTCCTCGGGGAGGTCGTAGGGCGGATCCACGAGGACGAGATCAACCTCGCCGACGAGAGGCCGGCCCTCACGGGCCGAGAGGAAGGACTCGACCGAGGAGCGCCTTGCACGGGCCGGAAGGCCCGTCGCGCGAATGTTCTCGGAAAGGATCCTCGCCGCACCCGGCGCCTTCTCCACGAGCTCCACGCTCGCGGCGCCGCGCGAGGCCGCCTCAAGCCCGAGGGCCCCCGTGCCCGCGTAGAGGTCGAGGACCCGGGCGCCGTCAAGCATCCCCATGTGCTCGAGGCGCGAGAAGAGGGCCTCTCTGACGCGCTCCGAAGTCGGTCGCGTCCCCTTCGGCGGAACCTTGAGCACGCGTCCCTTCGCGATGCCGGCGACGATTCTGGTCATGGCGACACTCTAGGCCTTAGGAGCGCGAGATCCACGCCAGGTCGCTCCGCCCGGTCCGGCGGAGCTCGGCCGCCAGCAAAGGATGATCGACGAGGCCGGGATCGGCCTCGATGAGACGGATCGCCTCGGTGCGCGCGCGCCGGATCAGCCCCGCATCGCGCCTCACCGACAAGAACCTCAGATGAGAGCCCCCGCCCGACTGATCGGCGCCCAGCACATCCCCCTCGCGGCGCAGCTCGAGGTCCTTCTCCGCGAGCTCGAAGCCGTTCGTCGTCGCCGCGAAGGCCTTAAGACGCTCCATCGTCCCCGGACCGAGATCGTGGCGGTGCACCGCCATGCACAGGCTCGCCCGCTCCGAACGCCCGACCCGCCCCCGCAACTGGTGCAACTGAGCGATCCCGAACTGCTGGGCGTCGAGGATCACCATCATCGTCGCCTCGGGGACGTCGACCCCGACCTCGATGACGGTCGTCGCCACAAGCAGCGGCATCTCACCGCCGGAGAAGGCCTCCATGATCGCGGCCTTGTCGACCTGGGAGGTGCGCCCCGTCAACTCCGCGATCCCTTCAGGATCGACGACGCCCGATCCCCGCAGAGTCTGCGCAACAGCGCTCACCGAAGCCAGGGGCGGCCGCTGCACCCCCGACTCGTCAGGATCCGCATCGTCGACCTCATCGCCCTCGTCGATCCTGGGGCAGACGACGTACACGCGGCCGCCCCCGGCGATCTCCTCAGCCGCCCGCTCCCACAAGCGCCCCATCCACTGGCCGTTCGCGGCATCGACGAGGAAGGTCTCGACGGGCTTGCGCCCCGGCGGAAGGCCCTCCATGCGCGTCTCCTCCAAATCCCCGAAGACCGTCATCGCGACCGTCCTGGGGATCGGGGTCGCCGTCATCACGAGCTGGTGCGCGGCCCGTCCCCCGGCGAAGGTCCGAAGGCGATCGCGCTGGGCCACGCCGAAGCGATGCTGCTCATCGACCACCACCACGCCCAGATCCGCGAAGGACACCGATTCTTGGAGCAGCGCGTGCGTGCCCACGACGATCACGGGCGCGCCCCGGGCCATGAGTCCATTGATCTCCCGACGCGCAGCCGAGGGGGTCGCCCCCGTGAGCAGACGGATATCCACCTCGGCCCCATCGACGAGGACGCCCTCGACCAGCGATCGCATCGAAGCCACGTGCTGAGTCGCGAGAACCTCCGTCGGCGCCACCAGAGCCCCCTGATGCCCGGCGTCGACGGCCGCGAGCAGGGCCGCGAGCGCCACGACCGTCTTCCCCGCGCCCACATCCCCCTGAAGGAGGCGCTGCATCGGGCGCGTCGATGCTGTGTCCTCCAGGATCTCCCCCAGCGCCGCATCCTGCGAGGCGGTCAGGGCGAAGGGCAGGGCCTTGATGAAGTCGTTCACCGCCCCCGCCCTCGGGCACGAGGGCGCGAGGAGCGAGTGGGCGCCGAAACGACGGCCCGCGAGCACGCATTCGAGGAGGAAGGCCTCCTCCAGCGCCAGAGCCCGTCGCGCCAGCCGAGCCTCCTCATCGCTCCCCGGACGATGCAGCATCCTCAAGGACTCCAGACGAGAGGGCGCCTTCCAGGAGAGGCGAAGCGCGTTCGGCACGGGATCGGGCACGTCACCGGGTGCCAGTGAGTCCAAGAGCATCCCGACTGAGCGCCCCACCATCCAGGAGGTCACGCCCTTCGCCTGCGCGTAAATCGGAATCGGCCGCTCCGTCTGCGCACGCGCCGCCTCCGCATCGTCGTCCATGCCCTCGAAGCTCGGATGGGTCAGTGTCAGGGCGCCCCGATACGCGCCGACTTTGCCCGCGAAGAGGAAGGAGGCCCCCGGGACGAGAAGCCGCGCGTGCGGAGCGAGCTTGTGCTCCGAGGAGGCGAAGAAGGTCGCGTTCATCCTCGAAGACCCGTCCGTCAAACGGACCTCGAGCCGAACGCCCGGCCTCGAGCGGTTCGGCACGAGCGCCGCGGACTCCACCTGGGCGAGGATCGTCACGTCCTCGCCCTCGTGGAGCAGCGACATCGGGGTCAACGCGCCCCAGTGGTAGTAGCGGCGCGGCGCGTTGAACAGCAGATCCTCGACCGTTTCGATGCCAGCCTTCGCCAGTTTGCGGGCGGTCGCGGCGGGCAGGCGCAGGTTGAGGGGCGCATCGAGGGCGCTCATCACCCCACCGCCTGCAAGAGGGTCCCCGAATCCTGACCCCCGTCGATCACTTCGAGGTCGGGCCCTTCGACGGGCTCGTCGAGCATCGCCTGGCGCGCGCCGTACACGCCGCCGAGCATCGATCGCTCGCCGCCCTCGTGAACGAGGATCTGGCGCACGAGGGCGACGAGGTCCGGGCCGTCCGAACGGCACAGCAGGAGCCTCCACGCCTTCGGTTCGAGGCTCATGAGAGCCGACACCGCGGCCGCGATCCCCGCAGTGTCCCCGTCGATCCTCTGAGTGCGCACCGATGAAAGGGCGGATCGGGCGGAATCGGCGAGGATCTGGGCCATCTGATCGCGAACGGCCGCACCGCCCGGCTGGGGGACGAAGGAGCCCGCGCACTCGTGGGCGACCTGGAAAGCGCTCAAGTCGTCGCGGCTCCCGGCCACCATGACCCGCGTGCTCGCCTCCTCCGGGCCCTGACGGCTCAGCGCCTCGGAAACCGCCCCGCCCAGTGCGGCCGAGGCCTCGTCGCAGGGGATGAACAGGGTCGCCCTCGTCAACGAGGCGCGCGCGAGGGCGGCGATGCCCGCACCGTCCTCGCCCGAAGGATCCAACAGGACCAGGGCGCCCGTCCGGGCCAGGTCCTCCACGAGCCCCGGAGCCCTCGTGCAGGCGAGCACGCGCGCGCGCTCCACGCGCCTGAGCGGGCGGCGCTCCAGGAGTCGCACCCCCCGGTGCGTGAGGATCTCATCATCCAGCTCGTCGACGCCGAGCTCCTCATCGGGCCGCGCGTCGGCGACCTGGAAGCGCAAGACCGCCCCTCCCCTTGGGCGCGCCGCCAGGGGGGCCGAGGTGTCGGCGTGGAGACGCCAGGTCCCGACGCCGAAGGGGTCCACGACGCCCACCAGGCTCACCCGCGCGCCCATCGCGCCGAGGGCTGTGACATGCGCCTTGGCGTCCTCGCGAGTCGCGCGCCACAGGACGTCTACGGCGAAGGCCCGCTCGGGAGCAGGAGGCGCGGGGCTGGGAGCACGCCCCTGCGCATCGGCGAGCTCGGACAGCATCCTCGCCAGTGACTCGAGCACCGAGGAGTCCCCTCCGACGGCCGCATCCAGGCACGCGAAGAGGATCGCGAACACCGACGCGCCCGGATCGATCCGCCCCGTGCGATCATCCGTCGCCCCGACCAGTCCCTCCTGGATCGACATCGAATACCAGGACACGAGGTAGGGCGTGCCCGTCAAGGTATCGCCCAGGTCCGCAACCGCCTCGCCGGCCGTCGCCACACACGCCGTGATCGCGGGCGAGGGCGAGACATCCAGCATCGGCCCCGTCAAAGCGGCCCTCAGCATCCGCCGCACCGCGACGGGTGAGGGCTCTGCCGCGCCGAGCTCGTGCGCCCAGGACGCGAGCAGAGCCGTCACGAGCATGCCGATGTGCCCGGAGGCCGACGACAGTCCCTCGGCGATCACGGCTTCGAGCCCCTCGGCGAAGGAGGCCGAGCCCTTGACTCGCGCGGCCGCCCGGGCCATCGCGGCCAGAGTGAGCGCCGCATTCGAACCCGTGTCGCAATCGGAGCCGTTCCAGCCGTCGAGATCGTCGAGGAAGCGCGACAGGGTTGCGCTCTCGCAGGCTGCCGCATCCAACGCCCGTGCGAGGGTCGAAGCATCGATCGTCACGGCCCCTCCTTCTTTTCGCCTCCCCCCATTATCCCCGCCCCACCGCGAATGCCCACTGCGCTCATGTGGGCGATCCGACAGGTCCGAGGGCGCGGGAAGACTTGGAGAAGCCCTCGCCGATCCGGTACTCTGTCACAGTTGCCTGCGGTGGCCCCCATCGCGTGGCGAGCATCCCGCGTCAGCGCGGGGTCGCAGGAAATCTGGAAACCGAGGAGATCATCGTGGCTGCCGTTTGTGACGTGTGCGGTAAGGGACCCGGCTTCGGCAAGAGCGTGTCGCACTCGCACGTTCGCACCAACCGCCGCTGGAATCCGAATATTCAGCGCGTTCGCGCTCTGGTCAATGGGACGCCCAAGCGCCTCAACGTGTGCACCAAGTGCCTGAAGTCCGACAAGGTGACGCGCGCGATCTGATTCGCGAGTCCCCGTCACGGTCCCGTTGATGGACCGATCCGGCCAAGACGCGGCCCGGAGGATCATTCCTCCGGGCCGCGTTCTTCGTGCTCCGGGATTCCTTCGCGCCTGGAGGCCTCCCGCCCTGGCGTCCTTCGCGCCCTGATGTTCCTCGCTCCCCGAGGAGCGAGGCGCCGCCCCGCCCTCGTCGATGAACGAGACAGCGGGACGGCGTCCAGAACCGTGCCCGGCGGGTCGATCAGCAGTCGATGTTCTTCGCCCGGGAGCTTCAGCTCCGTGGGGAGCGTACGGGTCTCCAGAACCGCGAGATCGGTGTCTTGCACGGGATGCGGGCACGAGTCCTCGAGGCTGCCCGAGACCGATCCGCGGGACTCGACGAGTCCACCGCAGCCTCGAGTGCAGCCTCCTTGAACTCATCGGTCGCCCTCGGCGTCAGGGCGGCGGTCACGACGGCTGGGAGCCCCGTCCCGCGAAGTGGTCCCACCCGCCCGTCACCTCGGTTCCGTCGAGGAGCAGCCCGGCCACCTCGCCCTCGCCGACGGCCCTGATCCGGCCGATCGGCCTAAAGCCCTCGGGCAGGCGCGCATCGGGGGCGAAAGCCGCGAGCATCCCGTGATCCTCTCCCCCGCGGATCACCCATTCGAGCGGATCCTTCCCGCATACGGCCCCGAGCCCCGCAAGGGGGGCGGCCTCCCTCAAGAGGGCCTCCCGGTCGAGTTCGATCACCACATTCGACGAACGCGCCATGCGTCCCGCGTCCTTGGCGATGCCGTCGGACAGATCCATCATCGCGTGCGCCCCCGCCGCCGCAGCAGCCGGCCCGGACTCCAAGGGAGGCTCGGGCGCTCGATAGGCGTCGAGGGCCTCGCCGAGCACTCCCCGACCGGCGGTATCGCGCAGCGAAGGATCAACATGCCCGCCGAGCAGCAGGTCCAGGCCGGCGTTGGACAGGCCCGCCCGGCCGGAGAAGGCGAGAACGTCACCCGGCACCGCCCCATCGCGCGTGACGGGCGCCCCCTCGCAGTACCCGATCGCCGTGATCGTGAGGACGGTCAGGGGCCCCCTGGACATATCGCCTCCGACGACCCCCGCCCCGGCGGCTCGCGCCCGGTCCCCGATGCCCCGCACCAGGGAGAGCATCCAGTCCAGTTCGGTATCGGCCCTCAAGGCGACGCCGACGACGAGGGCGGAGCAACGACCCCCCATGGCGGCGATGTCGGCGAGGTTCTGCGCGGCGACGCGCGCTCCGATCTGCTCGGGATCGGACCACGCGCGGTGGAAGTGCTCGTCCTCGACGATGAGATCGGTCGTGACGATGAAGGAGCCCTCGGGAGCGGCGACCTGCGCGCAATCGTCTCCGATGCCCAGGAGGGTGCGCTCGCCGCGCGGCAGCAGGTCGGCGAACTTCGCGATGAGCTCGCCCTCGTCGAATTCGCTGATGAGGGTCATGCCCTCAGGGTAGAGGAGTCGCCGGAGTCATTTCAGGCGCCGACTCGCCCGGAGCGCACCGTTTGCGAGGCGAAGAGGCACATCGCGGCGGCCGAAGCCACATTGAGGGACTCGGCGTCGCCGGTCATGTCGATGCGCACCAAGGCATCACACGCCGACAGCTCCTCCTCTGACAGCCCCTTGGCCTCATTGCCGAAAACCCACGCATGAGTGCCCGCCAGGCAGCCGCGCGCTTCAAGAGCCGCTGACAGCATGAGATTCGCCAGATCCCGAGATCCGGCCGCCCCGCTCGTCCCCAGCACCCGGCCGCCCCGCTCGTGCACCGAGCGGACAGCCGCATCGAAATCGGGGACCGCGATGACCGGCAGGTGGAACACCGAGCCGGCGGATGAGCGGATGACCTTCGGCGAATCGACTGCGACCGTGCCCGCAACGGCGATGACGGCGCTCGCGCCCATGGCATCGGCGGTTCGGATGATCGTCCCGACGTTGCCGGGATCGCGCCCCTGGGCGAGGATCACGAAGGTCTCCCCCGCCTCGGCCCCGCCGAATTCACCGCTCACGGCCTCTAAGCGCGCAACGGCGACGATCCCCTGAGAATCCGGGCTCATCGCATGAGCGACCTCGTCGGTCATCGTGTGCGTCCAGCGGGTCGCCGTGCGCGCCAGGGAGAAGATATCGCGATGGCGCTCAGCCGCCCTCTCGGACAGGTAGACGTCCTCGACGAAGGCCGAGCGATGAGACAGGAGTTCACGCACGGCCTGGGGGCCCTCGACGAGCATTCGCCCCGAACGTGAACGCGCCGAACGCCCGGTAAGAGCCGCCACCTTCCGCACGCGTTCCGCGCGGGGGTTGGCGAGCACCTCCGGGCGCTCAGCGAAAGCAGTCAAAACCTCAGGCCTTGGGGGCGTTGACGTCCTCGGGGAGGGCGTCCTTCGCAACCTTGACGAGGGCGTTGAAAGCGTTGATGTCGTTGACGGCGAGCTCGGCGAGCATGCGGCGATCAACCTCGACACCGGCAAGGCCCAGGCCCTGGATGAAGCGGTTGTAGGTCATGCCCTGCGCGCGCGAGGCGGCGTTGATGCGCTGGATCCACAGGCGGCGGAAGTCGCCCTTGCGCGCCTTGCGGTCGCGGTAGGAGTAGACGAAGGAGTGGGTGACCTGCTCCTTGGCCTTGCGGTACATGCGCGAGCGCTGGCCGCGGTAGCCGGAGGCCTGCTCGAGGACGGTACGACGCTTCTTCTTGGCGTTCACAGAACGCTTGACACGTGCCATGTTTCAGTTCTCCTTTTCCGGTCCGCTCACTTGCCGAGGAGTCGCTTGACGCGCTTGACGTCAGCGGTCTCCAGGACCTGGTCGGTCGCGAGACGACGGGTCTTGCGGGAGGACTTGTGCTCCAGCAGGTGGCGCGCGCCGGCCTGCTCGCGCATGATCTTGCCCGAGCCGGTCACGCGGAAGCGCTTCTTGGCACCGGAGTGCGTCTTGTTCTTCGGCATTCTTCTATTCCTTCTCTGTTACGCAGTCGATGAATCGACGGCGTCAGTTCTTCTCCGTGGAGGCGGCGCGCGCCTGATCCTTGCTCGCACGCTCGGCGCGCTTGCCGCGGCGCTCCTCGCGCTCGGCCTCGCGGCGCTTGCGCTGCTCGTTGAGCGCGTCGGCCTTGCGCTTGGTCGGGGCGAGCACCATCGTCATGTTCCGGCCGTCCTGGCGGGGCATCGACTCGACGGTGCCGAGCTCGGCGATCTCATCGGCCAGGCGCTGAAGCAGACGGACGCCCGCCTCGGGACGCGACTGCTCGCGACCGCGGAACATGATCATGACCTTGACCTTGTCGCCGGCCGAGAGGAAGCGCTCGACGTGCCCCTTCTTGACCGCGAAGTCGTGATCATCGATCTTCAGGCGGAAACGGATCTCCTTCAGCTGGGTGTTCGCCTGATTACGGCGAGCATCGCGAGCCTTCTGGGCGGCCTCGTACTTGAACTTCCCGTAGTCCATGAGCTTGGCCACGGGCGGCTTCGCGTCGGGCGCGACCTCGACGAGATCGAGTCCGGCCTCTTCGGCCAGGCGCAGCGCGTCTTCGACACGGACAACGCCGACCTGTTCCCCTCCGGGGCCCACGAGGCGGACCTCGGGGACTCGGATCCGCTCGTTGATGCGGGTCTCGCTGATGGGTGGCTCCTTCCACGGTGTTTCGCGAAGAGCGGCGAAAAAGCCTCCGGCGCTCTTCATGCGCACGGAGGCTCGACCTCGCGGCTCACGCACGAGGCGCTCACCGCTCGACCCGATCCCCTTTAACATCGCGCCATCGGCGCGGACCTCACGAATGAGGCGGGCATCCAGGTGGGAGGAATCTCCGCTTGCATTCCGGGCAGGCGCCCGGACGGTTCTGTTCAAGGTTATCAGCAGCCGTTGACGAGGGCGAATCCGCGCCGAACGCACCCGGTATGGGATCGGACACAAGGCGGGGCGGGGGCTTTAGGCGGCGCCTCGGGCGTCAAGACCTGCGACGCCCGAAGCAGAGCGTCAACAAGTCGGACACGCTCGAAGCTGATTCGAGCGTTTGCCCAGGTCAGATTCTGCTTCTGCACGAAAGTCTCGGACAGACGTCCGACTTGTTGCCAGCAGGAGGCCAGAAGGGCGGGAAGCCGGGAGGAGGGACACGGCGTCGCCACCGGCGGAAGGACGCGCGTGACGATCAGGCCGGATGCACGAGACGCGGGACGATCTCCACCCGATCGGCCGCGGCCGCGAGGCGCTTCGAGGAGACGATCCTCTGCGCGGCCCTCGTGATGCGGGCCCGCAGCGCCCCCTCCTCGACCGACGCATCCGCAAGGAGCTCGACTTGGACCACGCCCTCGCCCGCGTAGACCACCCGCAAGTCGACGACCCCCTCGGCTCCGGCGCCGACGAGCCCGCGGAGCTCGTCGAGCAGCTCGCCATCCCTCCAAGCGGGCAGCCAGGAATCCTTCTGCGCGAGCGCGGCCACCGCCGCACGGGGGATGAAGACCTCGGAACCGCCCGGATCCATGACGATCCGCCCCGCCGTCTCCACCAGGGCGACGAGGGCGAGCCTCACCGGGTCGAAAGCCATCGGCCGATCCGCCGGCCGATTCAGCGCGAGCGTCTGCTTCGAGGAGTAGACGACCAGGGCCTCACCCGCCCCGGTCCGGACCCGCGCGAAATCGATGTCCCCGTGCTTCGCTTCACCCCGCTCAGCATCGACGGGCCGGACGAGCGCGGCCTCGACCTCGACGGGCACGATGACGCGCTCGACCGCGAGCGCCGCGACGAGCGCCTCGAGGCGCGCCGCTCCCCCATCCGGGCCCGGATCGATCGAGAGCGCCGCGGCCGTGCGCGCGAGGACCGACCCGTCGTCGCTGCGATCCGAGCGCGCGAGCCCGAGGCGCTCGGCGAGCTTCTTGCGCTGCGCCTCATCCGGAGCCGGAAGACGCCTCACTTCGCCGACTCACCCGAAGCGACCGCGAGCGCCTCCGCCAGGGTGAAGGCCCCCGCATACAGGGCCTTGCCGACGATCGCGCCCTCGAGCCCCGCATCGACGAGCTCGCGCAGGGCCGCGATATCGGCCAAGGAGGACACGCCGCCCGAGGCGACGACCGCCGCGTCCGTCGCCGCGCACACGCGCGCGAGCAGTTCGATGTTGGGGCCCGACAGCATGCCGTCACGGGCGACATCCGTGACGACGTAGCGGACGCACCCGGCCTCATTGAGGCGCTCGATCGTCTCGAAGAGATCGCCGCCGTCGCGGGTCCAGCCCCGCGCCGACAGGGTCTCGCCGCGCACATCGAGCCCGACGGCGATCCGATCGCCGAACTCCTTGATGACGGCCTCGGTCCACTCCGGATCCTCCAGGGCCGCCGTCCCGAGATTCACGCGGCGCGCACCCGCCTCCAAGGCGCGGGCGAGCGAGGCGTCATCACGGATCCCGCCGGAGAGCTCGACGTTGATCGGCAGCTCCTTCGTGATCTCCATGAGGACAGGGGCGTTCGAACCGCGCCCGAAGGCAGCGTCGAGATCGACCAGGTGCAGCCACTGCGCACCCGCCTCCGCGAAGGAGCGGGCCGCCTCCAGCGGATACCCGTAATCCGTCTCCGTCCCGGCCTCGCCCCGGGTCAGACGCACGGCCTTGCCGTCGACGACGTCGACGGCGGGCAGGAGGATGAGACGCGACATGACGGACCTTTCGTCAGGAGGATGAATCGTCAGGGGGATGAAGCATTCGCCGAGCGCGGCGGATCACAGGCTCTGAAGCCAGTTGCGCAGCAGGTGCAGCCCCGCCTCGCCCGACTTCTCCGGATGGAACTGGGTCGCCACGAGGGGGCCGTTCTCCACGGCCGCCACGAAGCGGGAAGCGCCATGACACGCCCAGGAGACCAGGGGCGGGATCATCGGACCGGGGCCGAGCGCCTCAAGCGGGTCGGAGAGCACGCCGTAGGAGTGCACGAAGTAGAAGCGCTGATCGGCGATGCCCTCGAAAAGCCTCGAGCCCTCGGCGGCCTCGACCGGGGACCACCCCATGTGCGGCACCACCGGCGCGTCGAGGCGGCGCACCACGCCCGGCCACTGACCGAGGCCCTCGGCCCTCCCCTTCTCCTCCGAGGACTCGAACATCACCTGCAATCCCACGCACACGCCGAAGACCGGCCGAGAACCCGCCAGGCGCGCGTCGATGATCGCCGGCCCGTCCGCTGCGCGCAACTGCTCCATCACCGCCGCGAAAGCGCCCACCCCGGGGACGAGAAGCCCCCGGGCCTCCAAAGCCTCCGTGCGATCCGAGGTGAGCTCGACCCGCGCGCCCACATGCTCCAGGGCACGGCACGCGGACCTCACATTGCCCGAACCGTAATCGAAAACGACGACCTTGGGCCCCATCCGTCACCTCCTGCGCAGCCAGCCCATGGGACCGGGTCGCTTCCTCGTCGTGCCGTTCGCCGACACCGAATCGTCGTAATCCTCGGGCGTCGTCCTGCCCAGCAGCAGATCCTCCGTCGCCTGCGGCATCGATCCAAGCAGTAGGCCCGCGGGGATCGGCTCCTCCGGCGCCCCCGACACATAGCGCTGGGCCGTGATCCGCCCCGACACGCCGGGCTCGACGCCATCGCCCTCGACGAGCCAGGACATCATCGCCACCGCCCCGTACTTCGACAGGCGCGAGACGACGCGCGCGACCTCATCGACACGCGGCGGCATCGGACGCGAATCGGCGAGCAGCGCCTCGAGCTCGTCCTCATCCGTCGGCTTCGTCTCCACCGGGAGCCACACGGCCGTCCAGGGCTTGAGGCGCACGACCGCCTCCGAGATCCCCGTCAGCGCGAGCAGCGAATGCAGGGCCTCCGGCAGGGGGATCGGCGCGAGGACCAGGGCGACCGACAGGCGCCCGCCCTCCAGATGAAGCGACTCGTCGACCGGCCGATCATCCGGATCCTTCAGGTCCTCTTCGAAGGCCGCCAGTTCGGCGTCAAGACCCGCCCCGTCCCGGGATCCGGGAGCCCCGCCCGCGGCGCCGCCCCCACCCATGCCGGCGACGAGATCGCGGAACGCGGCATCGATATCGTCGTCGCGATCAGCCATGTTCGTCCCCGATTCTCGATTCTGCCCCGTCAGCCCACGCCGACCTTGGAGAATCGTATCGCACCGCTCAGAGCGCGCCCTTGGTCGAGGGGACGCCCTCGACCCGCGGGTCCGCTTCGACCGCGACGCGCAGGGCCCGCGCGAGCGCCTTGAACTGCGCCTCGACGATGTGGTGCGGGTCGCGCCCGTTGAGCACGCTCATGTGGAGGCAGATCCCCGAGTTGAAGGTCAGCGACTCGAGGACGTGCCGTGTCATCGAGCCCGTGAAATGCCCCCCGATGAGGTGGTACTCCTGGCCGGCGGGCTCGCCCTCGTGCACGATGTAGGGGCGGCCCGCGACATCGACGACCGCACGGGCGAGCGCCTCGTCGAGCGGGACGGTCGCATCGCCGAAGCGCCTGATGCCGCGCTTGTCGCCGAGGGCCTCCTTGAGGGCCAGCCCGATGCAGATCGCCGTGTCCTCGACCGTGTGATGGACATCGACCTCGATGTCGCCGGTCGCGCGCACCGTGAGATCGATGAGCGAGTGCTTCCCGAGCGCCGTGAGCATGTGGTCGTAGAAGGGCACGCCCGTCGAGACCTCGGTCGCCCCGGTGCCGTCGAGGTCGAGCTCGACGTGGATCGAGGACTCCGAGGTCGTCCGGTCGATGACGGCGGTCCTGTGCGCGGCAGTAGTCATGAGATGACCTCCTCGAGTGCGGTGACGAATGCGGCGGTTTCTTCGGGGGTTCCGATACTGACGCGCAGCCAGCCTTCGGGGCCGACGACGCGGATGAGGACGCCCCGCTCCACAAGGGCGTCGAAGACGGCGCGGCGATCCTCGAAGGGGCCGAAGAGGACGAAGTTCGCGTCCGAATCCACTGCCCGCAGGCCCATCGCCCGCAGGCGCTCGACGAGACGGTCGCGCTCCTCGCGGAGCGAGGCCACCTGGGCGCGCAGCTCATCGGCGTGCCGAAGGGCCGCCAAGGCCGCGGCCTGCGTGACGGCGGAGAGATGGTAAGGCAGGCGGACGAGCATGACGGCGTCGATGATCGCCTTCGCGGCGGTCATGTAGCCCAGGCGCAGGCCCGCCATCCCGAAGGCCTTCGACATCGTGCGGGAGACGACGAGATGCGGTGCGTCTTCGAGCAGTTCGAGCGCCGAGGGCGTGCCCTCCCTGCGGAACTCCGCGTAGGCCTCGTCGATGACGACGATCGTCGAGGCGGCTTCGCCGTCGACGAGGGGCCCGCTCTCCTCGGCGGCCTCGAGGATCCGCTTGACGTCGCCGAGCGGGAGCGCCGTGCCCGTCGGATTGTTCGGGCTCGCGAGGAGCAGGAGGGCCGGGCGTTCGCGCCGAAGGGTCTGCTCGACGAGCTCGAGGTCGAGCATGAAGTCCTTCAGGCGGGCCCTCTGGATCCAGCGGGTGTTCGTGTCGCGCGCGTACTCGTGGTACATCGAGTAGGTCGGCGCGAAGGACACCGCGCTCCGGCCGGGACCCCCGAAGGCCTGGAAGAGATGGAGCATCACCTCGTTCGAGCCGTTGCCCGCCCAGATCAGCTCCGGCGCGCGGCGCACACCGGACTCGTCGGCGAGGTAGTCGGCGAGCGCGCAGCGCAACTCCATGAAATCCCGATCCGGGTAGCGGTTGAGGCCCGCCGCCGCCCTCGCCACCGAGTCCGCGATGTCGGCGATCACCCCGGCCGAGGGCGCGTAGGGGTTCTCGTTGACGTTGAGGCGCGCCGCGACCTCCAGCTGGGGCGCCCCGTAGGGTTCGAGGCCCGCGAGGTCCTCGCGCAGCGGCAGGCGCCCGGCTGCGCCCTCGTCGATCCGCGCGGCGCTCATGAGGCGCTCCCCTTGCCCTCGCGGACCAGGGCCGCCGCGCCGTGAGCGGGAAGATTCTCCGCGTTGGCGAGGACGTCGAGGGCCGCCGACTGAGCGGCGAGGGCGGGCGCGGAGTACTCGACGACCTGCTGGGAGCGCAGGTACTGGGTGACGTTGAGCCCGGAGGCGAAGCGCGCCGTCCCCCCGGTCGGCAGGACGTGGTTGGAGCCCGCGATGTAGTCGCCGAGCGGGACGGGCGTGTAGGGGCCGACGAAGATGGCGCCGGCGTTCCTCACCCGCTCCGCGTCGGCCCGCGAGTCCGCCGTGTGCACCTCGAGGTGCTCGGCGGCGTAAGCGTCGACGACCGCGATCCCGGCGTCGACGTCATCGACGAGGACGATCCCGGACTGCGGGCCGGCGAGCGCGGTGAGGATCCGCTCGGTGTGCGTCGTCGCCCCCGCCTGGACGGGGATGAGGCTCTCGACCTCGTCGGCGAGCGCCGCCGAGGAGGTGACGAGGACGGAGGCCGCTGCCGGGTCGTGCTCGGCCTGGCTGATGAGGTCCGCGGCGACATAAGCCGGGATCGCGGTCTCGTCGGCGAGGATCGCGATCTCGGTCGTCCCGGCCTCGGCGTCGATGCCGACCGTCCCCTGGACGAGGCGCTTGGCGGCGGCGACGAAGATGTTGCCCGGGCCCGTCACGACGTCGACCGGCTCGAGGACGTCCTCCCCGTCCTCGACGCCGTAGGCGAAGGCGGCGATCGCCTGGGCGCCGCCGATGGCCCACACCTCGTCGACGCCGAGGAGGGCGCATGCGGCGAGGATCGTCGGGTGCGGCAGGCCGCCGAAGGCCTCCTGGGGCGGGGAGGCGAGCGCGATCGAGGGGACGCCCGCGACCTGGGCGCACACGACGTTCATCACGACCGAGGACGGGTAGACCGCCAGACCGCCGGGCACGTACAGGCCGACCCGCGACACGGGCAGCCAGCGCTGGGTGACGCGGCCTCCGGGCACGATCTCGACCTCCGCCGCGCTCGGGAGCTGCTGGACATGACCGGCCCGGTTGTGCGCGATCGAGGTTTCGAGGGCGGCGCGGATCCCGGGGTCGAGCTCCTCGAGGGCGCGCGCGATCGCCTCGGCGGGAACGCGGAGGCGGTCGGGACGCACGCGGTCGAAGCGTTCGGCGAGCTCGTAGAGGACGGGCGCACCCTCGGTCCTCACTCGCTCGATCAGCGGCGCCACACGGTCCGCCGCCTTCGCCGTGTCGAGAGCCGCCCTCGGCAGGACCTTGCGCAGCTCGGCGGCCGAAGGGCGTTCGCCTCTAAGATCGATGCGTCGCATGATGCCAGTCATGCGCCCAGAATAGGCGAAGGGCCCTTCGACAAGGGTCCGCGCCCACGCCCCGAACACTTCCGGACCGATGCGCGAGGACCGGGAGGAAAGGACCCCTCATGAGCGAAGCACCCGTCGTCGAGGTCAGCGGCGTCATCCGCCTCGGACAGTTCCTCAAGCTCGCGAACCTCGCCGAGGACGGGGCGCTCGCGCGCGAACTCGTTCAGGGCGGCGACGTCCTCGTCAATGGGGAGGTGGAGACGAGGCGGGGGCGCCAGCTCGCCGACGGGGACCTCGTGGAAGTCGACTCCCCCGCCGGGCGCTTCTCCGCCCGCGTGCGCCGCCTCGACTGATCCACCGAGGTCATCACCTTTCTCCCTCGAGGTCATCACTTTTCTTCACCGAGAGGATCCCGTCGGCGGGAAAACCCTCAAGCTCAGGTATCCACACCCTTTCCGCCGGAGCGCCGAATGCACAGGCCGGCGCCCGGCGATCCGGTGCTCCGCTTCTCGGAGGGCAGTCTGGGCGCATGGACCTCCTCGCAACGCCGAACGCCACCGACGCAGCCCCGTTCCCCACGCGCTTCCGAAAAGGCCGATTCCTCGACATTCCCGCGGAAGCGGAATGGTGGGAGAAGGATGAACGCCTCCACCGAGCCAGACTCCTCGACGTCGCCCGCCGGAGCACTCAAGCGATCGCCGTCCTGCAGTCGGCCGTGATCCTTCACGGCGGGTCACTCAAACATCCGCCGAGGCAAGCGCATATTCACGCATCGTGGCATCGCAAGCCGATGAAGACCACCGGTCCTTCCTTCTTCGCCCTCAGTCCTCGCGAGCGACGAGAACGCCTGGCCCGGCGTCCCGTCGTCAACCACCGCATGGAACTCGATGAGGATCAGCTGATCATCATCGACGGGATCCTCACAACCGATCTCCTTCAAACCATGGAGTTGGCCGCGCGATTCCTCGCACCCGACGACGCGCTCATCGCCCTCGATTCGCTTCTCGCCATAGCGGTAGAACGCGGCCCCCATTGGCGCGACGACCGCCCGTCACTCGAGCGCAAGGCGCGCGTCATCCTCACCCGGATCCTCCGCTCCCTGGAGAAACACCGAGGACAGCGGGGGTACCGTCAGGCCCGGGAACTGCTCGCAGTCACCACTGCGCTCGCCGAATCCCCGTTCGAAAGCGAGATGCGCAGGATCGCCCTCGCGGCGGGTTATTCGCGGATCGAACCCCAAGTTGAAGTCCGAACGCGCGTCGGCGTGCGCTGGGTCGATCTGGGGATCCCGGGAGTGCGGCGCGGCATCGAGATCAATGGCGCGATCAAGTACGAGGGCGGGGCCGGAAGACTTCAAAGGGAGAAGGAAGCGGCTCGTCGCGTGGATCTCGCGGAGGTCGGATTCACGGTTCGTGACGTCGACGCCTCGGCCACTGCGGATGTGCCGCAGATGCTCAAGCTGCTCGACGAGAGTTTTCCGGAGCAGCGCGACCTGCACGGGCGGGCGGCGCTGTGGACCCCGGCTGAGCGCGCAAGGTTCCGTTGAATCTCCTGCCGGTCATCGCCTCGCCCGGCAAGAGATCCTCTCGATGCCGAAAGGTGATGACCTCGGCGGAGAAAGGTGATGACCTCGGCTAGTGGGAGGTGAGGACCCCGGAGATGCCGACGACCGCCTTCACCTGCGAGAAGAAGGCGCTCGACTGCTCGACGCGCAGCTTCGGATCCAGCTCGACGATCGTGGTCCTACCGGGCTCCCGGACGTGCAGACGCACCGGCGATCCGCCCGGGAAGGATTGGAGGACATCGCGGAGCTCGAGAAGCAGCTCGGGCGTGCAGCGCGAGACCGGAAGCTCCAGATCGAGCGGAGAATCCCCGTCCTCGCGCAGATCGAGCAGCGTCAAGGACTGCCCGTAGATCGACATGCCCTCATCGCGGACATTCACCCGCCCCTCGACCTGGACGATGACGTCCTGGACCAGGTGCGTCTGGATCGTCTCATAGGCGCGCGGGAAGAAGAGCACCTCGACCGAACCCGACAGGTCCTCGATCGTCGCAATCGCCCACACGGACCCCTGCTTCGTCACCTTCGTCTGCACGCCCGAGACGAGGCCCGCGATCTTCACGACGCGATCCGCCATCGAATCCTCGGAGCCGACGACCTGGGCGATCTCCACATCCTGGTACCGCGCGAGCCCGCCCTCGAGGCCGCGCAGGGGATGATCCGACACGTACAGGCCCAGCATCTCGCGCTCCTGGGCGAGCTTCGACTTGCGGTCGAACTCCGGGATGTCGGGGATATCGATCGCCAAGGACGATTCGCTCGACTCGTCCTGCCCGCCGAGCGCGCCGAAAAGATCGAACTGGCCGACGGCCTCATTGCGCTTGACATCGATGATCGCATCGACCGCTTCATCGCAGCGGGCCAGCAGGGCGCGTCGGGTGTAGCCGAGCGAATCGAAAGCGCCGGCGCGTATGAGCGACTGGATCGTCCTCTTGTTGCACACCACCTGCGGGACCTTGTCGAGGAAGTCCTGAAAGCTCGAGAACTTCCCCTTGGCCTCGCGGGTCTGCACGATCGCGTCGACGACGTTCGCCCCCACGTTCTGAATCGAGTTCAAGCCGAAGCGGATCCGCTCGCCATCAGGGGCGAAATTGCCGCGCGAGGCGTTGACATCGGGGGGAAGGACCGTGATGTCCATGTGCCGGGCCTCAGCCAGGTAGAGGGCGCGCTTGTCCTTGTTGTCCTTCGTCGAAGTGAGAAGGGCCGCCATGTACTCCGTCGGGAAGTTCGCCTTGAGGAAGGCCGTCCAGTAGGACACCAGGCCGTAGGCCGCCGAGTGCGCCTTGTTGAAGGCGTAGGCGGAGAAGGGGACGACGACATCCCACAGGGCCTGGATCGACTCCTTCGAGTAGCCGTTCTTCAGCATGCCCGCCTGGAAGCCCTCGAACTGCTTGGCGAGCACCTCTGGCTTCTTCTTGCCCATCGCCTTGCGGAGGATGTCCGCCTGGCCGAGCGTGTAGCCTGCGAGCTTCTGCGCGATCTGCATGACCTGCTCCTGATACACGATCAGGCCGTAGGTCGTGCCGAGGATCGATTCGAGGGGCTCGGCGAGCTCGGGATGGATCGGGGTGATCTCCTGGCGCCCGTTCTTGCGCAGCGCGTAGTTCGTGTGCGAATTCGCGCCCATGGGGCCGGGACGGTACAGGGCGCCGACGGCGGAGATGTCCTCGAAGTTGTCGGGCTTCATGAGCTTGAGGAGATCGCGCATGCCGCCGCCATCGAGCTGGAAGACGCCGAGGGTATCGCCGCGCGACAGCAGCTCGTAGGTCAGCCTGTCATCGAAGGCCAGGTGCTCGAGATCGGGGTCCGACTTGCCGTTGAGGGTGATGTTCTCGAGCGCATCGGACAGGACCGTGAGGTTGCGCAGCCCGAGGAAGTCCATCTTGAGCAGGCCGAGCGTCTCGCAGGTCGGGTAGTCGAACTGCGTGATGATCGCGCCGTCCTGGGGGCGTTTCATGATCGGGATGATGTCGGTGAGCGTGTGACTCGACATGATGACCGCGCAGGCGTGGACGCCCCACTGCCGCGTCAGCCCCTCGAGGCCGAGGGCGTACTGGACGACCTCATGGGTGTCGGGGTTGTCCTCGTAGTACTTGCGGAACTCCGCGGCCTCCGCATAGCGCGGATGCTCCTTGTCGAAGATGCCGTGGACCGGGATGTCCTTGCCCTGGACGCCGGGCGGCAGGGCCTTCGTCAGCTGCTCGCCGACTTTGAAGTCCTTGCCCAGGATGCGGGCCGAGTCCTTGAGGGCCTGCTTCGTCTTGATCGTGCCGTAGGTGACGACCTGGGAGATGCGGTCCTCGCCGTACTTCCGTTTGACGTAGGCGATCACTTCGTCGCGCCTGCGCTCGTCGAAGTCGACGTCGAAGTCGGGCATCGAGATGCGCTCGGGGTTGAGGAAGCGCTCGAAGATGAGGCCGTGCTCGAGCGGGTTGAGTTCGGTGATGCGCATCGCGTAAGCGACCATCGACCCGGCGCCGGATCCTCGGCCCGGCCCCACCCGGATGCCCTGCTCCTTCGCCCACTGGATGTAGTCGGCGACGGTGAGGAAGTACCCGGGGAAGCCCATCGAGATGATGACGTCCTCCTCGTATTCGGCCTGCTTGCGCACATCGTCGGGGATCCCGTTCGGGAAGCGGTAGTTGAGGCCACGCTCCACCTCCTTGATGAACCAGGAGGTCTTGTCCTCGCCCTCGGGGACGGGGAAGTCGGGCATGTAGTTCGCGCCCTCTGCGGTCGTCGTGAAGTGCACTTCGCAGCGCTCGGCGATCTCGAGGGTCGAGTCGCAGGCCTGCGGGAGCTCGGACCAGATCGAACGCATCTCCTCGCTCGGGCGGATGTAGTAGCCGTCGCCGTCGAACTTGAAGCGGTCCGGATCGGAGATGCGCGAGCCCGAGTTGATGCAGAGCAGGGCGTCCTGGATCTTCCGGTCGTCTTTGTGGACGTAGTGCGCGTCGTTGGTCGCCACGAGCGGCGCGTCCATGAGCTCGGCCAGTTCGAGGAGCTGTTTCTGGGTGCGGCGCTCGAACTCGATGCCGTGATCCATGATCTCGACGTAGAAGTTCTCAGGGCCGAAGATGTCGCGCAGCTCGGCGGCCTCGCGCACCGCCTCGTCCCATTGCCCGAGGCGCAGGCGCGTCTGGACGGCGCCCGAGGGGCAGCCGGTGAAGACGATGAGGCCCTTGTGGAACCTCGCGAGGAGTTCCTTGTCGGCGCGCGGCCACTTGCCGAATTGACCGTCCGTCGAGGCGTATGAGCCGAGGCGGAAGAGGTTGTGCATGCCCTCGGTCGAATAGGCGATGAGGGTGAGGTGGTTGTAGGAGCCTCCGGCCGACACGTCGTCCGAGCGCTGCCACGGCTCGCCCCAGGTGACTTTCTGGCGGTCGAAGCGCGAAGTCCCCGGCGTCACATAGGCTTCAAGGCCGATGATCGGCTTGACCCCGGCCTTCACGCAGTTCTGGTAGAAGTCGAAGGCGCCGAAGAGGTAGCCGTGGTCGGTGAGGCCGATGGCCGGCTGGCCGAGCCGCGCGGCTTCTTCCGCCATCGCCTTCGTCTTCGCCGCCCCGTCGAGCATCGAGTACTCGGAGTGATTGTGAAGATGCACGAAGGAGTCGGTCGCCATGCCCCCGATCCTAGTGGCGACCGGGCGCTCAAGCACCTTCACCTCGAGGACCGGGGATCCTGACGCGCTCCCCTTAGCGCCCCTCGTGCGCCCGTACGGGTCTTAGGCCTGTCGTGCGCTCGCACGCGCATCGGCGAGGCGCCCCCGCATCGCCGATGAGGTCGCGCCCTCGTCCCCGGCAGTCCTGTTCGAAGGGGAGGGCTCGCACCCGGGCGCGAGCGTCGGGGGGATGCGGCGGGGATTCACACGGGATTGCGCAGGAGGTCGAGGGCGCGCTCGAGATCGGCCGGATAGGGCGAGCGCACCGAGGTCGGCGCGCCCGTGCGAGGATGCGCGAAGCCGAGTTCGACCGCGTGGAGCCATTGGCGTTCAAGGCCCAGCCTGGCCGCCGCCGTCGGGTCGGCGCCGTAGAAGACGTCTCCGACGCAGGGGTGGCCCATTGCGGCGGTGTGGACCCGGATCTGATGCGTGCGCCCGGTCTCGAGGTGGACCTCGAGGAGGGAGGCGCCGGCCATGAGCTCAAGTGTGTCGTAGTGGGTGACGGCCCGCTTGCCGCCGTCGATGACGGCCATGCGCCACTCGCGGGACGGATGACGGCCGATCGGGGCGTCGATCGTGCCGATCGGGGGGTCCATGTGCCCGGAGACGACGGCGTGATAGATCTTCGTCACCGTCCGCTCCTTGAAGGCGCGTTTCATCACCGAATAGGCGAGCTCGGATTTCGCGACCATCATCGCGCCGGAGGTGCCGACGTCGAGCCGGTGGACGATTCCCTGACGCTCGGGCGGGCCGTAGCCGGTGATCCGGTATCCGGCCGCCTCGAGATTGCCCAGGACCGTGGGCCCGGACCAGCCCGGCCCCGTGTGGGCGGCGACGCCCACGGGCTTGTCGACGACGACGATGTCCTCATCGTCGTAGAGGATGTCCATGCCGATGACGGGAGGGGGCGCTTCGTTCAGCGCGGGGATCGTCACCTCGATGAGGTCGCTCGCGCTCAGGCGGGTCGATTTGAGGGCCGTTCGGCCGTTGACGAGGACGAGCCCGTCCTCGACGAGTCCCGCGACTTGCGCGCGCGGCATGCCGAGCATGCGCGCCAGGGCTGCATCCACGCGATCCCCGATGAGGGCGTCGGGAACGGGAAGGAGCCGGGTGTCACTCATGCTTCGCCTTCTCGCCGAGGATCATCTCGATCGCGAGCCAGGCCGCGCCGAGGACGATCCAGATGTCGGCGACATTGCCGACGAAGAACCCGCCGTAGTCGATGAAGTCGATGACGTGCCCCTGGCCGAAGGAGGGGGGTTGGATGAGGCGGTCGATGAGATTGCCGATCGCACCCCCCAGGAGCAGGCCGATCGAGGCCGCCAGGCGCATCGAGTGGGCGCGGACCAGGGCGTAGAAGAGCACTCCGATGATGACCAGGGCGAGAATCGTGAAGATCCACGTCGAGGAGGCTCCGAGGGAGAAGGCCGCACCGGAGTTCCGGGTGAGGACCAGGGAGAGGTACTGCCCGATCACCCCGATCCGTCGGCCTTCGACGAGGGCGGACAGCGCCCATGTCTTCGTCAGCTGATCCGTGATGACGGCGAAGGCCGCGACGAGGGCCGCGAGGATCATGCCCCGTGCGCCGGCGCCCTTCGCTCGTTTCGACCTGGACTCCATGAGACTCGCTTTCGCATGATGATGGCGGCGGCGCCACCGGCGCCGCCGCCATCAGGAACACTGGATGCCGATCAGGCTCCGACTCCCCCGTCGACCTCCTTGAGGAGGCCCTCGAGGTGGCCGCGGAGGTTGGAGCGGTATTCGGTCTCGAAGGTGCGGAGCTCGTTGATCTTCGTCTCGAGCAGGCCGCGCTGCTGATCGAGCTGGGCGAGGATCGTCTCGTGCTGGCTCTGGGCGTCGGCGACGATCTCGTCGCCCTTGGCGCGAGCCTCGGCGATGATGCGCTCGGACTCCTCCTTGCCGTCACGGACGTACTCGTCGTGGACACGCTGCGCGAGGGCGAGCATCGAGGTCGCGGACTGGGCGGCCTCGGGATCCTCGACGACTGCGGGGGCGGCGACGAGCGGAGCGACCGGCTCGGGCTCGACGACGGGGGCCTCTTCAACGGTCTTTTCGACCGGCAGCGCCTCGGCGCCGCCCGAAAGTTCAGCGATGCGGCGCTCGGCGGCTTCGAGCTTCTCCTTGAGATCCTGGTTCTCCACATTCAGGGAGTAGATGGTCGAGACGACCTCATCGAGGAACTCATCGACCTCGACCTGGTCGTATCCCTCGCGGAACTTGACGTACTGGAACTTCTTGTTCAAGACGTCTTCGGTGGTGAGCAGGGCCATTTCCTCGCCTCTCGGTAATGGGTCGATGCGGGCCCGATTGGAGTGCCGGTCGCGCATCCGAACGGCCGATGATGACCGCTCATTGATACATCAACGCACATCATAACCGACACACCTGCAACAGAGGCACCATTCACCACGTCTTTCTCACACAACGTGGTGAATACCTCTACTCGGGAAGGGTGCTAGCCGATCGAGAAGAGGAAACGGCCGAGATTCGCGATGAGCACGACTGCGATGAAGACGATCATGAAGCCGAGATCGAGCGCGATGCCGGAGCCGAGCCGCAGCGGCGGGACGATCCTGCGCAGAGCGCGGATCGGCGGATCCGTGAGCGCGTACACCGCATTCGCGAGCACGAGGAGGAGGCCGCGCGGAGCGAAGGCGGGGACGAGGAACTGAACCCAGTCGATCACCATCCTGACGACCAGGACGAGGAGGTAGAGGTTCGCGACGAGAGTGATCGCCGTTCCGAGAAGTGGGAGCACCCGATCAGCCCTGGTTGAAGAGCGAACCGCGACGCGATCCCTGAACGTCGCCCGTGACCTCGACGGTCCTCGGCGAGAGCAGGAAGACCCGGTTCGTGACGCGCTCGATCACCCCGTGGAGGCCGAAGGTCAGGCCCGCGGCGAAATCGACGAGGCGGCGGGCGTCATCGTCATTCATGTCCGAGAGGTTGATGATGACGGGCGTGCCGGAGCGGAAGGCCTCCCCGATCGTGACGGCGTCGGAGTAGGCGCTCGGGTGGACGGTGACGATGCGCGACAGGTCGGACCCCGCTTCGGCGTCGTGCCTCTCCTTGCGGAGGGGGGCGACGAGGGGGCGCTCCACCGGGCGCTCAACGGGAGCGATCTCGGTCACGGGAGCGATGTCCTCGAAGTCCTCGAAGCGCTCCTGGTCCTCCACGACGTCATCCGCAGAGTACCAGCCCATGAACTTCCGCGCCTTCGCGCCAAATGACTCCGCCATTGCTTCTCTCCTCACCCGAGTCGGCTGAAGTCAAGGTAGTGCGATGGGTGCGCCGACTCCGGCAGGAGATTCGGCGAGTCGCGAGGTCGGAGGATTCAGCCGGGGCAAATGATCGCCGCATTGCGCCCGCAGGCCCGGTCGCGCCGGTAGGAATGCAGGTGCTCGTCCTCGAAAGTGCAGCGGGGATCGACCCGCACTTCCCGGCATCCCGCCTCCTCCAGCTGCCGGCGTCCGACGGCGACGAGGTCGAGGGCGGGAGTGCCCCAGGAGGTGGTCGACGACGAGCCCGGGAGCGGGTCCTCGCAAGCGGCGCGCATGGTCTCGGGGACTTCATAGCAGCGCCCGCAGATCGCGGGCGCGATGAAGGCGCGGATGGGAGCGTCCTCGATGGCCCGCATGGCGGCGACCGCCTTCGGGAGGATCCCCCCGAGGAGGCCGAGGCGGCCCGCGTGGACGGCTGCGATGAGGCCGGAGTCCCCGGCGAGCAGGACGGGCAGGCAGTCGGCGGTCATCACGGCGGCGGCCGGGGCCTGCGCCCATGTGCGCGCATCGACGATGAGCCCGTCGGCCTCGATGTTCGCGAGCGGATCGGCGGGATCGAATGGAACGGTCTCGCCGTCGATCACCGCGCACGGTCCCGAGGGCGTGCTCGTCAGCACCGCCACGCGCGAGGAGTGTGTCTGATTCATCCAGGCGATGGGGCGTCCGAGGCCGCGCGCGAGGGCGAGGCGCCTCGCTTCGACCAGCTCGAGGTCGTCCCCGACGTGATGGGCCGGGTTGTTGCGCAAAGGCCCGGTGCCCGGGCCCGCCTCGACGAGACGGACCCTGGCACCGGTGAGCGCGAACATGGGATCAGCGCAGGAAGTCGGGGATGTCGAGGTCGGAGGCCTGTTCGTCCTCGTCGAAGATCCTGGGGACCTCGAGCGATTGGTCCTCCTCGCGCACGGGCTCTTCGACGCGGCGCGTTGCGACCGGGATCGCGCCCGTGCGGGTGGGGACATCCACGACCGCCCTGTGCTGGGCCTTCGGGACCTCTCCGAGGGGACGGCGAGTGGCGGCCGGCGCGGGGGCGGCCGGAGCCGGAGCCTGAACGGTCTTCGGGGTCTGGGCGGCGGGCGCCGAGGCCGCGGGGGTGATCCCCGCGATGGCGCGGTCGGTCGGCTCGTCGAAGCCGGCGGCGATGATCGTCACGCGGATCTCGTCGCCGAGGGCGTCGTCAATGACATTGCCGAAGATGATGTTCGCCTCCGGGTGGGCCGCTTCGCGCACGAGCTGCGAGGACTGGAAGATCTCCTGGAGGCCGAGGTTCGAACCGCCCTGGAAGAACATGAGCACGCCGTGCGCGCCGTCGATCGAGGCCTCGAGGAGCGGGGAGGAGATCGCGGTCTCGACGGCGCGAAGAGCGCGATCCTCGCCCGTGGCCGCGCCGATGCCCATGAGCGCCGATCCGGCGTCCTTCATCACGGACTTCACGTCGTTGAAGTCGACGTTGATGAGGCCCGGCGTCGTGATGAGCTCGGTGATGCCCTGAACGCCCGAGAGGAGGACCTGATCGGCTGCGCGGAAGGCCTCGAGAACCGAGATGTTCGTGTCGGAGATCTCGAGCAGGCGGTCGTTCGGGATGACGATCAGGGTATCGACCTCGTCGCGGAGGGTTTCGACGCCGGTCTCGGCCTGGGCGGCCCTTCGGTTGCCCTCGAAGGAGAAGGGGCGGGTGACGACGCCGACCGTGAGAGCCCCGGCTTCGCGGGCGATCTTCGCCACGACCGGAGCCGCGCCGGTGCCCGTACCGCCGCCTTCGCCGGCGGTCACGAAGACCATGTCGGCGCCCTCGAGGGACTCGGTGATCTCGTCGATGTGGTCCTCCGCTGCCTTGCGGCCGACGTTCGGATCCGCGCCCGCGCCGAGGCCGTGCGTGAGATCGCGCCCGATGTCGAGCTTCGTCTCCGCGTCCGACATGAGGAGGGCCTGCGCATCGGTGTTCACCGCGATGAACTCGACTCCCTTGAGACCGACTTCGATCATGCGGTTCACGGCGTTGACACCGCCGCCGCCGACGCCGACGACCTTGATCACTGCGAGGTGGTTCTGCGGTGCCGCCATTGAATGTACTCCCTTGCGAAGAAGACCCTCACCCTCAGGTTGAAGGTTGAGCTTCAACCTGCTCATGTCCGGGAGAAAAGTAGGGACGGAATCGCCTTCCATCAAGCGGACACGCGGGCGAGTCGCACTCCCCTACACGGTGACCGGATGGGCCGGCGCCGACACGTCGTAGACCGACGCGCCCCGTTGAGCGATGAGGACCTCGACCACGCGGGCCTTCAGGGCGGAATCGTCAACCGTCCCCCATTTGACCGTCGCTCCGGTGTCGATCGTGAAGGACACGGTCAGGCCGTCGGCGCTCACCCACCCGATGCGCGCCTTGAGGGAATCGGAGCACGCCGCCCACACCGCGAGGACGTCCTCGGCCGCGTCCTGGCGCTTGTCCCCCTCGGGGAGGACGACGTAGGGCAGCCCCTCGGGCACAGGCTCGGCCGGCGCGAAGGACACGCCGCCCGAGTCGACGAGCCGATAGGCGCCCTCGGCCCCCTCGATCATCGCCGGCTCGCGCAGAACCAGCGCGATATCGAGGCCTGTCGGCCAGCGCCGATTCACCTCGACGGCCGAAACCGGGGGAAGCTTGGCGATCTCGGACGCGATCCCCCCGGTCGGGACCCTGGGGAGGGGGGTCCCCTCATAGGGGGCGGCCGCGGCCCTCACCTCCTCCTCGGAGATCAATCCCGACTGAGCCCCTTCGACGGTGACATGCCCCGGATCCAGGGCGAAGAGCGAGGAGAAGAGGAGCACCCACGCCAGCCCGGCGACCATCACCGCGCCCGCAAGAGCGATCAGCGCCGTCTTGAGGAAGTAGGAGCGCTTCGCGCGCCGCCTCTCCTCTCGCCGCTTGAGGAAGTCCGTCGGCTCCGCGACGGGGCCGAGCACGGCCGCGGCATCCGCCTGCCCGATCGGCCGGGCGAGATCCTTCGGCGACGCGGCCCGGGTCGGCTTCGCCGATTCGGCGGCGGGGCCCGCGGGCTTCGAGTGCTGCGCCCCCGGCTCTCGCGATCCGGGGCGCTCGGGCCCCGAGGGCGAGGTGCCGGGACGTCGGGGGGCGGGCGGTTTCACTCCAGACCCGCCTGAATGCGCCACTCATCGAGGACGTCCGGGGCGCACTCGGTGATCGAACCGGCGCCCATGGTCACCACGAGACCGCCCTCGGGGCACAGCCGAGCCGCCAGGCGGGCGGCTTCGTGCATATCCGGGACGAAGCGCGCGCCCTCGATCGCATCGGAGATGAGCGCGGCCGTCACACCCGGTTCGGGGTCCTCCCTCGCAGCGTAGATGTCGGTGAGGACCACATGATCCGCCGCGGCCAGAGCGCGGGCGAAATCAGCGGCGAAGATCCGCGTGCGCGAGAACAGGTGCGGCTGGAACACCACGGCGACCCCGCCCTGCCCCGCGACGACGCGCGCCTGCGCGATGGCGGCCGCCACCTCGGTCGGATGATGCGCGTAGTCGTCGAAGACCCTGCGCGCCCCCACGCTCCCCCGCAGTTCGAAGCGCCTCGAGGTCCCCCCGAAAGCGGCGAGGCAGCGCGCCATCTTCTCAGCCCCGACACCGCACTCCACCCCCGCGATCCACGCGGCCGTCGCATTGAGGATGTTGTGGACGCCCGGCACCGCGAGCTCGAGGCGCACCTCGCCCCCGGGTCCCGTGAGGGTCGCGCTCACGCCCTCAGGCGAGGAGGTCACCTCCGTGATCGCGACATCCGGGACGCCCTCGCACTCGCACGGGCGGCCGTAGGTGAGCACCCGCGTCCCCTCGCCGCCCGCGGCCCCGGCCAGGCGCGCCGCACCGGGGTCCTCGGCGCAGCACACGAGCAGGCCGCCCGGCACCAGGCGCCTCGAGAACTCGACGAAGATCTCCTCGAAGGCCCGGGCGCTCCCGTACCTGTCGAGATGGTCCGGCTCGACATTCGTGACGACCTCGATCGCCGGCGCGTAGTTGAGGAAGGAGCCGTCGGACTCGTCGGCCTCCGCGACGAAGACCTCCCCCGAGCCCAGATGCGCTCCCGATCCGAACTGCGGGACGATCCCCCCGACGGCGACCGAGGGATCCTCGCCCGCTTCGCGCAGCGCGACGGCGAGCATGCCCGAAGTGGTCGTCTTCCCGTGGGCGCCGGCGACGCCGATGAATCGCATGCCGGACGCGGCCAGGGCGAGCGCCTGCGAACGGTGGATGACGCGCTGCCCGCGTCGTCGTGCGACCGCGAGCTCCGGATTCGACTCCCGGATCGCCGTCGACACGACCACGGTCGCATCGAGCGGGACGTGGACGGCATCGTGGCCCGCGTGGACCTCGATCCCCAGCCCCCCGAGGCGGTCGAGCACCGCCGAGGCGCAACGATCGGAGCCCGACACGCGCGCGCCCCTGCTCGCGAGCAGTTCGGCCACGACCGACATCCCCGCTCCGCCGATGCCGATGAAGTGGAAGCGCCCTTCGACAGGGGCGGCGCTGTTCGATCCGTTCATCGTCCGATCACCTCTTCAATGAGCGCGCTGAAGTCCGCTGCGGCGTCGACCCGTCCGAGGCCGCGCGAGGCCCGGGCCATCGCATCCAGCTCCGGGGAGGCAAGAAGCGCGAAGACCCGCGTCTCGACGGCATGCGCATCGAGCCGGGCATCGGGGATGAGCAGGGCGCCGCCCGAGGCCACGTGATCATGAGCGTTGAGCCGCTGCTCGCCGTTTCCGATCGGCAGGGGGGCGTAGACGCAGGGAAGGCCCAGGGCCGTCATCTCCGCGACCGTCCCGGCCCCCGAACGGCACAGGACGAGATCGGCCACCGCCAGCGCATCCTCCATGGTCCGCAGGTAGTCGAGGACGAGCCAGCGATCGGAGACGCCGGCCGCCTCGACGGCGTCCCGAACGGGGGCGTCCTTCCCCCGGCCCGTGAGGTGGACGACGGCGGCGCCCTCGGGAAGGGCCTTCGCGGCCGCGCACACGGCCTCATTGATGGCGAGCGCGCCCAAGGACCCCCCGGTGACCAGGAGGATCCGACGATCGGGGTCGACCCCGAGGCGCTCGGCCGCCGCCAGTCGCGCCCTCAGCGCATCCTCGGAGCTCCTGCGCGCGAGCGCGAGCTCGCGGATCGCGGGACGCAGCGGGAGCCCCACAACCTCCGTCCGGCCGCGACGCGCCTCCAGGGGCGTGTTCGCGAAGGTCAGGGCGACGAGCCTCGCGAAGCGCGCTCCGACTCGATTCGCGAGCCCCGGCCGGGCGTTCTGCTCGTGGATGACGACGGGCACCCCGAGACGCTTCGCGGCCCTGTAGGCGGGAGTCGACACGTATCCGCCGAATCCGACGACGCAGGCCGCGCCCTCGATCACCTTCTCGCATTCGTCGACCGCCCTGCGCCATTTCGCGGGGAAGCGCAGAGCCGAAGCGGAGGGGCGACGCGGGAAGGGCACCTTCTCGATGACCTTGAGGGCGAAGCCGGCGCGCTCGACGAGATCGGCCTCGAGGCCCTCCTGCGTCCCGAGCGCCTCGACGCGATAGCCGCGAGCCCGCAGTTCGACTGCAGTCGCAAGAAGAGGGTTCACGTGGCCTGCGGTCCCGCCGCCGGCCACCACGATCCTGGACGTCACGATTCTCCTACCTCGATGCGCCGAAGCCTCAGATGCGCCTGGGCTTCGGCTCGATCCTGGGGTCGCGCCGACGCGTCGCCGCATCGAAGCGCCCCCACATTGTCATCCCTGCTTCCGCCCTCGCGAAAGAAGCCACCACGCCGATCGCGATCGCCGTGAAGAGGAACGACGACCCGCCATAGGACACGAGCGGCAGGGGCACGCCGATGACCGGTCCGATACCGGTCACCGAGAAGATGTTGACGACGGCCTGAGCGCCGATCCACGATGCGACGCCCCCCGACACGATCTGCACGAAGAGATCATCACTCGACTGGACGACGCGCAGCATCCCCCACACGAGCAGCCCGAGCGCGATGATCACCGCGAGCGTCCCCAGGAGGCCGAACTCCTCGCCCACGATCGCGAAGATGAAGTCCGTGTGCGCCGCCTGGAGGTAATTCCACTTCTCGCGCGAAGCGCCCGGTCCCAGGCCCGACAATCCGCCCGAGCCGAAGGCCCACAGGGAATGATCGATCTGCTCGGGGGCGGAGAGGTCGCGGGAGGAGCCCCCCGGGAGGATCGCGAGCACGCGACGCAGGCGCGTCGGATTCGAGAAGACGAGGGCGGTCCCCACCGGAACCATCGCGATTCCGAGGATGAGGAACCAGCGTTTCGGCAGCCCCGCGACCCACAGCGCTCCGAGGGCCGCGGCGACGACGATCATGGAGGTCCCCATGTCCCGCCCCAGAAGGACGAAGAGGATCGCAAGCGCAGTCAAGCCGCCGGCTTTGACCGCCATCTGCCGCCAGTCGGACAGGCGCGCGCCCGGATGAGTGAGCGACTTCGCCAGCACGAAGACGAGGGCGAGCTTGAGGAATTCCGAGGGCTGCAGCAGGACGGGCAGGCCGGGGATGTGCACCCAGTTCGCATTGCCGCCCTCGGACCTGCCCAAGGGGGTGATGACGAGGAGCTGGAGCATCATCGCGAGGACGAAGGCGGGCCAGGCGAGGCGCTTGAACACGCCGACGGGCGCGGCGTGGACGAAGGCGGCGATCAGCGCGGCGACCACGATGATGGCGAGCGGGCGCAGGTAGGCGATGTACGGGTTCTCACCCGCGGCGATCGCCGTGACCGCCTGGGCCGAGAAGCCCATGAGCAGGCCGAACACCGTGAGCACGAGCGCGGGGACGACGATGAGGTAGTAGGTCGACACCGGAGACAACGCGGCCCGCGACTCCTCCTCGCGCCCGAACTCGAAACGCGGGATCGCCCGCTTCAAGCGGACGAGCGCATCAGGCAGGGCCGCCATCGGCGCTCCCCCACTGCTCGGCGAGCCTCTTCACCGCATCGGCGAACACGCGACCGCGCTCCCCGTAATCCCGGAACTGATCCCAGGACGCGGTGGCGGGGGCCAGGACGACCGTATCGCCCGGTCTGGACAGCGCGACCGCCTCATTCACGACGGAGAACATCCAATCCTCGTGGCCGTCGACCTCGACGAAGGGCACCTGCGGAGCGCAGGACCTCAGGGCCGACACCTCCGGTTCGCGGTCCTCGCCGATGACGACGACGCCCCTCAAACGGGGGGCCGCCCGGGTCACGAGATCAGCGAAGTCCTGCCCTTTCGCATCCCCGCCGAAGATCCAGATCGCGCGCCCCTCGGGAACGCCTTCGAGCGAAGCGAGGGCCGCGTGCGCATTCGTCGCCTTCGAATCGTCGATCCACGTGAGGTCGGCCGCCCGGGCGACGACGGCCCGACGATGTCCCGCCGGAACGAAGGCGCGCAGGCCGCGAGCCACCGCCTCGGGGGCCGCTCCGTGGGCGCGCGCCAGGGCCGCTGCCGCCAGGGCGTCGGCGACCACTGCCGGAGAGGGGCTGGGGCCGTAGGCGGGCTCGAGGTCGCCAAGGCGCGCGAGTTCAAGGGCGCGGGTCCGCCGGTCCTCGAGGAAGGCCCGATCGACGAGGACGTCCTCGACGATGCCGAGCTGCGAGACCGCGGGGACGGCGAGGGTCGTGCCGATGGCGCGAGCGCCTTCGATGACATCGGCTTCTTCGACCATCCGCTCCACCGAGCGGTCCTGCGCAGGGTAGACGCACGCGACCTGCGTGCGCTCATAGACCCGCGCCTTGTCGGCGGCGTACGCCTGCACGCTCCCGTGCCAGTCCAGGTGATCCGCATCGACGTTCAGGCACACGGAGGCCTGCGGCGAGACCGTGAGCGCGGTGTGCAGCTGGAAGCTCGACATCTCGACGGCGAACACCTGCGCGTCCGAATCGATCGCCTCGGTGATCGGAGTCCCGATGTTGCCGACTTCGAGGGCGTCTTCGCCGTTCGCCCTCAGGATCGCGCCGAGCATGCCCACCGTCGTCGTCTTGCCGTTCGTGCCCGTCACGACGAGCCAGGGGCGGCCCGCATGAGGCCCCGCCTCCTGGAGGCGCCATGCGAGCTCGACCTCCCCGATGAGTTCGATTCCGGCCCGCCGCGCGGCGGCGAAGACCGGGGCGTGCGGGGGGATCCCAGGCGAGACCACGATGAAGCGGGGCCGGCGGCTCACGACCGCGTCGGCGAGTTCGACCGGGTCGGCGTGGACGTGAAGCGTCACGGCCCCGTCGGTCTCATCCGGCACCGCGGGCCCGCTCCGGTCGAAGGCCTCGACCTCGTAGCCGCGTGCGAGCAGTGCGCGCGCCGCCGAAAGGCCCGAACGGCCCCAACCGATGATCGCGACCGGGCTGCTCACAGTTGCGCCGCCCATTCGGCGTAGAAGAGGCCCGCGCCCGTGATCGCGAAGATCGCGGCGACCAGCCAGAAGCGGATGACAATCGTCACTTCCTGCCAGCCCTTGAGCTCGAAGTGGTGGTGGAGAGGGGCCATCCGGAAGACTCGTTTGCGGGTCGCCTTGAACACCGAGATCTGGATGACGTCGGACATGATGATCGCGACGAACAGGCCGCCGATCATCACCGCGAGGAACTCGGTGTGCGTCAGGACCGACATTCCGGCGAGCGCGCCTCCGAGGGCGAGCGCCCCCGTATCGCCCATGAAGATCCTCGCGGGCGAGGCGTTCCACCAGAGGAATCCCGCGAGCGCGCCGATGAGCGCGGTCGAGAAGATCGCAAGATCCAGCGGGTCCCGCGTCGAGTAGCAGGCGGCCATGTTGCCGTTGGGGACCACGCAGGACTGGATCTGCTGGAAGTAGGCGACGAAGGTGTAGGCGCCGAAGACGAAGATCGAGCAGCCGGTCGCGAGGCCGTCGAGGCCGTCCGTGAGGTTCACGGCGTTCGACCACGCCGCGACGATGAAGTTGGCCCACAGGAAGTAGAGGGCGATCCCGATGCCGACGCCCGCGAATGCGAGGGTGATTCCGGTCGGCCGCGTCACTGAGATCGCCAGCGAGCCCGGGGTACGGCCGTACTCGTCGGATCCGACGATCGACATCCACGCGAAGAGCGAGGCGACGGCGATCTGGCCGATGATCTTGCCCGAGGGGTGCAGGCCCAGGGAACGCTGACGCATGATCTTGATGCCGTCGTCGAGCAGGCCGATGAGGCCCAGCCCCACGAAGAGCACGAGCAGGCTCAGGCCCGACCAGGAGGGGCCCGCGCCCGAGAGGGTCGAGCCGATCATCCAGGCGATGACCGTGGCGAGGATGATGACCAGGCCGCCCATCGTCGGCGTGCCGCGCTTCGTGAGGTGCTGAGTCGGCCCGTCCTGGCGGATGAACTGCCCGTACTGGTGCGAGACGAGGAAGCGGATCAGGACCGGCGTTCCGAGGATGGACAGCGCCATCGCGATAATGAACGCCGCGATGAGACCGATCATCGCGAGGCACCCCTCTCCTGCAGTGCTTCAGCCACCTGCCATGAATACGAATAGAGCGAGCCCTTGGCGAGGACGACGCAATCGTCTTCGAGCTCTTCAAGAGCCGCGCGGATCGCGTCGTCGACGTCTGAGGCCAGGACCCCGCGCACCCCGGATCCGGCGCCCTCGAGGTAGAAGGGCGCGTCGTTCCCGAGCACGATGAGAGTGTTCACTCCGGCTTCGGCAGCCATTATGCCGACCTCGCGGTGCGTCGGAGCGCTCGCCTCTCCGAGTTCGAGCATTTCGGACAGCACTGCGATCTTGGGGCGTCCGCGTCCGATGGCGGCGAGGGCCGCGAAGCCCGCGCGCATCGAATCGAGGTTCGCGTTGTAGGCGTCGTCGATGAGGGTGATCGGGTGCGACTCCACGGTGAGCTCGCGCAGGTCCATGCGGTGCGGGGACAGGGCCTTCGCGCCGTTGAGCGCGGTGACGACGGTGCCGAAGGGGATGCCCAGGGCGAGGGCGCCGCTCGCCGCGGCGAGGGCGTTGGCCACGTGGTGGACCCCCACGACGCCGAGGCTCACCTCCGCCTCGCCCTCGGGGGCGATGAGCGTGAAACGGGCGCGATCGGCCTCGTCGGCGATCACGTCGAGGGCGCGGACATCGGCCTGCGGAGCCCCCGAGGCGGAGAAGGTCCTCACCGGGCCGGTGGCGAGTGCGGACATCGCGAGGACGCGCGGATCATCGTTGTTGAGGACGACCGGAGCGCCCGGCCTCGCCCCTTCGATGAGCTCGGCCTTCGCGGCCGCGATGCCCTCGACCGAGCCGAAGCCGCCCAGGTGGGCGTGACCGACCATGAGCTCGATCGCGACGTCCGGGGCGGCGATCGAGGTGAGGTAGGCGATGTGCCCGGGTCCGGAGGCCCCCATTTCGAGGACCATGTGTCGGGTGTTCGGCGTCGCCGTGAGAACGGTCAGGGGAAGTCCGACTTCGTTGTTGAAGGAGAGCTTCGGCGCGACCGTCGGCCCGTCGGCGCTCAGGATCTGGAAGAGGAGGTCCTTCGTCGTCGTCTTCCCCGCCGACCCCGTCACGGCGACGACGTCGAGGCCGCCGCGCTCGCGCAGATCGCTGAGGTGGGCGCGCGCGAGATCGCCCAGCGCGCGGGTCGCGTCCTCGACGAGGATCTGCGCGCATTCGACGTCGACGGGGCGCTCCACGACCAGGGCGACCGCACCCGCCTCCACTGCGGCTCGAGCGAAATCGTGGCCGTCGCTCGTCTCGCCGCGGCGCGCGAAGTAGCACGATCCGGGCCCGGCCTCGCGCGAATCGGTGACGAAGGGGCCCGTGACACGCGCATCGGCTCCCAAGAGCCGCCCGCCCGTCGAGGCGGCGATCCACTGTGCTGAACGTTCCACGGTTCTCCCTTCACGGCTCATCGCCGTTCGCATCGCCCTGCTCATTGCGGGGCCGACGGGTAGAGGACCGCCGGTTCCGCCGAAGCGGGGATGCCGAGATTCTTCACGGCTGCCTCCGCGACTTGCCCGAAGAGGGGCAGCGCGGACGAGGCCGCCAGATAGGCGACCTTTGGATTGTAGATGACAACCGTGATCGCCAATCTTGGCTTATCGGCCGGGATGATCCCCGCCGTGGTCGAGGCGACGCCCGTCAGCCCCGACTGGCCGTCGACTCCGATCTCGGCCGTGCCCGTCTTCAGGCCGACCCGATAGCCCGCGACGCCGCCCACCCCGTTCGTCCCATTCGGATCGGCGACGACCGATTCCATCATCGTGAGGACCTTCTTCGCGGTGTCGGCCGACATCACCTGGACGGGTTCGGGGCGCTTCTGCTCTTCGAAGGTGCCGTCGGCGTTCGTCCACGACTTCACGATCCGCGGGCTGATGCGCACACCCCCGTTGCCGATCGTCGCCATCATCGAGGCCATCTGGAGGGGCGTCACCGCGTAGGACTGGCCGAACATCGAGACGTAGCGGTCGCGTCCGCCCCATTCCGATGGCGGGCGCAAGAGCCCGGCCGACTCGCCCGAGAGCTCGATGCCCGTAAGCTCGCCGAAGCCGAGCTTTTTCATCATGTCGTAGCGCGACTCGTCGCTCACGGTATCGCCCACCTGCACGGTGCCCGTGTTCGAGGACTCGACGAGGATGCCGGTCGCCGTGCGCTCGTAGGTCTCGTGCTGGTGTAAGTCGTTGATCGGCCCGTCCGCGCCCGGCATGTTGATCGAGCCGGGGACCGAGAAGACCGAGGTGGGGGTGATGGTGCCCTGTTCGAGGGCGACGGCGTTCGTGAGGACCTTGCCCACGGATCCGGGTTCGGTCGCGTACTGGACTGCGCGGACGATCTGCGGATTCGCGTTGTCGGGCGGCGTCGAGTAGGAGTCGGCCATCACGAGGACCTGCCCGGTGCTCACGTCCTCGATGACGACCGCTCCCCATTCGGCTCCGTGGTAGGTGATCGCGGTGTCGAGGAGCTCCTGGACCTGGTGCTGCAGATCCGTGTGGATCGTGAGCGAGACTGTTCCGCCGTCGTGGGGCTCTTCAAGAGTGCGTTTCCCGCCTGGGATGACGGCCCCGTCGGGGGCGATCTCGAAGGCCTGCGAACCGGGGAGGCCCTGCAGCAGGGAGTCGTACTGCTGCTCGATCCCGGAGGATCCCTCGCCTTCGGCGTTCACGGTGCCGATGAGGGGCGCGGCGGTGTTCCCGTTGGGGTAGATCCTCTCGTAGACCGCCTCCCATTCGATGCCGTAGATGTCGAGGGCGCGGATCTTGCGGAAAGTCACCGCGTCGACGTTCCGTTTGAGATAGGTGTAGGTCGAGTCGCCGATGAGCTGACCGCCGAGTTCGGCCTCGGACATGCCGAGGAGTTCGGCGAGCTGCCGGGCGGCCTCGGCGGGGCCCCGGCCCACGACGGTCGTCTGCTTCGAGCCGTTGACCTCCTTCGTCTCGTAGTGGACGTAGGAGCGGATATTAACCTGATTCACCGCGATGTCGTAGGTGAGGATCGAATCGGCCAGGACCGTTCCGGTCGCGTCGAGGATCTGGCCCCGTTTCGCGGCGATCGCCGAACGGGAGGTTCTCACCTGCTCGCCTTCGGCGGCGAGCTCGGGCCCCTGGACGAGCTGGAGGTCGACGAGGCGGAGCGCGCACGCCGACAGGAGGATCACGAAGATCGCCAGGATCACCCGCGATCGCCGGATCGAGGCGGAGGCGTTGCTGGGGGTCATCAGTTCGCCGGAGTCCCGCCCTCGACCGTTCCAGTCGACAGGGTGATGAGACCGCTCTTGCCGGCGGGCACCATGCCCGCGTTCCGCGCCGCCGCTTCGAGGGAGGCGGGAGAGGCCGCTTCTTCGATGACAGCCTGCATGCTCCACGCCTCGGCGTCCAGGGCGTTGAGCTGGAGCTGCTGTTCACGGATCTCGAACGCCGTCTGGGCCATCCTGGTGTGCAGCACCATCGAGGCGATCACCGCGGTGAGGATGACGAGGATCGCCGCGAGGGCGAGGGCGAGGAGGGAGCGGCCGGGCCTTTGGCCTTCGACGACTCGGAGTTCGCTGACCTCGGCTCGAAGCCGCTCGGGCCGAGAGGCCGGTCGCGTCGCAGCTGCTGCGCTGCTCATGAGGACTCCTTCCATTCGCGGACGAGTTCGACGCCGCGGAGTCGCACGGAGGCTGATCGGGGGTTGCGGGCTCGTTCCTCTTCGTTGGCGAGGACGGCGCCGCGGGTGAGGAGCTTGAGCGGCGGCGCCTTCGATTCGGGGATGATCGGCAGGTCCACCGGCACGTCGAGCGTCGATCCCGCTCTGAAGGCCTCTTTCACCAGACGGTCCTCGAGGGACTGGTAGGACTCGATGACGAGGCGTCCGCCGATCCTGAGCGAGCTCAGCGCCGCGGGAAGGGCGCGTTCCAGGATCCTGAGCTCGTCATTGACGGCGACGCGGAGGGCCTGGAAGGTGCGTTTGGAGGGGTTGCCCCCGGTGCGTCTGGCGGGGGCCGGGATCGCGTCGCGGATGATGTCGACGAGTTCGCCCGTGCGTTCGAGGGGGGCTTCTTCGCGCTTGCGCACGATCCGCCGGGCGATGCGGGAGGCGAAGCGCTCCTCCCCGTAGACGCGCAGGATCTTGGCGATCTCGGCCTCGGCGGCGGTCGCGAGGAGATCGGCCGCGCTCCGCCCCTTCGTCGGGTCCATGCGCATGTCGAGGGGGGCGTCGGCGGCGTAGGAGAAGCCCCTGTCGGCTTCGTCGAGTTGGAGCGAGGAGACGCCGAGGTCCATGAGGATGCCGTCGGCGAGCCCCGAGGGCGAATGGCGGGCCACCACCTCGCCGACGCGGTCGTAGGTCGTGTGGACGGCGCGGAAGCGCTCCCCGAAGGGGCGGAGGCGCTCGGAGGCGAGGGCGATGGCCTGGGGATCGCGATCAATGCCGATGACGCTGAGGCGGGGGAAGCGCTTGAGGGCGGCTTCGGTGTGCCCTCCCATGCCGAGGGTGCAGTCGACGAGGAGCGCGCTTTGGGCGTCGAGGGCGGGGGCCAGCATGTTGAGGCACTCGTCGAGGAGCACGGGGGTATGCCGTTGGGACGTGGCGCGGGCGTCGTCCACTTGCACTCCTTTCTTCTGCGAGGCTCGTAGGGCCGGGTCCCCCACCGCGCTCCGACATCGGGGAAGTGAAGTCGGAACCCGGATGGAGACCGGGCCTTGCGAGTCAGAACATGCCGGGGATGATCTCCTCGGCAGTCTGGGAGAACACCTCCTCCTGGACGGCGAGGTACTCGCGCCAGGACTCGGCGTTCCAGATCTCGGCCCGCGAGCCCGCACCGATGACGGTGAGTTCGCGGCCGAGGCCGGCGTAGGCCCGCAGATCCGCGGGGATGGAGATCCTCCCCTGCTTATCCGGAACCTCCTTGTACGCGCCCGACAGCATCACTCGGATCCAGTCGCGCGCCTGTTTGGAGGACAGGGGCGCTGTGAGCAGGTCCTTCGTCATGTCGTCGAATCGCGAGGCCGGGAACGCGTAGATGCAGTGCTCCTGACCCCGGGTGAGGACGATGCCGCCCTCCATGTCCTCGCGGAATTTGGCGGGCAGGAAGACGCGTCCCTTGTCGTCGAGTTTGGGCTCGTACGTACCGAGGAACATGTCTCACCGCCTTCCCCTGCGGAACACTTTTCCCCACTTTACCCCACAATATTCCCCCAAGACAGTGCTCAACGCGCCAACACTGCTGAATTGCCGCTCAGAATCCGCTTAATTTCAAAGAAAGATTGCGGTGGTGAATTGTGGGGAAGAATCTCACTCCTCATCCGTCGTTCCAGCACCCCGCCCCCCTCGCGGGCGGCGGAGGCTCCCTCTGCGGCGCGGGCGGCAGCGACCGCCCCGCCCCCTCACGGAAGCAGGGATCCGGCGCGGGGCCAGTAGGGCAGGCGCCTCAGACGGCCCCCTCGCGGGCGGCGGGGCTCATCGCCGCCGGAGGGGCGGATGCTGAGAGGGGACGCAGCCCATCGCATGAGAAATCCCCGTTCCGCTGTGCGGAACGGGGACGTGTGGAGTGAAGTGGTGGAGGACCCGGCGGATCAGTAGTCTCGACGACGATCCTGCCAGCGGCGCTCCTGATCCTCGATGAGGCGGGCCCAGGTGCTCGTGCCGCCGGCGCCCGCACGTTTCTTGGGCGCGCCACCCTCGGCCCCCTTCGTCGACACGGCGACCCAAACGCCCAGGACCATGAGGACGAAGCCGAGCACGCCCAGGAGGATCGACCAGAGGGAATACCCCAGGGAAACGGCGCCGACGAGGACTGCGAGCCCCGCGACCGCGATGAGCGCGCCGAGCGCGATCCGACGGGGCGAGAAGGAGCCCGAGGGGGCGTCCGGATCGACCGCCTTGGCCATCTCGGACGCGAGTTCCGGATCGGCACGACGGAACTCCGCCTCCATCTGCTCGAGCACCTGCTTTTCATAATCTGAAAGAGCCACGGCGCCTCCTCTCCCTGAGATCGATTCGCAGTGTAATGCGTCAAGGCGCGCCGGTGCGATTCGACTCCGCGCCCGCACCGGTCCCGCGATCGCGATCAGCGATCCCGCTGACGGGCATCCGGGGGCTCCAGCAGGGTCGCCGGGCGCAGTGCGGCATCGCCGAAGCGCGAGCGCACCGAATCCATCGCCCGCTCCGAGGCCAGGGGGCGGGCGTCGTCGTCGAGGCGCACCGCGACCCCCGCCTCACGCGACTGCAGGCCCTCGCAGCGGACTCCACACAGGCGCACGCCGCCCTGGGGCATCGCCTCGCGCGAGAACAATGCGCGAGCCGCCGCGAAGACCTCCCTGCCCACATCGGTCGGCGCTTGGAGCGTCACCGATCGCGTGATCGTGGTGAAGGAGGGGTCGCGGAGCTTCAGACCGACCGTCCAGGCCACCCACCCCTGCGCCCTCAGGCGACGCGCGCAATCGTGGGCGGCCGACAGGAGGAACGCCTCGACCTGCGCCCGCGAGCGCAGGTCCTCATCGAAGGTCCGCTCGGTGCCGACCGACTTCTCCTCCCGGCTCGTCACCACCGGACGAGGATCGATCCCGTGCGCGAGGTCGTGGAGGTGGTGCGCGGAGGCGACGCCCACGAGCTTCTTCAAGCGTTCCATCGGGCAGGCGGCGAGGTCGCCGATCGTGTCGATCCCCGCACGGGTCAGGCGCTCCGCGCCGACCGATCCGACGCCCCAGAGCGCCCCGACGGGCAGTCCGTGGAGGAAGTCGATCGTACGATCCGCCGGAACGAGGAGGAGGCCGTCAGGTTTCGCGTTCGATGAGGCGATCTTCGCAACGGACTTCGAGCCCGCGATGCCGACCGATGCGGGAAGCCCCACCTCGTCACGGATCATCCGCCTCAGGGAGCGGGCGATCTGAAGGGGCGGGCCGAGGAGGCGCCGAGCGCCGGACACGTCGAGGAAGGCCTCGTCGATGCTCACCTGCTCCAGGCGCGGAGTGATCCGGCCCAGCACCTCCATGACTCGGCGCGAGTACTGCGAGTAGAGCCCCCGATGCCCCGGAAGGATCACGGCGTCGGGGCTCAGGGCCCGGGCCCTCGCCATGGGCATCCCCGCCCGCACGCCTTTGGCGCGCGCCTCGTAGGTCGCCGAAGTCACGACGCCCCGGTTCGAGGAGCCGCCGACGATCACTTCGCGCCCGCGCAGCCCCGGGTTCTCGCAGAGCTCCACCTGGGCGAAGAAGGAGTCCATATCGACGTGGAGGATCGGAGTGGCGGAATCGTCATCCCCCCAGGAGCGCCTCACGCGCGCATCGCGCGGAGCATTCGACATGACGCCTCCTCTCGTCCCGATACAGTGTCCCCCATGGCACGGGCATCAGCGCGCGGGAGCGAGTTCCATGAGATCGACTCCGGAACGGCCGAGATCCGGTGGGACGGCCCATTGGCGACCCTCTTGATCGACGGCGTGGAGTCCTCGTGCGTGAACACCGCGAATCCCGCCGATCTCGAATTCGAATACATGCAGCACGCGACCTGCGCCCTCGACGCCCTTCACGCCCAGGGCGAGGGGGTCCGGGCTCTGCATCTGGGCGGCGCCGGCTGCGCGCTTCCGACTGCCTGGGCGCATCAGCGGCCCTCCTCGAGGCAAACGGCGGTGGAGATCGACGCCGCCCTCGCGACCGTCGTCCGCCACTGGTTCGACCTGCCGAGGGCGCCGAGGCTGTCGATCCGGGTGGGCGACGGCAGGCGGGTGCTCGAGGAGGCCAGGCCCGGGTCCTTCGACGTGATCGTGCGCGACGCCTTCGCGAAGGGGGAAGTCCCCGAGCACATGCGGACCCGCGGCTTCGCCCGGGCCGCCCTGCGCGCTTTGAAGCCGCAGGGGCTCCTCCTGGCGAACTGCGCGCACGGAGGCGGGACGGACGCCAGACGGGACATCGCGTCGATCGCGGACGTCTTCCCCGAGGTCCTCTCCGTTCAGGACCCGAAAGTGGGCAGGTCGCAACGACGGGGCAATGTCATGGTGATCGCCTCAGCCGCGCCCGCAGGCGCCTACCCCCTCGAGCGACTCGACCGGCTCTTGCGCACGCTGCCTCTTCCGGCCAGGGCGATGGACCCGGCGGCTCTGAGGAAGTGGCTCGCGGGCGCCCCGCCCCTCGACGATCCGGCGGGCGGCATCGGCGCTTAGGGCCGTGATCGGGGGCCGAGGCCTCTCAGTCCTGCGGCTCCTCAGCCGGACCGCCCTCACCAGCCCCGGCCGGACCACCCTCGTCAACCCCAGCCGGACCACCCTCGTCAACCCCAGCCGAACCACCCTCGTCAACCCCAGCCGAACCACCCTCACCAGCCCCTGCCGGACCGCCCTCATCGGCGGGAGGGAGGGGGCCTTCAGCGAAGCGGATCCCGAGGCCCGCCTCCTCCCCTCGCCCGTCCTGCGGCTCGGGAGCGCGGTGGAGGGGCGCGCGGGAGCGCGGTCCGTCCGGGGACCTGCGGCGCTCTTCGACGCGGCGGAGCGCGGCGGCGAGCGGGTCCTCCTCCGCATCCCCCGCCTCGGCGCGCTCGGGCTCCTCCTGCTCGCCGTCCTGAGAGGCGAGATTCGCCAGGTATGCCTCGATCACTTCGCCGATGTCCTTGGACTGCTTGCGCGCGTTCACCATGTCCGCGCCCTGCCCGAGAGCGCCCAGGGGCATTCCCGAGCCCTCACCCGTCCAGGCGTCGTAATGCTCCTCGAGGGCGGACACCGTGTGGAGGATCTCCGGGTTGGCTTCGACGAGGGAATCGATCGTCTCCTGGTCCTCGGCGGCGCCCTGCTCGAGCTCGCCCACCGGCAAGGAGAGGTCCGCGTATTTGGACAGGGCCCCGAGCAGGGCGGAGGCGCCCGCGGGGTAGCCGGTGTCCGACATGTAGAAGGGCACGGCCGCCAGCATCGCGATCCCGTTGATGCCGCGTTCGCGCAGACGGGATTGGAGGAAGACGGAGGCGGGCGAGGGGAACTGGATGATCTGCGCCATCTTCGGCTGCACCGGCACGAGGGAGGCGTCCGTCGCTTGGAAATGCACCGGAGTCGCCCGCGTGTGCGGCACCCCCGAAGGGATACCGTGGAAGGAGACGGTGATCTCGACCCCCGCTTCCTGAGCCAGCTCGGAGACGATGCGGGCGAAGGCCTCCCATTTCGCGTCCGGCTCGGGGCCGTGGAGGACGAGGATCGGGTTGCCGAGGTCGTCGCGCACCCGATCGAGGACGAGTTCGGGGGCTTCGAGCGAGGTCATCACCCAGTTCTCGACCGTCGAGATCGGACGGTGCGACCGGTAGTCGAGGAAGTGGTCGGCGTCGAAGGTCGCGATCCTCTCCGAGGGCAGCGAGCGGAGCATCTCCCGGATGGCGAGGCGGCCGGCGGCACCGGCGTCGAGGGCGCCGCGGAAGTGGATGACGAGGATCCTGGCCCGCGAGTCCTCGGCTCCGGCGCGCTCGAACATCACCTCGTCCGTCGTTCTCATCACGATCCCCTCCGTCGCATACGGGCGTCCTGCTCGACCGGATCCACGCTACCCCTCAATCGCGGCTTCGTCGCGAGGACGAGGGCGGTTCGGCCGAGGGCGAATCACCAGTCGGTCCATCGCGCACGAGCGCCGGACGATGATGGACAATGGGTGGCCGCATCTCGAACCTGTGGAGGACTCGTATGGCCGAACAGCCCCTCGCCGATCAGGCGACCAGCGACATGCCCGAACAGGATTTCGTCGACGCCGCATATGAGCGCCTCGATGCGCTGCGGGACTCCTACCGGGAGCGCCAGCGCAGGGCCCACGCCGAGCACGGAGTCGACAACGCGCAGGCGTGGACCGAACGGGATGCGATCTCCTCCCACCTCGGCGACATGGCCGCGCGCCTCGAAGGCGTCGAGGACCGCCTCGTCTTCGGTCGGCTCGACATGACCGACGGACAGGTCAGGAGGATCGGCAGGATCTCCCTGTCGACCCCGGACGGCCCTCCCCTGCTCATCGACTGGCGCGCCCCCGCCGCCATGCCCTTCTACCAGGCGACCGCCGTGGAGCCCCTCGGAGTCGCCCGGCGGCGCCACATCACGACACGGGCCCGCCGCGTCATCGCGATCGAGGACGAGCTCCTGGACTCCGCCGCGGGGGGCATCGAGCTGCAGGGCGAGGGCGCGCTCATGGCCGCGCTGTCATCGGCGCGAGACGGCCGCATGGGCGACATCGTCGCCACGATCCAGTCCGAGCAGGATCGGATCGTCCGCGCCGACGAGAAGGGCATCGTCGTCGTCCAGGGCGGCCCGGGAACCGGGAAGACCGCCGTCGCGCTCCACCGAATCGCCTACCTCCTGTACGCCGAACGCGAGCGCCTCCAGCGCTCCGGCGTCCTCCTGGTCGGCCCCTCGCGCATCTTCCTGAGATACATCGAGCAGGTCCTCCCCTCGCTGGGCGAGACCGGAGTCGTGTCCACGACACTCGGCGATCTCATCCCCGGGACGAGCGCCACCGGGGCCGAGCCCCTCGAGGTCGCTCAGGCGAAGGGCCGTCCCGGCTGGGAGCGCGTCCTTGCCCAGGCGGTCAAATCCCTTCCCCGCCCCCTCGACGCCCCCGTCGCGCTTCGGGTGTGGAATCGGAGCGTCGATCTGCTCCCTAAGGACGTATCCGCGGCCCTCAAGCGGGCGAGGCGCTCGCGCAAGCCCCACAACGAGGCGCGCGAGGGTTTCGCCCTCGACCTCATGAAGCGCCTGGCGAAGAGGCTTGCCCTCGCCGCCGGGGACGGCGATTCGGAGGGCCGCGTTCCCGAGGACGTCCTCAACTCGTGGACCGTCGAGGTGCGCGACTCCCTCGATGCGCGCCGGGCGATCAACCTGGCGTGGATGCCCACCTCCGCGAAGACCCTCCTCGCGCGCCTGTACGCCCGCCCTTCGCTCCTCGCCCGCCTCAACGCCGCTGCGGGTTCCCCGCTGTCGGCCCGCGAGCTGCGCCTCGTCGCCCGGCGGGATTCGACCTGGACCCCGGCGGACGTTCCCCTCCTCGATGAACTCGAAGAGCTTCTCGGGCCGCTCCCCCACCGGGCCCCGCGGAAGAGCTCGACCGAGGCCGAGGAAGTCGAGCGCGCTCGCGCCGCGATCGAGGGCCAGGGGCTCGGCGGCGGCATCGTGACCGCCGAGCAGCTCGCAGCCTCCGCGCGCGGGGAGGGCGAATGGACGCCGCTCGCGGAACGGGCAGCGAATGACCGGCAGTGGACCTACGGCCACATCGTCGTCGACGAGGCCCAGGACCTGTCCCCGATGGCGTGGCGCGCGCTCCTGCGCCGCTGCCCCGCCCGCTCCATGACGATCGTCGGCGACCTCGATCAGCGCCGGGGCGCGCACCGCCCCTCCACCTGGGAGCAGGCCCTGGGACCGGCGGCGCGCGCCCTCGAAGCCGAGTACGTCCTCACGGTCTCCTACCGCACGCCGCGGGCCCTGACCGAGCTCGCCGAGCGCGTCATGGCCAGGGCCGGCGAGCCCGTCCTCCATCCGATGACCGCGGTCCGCGATGTTCCGGACTGCTACCGGGTCCTCTTCGCCCAGGATTCGGGCGCGGCCGGCCTCGACGAAGCGGCGAATGGGGCGGTGGAAGAAGCCGTGAAGCGCCTCGACAGCGAGTCCGGCCCCGGATCGGGGCGCGTGGCCGTCATCGTCGGCGCTCGGCGCGCCCTCGAGTGGAAGGCCGACGTCTCGGGCATGAGCGGGCTGGATTCCCGTGTCAGCGTGCTCTCGGCCGCAGCCGCCAAAGGCCTCGAGTTCGACTCGGTGGTCCTCGTCGAGCCTGCGGAGATCGCCTCCGACGGTCTGGGCGATCTCTTCGTCGCCCTCACGCGCTCGACCCACGACCTCACCGTCGTGCACCGCGCGCCGCTGCCGGCGGGGATGGAGGAGTGGTAGAAGCCCGCCCGCACTCTGGCCGCCCGGCGCGCAGGCGCCGGGCGTCTGGCACTATGAGGCCATGACGCGCGCACTTCTGCTTGAGAATCCCCACAAGGTCGCCGACGAGATCTTCGCCAGGCACGGCATCGAGGTTCAGCGGGTTTCCGGCGCACTCGACGAATCCGAGCTGCTCCACGCCCTCGAAGGCGTCGAGTACATCGGCATCCGCTCCAAGACGACCCTCTCGCGCAAGGTCCTGGAGGCCCACCCCCAGATCCAGGCGATCGGTGCCTTCTGCATCGGCACCAATCAGATCGACCTCGCGGCCGCCACCGAGCTCGGCATCTCGGTCTTCAACGCGCCCTACTCGAATACGCGCTCGGTCGTGGAGCTCGCGATCGGCGAGATCATCGACCTCTCGCGTCGCGTCACCGTGAAGAACTCCCGCCTGCACCGCGGCCTGTGGGACAAGTCCGCCGACGGCGCGCACGAAGTCCGCGGACACACCCTGGGCATCATCGGCTACGGCAACATCGGCACCCAGTTGTCCGTCCTCGCCGAAGCGATGGGGCTCAACGTCATCTTCTACGACACCGCCGAACGCCTCGCGCTGGGCAATGCGACGCAGATGCCGACGATGGAATCGGTCCTGCGCGAAGCCGACGTCGTCTCCTTGCACGTCGATGGACGCCCCTCGAACACGAAGATGTTCGGGGCGCAGGAGTTCGCGATGATGAAGCCCGGCGCGATGTTCATCAACCTGTCGCGCGGGCACATCGTCGACATCGACGCTCTGCACGACGCCCTCGTCTCCGGGCACCTGTCGGGGGCTGCGGTGGACGTGTTCCCGACCGAGCCGAAGAAGAACGGCGACCCCTTCACCTCGCCCCTGGCCAAACTCGACAACGTCATCCTCACCCCCCACATCGGGGGTTCGACGGAGGAGGCGCAATACGACATCGGCCGCTTCGTCGCCCATAAGCTCGCCGACTACCGGCGCACGGGCTCGACCGACATGTCCGTCAATCTGCCCAACCTCCAGCTCTCGGCCTCGGAGGAGTCCCGCTACCGGATCCGCCTCATCCACCGCAACACGCCCGGCGTCCTCGCCCTCGTCAATAGGACCTTCGCCGAGACGGGCGCCAACATCGGCGCGCAGATCCTGGGCACCTCGGGGCAGACCGGCTACGCGCTGACGGATATCAACTCCGAGCTGCCGATCGAGGCGATCGAGGAGATCCGCTCGATGAAGGACACGATCCGGCTGACCATCACCCGCCTCTGAAGGGCGGGTCATGCGGGACCGACGGCCTTCGTCGGCGCAGTCGCGAGCGGGTTCCCCTACGGCAGAGTAACCTACGGAAGCGTAGGAACTTGGAAGGGAATGCCGCAATGACGCTCACCGACGACCTCCGCCGCGGATACGCACCCGGCGTCGCCCATACGATCGACATTCCGGACACGACCCTGCCCCGCATGGTCGAAGAGGTCGCCGCCCGCTACCCCGAACGCGTCGCCCTCGACTTCTTCTCACGGCCCATCACCTACTCCCAGCTCATCGAACGGGTTCAACGCGCCGCGGTGGTCCTCATCCGCGCAGGGGTGGCCAAGGGCGACCGCGTCGGCCTCGTCATGCCGAACTGCCCCCAGCACGTCATCGCCATCCTCGCGACGATGTCCATCGGCGCGATCGCCGTCGAGCACAACCCCCTGGCGCCCCTCGGCGAGCTCCGCGAGGAATTCGCGCGCCACGGCGCCCGCGTCGTCATCGCCTGGGAGAAGACCGTCCCCTCCCTCAGCTTCCTCGACCGCTCGACGACGGTCTTCTCCGTCGACATCACGCGCGCCCTTCCCGGCCCCGCGCAAGTCCTTCTGCGCCTGCCCGTGAAATCAGCGAGGACGAAACGCGACGCGCTCTCGGCCCGACCGCCCCGCTGGGCCAGGTCCTGGGACCGCGAAGTGGCCCAATCGCCGAGGTGGCTGCGCCGCGTCGAGGTCTCGCCCGACGACGATGCGCTCCTCATCCACACCGGCGGCACCACCGGGGTCCCGAAAGCCGCGAGACTCACCCACCGCTCGATCCTGGCCAATGTCGCCCAGTCCATCGCCTGGGTCCCCGTCCTTCACGAGGGCGCAGAGGTCTTCTACTGCGTCCTGCCCCTCTTCCACGCCTTCGGCTTCACGGTCGGACTCATGGCGGGCCTGCGCCTCGGCGCGACCGTCGCCCTGTTCCCGAAGTTCGACACCACGATGATCCTCACCAGCCAGAAGCGCCTCCCCTGCACCTTCTTCCTCGGCGTCCCCCCGATGTACGAGCGGCTCCTCGCCTCCGCGAAGGCCCTGGGCGCCGACCTGAGCTCCATGACCTTCTCCCTATCGGGCGCCATGCCCCTGTCCGGCGAGCTCGCCGCCGAGTGGGAGGCGGCGACCTCTGGCCTGATGATCGAGGGCTACGGCATGACCGAGGCCTCCCCGATCCTCCTCGGCTCGCCCCTGTCCGCCGATCGGCGACCGGGCGCCCTCGGCCTCCCCTTCCCCTCGACCGAGATCCGCATCGTCGATCCGGAGGATCCCGACCGCGAGATCGAGACGGGGGGAATCGGCGAGCTCCTCGTCCGCGGGCCCCAGGTCTTCGCCGGATATTGGATGCGTCCCGACGAGACCCAGGAGGTCTTCCACAAGGGCTGGCTGCGCACCGGCGATCTCGTCACGGTCCGCGACGGATTCGTCTACATGGCGGACCGCCGGAAGGAGATGATCAACTCCTCCGGGTTCAACGTGTACCCGAGCCAGGTCGAGGAGGCCGTCCGTTCCATGCCGGGCGTGCGCGATGTGGCCGTCATCGGCATCCCCGCGGGCACAGCGGGCGAGGACGTGGTCGCCGCGATCGTCCTCGAGGCGGGAGCCTCGATCACTCTGGCCGACGTGCGCGAGTGGGCGGAGAAGTCGCTCGCCCACTACGCCCTGCCCCGCCAGCTCGTCATCATGACCGAGCTCCCGCGCAGCCAGCTGGGCAAGGTCATGCGCAAGAAGGTCCGCGAGCAGGTGCTCGGCGCGGCGAGCTCGGTGAAGGATGCGGCCGAGAACGCCGCTCAGGCTCTCCGCAACGTCGCCGGGAGGAACGGCGAGTAGCGGCCGCGAGCAAGAGGGGGCGGCTTCCGCGGCCCCGCGCCGCAGTGCGAGCGGACGGCTCCTCCGGGCCGATCGGACTCATCGAGCGGCCCCATCCGCTCGGGCAAAACCCTAGGCCTTTCGAGGGATCCGCAGGGCGGACGGACTGATCCGGGGCGCCCCTGCGGCTCAGTCGTCGAGCAGGGTCGGGGCGTCCTCCCGTGCGCGCTTCTTGGAGCGCGTCCGCTTCGGCTTGGCCTGCTCCTGCGCCCTGCCCCGGAGGGTCGCGATCGCGGCCTCGAAGTCCTCAAGCGAGTTGAAGGCGCGGTACACCGATGCGAAGCGGAGGTAGGCGATCTCATCGAGCTCGCGGAGAAAGGGCAGGATCGCCTTGCCGACCTCCTCGGAGGACACATTCGACACCCCCGTCGAGCGCAGCTGCTCCTCAACCTGCTGGGCGAGGACGGCGAGCTGATCATCCGTGACCGGGCGCCCCTGACAGGCCCGCAGCACGCCTGCGACCACCTTGTTGCGGGAGAAGGGCTCGACGACCCCCGAGCGCTTCACGACCTGGAACGACGAGGTCTCGAGCGTGGTGAAGCGCTTCTTGCACGCCGTGCATTCACGCCGACGACGAATCGAGGCGCCATCATCAGCGATGCGCGTGTCGACGACCCGGGAATCCGGATTGTGGCAGAAGGGGCAGTGCACCCCTTCACGCTACACGTTTCACGCGCCCCAGTGGAAACACGCACCCCACGAATGCCCCTTCGACCAAGAGAGCCTCAAGCCCCCGAGCGGAAGAGTTAACGAATCGGGACCTCGATGAGATCGCCCACGACGAGCCCGCCCTCGATGCCGTTGAGGGCCTCGATATCGGTGACGACCTCTTCGAGCGGGCGATCAGTGTTCACGCCCTGAGCGATCGACCAGAGGGACTCCCCGGAGCTCACCGCGTGCACGGCGGTCGGGCCCGAATACGTTCCCGGCGAGAGCATCAGACCCGCGCCAGCACCGGCCGCACCGAGGGCGAGGGTCGCGAGAGCCCCCGCGAGGAGGCGCACGAGGCGCGCACCCGCGCCGACTCCGCGCGATGCGGGAACGACGGGGCGGCGGAGGCTGGAGGGCTCGTCACGGCGAAGGGCCTCGCGCCGGCGCCTGGCCGAAGGAGCCGAATCCAAGGAGCGCACCTCGGCCGAATGCGAGCCGAGCCCCGATACCGGGCGCGAATCGCCGAAGACGGGGGATACGGTGCGGGCCGCCGATACCATCGCGCTCATGAGGTTCTCCTTCGTCGAATCGTACACATGTTCGTCGAACACCTGTACGATATCAGGTGAGGGGGATGAAGTCGAGACTTGCTCGAACAGATGTTTCATCTCCGGCCCGGGCTCGGATACCCTGGCCCTACAAGTGGAACAGGGGCCATGTGCATCTGCGTCCACCCGAGGAACCAGGAGGCCCCATGGCACCGAAGGATCAGCTCTCCGAGCGGCAGCGTCAGATCCTCCTCGTCGTTCACGAGGAAGTGCGCGCCCACGGCTTCCCGCCCTCCGTCCGCGAGATCGCCACGCGCGTCGGCCTCGCCTCGCCCTCCACGGTGAAGCACCACCTCGACGCCCTCGAGCGCTGCGGATACCTCCAACGGGTCCCCGGCCTCCCCAGGGCGCTCGAGCTCTCCCGAGCGGCGCGCGAGGAGCTCGGGGTGGACCCCTCCCCGGCCCCGACCGGAACGACCCCCGAAACCCGCGTCGTGACGATCGAATTGCCCGCGGCGCACGTCGACGAGGAATCCACCTCCGTCCCCCTCGTCGGGCGGATCGCCGCGGGCGCGCCCATCACCGCGGAGCAGCAGGTCGAGGACGTCTTCGCACTCCCCACCCGCCTCACCGGCCACGGCACGCTCTTCATGCTCGAAGTCCACGGCGATTCCATGATCGACGCCGGCATCCTCGACGGCGACTTCGTCGTCGTCCGCTCTCAACCCGACGCCTCCGAGGGCCAGATCGTCGCCGCGATGATCGACGGCGAGGCGACCGTCAAGGTCCTCTCCTTCACGGACGGCCACGTCTGGCTCCTGCCCTGCAACGAGGACTACTCGCCCATCCAGGGCGACTGCGCCACGATTCTCGGCCGAGTCGTCACCGTCCTGCGCTCCCTCGCATAGACGACGAGGCCCGCCCCTCATCACGCGAGCGGGGGCGGCACCGTGAAGGTGCCGCCCCCGCCGCGCTTTCTCGGACTCAGAAGCCCAAGTCGCGAGCGACCTGCCGCAGGCGGGTCGCCGAAGCCGTCAAGCCGTCGCGCTCATTGAGCGTCAGGGGCGGGTTGAGGACGCGGCCCGCGCCAACACGCCCCACGATCGTCGGGGCGGCCATGCAGACATCGGAGATGCCTTCCCAGTCCTCCAGGAGCGTCGAGATCGTGAGCACCCGATTCTCATCGCGCAGCACCGCCCCGGCGATGTTCGCCGCGGCCAGACCGATCGCGTAGTTCGTCGCGCCCTTGCCGTCGATGATCTTGTACGCCGACTGCACGACGTCCTGCGCGATCGACTTGCGCAGCGCCGCATCGAAATGGCCGCCGTCGAGGGTCGGCCCCCAGTGCTCGAGCGGTACGTTGCCGATCTCAGCGGAGGACCACAGGGCGACCTCGGAGTCCCCGTGCTCACCGGCGATGTAGGCGTGGATGTTCTGAGTGGCCACGCCCGTGTACTGCGAGACGAGGTAGCGCAGACGGGAGGTGTCGAGCACCGTGCCCGAACCGAAGACCTGGTTGCGCGCAAGCCCCGTGATCTTCAGAGCCGCATAGGTGACGACGTCGACCGGGTTCGTGATGAACATGAACACCGCGTCGGGCGCGACCTCCTGGAGACGGGGAACGATCGTCTTCATGAGACCCACCGTCGATTCGGCGAGTTCGAGGCGCGACTGCCCGGGCTTCTGCTTCGCACCGGCCGTCACGATGACGAGATCCGAGCCCCGCACGATCTCCACGTCGTCGGATCCCTCCACCGAACCGGAAGGGGTGAACTGAATGCCGTGAGCGATATCGAGGGCCTCGGCCTCGACCTTCGCCTTGTTGATGTCCTGAAGCACGATGGTGCGCGCATCGCCTCGCATCGCGCAGGCGTAGGCGACGGCAGTGCCCACCGCCCCCGCCCCGACGATCGCGATCTTCGAGGGCCGTCCTGCCGACTTCGCCGGATACAGGCTCTTCATTTGGGCGGTCATTCTTTCGCGTCCTTCCTCGGGAAATGCCCCCGTCCTTCGGCGAGCTGGATCCCACCCCTATTGTGCCTGTTCGACCGCCCCGACAGGAGCGCGTCGGGCGGCGAATCGCCGATCACTTCCCGGCGGCCCCGTCGGCCAGCCGCGACAGCGCCCCCATGACGACCTCCCGATCCGTCGTCGGCCACATCCTCGGCATGGAGCGGAGGATGAACGCGCCGTAGGACTTCGTCAGGAGCCTGCGATCGAGCAGGGCCACGACGCCGCGATCACCGCCCGACCTCAAGAGCCTGCCTGCCCCCTGGGCCATGAGGAGGGCCGCCCTCGTGAGCGAGACCGTCTGGAATCCGGAGAACCCGCGCCTGCCTGCGTCGATGGAGCGCGCTTTCGCAACCGGATCCTCACGATGCGGGAAGGGGATGCGATCGATGACCACGAGGCGGCAGGACGGCCCGATCACGTCGACCCCCTGCCACAGCGACAGCGTCCCGACCAGGCAGGAGTCCTCCTCCTCGCGGAAACGATCCACGAGGGCGGACAGGGTTTCATCGCCCTGCATGTAGACCTTCAGGCCCGTGCGCTCTCGCAGGGCCTGGGCCCCTGCCTCCGCGGCCTTCCACGAGGAGAAGAGGCCGAGGAGGCCGCCCCCGGAGGCCTCGGCGAGCTCGACGAGACGATCCCGGGCCTCCTCGCCGAGGCCGGGCGCCCCCGGATCGGGCAGGTCCCGGGCGATGTACATGATCGCCTGCGACGCGGGGTCGAAGGGGGTCCCCACGTCGATCCCCTTGAACTCCGCGGACGACATCATGAAACCGCATTCCCGGGCTATGGCATCGAAGGAACCGCCCAGGGACAGGGTCGCCGACGTGAGGATCGCCCCCCGCTCGCCGAAGCCGCGCAGGCCCAGGGCGGGGGCCACGTCCAAAGGGCTGATCGAAATGAGATCCGACTCCGCCCCCTGGAGCGCCGACACCGACAGGATCATCGAGTCCGGATCCTTCGACCACGCATCGATGAACGCCCGCGCCTCGTCGACCGCCGCGCGGGCGAGCGTCTTATCCGCCGAGTCCGCACGGGAGTCGGAAACCGCGCTCGCTGCGCGTCGGAGGGCCTCATCGACGAGGAGCATCACGTCGACCAGCGGGCCGGGCCGCTCCTCGACGAGCCCCTTGGGCAGGGGCGCGATCGCGGCTCCCAGTTCCTCGGCGGCCCTCTCCAGGTCCCCGGCCTCGATCTTCGTCCGCGAGCGCAGTGTGCGGGCGATCCGCGCGAGCATGCCCGCGGAGAGCGCGAGGGTCGACTGGTCCCTCACCCGGTCGGCCAGCTCATGGGCCTCGTCGATGATGACGGGGCCGAACTGGGGCAGGATGTCGGTCTCGCCCGTGCAATGGATGCCGAAGAGCGAGTGGTTCGTGACGACCAGATCCGCTTCCGCGGCCTCGAGGCGTGCGGCTTGGGCGAAGCACTCCTCGATCATGGGGCACGCGCGCCCCAGGCACTCCCGCTTGGAGACGCTCACCTGCCGCCAGGCACGATCGGCGACCCCGGGGACGAGGTCGTCCCTGTCCCCCGTATCCGTCGTCTTCGCCCACTCGCGCAGGCGCACGACCTCTTCGCCCAGAGCGCTCGGCCCCCTCGCCTGCGCAGCGTCGAGCGCGTCGAGCGCGTCGAAGAGGGTCCCCTCGCCCGGGTAGCCGCCGTGGACGCGGTTGAGGCACAGGTAATTCGACCAGCCTTTGAAGACCGCGATCCTCGGGCGCCAGTCGGCCAGGCCCGCCATAGCCTCGATCACCACGGGGGCGTCCTTCGTGATGATCTGGCGCTGGAGGGCGAGGGTCGCAGTCGAGACGAGAGCGCGTTCCCCGCTGCGCCGGCAGTGATCGAGCAGGGGCACCAGGTAGCCGATCGACTTGCCCGTGCCGGTGCCCGCCTGGACGAGGAGGTGGGCGCCGTCCTCGATCGCCGTCGCGATCTCCTCGACCATGGTGCGTTGCCCCTCGCGCCGGGCGCCGCCCATGGCCTCGATGACGCGGTCGAGCAGTACGGCCGCCTCCTCGGCGGCCTCACTCATCGTCGCCGTCCGGCCCGGCGCGAAGGGGCCGGTCGTGGGTCTTGCAGGCGGCCTCGTCCGGGGAGGAGACGACGAAGGGCTCCAGGTCCGCTGCGAGCCGTTGATCGACTCGGGCCCTCACCCGGGTCCCCGCATCGACGTATTCCTCCGAATCGACTTCGCCCTCTTCGTGGATGCGGTGGACCAGGTCCCCGCGCGAATAGGGCAGGACGAGCTCGACCTCGACGCGCGGGCGCGGGAGCGCCGTCTCGATCCTGAAGGCGAGTTCCTCGATCCCCGTTCCGGCCGCCGCGGATACGGCCACCGATTCGGGCAAGTGCGTGCGCAGCAGGGCGAGGCGCTCGGGCTCAGCGAGATCGGCCTTGTTGAGCACGATGATCTCGGGGATCTCGAGCGCCCCCTCGATCTCGGACAGGACGGTGCGGACCGCTGCGACCTGCCCGAGCGGGTCGGGGTGCGCGGCGTCGACCACGTGGATGAGGAGGTCCGCTTCTCCGGCCTCCTCCAGAGTCGAGCGGAACGCCTCCACGAGCTGAGTCGGCAGGTTGCGGACGAAGCCCACGGTGTCCGTCAGCGTGTAGGCGCGCCCGTCCGAGGTCTTCGCCCTCCTCACCGTCGGGTCGAGGGTCGCGAACAGGGCGTCCTCGACGAGGACCTCCGCGCCCGTGAGGCGATTGAGCAGAGTCGACTTCCCCGCGTTCGTGTACCCGACGATCGCCGCGGAAGGGACCCGGCCCCTCCGCCTCGACAGGCGCTGCGTGCGGCGCGCGGGCTCCATCTTGCGGATCTCCTCGCGCAGTTTCGCCATGCGCGTCCGAATCCTGCGGCGATCGAGTTCGATCTTCGTCTCGCCCGGGCCCCTCGATCCGATGCCCGCGCCCGCGGCGACGCGCCCGCCCGCCTGCCGCGACATCGACTCGCCCCAGCCCCGCAGGCGCGGCAGAAGGTACTCGAGCTGAGCGAGTTCCACCTGTGCCTTGCCCTCGCGGGACTTCGCGTGCTGGGCGAAGATGTCGAGGATCAGCGCGGTGCGATCGACGACCTTGGCGTCGACCACGTCCTCGAGCCCGCGACGCTGAGAAGGCGCGAGCTCCTCATCCACGATCACCGTGTCCGCTCCGGCTGCGCGGACGATCTCGGCGAGCTCCTTGGCCTTGCCCGAACCGAGGTAGGTCGCCGGATCGGGGTGGGTCCTCTTCTGAACGAGGGCGTCCAGGACCTGGGAGCCGGCCGTCTCGGCGAGGGCGGCGAGCTCGCGCAGGGAGGTGTCGACCTCCTCCTCGCTCTGATCGGTCCTCAGGGCGACCAGGACGACCTTTTCGAGACGCACCTGACGGTACTCGACCTCTAAGATCTCCTCCCGGTCCTTGCGGTCGGCTTGGACGCGCCGCGTACCCGCGCGCGCCTCCCTTTCGAGCTCACCCGCATCGCGGGAGTGATCGAGGCCCTGCGTGGATTCTAGTGCCGTACCGCGGCGGGCGAGGATCCGTGCGACGAGACTCTCCGCCGCAGCCTCGTCCCTCAGGCGCTCGGACCCTGTGTCAGGCTCCCCCATTGAGTTCCTCTCAGCCGATTTGATGGTCCCCCCAGTGTGTCACGCCCGCGCCCCGTCCTCCTGCGCACCCACCGTCTGCTGGAAGGAGCGCGACGCCATGACGGGCTCGAGTGCCGCTACCCTTGGGGATGTGCAAGAACAGTACTTCTCCGATCATGCGCCCGCCGCGGACTCCGATCTGCGGACCCTGCGCTTCGAGGCGCGCGGCGCGGAGTTCGTCGCCCGGGTGAGCCCGAAGGTCTTCTCAGCGACGCACCTCGATCTGGGAACGCGTCAGCTCCTGTCCGAAGCCCCCGACCTGCCCTCCCAGGGCCGTTTCCTCGATCTCGGCTGCGGATGGGGGCCGATCGGACTGGCGATGGCGAAGGAGGCCCCCGGGGCGGAGGTCTGGGCGATCGACGTCAACTCGAGGGCCGTCGACCTCGCGCGGCGCAACGCGAGCATCAACGGCTGCCCGAACCTGCGCGCCCTCGACGCCGAAGAGGCGCTCGAGGAAGCTGAGTCCGAGGATCTGCGCTTCGACGCGATCTGGTCGAATCCGCCGATCCGCATCGGCAAGGAGGCGCTGCACGGACTGCTGCTCGCCTGGCTCCCCCGTCTCAGCGCCGACGGAGCGGCCCACCTGGTGGTCCAGCGCAACCTCGGAGCCGATTCCCTCATCGACTGGCTCAACGGGCAGGGGCTGCGCGCCGTCAAATTCGCCTCGAAGAAGGGCTTCCGGATCATCGAGGTCCGCATCGCCTCCTGAGGCCCGCCCTTCAGGCCCCCTTCCCCCAGTCGACGAGGCCGACGCGCTCCGCCGGACCCGTGAGGATCACCGGAGCCCCGGTCACGCGCGGCCCGTCCTCGCCGAACTCGAGGACGCCTTCGATGTCGACGCGCACCTCTCCCCCGGGGATGCGGACGCGCCACGAGTCCGGCGCACCCGGGCCCCGGCGGATCGCAGTCGCGAGCGCGGCCGCGCAGCAGCCCGTTCCGCACGACAGGGTCTCGCCGACTCCTCGTTCGAGGACCCGCATCGAAATGACGCCCTCGTCTTCGTCATCGCCGAGGTCGACGACCGCTTCGAGGTTCGTGCCGCGGGCCGGACGCGGATCCAGACTCGGCCGGAGGGCCGAGGGGGCGCGCTCGGCGTCCATCGTCGGGAAGATGAGGGAGGCGAGTTCCTCCTCCGATTCCACGGCGATCACCGTGTGAGGATTCGGCATCTCAATGAAGATCCCCCGATGCGCACCGCCAAGGCCGGGAATCCTCACATCGATCCCCTCGAGGGCCGTCGAACGGGCGGCCCCCATATCGACCCTGTATTCGACGCCGCCCTCCGCCCTCGGCACCACTAGGACCTGACGGACGCCGCCCCTCGTCCCGACCTTGATCCGAGCGCCGTCGAACAGGCCCTCCCGCCGGAGATGATCGACGAAGACGCGGATGCCGTTCCCGCACATCTCGGCGAGCGACCCGTCCGCGTTCCGGTAGTCCATGAACCAGCGGCCCTCGCGCCGCACCGCCCTCATGAGGCCGTCGGCGCCGATGCCGAACGCGGGGGAGCAGAGGCGGCGCACGTCCTCGGGCGCGAGGTCGATCTCGTCCTCATCATCGACGTACACGAGGAAGGAATTGCCCGTCCCGTGCGCCTTCGCCATCCGCAGATGCGCGCCAGTCCCCTTGTTCATGCCCTCAGGCTATCGGGCGTCCTCCCCCAGGTGCGCCTCGACCGACTTCTGGACGATCTCACCCGCCCTGCGGACCAGGGCATCGGGGGAATCGGCATCGATCCAGTGGACGCGCGGATCCGGGCGCAGCCACTTCGCCTGTTTGCGGGCGAGCCGCCGGGTGGCCGCTGCGACCTCGTCGATCGCCTCCTGCTCGCTCAGCGCGCCCTCGATCACCCCGATCGCCTCGGAGTATCCCGTTGCGCGGCGGGCGGTCCGTCCTTCCTTCAGCCCCTCGTCGAGCAGCCCCCGGACCTCCTCGACGAGGCCCTGCTCGAACATGGCGCGCGTCCGCCTCCCGATCCGCTCGTCGAGGATCGCCTGCTCGTGGCGGATCGCGATCATCACGCAGGGACGGATGAAGACCCGTTCGGGCATGGTCGACGAGTACGGCCGCCCCGTCAGCTCGATCACCTCCAGCGCGCGGATGATCCGGCGCGCGTTGTGCGGGTCGATGCGCCGGGCGGACTCGGGATCGAGGGCGGCGAGCCTGGCGTGCAGCCCGCGCGCCCCCAAGGGGCCTTCGGCCCCGGCCTCAAGGGCCGCCCGCACGCCAGGATCCGTCCCGGGGAACTCCAGACGGTCCAGGAGCGCTCTTTGATACAGTCCCGAACCGCCGACGACCAGGGCGAGCCCTGAGCGCCCGTGAATCGCCTCCACGTCGGCTCGGGCCGCGATCTGATAGCGGGCCACCGAAGCCTCTTCGGTCACATCCAGAACGTCGATCTGATGGTGGGCGATGCCGCGCCGTTCGCTCACGGACGTCTTTGCCGTGCCGATGTCCATGCCCCTGTACAGCTGGAGCGCGTCCGCGGACACGATCTCCGCCGCTGCGGCTCCCATCAGTTCCGGCAAGGACTGCGCCAAGTCCAGCGAGAGGTCCGACTTGCCCGACGCGGTCTGCCCGACGACCGCGACGATGAGATCGCCGGGTCGGTCGAGGGCGCTTGGAATCATCACCCGGGCATTCTACGATTCCCCTCCGCGCCGGGGCGCCCGCCCGCCTCCAGGCGATACAGTGGTGGCATGAGCTCAACAGATGCGCGGCCGGTGACGGTCGAGCGGATCAGCGCCGCATTGGAATCGATGGGCGTCTTCCCCTTCGTCTCCGACCGTGGCCAGGTGGCGGCGCTCCTGCCGTCGCGCACGATCCGCATCATCGTCCCCGAGGGCCGTCCCGTTCAGGGCGTCAGCGACTATCCGCGTCGTTTCCACGCCTCGTACACCGACGCCCTCAACGAAACGGTGCGGACCCTCAACGCAGCGACCTACCTGCCGAAGGCGACGACCCTCGCGAATGAGGACTCCACGGTCTCCGTCCGCTTCCTCCACTGCTTCAACTGGGCCGTCGGGGCCACCGATGCGCAGCTCCGCGGAGAGCTCTCCCAGTTCGTCATGTCGGCGATCGCGATGCAGAACCGACTCGACGCGCAGTACCCCGACCAGTGGGCCGAGGAGGCTCCCCATGCCTGAATGGAAGTCATGGACCTTCGAGTCCGACGAGGACGCGGTCTTCGCGGTCCCCTCCCCCGCATCGTCCGCGTCGAGCGGGCACGAGCCGGCGCCCTCCGTTCGGATGGCTCCTGATGCGGCCGCTGAGAAGTGGGGTACCGAGGTCGCTCCCGTCACCGTCGAGCGCATCGAGGCGGTGATGGCCGGGGACGGGCTCCCCCATGCTTCGGGAGAATTCATCGTCCTCACCGAGATCGAGGGGCTGCGGATCCAGGCGCACCGCGAACCGGCCGATGCGCCCTGGCTCCAGGTCGAGTGCCGCCTCGACCTGCCCGAGACGGCCCGGGAGTTGCCGAGCGAGAGGCTCAACGCCATCGCGAACGCCTGGAATCTGGACCACCTCCAGCCCACCGTCTTCCCCGTGGAGGCCGAATCAGGATCCGCCCTCGTCCTCGCGACGCGGTTCTTCGTGGCTGAGGGGCTCTCTGATCGCCAGATCCACGCCATGATCCGCCGGGGGATCTCCGTCGCCCTCCAAGCGAAGACGGAGTTGCCCGCGCTGTTCGAAGGCGAATGACCCGGGTTCGACGCCGAACGGCCCCCGCGAATGCTCGCGGGGGCCGTTTCATCGGGCCGGGGCCGCTGTCACCCCGGCGGAGCGGCCTCACACCGTTGTGAGAACCGCCGCAGTTAAAGGTAAGCCAGGCTCTCGACCGCGTCGGGCACTTCCGAGCGATCGTCACCGAATCGAAACATTCACCGTGCGGCGGGCATGCTCGTTCAGCGCCGCCCGAGCCTCAGGGCCGCCCGATCCTCAGCGTCGGCATTCCCAAGGAGACTCGTTCATCCGCCTCGGATGCTTGACGCGCCTCCCAGGCGTCGCCCGCCCGCGTCCTGCGGACCCGCCAGAGCCCGCCTTGCAGACCGGAGTCTGCGATGAGGTGGTGCGGTGCGCCGTGAGTGACGACCGCGTTCACGACGTCACCGGGACGCGGCAGATCGGAATCCGGCAGACCCGCGGGAATGCCGACGTGCACGAGGCGGTTGTCCCGGGCGCGCCCGGAGATGCGGCGGGTCGCCCCGTCCTTGCGCCCCTCCCCCTGCGCGATGAGCACTTCGACCTCGTGGCCTGCGAGGGCCGCATTGTCCTCCTCGCAGATCCTCTCCTGGAGCGCGATGAGGCGCTGATAGCGTTCGAGCGCGACCTGCGGGTCCACCTGATCGTCGCGATCAGCAGCCGGGGTTCCGGGCCGCGGCGAGTACAGGAAGGTGAATGCCGAGGCGAAACGCGCCTCTTCGACGACCTCGAGGGTCTTGAGGAAGTCCTCCTCGGTCTCACCGGGGAAGCCGACGATGATGTCAGTCGTGATCGCCGCTTCCGGGATCGAGGCGCGCACCCGGTCGAGGATGCCCATGAAGCGGTCGCGCCGGTACGAACGCCGCATCTGTCGGAGCACGGCGTCCGAGCCGGACTGCAGGGGCATGTGCAGGCTCGGCATCACCGTTTCGGTCTCGGCCATCGCGGCGATGACGTCGTCGGTGAATGCGGCCGGATGGGGGCTGGTGAAACGCACCCTCTCCAGTCCCTCGATGCCGCCCACCGCGCGCAGGAGGCCCGCGAAGGCGCCCCGTTCACCGAAGCCCACGCCGTAGGAGTTCACGTTCTGGCCGAGGAGGCTCACCTCGATGGCTCCTTGGGCGACGACCGCCTCGACCTCGGCGAGGATCTCCCCGGGGCGGCGATCGCGTTCACGACCGCGAAGATGCGGAACGATGCAGAAGGTGCAGGTGTTGTTGCAGCCGACCGAGATCGACACCCAGGCCGCGTAGGCGCTTTCGCGGTGCGTGGGCAGAGTCGAGGGGAAGACCTTGAGGGACTCCTCGATCTCGACCGCCGCCTCGCGATTGTGTTGAGCGCGTTTGAGCAGGGCGGGCAAGACGTCGATGTTGTGCGTTCCGAAGACCGCATCGACCCAGGGGGCCTTCTCGATGATGCCCTCGCGCATCTGCTGGGCGAGGCATCCGCCGACGGCGATCTGCATTCCCGGACGCTCGCGTTTGACGGCGGCGAGCTGGCCGAGGTTCCCGAAGAGGCGCGTCGCAGCGTTCTCACGGACCGAGCAGGTGTTGATCACCACGACGTCGGCACCCTGATCGCCCGCGTCCGTGGCCCGTCCGGCCAGTTCGGGGACTCGCGACACCGGTACGAGGCCGGCCTGTTCGAGCAGGCCCGCCATTCGTTCGGAATCGTGCTCGTTCATCTGGCATCCGAGGGTGCGGATGGCGTAGGTGCGCGGCATCCGGGGGGCGCGCAGGTCGTGGATCTCTTCGGCGTTCATCGCGAGCAGTCTAGTCGGCCTTCGCGCCATCTCCCGATCTGAGCGCTTCAGCGAGGAGCTCGAGGGCGCGATCCACGGTCCGTGCGCGGATCTGCGCCCGGGTTCCCGAGAGGGCCAAGAGCCGATGAGTGCTCATCGTCGGTGTCGCGATCGCGATGTACACGGTCCCGGCAGGGTGCCCGTCCTGCGGACCGGGACCCGCGACTCCCGTCGTGGCCAGTCCGAAGTCGGCTCCCATGAGGGCGCGGACGCCCTCGGCCATCGCGATCGCGACGCGCGGGTCCACGGGACCCGCGCTGTCCAGGACCTCCGGATCGACACCGAGGATCGCCGCCTTGAGGGGCGTCGCGTAAGTCGTCACACCACCCAGGAAGACCCTCGAGGCCCCGGGGACATCGACGATCCTCGCGGACAACGCTCCTCCCGTGAGGGACTCGGCCGTTGCGAGCAGCGCGCCCCCGGCCGCCAGTTCCCCCACTAATGCTCGAAGCTCCTCGTCGTTCATCCATTCAGCCTAGATCGTCGAACGCTCACACCCGCATTCCGCGGAGCCGTGATGAGAGCTCCCCGCCCGAGTCCTGGCGGATCGACCGACTCGGGCAGGGAACGCTTCAGACGGATGCAAACGGGGAGATCTGAGGGGCGAAGCGCTGTCAGCCCTCCGCTTTCGTCCGGCGAGCCTCGTTGTAGAAGCACCCGATCCCCGTGATCGCAAGGAGCGGCGCAATGATGAAGTTCGCCCATTGCAAGAACATGTAGGGCACGTATTCGGAATAGGCGACTCCCAGAGTGCCGATCATGTACACGCCGGTCGTCGTCCAGGGAAGCATCGGTTCGATGAAGGTTCCATAGTCCTCGATGGACCGTGACAGCACCTTGCGGGGGATGCCCGCTTCCTCGTACTTCGGGCCGAATGCCGTACCGACGATGAAGCTCGTGGCGTATTGGTTCGACGAGAAGCCGTTGATGAAGGCGGAGCTGATGAGGGAGGCGAGGATGATGCCCGGCCGCGACTTCACCCGTCCGAATGCCTTATCGACCACGGTGCCCATGGCCTTGATGAGATCGAGCGAGCCGATGTACATGAAGACGCACAGAGTGATGAGGACGGCACTCGCCATCGAGTACAGACCGCCCCGCTGGATGATCGCGATCGCCTGTTCTCCGACCTCAGCGCCGGTCATTTCGATCGTCACTCCGTTGATCAGCGACTGGATGACGTTCTCGAAGCTGAACCCCTGAGCGACAAGTGCGACGAGGGCGCCCGAGGCGGCTGAATACAGGAGCGTTGGCAACGGCGGCAGGCGAAGCGCTGCGCCGACGAGCATCACGAGCAGCGGCACCCACACGAGGATGTTGAAACTGAACGCCGTCGCGAGGTCCTCCGCAACCGGTTGAGTGAAGGACGAAACGTCCACGCCCGCGCTCCGAACAGGTTGAGCGAAACCGAATGCCGTCGTCAGGATGAGCGCGATGATGTATGCGGGCCCCGTGGTGTTGAGCATCGAACGCACGTGGGCGTAGAGAGGGACCCCCGCACCCATCGAAGCCATATTGGTCGTATCGGACAGGGGCGACATCTTGTCTCCGAAGTAGCCGCCCGAGATGATGGCCGCTGCAAGGAGACCGAGATTCGCGTCAGTCGCGACGCCTATGTTGATGAGGACGACGCCAATCGTTCCCACCGATCCCCACGATGTGCCGGTCAAGACGGAGAACAGGGATGTGAGGAGCAGGGCGACGACGTAGATCCACGAGGGATCGATCATGAGCATCCCGTAGTGGACGAGCATCGGGATCGTGCCGGATGCCGTCCAAGCTCCGATGAGCACGCCGATGGCCATGAGCATCCAGATGGCGGGGAGCGCCGTTCGAGTCCGGTCCGCCATCGCCTGCGTGACGTCTTCGAAGGAGAACCCCAGGTAGAAGAGCAGCAGCCATGTGCAGATCGCAGAGAAGAGGAAGGTGAACTCCAGGGGCCACGAAGGAAGGTCGAAGATGCGCGGGCCCAGAATCATGCCCCAGATGATGAATATCACCAGGAGTGCGACGGGGACGAGAGCGTGCCAGAAGCGCAGTGGTCTCGTCGCTCGCGCTTTCTTCAGCGGATCCGGCGATAGCTGATCTTCGGTGCGGGATTTCATGACAGTGTCCTTCCTTCCATCGTGCACGCCATTGCGCACGGGAGTTGTCTGTTGCGCTGGGGATGAATGCACCCTTCTTCGATCTCGATCGGCTCCCCGCTCGCAAGATCTTCAACGCGGGTGATGCCCTGCGGCAGTTCGAGCGCTTCCGGGCCATCGCTCGTGAGCAGGATGTAAAGCAAGCCATCGCGTTCCACTGCGTAAGCGCCTTCGGGCAGATCAAGATCGACCGGCATGGTGTCGTAGATCGCATCGCCGTTGGCCTTGAGCCATGATCCGATGTCGAGGAGGCGGCGCCGTTGAATCTCCGGGATCGTCCCGTCGGCCTTGGGACCGATGTTCAGCAACAGGTTTCCGCCGCGGCCGACGGTGCTGACGAGCAAATCGAGGAGTTCAGCAGCCGTTGAATAATCCTCCTCCGCTTCCGCCTGGTTGTAGCCGTAGGACTTACCGATGCCTCGGCTCTCCTCCCAAGGCTGGTGCGAGCCGTAACCTTCGATGTCGCAGTACTCGGTGGAGAAGTAATCACCGTGGTTCCCCGGCATGCCGACGTGCATGCGGTCATTGACGACGACTTCATTCCGATTCGGCGATTCCTCGTACAGCCATGTCAGAAGCTCCCGGGTGCGCGTGTACTCCTCATCGAGGTCCCATTCACCACCGTCCGTGTAAATCACCGATGGCGCATAGCGCTCGTTGAGCTCCTTCCACTGGGCGTGAAGGACCTCATCCGGATACGCGTCCGGATCGATCCCGAACTTTCTGGCATCGGCTTCGGGAATGAAGTACCCGCCATCGCAGCGGTGACTCCTGTGGGTCTCCCATTCGGGCATCGAGTAATAGAGCCCCATTCTCATTCCCTCAGCGCGGACGGCGCCGGCGAGTTCTCCGAGAATGTCCCGCCTGGGACCGACGTCCCCGGCATTCCAGTTCGTCTTGTGCGGATTGCTCGTCGGCCACATGCAGTAGCCGTCATGGTGCTTCGAGGTCAGAACGACGTAGCGGGCGCCGGCGTCCCTGAAGAGCGCCGCCCAATCATGGGGATCGAAGCGCTCAGCGGTGAGGAGAGGTGCGAAGTCGCGGTATGAGAAGCCCTCTCCCCACGTGCGCGCATGGTAGTCGCCATCGGCGTTCCGATAATTCCCGTACACCGAGGCGTAGTACCACTCCGCATAGCCGCCGAAGAGCTCGTCAGACGGCGTCCGCCAAGCGGGGACCGAGAAAGGACCCCAATGGATGAAGATTCCGAACTTCGCCGCGGGATACCACGGTGGGATCGGGCGAGCATCGAGTTGGTCCCAGGTCTGTGCCTCGATCATGCGGCGCTCCTCAACGTGCGTCTAACCTTGATTCGTTAGATTACCCACCTCTGTCCGACAAAAGCTAGATATTTCACACAACAAACATGGAATTATCGGATTCTTGTCCGACAATTCAAGCGAAAGGACTGTTTTGAGCGCCGTCGACGATGCACGATCCGCACTCTGCACGATGCTCGCGACGGGCGAGCTCGCACCGGGTCAACGCCTTCCGGGTGAAATCGAGCTCTCCGATCGTTTCGGCCTGTCTCGAAGCTCCCTGCGCGAAGCTCAAAAGATGCTCGTCGCCGTCGGCGTCCTTGAGTCCCAACCCGGCGGACGCCTCACCGTTTCGGACTTGTCCGCACCCAAGCTCATGACCGGCCTGTCAATGGTCGTTCCGCTCTTGCCCCTCGAGCGACTTCTCGAACTCTTCCCCCTCAGGCAGGTCCTGGAATCCCATGTCACGGCACAGGCGACGGTGCGCATGAGCGACGAGGAGCTTCGTCAGCTGAGCTCGCTCGCCGAAGAAGTCGCCGCTCTCAGCGTCAACGATCCTTCCTTCGAGGAACGGGATCAGGAGTTCCATTTGCGGATCATCGAAGCCGCAGGGGATCCCATGATTGCGGCGCTGCTCGGAGCCATCCACCACCGGGGAGCCGATTACCACCTTCTCGTTCACGGCGAGTTCAAGCAGCTGAGCGACGCGGCGCATCGCCGCATCGCCAAAGCGATGTCCGAGCGCGATCCCGTCCTCGCTTCAGCACTGATGACCGCTCATATCCAGGACTCGCTCGAGTGGCTCACCCACCTGCATCCCTTGCCCGATCCCACGCGCGGCGCGCGACCGCACTGAGCATCCGCGAAAAGACGATCAGTCGATCGTCGACCTTTCAAGGGCCTCCCGCATTTCCAGCGCCTCCGCGACGACTTCGCGACTGAGCCCGGGCGAGTAGCCCTTACGGGCCAGCATCCCGGCGAGGCGCCGATAGGCGGCCTCCCTCGGGACGCCGGGCATCGTCCGCAGCTTCTTGGCGACGAGCTCGGCGGCCCGCTCGCGGAGCTCCTCCTGGTCGATGGACGACATCGCACTCGCGATCGCGTCCTCGTCGAGGCCCTTGCGCCGCATCTCCTCAGCAAGTGCGCGCCCGGACTTGCCCGAACCGCGGAAGCGATCCGAGACGATCGCGCGGGCGAAGGCCTCGTCATCGATCAGCCCCACGCGCTCCAGGCGGTCGAGGACCTCGTCGGCGATCTCGGGGGCGAATCCCCTGCCTTCGATCGCCCGTCGCAGCTCCCCCTTCGACCGGGAGCGCGAATCGAGCTGCCGGAGGGCGACCTCGCGCGCCGCCTCGATCGCCTTCGCGCCCGACAGGGCCGCGTTGCGTTCGCGGATCCTCGCCAGCCGCTCGGCGGGATCCTTCCGCTTCCGCTCGGCCTCACCGAGCTCGGGATGATCCTCCGGATCGAGGTAGCGCACCATGAGCGATCAGAATCCCGCGTCCTCAAGCGGATCGATAGCGGGAACGGGATCGTCGGCGGGCCCCTCCGGCGACTCCAGGACCCCCAGGGCGACGAGGATCTTGTTCTCGATCTCATCGGCGAGCTCGGGATTGTCGCTGAGGAACTGCCGGACGTTCTCCTTGCCCTGTCCGAGTTGATCATCACCGTAGGTGAACCACGATCCGGACTTGCGGATGATCCCGGCCTCGACGCCCATGTCGATGATCGACCCCTCACGCGAGATGCCCTTGCCGTAGACGATGTCGAACTCCGCCTGCTTGAAGGGCGGCGCCATCTTGTTCTTGACGATCTTCGCCCGCGTCCTGTTGCCAACCGGCGCGCCCGATTCCTTCAGGGTTTCGATCCGTCGCACATCGATGCGGACCGAGGCGTAGAACTTCAGGGCCTTGCCGCCGGTCGTCGTTTCGGGCGAGCCGAAGAAGACGCCGATCTTCTCGCGCAGCTGATTGATGAAGATCGCCGTCGTTCCCGTGGCCGAGAGCGCACCGGTGATCTTGCGGAGCGCCTGGCTCATGAGGCGCGCCTGGAGGCCGACGTGGGAGTCGCCCATCTCGCCCTCGATCTCGGCCTTGGGGACGAGCGCCGCGACGGAGTCGATGACGATGATGTCGATGCCGCCCGAGCGGATGAGCATGTCGGCGATCTCGAGCGCCTGCTCGCCGGTGTCGGGCTGGGAGACGAGGAGGTTGTCGATGTCGACGCCGAGGGCCTTGGCGTAGACCGGATCGAGGGCGTGCTCGGCATCGATGAAGGCGGCGTTCCCGCCGGCCTTCTGGGCGCTGGCAACGGCGTGGAGCGCCACGGTCGTCTTGCCGGAGGATTCGGGACCGTAGATCTCGATCACGCGGCCCCGGGGCAGACCGCCGATGCCGAGAGCGACGTCGAGAGCCAGCGAACCGGTGGGGATGACCTGGACGCGGGGACGGGAATCGTCGCCGAGACGCATCACCGAGCCCTTGCCGAATTGCTTGTCGATCTGGGAGAGCGCGAGCTCGAGCGCCTTGTTCCGGTCATCGCCCTTCGACGCGGGCGAGCTCTTGCGGGGTGCGGCAGCCATGGTGTCCTCTCAACGGTTCGAGCCTCTCCGACTCACGGATCGTCTGGTCGGTGCGGCCTCCCCTCTCCGGGGAGACGCGACGACTGTATGCCTGACCATGGGCATCTGCGAGAGCCCCCTATCCGGACTGTGGATGGAGGATCCCGGAGTCGTCGCGCACGAGTCTACATGGAACAGGTGTTCGAGGTGCGTCGGGGCCCCGGCGTGGCGCCGGGCGCTTCCATTCCGCGGATCGATCCCGCGAGGCGGACGAGGCGACGCCCCGGCACCGCAGGAGCGGGGCCCGACGAGAGGAGGAGGGTCAGAGGAGGCTCCGCCGCGCCTTCTCATCAAGGCGATGAATCCACTTCGCGGCCTCGCCCGCGCCCGTCTCCTCGACGAGCGCGTGCCAGACCTCCAGAGGCGGCACGCCCCTTTCAAGGGCCTCGACGCAGGTGCCCGCCACGCCGGGAAGATACATGTCCGCCGCGTAGGAGCGGCCCAGACGCGGGCCGAAGACCGCGTCGACCGCGTCCCAGAATTCCGAAGACTTCACCCGGGGCGCGATCAGGAGATCAGGGTCACGGGGACCATGTCGTCGGGAACGGTGTCGGGCACGACCGTCCCCTCGAGGATCGCCATGCGATCGGACACCTCGCGCAGGACGAACCAGAGCGGAACGCCGAGGGCGGTCGCGATCGCCTCGAGGAGCTCGGACGACGCCTCCTTCTGACCCCGCTCGACCTCGGAGAGATAGCCGAGGGAGACCTGGGCCTCCAGGGAGACCTCCCGCAAGGTCCGCCCCTGGGCGCGACGGATGCCGCGCAGGACGTCGCCGAGTTCTGTGCGGAGAAGCGGCGCGGCGGCGGGAGTAGCGTTCATGGCCTCAACTCTAACCGCACATCCGGAGCATGCGCACACGGGGAGGCCATGTGAGACCGAGTGACTTCGAGCGCACCAGCCGACGCCCTCCGCACAATCGGCGAGATGCAGCCGTTTCGGGCACCTTTTTATTGAAACCTCAACCGCCTGTGAATTGCGTCCCCTCGACTCAACTCTGGGATTCGGCGCTCTTCTGAAGACGGCGCCCCTCCGCGATGTACACCCATCCGGACCACAGGGTGACGATGAGCGCGAGAACCGCAGCCGCGTACCCGAGGGCGAAACCGATCTTCGCGACGAGTCCGAGCGGGAACTCCGAGGCCCCGATGAGGTCCCAGGGGATGAGGAGGAGCCAGATCGCGAGGATCTGAAGGACGGTCTTGAGCTTGCCGCCCTTATTCGCCGCGACGACGACCCCCCTCTTGAGCAGGTCGGCCCGCCACCACGTGATCCCCAACTCGCGGATCGCGACCGGAACGGTGACGAGCCACAACCAGGGATGGGCGATCGAGAGCATGATGAAAGCCCCGAGAGTCAGCGCCTTATCGGCGATCGGGTCGACGATCTTCCCGAAATCGGTGACAAGACCCCTCGCTCGCGCAATCCTCCCGTCGAGATGGTCCGTGTAGGCCGCGACCATGAACACCGCGAGCGCCCACCAACGGGCCGAATGCGCACCGCTCACGAGGAGGAGGATGAACACCGGCACCAGGATGAGTCTCAAGACCGTCAGCGCATTCGGGAGATTCAGCGGGGAAACCCTGCGCTCCCTATCGACACGCGAGACGTTGTCGTCCATGCCCCTGTCCTTCCCTTCGATGCTCAGCGGCCCGTGAGCTGCCAGGCGTCCTCGTCTTCTTCGGGGTCTTCATCCACCCACTGGGGCGGCGCCCCGCCGAAGTCATGTCCAGCATAGGGATCCTCAGCCCCTCCGCGCGCATCGGTTCCGCCAGTCGCGCCCTCGTCCATCGCGGAGGAGGCAGCGGCCGCGGTCTCGACGCGCTCCGGCGAAGCAATCCCCTCGGACTCGCCGCGCAGCATGGCGAGCACCTCGGGGAGCTGCTCGGGCTGAACGAGCACCTGACGGGCCTTCGAGCCCTCCGAGGGCCCCACGATCTCGCGCGACTCCAGAAGATCCATGAGGCGCCCCGCGCGAGCGAAGCCGACGCGCAGCTTCCGCTGCAGCATCGAGGTCGAACCCAGCTGGGTCGAGACGACGAGCTCAGCGGCCTGGAGGAGGTCATCCAAGTCATCGCCGATGTCCTCGGCGACCTTGACGGTCTTCTGCTCGACGACGACGTCCTCGCGGTAGTGCGGCTCCATCTGGGCCTTCACATGGGCGACCACCTTGTGGATCTCCGATTCGGACACCCACGCGCCCTGCACGCGCATCGGCTTGGAGGCCCCGGCTGGCAAATAGAGCGCATCGCCCTGGCCGATGAGCTTCTCAGCGCCCGGCTGATCGAGGATCGTCCTCGAATCCGTGAGCGACGAGGTCGCGAAGGCGAGACGCGACGGGATGTTCGCCTTGATGAGACCGGTGACGACGTCGACCGAGGGCCGCTGCGTCGCCAGCACCAGGTGGATGCCCGCCGCACGGGCGAGCTGCGTGATCCTCTGGATCGACGCCTCGACGTCACGGGGCGCGACCATCATCATGTCGGCGAGCTCGTCCACCACGACGAGGAGGTAGGGGTAGGGCCGCAGCGTCCTGTCCAGACCGGGCTTGGCCTGCACCTGCCCCGAGGCGACCGCCTTGTTGAAGTCGTCGATGTGCTTGAAGCCGTAATCCGACAGGTCGTTGTAGCGCGCGTCCATCTCGCGCACCACCCACTCGAGCGCCTCGGCGGCCTTCTTCGGATCGGTGATGATCGGCGAGATCAAGTGCGGAATGCCCTCGTAGATCGTGAGCTCGACGCGCTTGGGATCGACGAGGATCATCCTCACCTGATCCGGGGTCGCGCGCATCATGATCGACGTGATCATCGAGTTCACGAAGCTCGACTTGCCCGAACCCGTCTGGCCCGCGACCAGGAGGTGAGGAGTCTTGGCGAGGTTGGTCACCACGTAACCGCCCTCGACGTCCTTCCCGACGCCGACGACGAGGGGGTGCTGATTGCGCATCGCCGCACCGGAGCGCAGCACATCGCCCAGGGACACGTTCTCGCGGTCGGTGTTCGGGATCTCGATGCCGATCGCCGATTTCCCGGGGATCGGGGCGAGGATGCGCACATCCGCCGAGGCCACCGCATAGGCGATGTTCTTCGACAGGTTCGTCAGCTTGTCGACCTTCACGCCCGAGCCGAGAACCACCTCGTAGCGGGTGACCGTCGGCCCGCGCGAGAAGCCCGTGACGCGCGCATCGATCTTGAAGTCCGCGAAGACCTGGCCGAGGGCGCGCACGACCTCGTCGTTCACCGCCGAACGCGTCTTGTGCGGCGGCCCCGCGACGAGCAGCGAGTCCTCGGGCAGCGTGTAGGAGATCGCCTCGGCGAGCTGGGGCTGGAAGCCCTCGCCGACGGGCGCCTCACCGATCTCGGGGACGTCCTGCTCCTCGGTCCCCGATTCGGGCTCCGCGTACGCATCCTCGACCGGGGCTTCAGGGACCACGGCCAGCGCCTCAGTCGGAGCATCGGCGGATTCGACGCGCGCGCGGGAGTCGGCGCGGGAGTCGAGCGGATGCGGCTCGGGGAGCGCCTCTGCTTGCACCGGAGGCGCCAGAACGGTCGTCGCCCCTTCGGTGATGTTGGGCGAGCGGAAGGACTCGTCCCCGTCGTACTGGTCGAGGAAGGGGTCGTCGCCGGCGGCCAGGCCCTCCCTCAACCGGCGCTTGGCATCACGGGCCTCTTCCGCGCCTTCGCCCTCGCCGCCCGGATCGCCGCCGCGGGAAGCGCCCGACAGGCGCGCCGCAAGAGCGCGCAGGCGATCGGGGATCTCGATGACCCTCGTGCGCGTGCCCAGCAGGAGCGAGTACACGCCCAGGAGCACGAGGATCGCCCCCGCGCCCCAGCCCGACAGCAGGAGCGCGAGAGGGCGGGCGATGAACCATCCCGCGAGCCCCCCGGCGGACTCGATCGCCGCGACGTCCTCCAGGGAGGGGTTCCCCGAGGAGACGTGCACGAGACCGCATACCGAAGCGACGAGGCCCAGTCCGCCGGCCACGTGGTGCGGCAGCGCGTGCTCATCCGTGTTCGCGCGGAAGAGTTCCACCGCGAAGGCGACGAGGGCGATCGGCACCACGACTGCGAACATGCCGACCGAACCGGCGGCCGCATGATGGATGAAGTCGCCCGCCTGTCCGGAGATCCGGAACCACTCGCGCAGGGCGACGAGGACGGCCGCCCCCAGGCAGATGAAGGCCAGGGCATCCCTCTTGATCCTCGGATCGGCCTGACGCCACGCCTGCCAGGCTGATCCGAGGCCAGCACCGATCGCGGCGAAGGCCCTCGCGAGCAACCCGGGTTGTTCGGGCTCAGCGGAGGGCGTTCGTCGGGTCGTCGCACGTGAGGAAGCGGAACCGCTCCCCTTCTTTGTCGAAGATGGGCGTTGTGATGCCATGGTGCTTCGACGCTACAGCGCCGACGCGCCGAGGGGCGGCTGCCGCGCCGGACTCGGCGCCATCAGGCGTCGTCGGACATGACCGAGCCCCGCGCGAGGACCTCTTCGATCTGCTTCATCGTCGGTACGGGCAAGGCGGATTCATGCGAGATCGCGATGGCCGCGGCCGCGTTCGCGGTGCGCAGGGCGTCGGCGATGTCCTTGCCCTTGAGGAGCTCGGCGCACATCGTGGCGATGTGCGTATCGCCCACGCCCGCGGTGTCGGCGACGCGCGTCTCGAAAGCGGGGATCGTCACGCGCTCGGCGCCCTTGGCGCGCTGGAGTTCGCAGCCCATGATGCCCGTGCGCCGCACGAGGGCGGCTTCGGGCTTCATCAGATGACGGATCCCGACCCCGGGTTCGTGAGTAGCGAGGATCGACGTGAGCGCAGCGGCCTCGCGGACGTTCATCGTCACCACGTCGGCGCGCTTGAGGAGCCTGCGCCACGACTCGACGGGCACCTGCTCGACCGCGGGCGACACCGCGACGACCAGGGTGACGGAGGGCGGCAGGGCGGCGCCCCAACCGGCGAGCACCATCGCCGAATGCGGGTTCGCCAGGTCGGAGGCGGCGATGTGGATGAGATCGCCGGGCTTGAGGACCATGCGATCCAGGGAGACCCGCGAGGGCTCCGACTCCACTCCGGCCGTCACCACTGAGGTCATGGAGCCGTCGCGTTCGATGAGTTGGATCGCCACCCCGATGTCGCCCACGAGCTCGGGGGTGAGGACCTCGACGCCGGCCTCGACGAGTTGCTGGCGCACGGCGAAGGAGTTCGGTCCTGTCCCGAGCGGCGAAGCCATCGCCGCCGCGACGCCCTGAGCCGCGACGGCCGACAGCGTGGTGAAGCCGCCGCCCGGCCTCGAGGTCGCGGCATCGGCGTGGACCGAACCGCCGCGCACGGGCGTGTGCGAAATGTGCATCGGCAGCACGAGGACGACCGAATGCGTCGAGATGAAACGACCTGCCATATCCAGCGCTTTCCTCGCCCCGGGCTACTGTTCGACGACGACCGGAACGATCATCGGGCGGCGGCGCAGCCTTCGCGCCACCCAGCGCCCGATCACGCGTCGCATCGCCTGCTGGAGGACATAGGGGTCCTTCCCGCCGGGTGCGGCCGCATCCTTCAATGCGGCATCGACATCGGGCAGGATCTCCTCGAAGACGGAGTCGTCCTCGGCCATGCCGATCGCCTTGATCGTGGGGCCCGACAGGACCATCCCGGAATCGTGCTCGACGACAGCGTAGACCGAGATGAAGCCCTCCGAGCCGAGAACGCGACGGATCTCGAGCTCCTCCTCGGAGATCTCGCCGATCGACTTACCGTCGACGAAAACGAGCTCGCAGGGGACCTGGCCGGAGATCCGCGCGCGCCCGTCCACGAGATCGACCGTGGTGCCGCCGTCGCCGAGGACCACGTGATCGGCGCCGACACCGGTGGAGACCGCGAGCTGGCCGTTCGCCACGAGGTGGCGCAGCTCGCCGTGGATCGGCATGACATTGCGCGGGGCGACGAGGTTGTAGAAGGTGAGCAGCTCGCCCTGGCAGGCGTGGCCCGACACGTGCACCTTCGCGTTGCCGCGGTGGAACACCTTGGCGCCCAGGCGGGTCAGATCGTTGATCACGCGGTTCACGTCGGTCTCGTTGCCCGGGATCAGCGAGGCCGCGATGATGACCGTGTCGCCGGCCTCGAGGTTCACGAACTTGTGCGACCCCGAGCTCATCCGGGCGAGGGCCGCCATCGGCTCGCCCTGCGAACCGGTCGCCATGTAGAGGCGTTCGTTCGCGGGGAGCTCCGCGAGAGTGCCGGCGTCGACGATGAGCCCCTCGGGGACGACGAGGTAGCCCTTCTCGGCCGCGATCCGCATGTTGCGCTCCATCGAACGCCCGACGAGGGCGACGCGGCGCCCCGCCTTCGCCGCCGCGTTCATCACCTGCTGAACGCGGTGGACGTGCGAGGCGAAGCTCGCCACGACCACCTGGCCCTCGGCCTCATCGACGATCCGGTCGAGGACAGGGCCGATCTCCCGTTCGGAGGGGATGAATCCGGGCACTTCGGAGTTCGTGGAGTCAATCATGAACAGGTCGACGCCCTCGGAGCCGATGCGGCCCAGGGCCGCCAGGTCGGTCTTGCGCCCGTCCAGGGGCTGATGATCGATCTTGAAGTCGCCGGTGATGACGACCGTCCCGGCGCTCGTGCGCACGCACACGGCGAGGGCATCGGGGATCGAGTGGGTCACCTGGATGAACTCCAGGTCGAAGGGGCCGACCTTCACGCGGTCGCCGGACTTCACGACGTGCATGTCCGCGGCCGGAAGGCGGTGCTCGCGCAGCTTCGGCTCGGTGAAGGCGAGGGTGAGATCGGAGCCGTAGGTCGGGATGTCGTCCCGGAGCTTGGCGAGGTAGGGGACGGCTCCGATGTGGTCCTCGTGGCCGTGGGTGAGGACGAGCCCGGCGACGTCATCGAGGCGGTCCGCGATCCATGAGAAGTCGGGCAGGATGAGGTCCACGCCGGGCTGGTAGACCTCGGGGAAGAGCACGCCGCAGTCCACGATGAGGAGCTTGCCCTCGAACTCGAGGACGTTCATGTTGCGGCCGACCTCCCCCAGTCCGCCGAGGGGGATGACGCGCAGTGCGCCGTCTTCGAGCGGCGCGGGTTCGGAAAGGTTCTCGTACAGGGGCTTCATGCTCCGATTCTCTCACGAACCCCGCCGGGCCCAGGCACGTCGGCGCTCAGAGAAGATCAAGATCGGCCATCACCGCGCGGAGTCGGGCGATCTCGTCCTCGGACGCCGGTACGAGCGGGAGGCGGACCGTCGGCGAATCGATGAGGCCCTGAAGATGGACGGCGTGCTTGGCCATGACCGCGCCCTGCCCCCCGCCCATGATCGCGTTCACGAGCGGGCGCAGCGAGTAGGACAGCTCCCTGGCCTCCCACACCCTGTCCGCGTCGAGGAGGTCGATCATCTCCCGGTACTTCGCGCCCGCCACATGCGCCACCACCGAGATGAAGCCCGAGGCGCCGCCGGTCATCCATGCGAAGTTCAGGCCGTCGTCGCCGGAGTAGTACTCCAGGCCCGTCCGGTGTATGCGTTCGACGCCCTGCTCGACGTTCCCGGTCGCGTCCTTGACCGCGCTGATCCGGGGATGCTCGGCGAGGAGGTCGAGGGTGTCGTCGCTGAAGGCGAGGCCCGTCCGCCCCGGGATGTCGTAGAGCATGATCGGCAGATCGGTGGCTTCGGCGATCGCGAGGACGTGCGCCCTCAGGCCCGCCTGGGAGGGGCGGTTGTAGTACGGGGCGACGACGAGCAGTCCGTCGGCGCCGTGGGCCTGCGCGCCCTCGGCGATGCGGACGGCATGGGCCGTGTCGTTCGAGCCCGCGCCCGCGAGGATGAAGGCGCGGTCACCGACGGCGTCCTTGACGGCTTCCGTCAGCGCGTTCTTCTCCGGCTGGTGGGTCGTCGGCGATTCGCCGGTCGTCCCGGACAGGAGGATCGTGTCGCAGCCGTCGTCGACGAGCTTCTTCGCGAGGCGCGCGGCCGAATCGAGGTCGATCGTGCCATCGGGCAGGAAGGGGGTGACCAACGCGGGGGCGAGGGTTCCGAACTGGCGGCGAGGGGTGTGGCTCATGCGGACCAGCATATGCGGGCGCGGCCCGCGCCACGGCGGATGTTCACCCGCTGGGAGGGCCTCGCCCGCCGGGGCGTCACCTCCGCCCCGCCGATCGCACTACGTCCGGCTCTCGAGCGCCGCCCACCACAGGTGCTGAAGGATCGGCTCGCCGCCCTCGGGCTCGAGGTAACGGCGCAGTCCCGCCGGCGCGAAGCCCGCGGATTGGAGGAACCGGAGGCGAGCCTCGTCCTCGGCGCCCGCCCAGATGCGCAGCGTCGCGGATCCGGAGGTGTCGGCGATCGCCTGGAGGAGGCGCGATCCGTGGCCCGAGCGCGCGAAGTCCGGATCGACGAGGAGTTCGGCGATTTCGCTCCCCTCCTCGATGCTCCCGGCCTCGAGCCCGAGGGCGGGAGCGGGCACGACGAGGGCGAAGCCGGCGACCGTGCTGGCGTGGAGGGCGACGAAGGTCCAGCATCCGGCGGGGGCGGGGGCCGACAGGGTCCTCCTCCATCGCTCCTCCAGCGCTGCGGCCTCCCCTTGCGAGAAGGCGGGATCGAGCCTGAGCAGCGCCCGTCCCTGGATGCGCGCGATCGCCCGCGCATCATCGACGAGGGCGGGGCGCACGGAGCGATCGGGGGCGCCGCGAAGATCGATGCCCACCGGGCTCACAGATCCATGAGGGCGTCGAGACCGATCGTCAGGCCCGGGCGCTCGGCGATCCCGCGGATCGCGAGGAGGACTCCCGGCATGAAGGAGATCCGGTCGAAGGAGTCCGTCCGGATGACGAGCTGCTCGCCCGGGTTGCCCAGGAGGATCTCCTCGGAGGCCGTAAGGCCCCGCAGGCGCACCGCGTGGACGGGAACGCCGTCGATCCTACCGCCCCTCGTCCCCTCCGGGTCGGACTCGGTGGCGTCGGGCATCGGGCCGAGGCCGGCCTCGCCCCGGGCGGCGGCGATGCCCCGCGCGGTCGCGGCCGCCGTGCCCGAAGGGGCGTCGACCTTGTTCGGGTGGTGCATCTCGATGACCTCGGCCGACTCGAAGTAGGGGGCCGCGAGGGCGGCGAACCTCATCGCGAGGACCGCTCCGATCGCGAAGTTCGGGGCGATGAGGACCGAGCGCCCCGATTCCTCGGCGTGGGAGCGCACGCGCGCGTAGGACTCCTCGGTCCACCCGGTCGTGCCGACGACGACGTCGACTCCGGCGTCGAGGAGGGCGTGGACGTTCGACTCGGTGACGCTCGGGACCGAGAAGTCGACCGCGACGCGGGCGCCCTTGAGGGTCTCGGCGCTGATCGCGTCCCCGGCGTCGAGCTCGGCGACGAGTTCCATGTCGGGCGCCGCGGTGACGGCGTCGACCACGGTCGATCCCATTCGACCCTTGGCGCCTGTGACGGCTACTGCAATCATGTCGTCCTCCTTCGCAGTCCTCTCCGATCTTGCCCGATCGACGAATACGGCGCTCACGAGTCCAGGGGCAGGACGAGGGCCCGGGACAGGGGCCGTGAGGCGAGCTCGCGCGCGAGGGCCGCGACCTCGTCGGCGGTCACCGCCTCGATCGCCTCGAGCGACTCGTCGACGCTCTTGTAACGTCCGACCAGCTCCGAACGGCCCAGGCGCATCATGCGCGACCAGTTGTCCTCGAGCCCCAGCGCCACTCCCCCGCGCACTTGGCCGCGCACGCGGAGCAGTTCGGCTTCGGTCGGCCCGTTCTCGGCGAGGTCGTGCAACTGTTCGAGCATGAGGCGCTCGACCTGGTCGATCTTGTCCGGCGAGGTGCCCGCGTACATGCCGAAAGCACCCGTGTCCGAATACGAGGACTCGAAGGCGTAGGTCGTGTAGGCCAGTCCCCGCTTCTCTCGGACCTCCTGGAAGAGGCGGGACGACATCGAGCCTCCGAGCACCGACAGGAGGACCGACATCGTCGGCCCTTCATCCGCAAGGGCCCTCAGGCCCCGTGTCCCGACCACCAGATGCGCCTGCTCGACATCGCGGCGCCTCACGAGCGAGGGCTCATGCTCGACCTCCTCCCAGGCGTCGCACGAGCGCCTCGCCCTCGGGGCCCGGCCGTTCGAGGGCGCATCCGCCCACGGCGACACCTCGATGGCCGCTTCGACCAAGTCGACCAGGCGCCCGTGATCGACGTCCCCGGCCGCGGCCACCACCAGGTTGTCCGGCGCGTAGTGGGACCGGTAGTGGGCCACGACCTCATCGCGCTGAGCGGCGCGGATCGTCTCGGGCGTCCCCCCGACCGGGCGTCCGAGGGGAACATCCCCGTGCACCGCGAGTTGGAAGGCGTCGTGGACGATCTCCGTCGGGGAGTCCTCGGCCATCGCGAGCTCATCGAGGATCACTCCGCGCTCCATGGCGAACTCCTCGGGTCCTATCGTCGCGTTCGACAGCATGTCGACGAGGACCCCGAGCGCCATCTCCAGGTCTTCGGACACGACCCTGGCCCAGTAGTTCGTGTGCTCCCGTCCCGTTTCCGCGTTCGACTCCCCGCCGACCCGATCGAAGGATTCCGCGATGTCGAAGGCCGAGCGCTTCGGGGTCCCCTTGAACAGGAGGTGCTCGAGGAAGTGCGTGGAGCCGGCGGCCTCGGGCGCCTCGTCGCGGGAACCGACGGGCACCCACAGGGACAGGGCGGCCGAACGCGTCGAGGGCGCGCGCTGGGTGAGGATCCGCGTGCCGCGTCCGGTCACCGAACGGCGCACCTCGCCCTCGTTGTCGTCGAGAAGAAGGCCCTCTTGGCGCACCAAGGGCAGATCGATCGGCGGAGTCATGGCGAACAGTTTAAATGCTGGGCTCACGGCACGGTGAAGGGCCGGGAGCGGATGCTCACGTCCTTGCTCCAGATCACCGGGATCGGGCCGCGCAGCGGCGTCGTGCCCCGTCGAAGGCCCCCTCCGAGCCCCCAGTCCCCGCGCGTGCCGAGGGCTCTTCGAGTCGGTTCACCCGTGTCCCCGACGCCTCGTCCCCGCGGACGGGGCGCTCACAGGGGGATGCGGGGGTCGGATCCTCACCCGGCTAGTTCTTCACCGTTTCTTCCCTTTCGGGCCCCACCCTCGCCGGCAAGTCCGAATGACCAGCGCCACGATCTGCGCCCCGAGGACGACCGCCATACCGTACATCCACGTCGTCCCATTTCAGACACACCCTCTTCGGCCGACTCATATGGTTCGTCGAACATAGCAGCGCGGTTCCCGGCGCGTCTATGGCTAATCCAGCCACATGGTCTTCAGCAAGATGAGCATTGCAACGCACGAAGGCCCACGACACTCACGATCCGCACTCGGAGAACCTATGCCGCTCTATCCTCCTTCTTCTTACGTCTTCGTCTCCTGTAGAGACGGACGCACAATGAAAACACCTGCGAGCTGAGGACGATGGCCGCGCCGTATACCCACGTAGATCCCATCACAGACAGACTCTCTTGGGCCAAGACGTATGATCAGCCCAATAGAGCAATGCATAGCCTGATGTACCCTCCCCGATGCCCAAGGCGTTCATGACTGCTCCCGCCGGAATCCCGACGATTGTTGCATCGACGAATCCGCCCGCACCGGCAACCAGGGCTCCATGTGCAATGAGGTACCAGCCGTATGCGACCACTGCCCACCTTGGGATCGAAATGCAAGCCCTCGCCTTGTGCCGAGCATCCGATGAAGAAGGTGACAGCCACGATATTGACGGCCCGTTTTCATTCATCGAACGATAGGCTCGCATTGCGAGCTCATATTCCTGAGCTGTGACAGCCTGTCTGTACTCTTCCTGAAGCTTCTCGACAGCCTCCAGCTGATTTGCACTCACTGCTGGAGGAAGGACACTCCCCGATGGAATCGGTTCCGCACGCGCTGACAACGGCAGAGCTAGAAGCAGGGATAGTGAAAGAACAACTGCTAGGAAAGATTTCATGAGCATCTCCCCCTCTGACGCGGATCTCAAAATAGAGCCGTGAGGACAACAATCCTTCCGACACCAAAACGCTAAACCGGACTCAAAGGAACAACTATCGACGAATGTCGAGATTCTCAACGTGGAACGGCCAGGATATACATGGCACACCACCGTTCCCGAGCCACTCTTAAATACCGGTTGCGCCGATTTAAAGAGCTTGATGCGGGGATCGAGAGTCTTGGATCCGGCGAGGCCGAACCCTTGTTGGCTGATCGTCCCTCGAGCAGAGTCCCTCAGCCTCGGCAGATGGGGCTGTTCGATGAATGCGTGTAGGGGTCCACTGGTTTTCGGTGAGTGGTTCTCTCGAACCTTCCAGCAAAGGTGATCGCGAACGCGTTCAGCGCGGACTTGCACCTGGCCATCCAGCGCACCGGCCCGCCACCGGCCCGGGCCGGGCCGGTGGCGGGCCGGTGCGACTGCGCGGCGGAACACAACGATTCGAGTCGCCCGTCACTCCCCCGCTCTCAGGCATCGCTTTCCTCGGCCTCACCGCTGCTCGTCAATCCGACCCCTCGTGTCATCATGACCAAGGCGAATACAGCCACTGCCGGAATGGCCCAGAAGGCGACGACCGACCCGGTCGCGGCCATGGCGTAACAGCAGGCGATCAGCAGACCGTCGCGAACCGCTCGACCGAGCGGCAGCACCCCCTTGCGCACAAGGAGGATCAACCATGCGACCAAGAGAAGAATGACGAGCCCGTGGATCGTGTAAAAGACCGCCGGTGCCTGTTCGTGGAATCGCTCGCGGACCTCGATCGCCGCGGCGAAGGAGAACCCGCCGACGACGCAATGAAACATTCCCGATCGATAAACGCGCATATCCCCACCCCGAAACTCCTCACCCGCAGAATAGCATCGACTCGATTCTCACTCGATCCTTGCCACAATCGGCGGAAATCCCCACTTCGCATAGAACGCAACTCCCTTTCCCTGTACGAGCGCCCCCGTGATCTTGACTGCGAGGTCCGCGAAGAATCCAATTCCCAAGAGCGATACACCCGCCGCTAGCGCACTTCCAACGGGACCGCCGATCATCGACGACACCGCAACGAACGCAGCTGCCAGCGCTTCTGGACTCGTACTCGCCGCGGTTGCAATGATGGCGAAGGCCCCGGCCTTCAGGTTCTGATTCGAAATATAGAATCGCGCCCCACTTGATGCGCTTGGTCATGCTGGGACATTCCCATTCAATGGGGCCACATGAGACTCGACAATCGGGCTTGGCGAAATATCTCCCTAGCACCAGCAGGGAGCCCGCATACCCGAAAGTCAATCGAACTCGCAGATCCCATCGCGAAAAGAGTATGGAGTAGGTGGCGATAGGAGAATCGACGTTTGTTGAGAGCTCGCCATCCGAGGCGGGCTCGCCCGCTTTCTCACTCATCCCCTAGGGCTGTCGAGGCCCGGAGAGCACGGACGGCGAGTTCGGTGCGCGTTGCACATCCGAAGGATTCGAGGAGGAAGGAGACGTACGTCCGCACTGTCGTCTCCGAGTAACCCGTTCTCGCAGCGATCTCCTTGTTCGTCGCACCTTCGATAAGATACCGGTACACCCTTCTCGACCCCTCGGAGAGACTCTCTTTTGTCTCCCGCCACCGATCTCCAGCGCGACGTTTCTCACCGAGGTCGTGAAGAATGCCGATCGCCGACGCGACGGCGCGAGGAGCAAGTGCCGGCCGTCCCTCAACCGCGTCTGCGATGGCGTCGACGATCTCGCGCGGCTCCATGTCCTTCGTAAGGAAGGCAACTGCCCCCGCCGAGAATGCCTCCATAAGTCGCGACTCGACCTCGAACGCCGTGAACATGACGATCTTCACCTCGGGATAGCGCCCTGAGATGATTCTTGCTGTCTCCACACCGTCAAGATCAGGCATTTCCACATCGAGGAGGACGACGTCTGCCCGGTGGAGTTCGAGAAGGTGAAGGACGCTCCTGCCGCCCTCCGCAGTTCCAACGATTCGAATGCGCGAATCAGCGGCGATCAATCCGGATATCCCCTCCAAGAGGGTGGGATCGTCATCCGCGTAGATCACTCGGATCACTTCAACGCTCGTCACTTCCGTCAAGTTCCTACTCATCGCGTTCTCCCCCCGGTTCACGAATGCGGGGGAGATGAAGGGAAATCATCCAATACCCGAGTACTTTGCCAGCGCTGATGTCGCCTCCTAGCGCTCGAGCCCGCGTTCGAATACCAGCGATTCCTAACCCGGAGGAGTACTCCTCGGCATTCCGAGCGTCGGAGCCCTCCACAGCGACAGATCTGACGAATACTTCGATGCGAGAGTCGCTTTCTTCCGATGAGATGACAATGGTTGTTCCTTCGTCTGCGTACTTCAGACAGTTGATCAGAGCCTCTTTGAGAAAAAGCTGCACGAAGCGATAGCCAACGTCGCCCAGAGTCCGATTGAGGGTCGTGTCATCGGCGCACGAGCATTCCACGGCGAGGTGACGGATCGTCAAACGGTTCGACATCTCGCGAACGACCTTGCAAACAGAGGACATCTCGTCCTTAGCGGAGGAGTCCACAATCTTGGCGGTCTGCCGAAGGCTGCGGAGCGCAGCGACAATCGATTCCTCGACCGCTCCGATGTCGGACGTTCGAGGTTCGTTCGCCCGGCTCCGCAGGGTGCGCGTGATGACGAGCGCTCGTGTCAGATCCGTGATCGCGGTGTCATGGAGGGCGAGCGCAAGTTGAGCTCGCGTGCGTTTGGCGACCTCTGCGACTTCCCGTTCGAGTGCGTCAACCTGTCGATCATGAAAGAGCATTGCCAATCCCAGAGGAATCGCGAGCAACAACTGGAAGACAACCGCCATCATGAGCGCCCATGTCGAGCGCACTGTCGGATCCAGCAAGTAGGCGCCGGCCAGCAAGAAAGCTGAGATTGTCGCCAGCGCGAATTGTCGCCTGGAGATTTGCTCCGCGATCGCCAAGACGATGAGGAATGGGGTGAGAATTGAACCGAATAGCCCAAAGGGCGACACGATCACCAGGCAGCTGACGAGGACGATGCCTGCACTGCCGACGACGGAGCGCCAGGCAGCGAGGATCGTCATCGCAGCGATGACTGCGGAGGCAGCAACATCTGTCAGTGGGGCGGACGCGTCGTTGATCCAGGTAGTGACATCGAACCCGAAGAATGCACTCGCCACAATCGGATAAATGATGTGCCGCGCATTCGCCGACGACACCGTCCACCGGCCCGGACGTCCGCGGCTCAGCCCGACGTTCACGGATTGTCGCGGCATCCGGGGAAGTTCGGAAACACCTGGCAGAACCGTTGGAGTGGCGAGTATTCGACGTCCGATCGAGGCCACGCGTTGACGAACGGCGAAATCGACGCACCGCATACCAAGGAGACTACCGCCATCGCCCCCACGAGGACACGTCTCACGGTCCTCCCTCCTTCCCTGAGCCGGTCATCGACCCCATACTCAACACCGCAGATCCCGAGAGGTCCATCGACGAATGTCGATGGACCTCGTCCCGTGTCGTATGTCGTGTATCGCGTGTCGAAAAGTCGTCGATGGCTGAGCACGAGGTCCGCCGAGCGCAAAACCAAACGCCGGGGGCCGGCGGGATCTCCGCCGGCCCCCAGGGTCGTTCATCGCTCGGGGCGCGCCCCGCAGCGGAGGGGAGGATCACTCCTCCGAGGCCTCCTCAGAGCCCTCGCCCTCGTCCTCGCGCTTGCGGCGCGTACGGGTGCGCGGGCGGCGCTCACGGCGCTCGGAACGCTCGCGGCGCTCCGCCCGCTCGGACTTCTCCTCGCCGGCGGCCTCGGCCTCGGCGGCGGCAGCGGCCTCATCGAGGACCGCGTGCAGGCTCAGCTTGCCGCGATCGCCGATCTCAGCGATCTCGACCTCGACCTGCTGGCCGACCTGAAGAACGTCCTCGACCGACTCCACGCGCTTGCCGCCGACCAGGCGGCGCACCTGCGAGATGTGGAGCAGGCCGTCCTTGCCCGGCGTGAGGGAGACGAAGGCGCCGAAGGAGGTCGTCTTCACGACCGTCCCGATGAAGCGCTCGCCGACCTCGGGCATCTGCGGGTTCGCGATCTGGTTGACCATCTGGCGCGCGGCCTCGGCGGACTCGCCGGAGGTCGACGCGATGTAGACGGTGCCGTCATCCTCGATCGTGACGTCCGCGCCCGTGTCCTCCTGGATCTGGTTGATCATCTTGCCCTTCGGGCCGATGACCTCGCCGATCTTGTCCACCGGGACCTGGACGGTGATGATGCGAGGAGCATTCGGGCTCATCTCATCGGGGCCGTCGATCGCCATGTTGATGAGGTTGAGGATCTCCAGGCGCGCATCGCGCGCCTGGGCGAGGGCACCGCGCAGAACCTGCGAGTCGATGCCGTCGAGCTTCGTGTCGAGCTGAAGGGCCGTGATGAAGTCCTTCGTGCCCGCGACCTTGAAGTCCATGTCGCCGAAACCGTCCTCGGCGCCGAGGATGTCGGTGAGGGTCACGGCCTTCTTCACGCCGTCGACCTCGCCGGTCATGAGGCCCATCGCGATGCCCGCGACGGGGGCGCGCAGCGGCACGCCCGCCTGGAGGAGCGACAGGGTCGACGCGCACACCGAGCCCATCGAGGACGAGCCGTTCGAACCCATCGTCTCCGAGACCTGGCGGATCGCGTAGGGGAACTCCTCACGCGAGGGCAGGACCGGGATGAGGGCGCGCTCGGCGAGATCGCCGTGGCCGATCTCGCGGCGCTTCGGGGCGCCCACACGGCCGGTCTCACCGGTCGAGAAGGGCGCGAAGTTGTACTGGTGCATGTAGCGCTTGGCGGTCACCGGCGAAAGGTTGTCGAGCTGCTGCTCCATGCGGAGCATCGCCAGGGTCGTCACGCCGAGGATCTGGGTCTCGCCGCGCTGGAAGAGCGCCGAACCGTGAACGCGCGGCAGGACCTCGACCTCGGCCGACAGCGAACGGATCTGACGCGGGGTGCGGCCGTCCATGCGGATCTCCTCGCGGAGCGTGCGCTGACGGATCGTGTACTTCTCGAGCGAGCGGAAGGCGGCCTTGAGCTCCTTCTCCTGCTCGGGGTGCGACTCGGCCAGAGCGGCGAGCATCTCGGCCTTCACGGCGTCGACGGCCTCGTCGCGGGCGAGCTTGCCCTCGGTGAGCAGCGCCTTCGCGAGCTTGTCGCCCACCCAGGACTCCACGGCCGCGTACTGCTCATCGGTGTAGTCGATGAAGAGCGGGAACTCGGCGGTCTCCTTCGAGGCCGACTTCGCGACCTCGATCTGCGCCTCGCACAGGACCTTGATGAAGGGCTTGGCGGCCTCGAGGCCGTCGGCCACGACGTCCTCGGTCGGGGCGGTCGCGCCGGCCTGGATGAGATCCCACTGGTTCTTGCCGCCGCCGGCCTCGACCATCATGATCGCGACGTCCTCGGAGCCGTCCTCGGCCGTCACGATGCGGCCGGCGACGACGATGTTGAAGACCGAGCGCTCGAGCTCGGACCAGCGCGGGAAGGCGACCCACTGGCCGTCGATGAGGGCGAGACGGGTGCCGCCGATCGGACCGGTGAAGGGAAGACCCGCGATCTGGGTCGACATGGAGGCGGCGTTGATCGCCAGGACGTCGTAAGCGTCATCGGGGTGGACGGTCAAGACCGTCTCGACGACCTGGACCTCATTGCGCAGGCCCTTGACGAAGCCGGGGCGCAGCGGGCGGTCGATGAGGCGCGCGGCGAGGATCGCCTCGGTGCCGGCGCGGCCCTCGCGGCGGAAGAAGGAGCCGGGGATGCGGCCCGCGGCGTAGGCGCGCTCCTCGACGTCGACGGTGAGCGGGAAGAAGTCGAACTGGTCCTTCGGGTTCTTGCCGACGGTGGTGGCCGAGAGGACCGTGGTCTCGTCATCCAGGTAGGCGAGGGCGGAGCCCGCGGCCTGCTTGGCGAGACGGCCGGTCTCGAAGCGCACGGTGCGCTTCCCGAAACGGCCGTTGTCGATAATCGCCTCTGCGGCGATGATGTCAGAGCCTTCCATCATGGTGGCTTTTCTCCTTTTCGAAGGGGGAAGGGACTTCGCGCCTCGCTTCGGCCTTCGATCGAAGTCCACGGCGTCGATCCCACCGATCCCAGGATCGGGGAGGTCCGTGAACCACTGTCGAAAACCGGCGGCTCGTGCGCGATCGATGAACGGGATTCGGCGGTACTTCTCCATGCGCCGGGCGCGCCGTTCACAGCGCCCCGCGCATAGTGTTCCGGCCCGGTCCCCGATGGGGGATCGGGCCGGACGGGCTCAGCGGCGCAGGCCGAGACGCTCGATGAGCGAGCGGTAGCGCTCGATATCGATCGAGGCCAGGTAGCCGAGGAGACGGCGACGACGACCGACGAGCAGCAGGAGGCCGCGACGCGAGTGGTGGTCGTGCGTGTGGTACTTGAAGTGCTCGGTCAGATCCTTGATGCGCTGGGTGAGCAGCGCGATCTGCACCTCGGGGGAACCGGTGTCGCCCTCGTGGGTCGCATACTCGGCGATGATCTGGTCCTTGACGTCCTTGCTCAGCGGCACGGGCTTCTCCTTCAGTCACTCGTTGCACGGAGCGCCGGGGCTTGTCCCCGCCGCTTGGAATCCGCGGCCGTTCTGACGGCCTTTCAAGGCTAGCACGGGCCCGGCGCCCGGTTTTGGCGCAGGTGACGCCCTTCACGGCCCAGAGCCTGTGCGATCCGACACTCGCGCGGGCGCACCGCCCTCGTCCCCCCGCTCAACGAGCGGTCACCGTAGCGGGATCCACGCGCGTCGCCACCGCGATCCCCAGGACGTAGGCCGTCTGCCTCAGATCGTCATCCATTCGCCGGAGCAGATCCTCAACGGAGTCGAAGGACATCATCGGGCGGATCCGCGCGACGAAGGTCACCGCGATCCTCTCCCCGTACAGGTTGAGATCCGAACGGCCCAGCACGTGCGCCTCGACCGTCCGCTCCACGCCCTCGAACTGCGGGTTCGTGCCCACCGAGATCGCCGCGGGGAGGAACTCCGCCGACTGGGTGCCCGGCACTGCCCGCACCAGCCACCCGGCGTACACGCCGTCACCGGGAACGACGCCCTCAATGCCGCCGCCCAGATTCGCCGTCGGGAAACCCAGCTCGCGCCCCCGTTTGAACCCGTGCTCGACCGTGCCGCGGATGCGATGCAGGTGCCCGAGCACCCGCGCGGCTCCCGCGACGTCACCGACCTCGAGCAGTTCGCGCACCCAGGAGGACGACCAGCGCCGGCCCTCCGGCGCCTCGATGTCCGTCACCATCGTCACGTCGAAACCGTAGCGGCGCCCCAGTTCGCGCAGGGTGTCGACCGTGCCCGAGTTCCCCCGTCCGAAACAGAAGTCCTGGCCGACGACGACTTCGATCGCGCCGAGGCGGTCCACGAGGAACTCCTCGACGAACTCCTCCGCCTCCAGGGAGTACACCGAGGCGTCGTAATGGACGACCAGGGTGCCGTCGAGGCCCGAGGCAGCCATCGCATCGAGCCTGTCGCGCAGGGGCGAGATGAGCTCGAGCCCCAGCTCGGGCCGGTGCACCTGGGTCGGATGCGGATCGAAGGTCACGGCCACGGCCTCGGCCCCGCGGCGGGCGGCGCGCTCCACGCAGGAGGCGACCACCCGGCGGTGCCCGTTGTGCATCCCGTCGAAATTGCCGATCGTCACCACCGAACGCTGGTCGCCCGGCACCTGTGCGAGCTCGTACCAGATCTTCATTGCGCCGCTCCTTGGAAGACGGTCAGTGTGGCGAAGCGCCCCTTGCGCGCCTCGAGCAGGCCGAGGACCTCTCCCGCCGCGTTGAAGGCGCCGATGATCCGCTCGTCGCGATGCCCGGCGATCGCGTTCGCGTCTCCTATGGGCCGCGATGGCGCCTGGCCGTGGGCGAAACGTCCCGCTTCCTCCTCATCGAGGACGAGGGCGGGGAAGAGCATCCGAACCGCATCGGCCAGAGGGATGAGTCCCGGAGCGGGCTCGGGGTCGTGCTGCGCGCCGCAGGGCGAGGGCTCTGCGCACGGGGCGGATGGGCGCGGTGCCCGAGCCCCGCCCTCGGGAATGGCCGTTTCATGGCCGGGAACGGCTGCTTCGGCGTCCGGAAGGGCTGCTTCAGCGCCGCCTCTCGCCTCCTCGTCGAGCGCGCGCCCGGCTTCCGCTTCGAGGTCCGAGAGCGGCCTCGCATCCTCGAGGGAGAAGACGCCGACGCGCGTGCGCCTCAGGGCCGTCAAATGCGCGCCGCACCCCAAAGCCTCGCCGAGGTCGCGCGCAAGCGCACGCACATACGTTCCCGAGGAGCACTCCACCTCGACATCGACATCGACCACCCCGATCGGCCCATCGGGGCCGTCGAGCACCGCGCCTCGCAGAGGCGAGACCCGTTCGAAACGGCGGATCGTCACCCTGTTCGCCGGCAGCTCGACCTCCACGCCCTCGCGGACCAGCGCGTAAGCCCTCTTCCCCGCGATCCTCTTCGCCGACACGGCCGAAGGGACCTGATCGATCGCGCCCCTCAGCTCCCCCATCGCCGACTCGAGCGCGCCCTCGTCAATGGACCCGCACCCGCGCGCCTCGACCAGCTCGCCCTGCGCATCATCGCTCAGAGTCGTCGCGCCGAAGCGGATCGTCGCCGTGTACGACTTCTCATGGCCCGTGATCCACGTCAGCAGACGGGTCGCCTTCCCGACTCCCAGGATGAGAACACCGGTCGCCATCGGATCGAGCGTGCCCGCATGACCCACCTTGCGGGTATGCGCCATCCTCCGCATACGTGAAACGACATCGTGGCTCGTCAGACCCGAAGGCTTGTCAACGACGACGATCCCGGGAACCGAGCGATCGGGGCGCTTCGCCATCGTCAGCGATCGCTGTCCTCGTGCGCGTCCGTCTCTTCGTCGTCCTCATCGGCCGTGTCGGCCTCATCCTCGTCTTCGTCTTCGTCTTCGTCTTCGGCGGCGTCCTCGGCATCATCGTCCTCGTGACGATAGGGGTCCTCGTCGCCGGCGTACCTCGCGCCTTCGGCAAGCTTGGCGATCTCCTCATCGCGAGCCTTCGCCACCGCGAGGGCGCCTTCGATCGCCGCGGCCGATTCCGGCAGCGCGTCGAGGAGGAACTCGATCGAAGGGGTCAGGCGAATGCCCAGCGCCTTGCCGATCTCGGAGCGGATGATGCCCTTCGCTGATTCGAAGGCGCGGGCCGTGGCTTTGCGATCCTCCTCATCCCCGAGCACGGTGTAGAAGATCGAGGCGTGCTGAAGATCGCCCGTCACACGCACATCGGTGATCGTGACGAAACCCAGGCGCGGGTCCTTGATCCGTCGGCCGAGCATACTGGCGACGGTCTGCTGGATCCTGTCTTGAACCTTGCGTCGACGCGATTCGTCCGCCATGTCTCCTCCTGGATAGCTGTGGCACCGGGCTCGAAGTTCCGAACCCCCATGGTACGGGCCCGCGCAGAAGTATTCATATTGCCTTTCCCGAGGGCAGGGCCTTGCTCGGGCCATCGGCCGGACCGGCGCTGGCAACAACTCGGACCCTCCCCCGGCCCGCCCGCCCTCACCTTGGCAACAAGTCGAACCCCACCCCAACCCACCCGGCCCCGCACTGGCAACAACTCGGACATTGACATGCATTTCTTCGGGTATTTCCCCAAATCCCCTTCAGTTCGTCCGACTTGTCACCACCTCCAAAATCCGGAAAGCCCGACTTGTCGCCAGACCCCGTCGGCAAAGGATCCGACTTGTCACCACCGCCTGGACGCCGGAACTTATCCACAGACGAGCGCACTCCCCTATCCCGCTTCTGTCATCCAGTCGCATCCTCGATGCATGGAAGCTCTCCCCGTCCGCGAGGTGCTTGAACATCTCCACATCACCGGTCGGTCACGGGAACGCCGAGACCGCATTCGCATCCCCTGCATTCGCATCGCTCGCGGCGCATATCTTGAAGGCCCTTATCTGGAATCCCTCGACTCCAGATGGAAGAAGCGCCGCGCCGTTGAAATCGCACGGATCTTCGCCGTTGCTCGTATGCGGCCATCGGCAATCGCCATCGGTCGCAGCGCGCTGCTCATTCACGGTCTTGACCTTCCCGAGCCTCTCGAGGCGGAGCTCCGCGGGAGCATCGCATTCGCTCGCTCATCCACATCCTCACGGGCGCCTCTCGAACTGCCCGCGGTCATCCTGGACACCGAAGTCATCGCCCTGAAGAACGAAGTGCGATTCACGGATGTCGCCCACACTCGAGTACGGGCGGCGCGCAAACACGGTATGCGCGTGCAGAGCATCGCGCACGCGACCTTCTCCGCAGCATTCCTGCACCCGCCGCGAATGGCATTCATCCTCGTCTGCCTCGGATACCGCGCACTGCTCGATCTTCGCCCCGGAGAACGGCCCCTACCAGAATCGACGCGATCCCTCAGAGCATCCGCGCTCGCCGCGCTCGCGCCTCTGCCCACTCGGTCCGCACGCGGCAAGCAGGCGAGAAGGATCCTCGCAACAGCAGACGCCGGCTGCGAATCGATCGGAGAGGCATGGCTTCTGTGGCTCCTCGTTGAAGCGGGAGTACGCGGGATCGAAACCCAAGTCCACGTCGAGGTTCGCGGGACGCATGCCTTCATCGACATCGCGATCCCCGCGCTCGGACTCGCAATCGAATTCGACGGACGAGGAAAATACGGCTCGACCATGGAGGAGGTCCACCGATCCGCAGAAGCTGAAAGGCGCCGGGAACGGCTCCTCGTCCAAGCCGGGTGGACAGTGATTCGCGTGCGCTGGTCAGACCTCCGTCACCCGGATGACGTGGTCGAGCAGATCTTGGACATCATTTCCGCACGCCGCAGGATCGCCCGAAGGTGACGGGTCGCGATAGAAACGGACTACCACTTCCACGAGTCTCGAAGCGATGAGGACTCCGTTACGCTCGTCCTCCCCGCCCGACCCGCGTCGGCAACAAGTCGGACACCTCCCCCGGCCCGCCCGACCCGCGTCGGCAACAAGTCGGACACCTCCCCCGGCTTGCCCATCCCCGCACTGGCAACAACTCGAACCTCGCTGCTCCCCTGTCCGACCCGCACTGGCAACAAGTCGAACGTTGGCATGCATTTCTTCGGGTATTTCCCCAAATCCCCTTCAGTTCGTCCGACTTGTCACCACCTCCAAAATCCAGAAAGTCCGACTTGTCGCCAGACCCCGCCGGAAGAGGATCCGACTTGTCGCCGGGCGATGACAACAGCACAGGCAAACTCGAGGGCGCGACGAGCCTGCCCGAAATGGCGAGTCGAAGGGGCTGAGCCAGACCGTAAACAGACGAGTCGGCACCCAAACGACACCCCGCCGCACCCAAATGACAGCCCCCGCCGCCCGAACAGACACCCCCGCACTCAAGGGGGGCGGAGCCCGGGGTGTCCTACAGCATCTCTGCCGAGCCACGCCCCGGCCCCAAACGGGCGGAGCCCGCTTCGCGGTCCATGATCCGGTGCAGTTCTCCGACGCCCCACCCCCGAACGGCCGGAGCCCGGTTCGCGGTCCATGATCCGGTGCAGTTCTCCGACGCCCCGCCCCCGAACGGGCGGAGCCCGGAGCACATCGTGCTCCGGGCTCCGCCGACCGATCAACGGGTTCAGTCGCGAGGCTTCTCGCGCATCTCCCAGGTCTCGATGATGTCGCCTTCGGTGATGTCCTTGAAGCCGAGGGTGATACCGCACTCGAAGCCCTCGCGGACCTCGGTGACATCGTCCTTCTCGCGGCGCAGGGACTGGATCTCGAGGTTCTCCGCGACCACGACGCCGTCGCGGACCAGGCGGGCCTTCGTTCCGCGCTTGATCGTGCCCGAACGGACGATCGAACCGGCGATGTTGCCGAACTTTCCGGAGCGGAAGACCTGGCGGATCTCGGCGGTACCGAGCGAGACCTCCTCGTAGATCGGCTTGAGCATGCCCTTGAGGGCCGCTTCAATATCGTCGATCGCCGAGTAGATGACGTTGTAGTACTTGATCTCGACGCCTTCGGCGTCGGCGAGTTCCGCGACCCGCTCGGCCGGGCGGACGTTGAAGCCGATGATGACCGCGTTGTCCACCGTGGCGAGGTTGACGTCGTTCTGCGTGATCGCGCCGACGCCGCGGTGGATGATGCGGAGCTGGACCTCATCGCCGACATCGATGCCGAGGAGCGAGTCCTCGAGTGCCTCGACGGCGCCGGAGACGTCGCCCTTGATGATGAGGTTGAGGGTGTCGACCTCGCCCTCCTTGAGGACCTTGTCGAAGTCCTCGAGGGAGACGCGCTTGCGGCGCTTGGCGAGCATGGCCTGACGTTCGGCGGCTTCACGCTTGTCGGCGATCTGGCGTGCCGTACGGTCATCGGCGGCGACGAGGAAGGAGTCGCCCGCACGCGGGACCGAGGTGAGGCCGAGGACCGCGACCGGGGTCGAAGGACCGGCCTCGGACATGTCGTTGCCGGAATCGTCGAACATGGCGCGGACACGGCCGTGAGCGGATCCCACGACGATCGCATCGCCAATGCGGAGGGTGCCGCGCTCGACGAGCATGGTGGCGACCGCGCCGCGTCCCTTGTCCAGCTTGGCTTCGATCGCCACGCCGCGGGCCGCGCTGTTCGGGTTCGCCTCGAGAGTGAGGGCGGCGTCCGCCGTGAGGAGGACCGCCTCGAGGAGCTCGTGGATGCCCTGACGCTGCTTCGCGGAGATGTCGACGAACATGACGTCGCCGCCGTACTCCTCGGCGACCAGACCGTACTCGGTGAGCTGGCCCCGGATCTTGTCGGGGTTCGCGCCCTCCTTGTCGATCTTGTTGACGGCAACCACGATCGGGACGTTGGCGGCCTGCGCGTGGTTGATCGCCTCAACGGTCTGCGGCATCACGCCGTCATCGGCCGCGACCACGAGGATCGCGATGTCGGTGACCTGCGCGCCGCGGGCGCGCATGGCGGTGAAGGCCTCGTGACCCGGCGTGTCGATGAAGGTGATCGGACGGGGCTGCCCCTCGTGCTCAACGACGACCTGGTAGGCGCCGATGTGCTGGGTGATGCCGCCGTGCTCGGTGTCGACCACGTCCGTGTGACGGATCGCGTCGAGGAGCTTCGTCTTGCCGTGGTCGACGTGGCCCATGACCGTGACGACCGGGGGACGCGCCTCCATGTTCTCGGCGTCGTCGAGTTCCTCGGCTTCGAGGTCGATGTCGAAGGACTCGAGGAGTTCACGATCCTCATCCTCGGGGGAGACGACCTTGACGTCGTAGCCGAGCTCGGCGCCGAGGGCCTCGAAGGTGTCCTGGTCGAGCGACTGGGTCGCGGTCGCCATCTCACCGAGGTGGAAGAGAACGGTGACGAGCGCCGCGGGATTGACGTCGATCTTCTCGGCGAAGTCCGCGAGGGACGCGCCCTGCCGGATCCTGATGGTCTGCCCGTTGCCGCGCGGAATCGACACGCCGCCGATGATCGGAGCGTTCTGCTGCTCGTACTCTTGGCGCTTCGCGCGCTTCGACTTGCGTCCGCGCTGGTTGCGACCGCCGCCGCGGCCGAAAGCGCCCGGTGTGGAACCGCGTCCGCCGCGACCTCCGCCGCGCGCGGGACCGAAGCCGCCTCCGGCGGGTGCTCCTGCACCTGCGCCGGCTCCCGCACCGGCTCCGGGGCGAGCGCCGCCGCGTCCGCCGCGACCTGCGCCGCGCGCGGGACGATCAGAAGGCCCCGATGCCGCATTGCGCGCGAAATTCGCCTGACCGGGCATCATGCCCGGGTTCGGGCGGGGCCCGCCGGCGCCGCCGGGGCGAGCCCCCGGACGCGGAGCGCCCGGACGAGGCGCACCCGAGCGCGCGGGGCGCTCTGCGCCGCCCTGACCGGGGCGAGGAGCACCCGGACGGGGGCCGGGGCGCGGTCCGCCGCTGCCTCCCGGACGGGGTCCGCCCGAGCCGCCGGGGCGGGGCATGCCCTGGCTGGATGCGTAAGGGTTGTTGCCCGGACGCGGGCCCGCGGGACGCGGACCGGGACGGGGACCGCCGGGGCGAGGGGCGCCCGGACGGGGCGCCGGGGCGTCCTGGGACTGGGCCTGGGTGCGCTGGGCGCCGGGCTTGGGGGCCGCGGGGCGAGGGGCGCCGGGCTTGGGGGCCGAGGGCGCGGGGGCATCGGCGCCATCCGAGAACGCCGGTGCCGAGCTCTGCGCGGCCTTCGCCGCTACGCCTTCGACGGAGGGCTGCTCCGCAGACGCGACGGTCGCCGCTTTCGCCGGGCGCGCCGCGCCCGGCTTGGGGGCGCCCGGCTTCGAGGCCGGGGCCGCCGCCTTGGGGGCCGTTTCCTTCGCAGCGGTCTCAGGCGCTGCGGCCTGGGCATTCGCTCCGTAGTGCTCGCGCACCGACCGGACGACCGGCGGTTCGAGCGCCGAGGACGACGCCTTCACGAACTCGCCGTTGTCCTTGAGGTAGGCGAGAAGTTCCTTGCTGGTGATTCCGAGCTCCTTCGCGAGCTCGTGGACACGCAACTTTGCCACTGTTCTCCTGTTCGGAAGCGCCTCCGAACGGAGACGCGTTACTGGTATTGCTGGCAGCTCATCGCTGGGTACTCATCGGGTGCCCATCGGCTTCCAACCCGCTTTCACTACTCGTTGTCGGGCGTCGATGACGCCCTGGACTTGACGACCTTCTCGAGCGCATCCCACAGGTCTTCCGGAGGGTCCTCCTGGAGGCGGAGCGCACGGCGCAGAGCCCGCGTTCGACGGGCTCGGTCGACGCACCGCGGATCCGGGTGGATCCACGCGCCCCGACCGGGTCGCACTGCTTCGGGATCGAGTGTCATGATCCCGTGTGACGCCGCGATTCGAATGAGGTCCGAACGCGACGAGCGCTTCGCGCATCCCACGCAGGTGCGCACAGGATCCGCTCCCATCGAGGCGGAAACTGTATTCAGCGCGGAATGCGTCACGTGCCCAGCTTAGTCGAGCGCCTCGTCATCTCCGGGATCGGAGTATGAGCGACTGGTCACGTCATCGGCCATCGAGGTGCGGGAGACGAGGCCCTCCTCGCCTTCTTCGGTGTCCGAATGGATGTCGATGTGGAAATCGGTGAGGCGCGCGGCGAGGCGCGCGTTCTGCCCCTCTTTGCCGATCGCGAGCGAGAGGTGGAAGTCGGGGACGATCGCCGTCGCGGTCTTGTTCTCCACGGAGTGGACGACGACGCGGGAGACCCGGGCCGGCGAGAGGGCGTTGGCGACGAAGCGCCCGGGATCCGCGGACCAGTCGACGATGTCGATCTTCTCACCGCCGAGCTCGGTCATGACGGCGCGGACGCGCGCGCCCATCGGCCCGATGCAGGCGCCCTTGGCGTTGATCCCCTCGCGGGTCGCGGCGACCGCGATCTTCGTGCGGTGGCCGGATTCGCGGGCGATGGCCTTAATCTTGACGAGGCCCTGCTGGATCTCCGGCACTTCGCGTTCGAAGAGTCCGGCGACGAGGCCGGGATGGGTCCTCGACAGGGTGATGCGGGCGCCCTTCTCGGTGCGCTCGACGTTGACGACGAAGGCGCGGATGCGGTCCCCGTGCCGGTAGGCCTCTCCGGGGACCTTCTCGGAATCCGGGAGGACGGCTTCGAAGTCGTCGCCGACCTTGACGATCGTGACCCGCCCGTCGCGCGACTGATCGACGATGCCCGTGACGACGCGCCCCTTCTGGTTGGCGAAGTCGCCGAGGACCTTCTGGTCGTCGGCGTCGCGCAGACGCTGCATGATGATGGAGCGCGCCGTGGCCTGGGCGATGCGGCCGAAGTTCTTGGGCGTGTCGTCGAACTCGCCGATCGGGTTCCCGTCCTCGTCCTCGTCGGTCGCCATGACGGTGACGCGACCGGTCTTCTTATCGATTTCGATGCGGGCCCGGGAGATCGCTCCGGGGATGTTGTGATAGGCCTTGAGCAGCGCTTCTTCGATCGCATCGACGAGCCGGTCGAGGGACACGCCCTTCTCCTGCTCGACCATGCGCAACGCCGTCATATCGATTTCCATGCGTCTCATTCCTCCGAACCGAATTCGACGCGGGCCCGCGCCTTCTTCATCTGTGCGAATTCGATCCTAGTCGCTGTGCCGTCGACGTCGAACTGGGCGCCCTCATCGTCGGCGAACATCACTTTTCCGGTGATGACGGATCCGTCGCGGAGTTTGACGCGCGCGGGCCTTCCGATCTGCTTGCGCCAGTGCCTGGGCTCGGTGAGTTCGCGCTCGGCGCCGGGGGTGGACACTTCGAGGAAGTACTCCGTTTCGATGGGATCGGCTTCGTCGACGATGGGCGAAACGGCGCGGGATACGTCTCCGAGCAGGTCGGAGTCGACGGATTCACCGGGAGCGGGCGCTTCGACGGTCACTCGGACGATCTTCATCCCGGATTCGTTGAGGGACACGACCGCATCGAGTTCGAGCCCGAATCCTTCGACGACGGGGCGAAGACGTTCTTCGAGCGCGTCGAGGCGCTGCGCGTGAGACACGATGTTCCTCCTGAGTTCCCGACACGGCACGGCGAACCCATCGTACCCGGCTCGGCGCATGGGATGATGCCCGGGTGTCGAATGCTCTTCCCTCGCCCTCCGCTCCAGTGCGCCGTGAAGGCCCGGTGGGACTGCGCCCTTCGCGCCCGATCCTTCCGGCTCTGGTTCTGACCGCCGCCCTCGCCCTGTCGTCGTGCACGCTCGGACCTGTGCGCATCGGCGCCGATGACACCGCCCTTCCCGCTTTGACGGCCATTGAGGCGATTCGCGATCAGGCGGCGCGGACGGAGGCGGCCGCGGCGACGAGGGCGGGGTCCCTCGCATCGGATACGGGCGAGTGCGAGTCCTGCCATGCGGTCTTGACCGCCGTCGAGGCCGATTCGAGACAACGCGAGACCGCGATCGGCGGAGTGTGGGACCCGTGGGCGGGGCGGCCTCCCGAAGGCGCGCAGGACGTCCCCGCGATCGCGGATGCGCCGGTCGAGGTGCCGGAGTTCACCTCGTGGCTCGCGCAGACGGCCAGGCGCGATCTGGCGATCGCTTCGGATCCGGCGCGCACGGCCCCCGAGGAGGCTCGTCTTCTCGCCGCCCTCGCCCTCGGCCGTTATCGTTCCGCGCTCGCCTTGGCGGAGGTTTACGGACTGGGGATCGAGGCCGGCGACGGACGCGTCGAGGACCTCAATGACCGGTTGCGCGCCATCACGGGGACGGATTCCCTGTCGCTCTTGGGCACCTGGGGCTTGGATTCGAAGGCCCTGGAGGAGTCGACGACGCTTCCCCCGTCGGAGCTCGAAGGGGCCCGGGAGGCCCTCGGCGGCTCCGAGGAGCTCCGCAAGGCGGTCGCCGCGTGGGATTGCGCGGCTCAGACCCTTCCTCGAGCGGCGCTCATCGACGGGTCGGCACCGGGGCCGACGCCTCGGATGAATGCGCTTTTCACCCGGGTCGATGCTCTGATCTCGGCGGGAGCCCCCGATGGACGGGCGCTGCGCTGCGAGCTCGAGGCGCGCGATGCGGATTCCTTGTCGATGACGCTCATCGCGGCGGATCTGTCGCTCTTGTCGAGTGATGAAGCGGCGGTCCGCCTCGTGGGCGCGCATGCGGCTCTCGAGGATCTTCGGGCGTTCCCGGTGGGCGCCGGGGCCTCTTCGCCGGCCCTGATCGGCGCCGAGGCGCTCCTTTCCGAATCGGCGCAGTCCGCAGCGGCCGGCGAGTAGGCGCCACTCGCGATCGGGGGCTGCGACGCCCGGTCCTTCCCGCCCTTGCGGCCCTCTGGTCGTTCTTCCGCACCCTTGCGCTCCCCGCCCGGCCCTTGTCGCCGGGGACTCGTAGAATCGGCGCCATGCCGAATGCCTCATCGTTGCCCGAGTCCGTGCGCGCCGCGCTGCCCGATTCAGACCGCAGGGCCCCAGTTGAGGCCCTCGAGTCCGGCGGCTGGGCGATCGTCGGCCGTCACGCGCTCATCGTCGCCGACGAGTCGGGGCCCGTCGATTCGGGCATGTGGTACGAGATCGCCCGGGCCTCGTGGTCCGGGCGGGATCGGGCCCTGGTCGTGGAGTGGATGGATCCGGCCCGCCCGCAGCTGAGGGTCGTCACCGAGTCGACGGATCCCAGGGCGTTCATGCGCCGGGTGTCGGATCGTGTGGATCATTCGATCGTGCGCCATCTGTCGATGCGCGTGTCGAATGGAACGCGCGTGACGGCCTGGATCCGCCGGCGCGAGGACGATCGGCTCTTCTCCGTCCTCACCGCCTTCGGCCCCTTGGATGAGCCGAGCCGCCGGGAGGCGGAGAGTTTCGAGCGCGCGATGCGCGAAGGGGTCGGCCTCGAGTAGCCCCGGTATTGCACCCCCGGTTCGGGCCCCGTCCCGGACTCGGGCCTTCCGGATGGATTCAAATCCTCGGCCCGGATCCCGGGCTCGGTCTTCTCGGCTTCGATCCGACCGCCGGGCCCGCGCCGTGGGGCGGCAGGAACCGGGTCAGGCCTCTTCCAGGGGCCTGCGCGCGAAGGGATCGGTCGAGAAGCCCTGGGCGAGGATCTTCTCGCACCATTCCTTGGCGCTGAAGAGGGAGTGGTCCCGGTAGTTCCCGCAGGAGACGATGTCGACGCCGGGAACGTCCTCCCAGGTCACGTCCTCGGCGATCGCGCGCAGCGAGGAGACGAGGGCGCGGGCGACCTCTTCGATGCCCGGGGTGCCCCACATGATGAGGTGGAATCCGGTGCGGCAGCCGAAGGGCGAGCAGTCGATGACGCCGCCGATCCGGTCGCGCAGCAAGGACGCGAGGAGGTGCTCGATCGTGTGGAGTCCGCCTGTGGGGATCTCGCCCTCGTTCGGTTGGACGAAGCGCAGGTCGAAGTTGGAGATGCGGTCCCCATTGGGGCCGGTTTCGACGCTGATGAGGCGGACGTAGGGCGCGAGAACGGCCGTGTGGTCCAGCGTGAAGCTCTCGACTTCTGCCATGGTGTCTCCTTCAGGTGCGCCCTTTCGCCCGGTGACGAGGGCGGAGGCGCCGGTCGGTCGGTCGGGGAATGCCGCGCGTGCGCATTCGTGGGTACCGTAGCCGAGCGGGGCGGGGACTGTCAGTCGCGTTCCGCGAAGGACTGTCTGCGCTGTTCGAGGATCATGAGCTCTCGGAAGGCCTCGGCGTAGGCGGGGTCGGTTTCGTCGAGGCGCTGCAACCGCGAACGCGCCTCCCCCATCTTGCGCGTGAGGTCCATCCGGACGAGGGCGCCGACGACGCCGCGGCAGTAGGCGCGCATCTCATCCTCGCGGTCCTGCGGGAGGGGCGCGACGGCGAGTTCGGCGACGGCTGCGCTGACGATCTGGCCCGCTTCTTCGCGCACGAGTTCGGCGAAGCGGCGGGTGGCGGCGTCTTTCGCCCGCTCCCCCTGGCCGAAGTGGGTTTCAGCGGAGCGCAGCAGCGCGGCGAAGGCGTCGAGCCCGCCGGTGGCTCGGACGGCGTCGTGGACGGCGCGATGCGTCGGGACGGAGAAGGAGGAACCGTCGAGCTCATCGAAGCCGGAACCGATGAGGTAGATCGGATGCTGGAGGACCGCTTCGAGGACTTGGCGTTCGAGCTTCGCGATCGGGTCTTCCGGGCCGCGCCTGGGCGCGGGGGCGGGAATGCCAGCCCCCGCCATGTCGTCGTTCTCGCCGTATCGGGGTTCGGGCGCGGGCCGCCCGGAGCGGCGGACCGAATCGGAGACCGAAGGCATGTCCATGCCGAGCCATCCGGCGAGCGAACGCGTGTACTCCATGCGCAGCGCCCGGTCCTTGATGGAGGCGACGATCGGGGCCGATGCGGCCAGGGCGGAGACCCGGCCTTCGGCGGTGCGCAGGTCGACTTGGCGGAGAACGGATTTGATGACGAATTCGAAGAGGGGGGCGCGGGAGGCGACGAGGTCGAGGACCGCCTGGTTGCCCCGGGCCATGCGCACTTCGCAGGGGTCCATGCCTTCGGGGTCGACGGCGACGAAGGTCTGCGAGGCGAAGTTCTGGTCCTCGTGGAATGCGCGGAGGGCCGCTTTCTGGCCCGCGGCGTCGCCGTCGAAGGTGAAGATCACTTCGGATCCGCGAGGACGGCCGTTCGACAGGAGGACGCCGGCGGCGGGGTCGGCGCTGTCCCCGAGCAGTCGGCGGACGATCTTGACGTGCTCGGACCCGAAGGCCGTGCCGCAGGTCGCGACCGCGCAGGCTTCACCGGCGACGTGCGCGGCCATGACGTCCGTGTAGCCCTCGACGATGACGACGCGGCGCTGCTGGGAGATCGCCTTCTTCGCGAGGTCGAGCCCGTACAGGAGCTGCGATTTCTTGTAGATGGGGGTCTCCGGGGTGTTGAGGTATTTCGGGGACTCCTTGTCCGCGTCGTCCAGGCGCCTGGCGCCGAATCCGACGGTCGCGCCCGTGATGTCGCGGATGGGCCACATGAGGCGACCGCGGAATCGGTCGTAGAGGCCGCGGTTCCCGCGCGTGGCGAGGCCCGCGATCTCGATCTCCTGGTCGGTGAATCCTTTCGAGCGCAGGTGACGCAGCAGCGAGTCCCAGGTGTCGGGCGAGTATCCGACGCCGAAGTGGGCGCACATCGCCTGATCGAAGCCCCGGCCGGCGAGGAATGCGCGGCCCGCATGGGCTTCCGGGGTGTTCAAGCAGGAGATGTAGTACTCCTCGGCGACGCGGTGGGCGTCGAGGAGGCGCTGGCGCCTGCCCGGTTCCTCGGTGCGGACCTGACGCCCTCCTTCCTCGTAGTGCAGGGTGATCCCGGTGCGCTGGGCGAGGAATTCGACGGCCTCGGCGAAGGACAGGTGGTTGATCTTCTGGACGAAGGAGATGACGTCCCCGCCCTCGCCGCAGCCGAAGCAGTGCCACATGCCGAGGTGGGGGCGGACGTGGAAGCTGGGGGTCCGTTCGTCGTGGAAGGGGCACAGGCCCTTCATCGAGCCCACGCCTGCGGACCGCAGGGCGACGTGTTCGCCGACGATCTCCTCGATCTTCGCGGCTTCGCGCACTGCGGCGATGTCCTCTTTACGGATGAGCCCTGGCACGAGGCGATTCTACCGGGGCCCGCCACCGCCTGCCGCCCCCGCCGAAAGCATCACCTTTCGCCGCTGAAAGCATCACCTTCCCCCGCCGAAAGCATCACCTTTCGCCATCGAGGGGATCCGGCCCCGCCAGCGGCCCCCACACGCCAGCGACGCCCTACAGCTGCGTCGACAGCATCCCGCACCAGCGCGCATGCCACTTCGACGCCGAGGCGTCGGTGAGCGAGGCGACCTGGTCGATGACGGCGCGCAGACGCCCGCCCTCGCCCTCGGCACTGCGCCAGGCGGCGGCGAACATCGGTTCGAGCGCGGCGGGACCGGCCTCCATGAGGGCGTCGACGAGGTCGGCGAGGAGCGTGCGCTGCTGGTAGTAGACGGGTTCGGACTCGCGCGGGCTCATGACGAAATGGACGGCGAGCCCCTTGAGGACTTGGATCTCGGCGCGCGTCGAGGGCGGGACGACGAGGTCGGCGCGGTAGCGCCCCAGCGCCCCCGGCCCGAATTCGACGCGCGTCGCGGAGACGGCGGCCGCGCAGAATCGGCCGATGAGTTCGCTCGTGAGGTCCTTCAGGGCCGCGAGGGCGGCGTAGGTGCCGTCGAATTCACGCACCCAGGCGTCGAGGCCGAGGAGGCGTTCGATCGCGCTCTCCAGGTCGGCGCGGGCGACTCCCGGCCCGTACCAGGCGATCGTCGAATCGATGACCTCGGAGAGGAGAGCGTCGTCGGCGAGCGATCCGACCGGGCACTTCCCGGTGGCGACCGCGTCCTCGACGTCGTGGACCGAGTAGGCGATGTCGTCGGAGAGGTCCATGATCTGCGCTTCGAGGCAGCGCCGACCCGCGGGCGCGCCCTCGCGCATCCACGCGAAGACGCCCAGATCGTCGCCGTAGACGCTGTACTTGCGCGAGGACTTCACCGGATCGGGGCCCTCCCCCTTCGCCCAGGGGTACTTGCAGATCGCATCGAGGGTCGCGCGGGTGAGGTTGAGGCCCGCGGCCTCGCCGCCTTCTCCGACGACCTTCGGTTCGAGCCTCGTGACCAGTCTGAGCGTCTGGGCGTTGCCCTCGAATCCCCCGCAGTCGGCGGCGAGATCGTCGAGGACGCGTTCGCCGTTGTGCCCGAAGGGAGGGTGGCCGAGGTCGTGGCTCAGGCAGGCGGCGTCGACGACGTCGGGGTTGGCTCCGAGCTCTTTGCCGAGTTCGCGCCCGACTTGGGCGACTTCGAGGGAGTGGGTGAGGCGGGTGCGGACGAAGTCGTTGGAGGCGGGCCCCAGGACCTGGGTCTTCTCGCCCAGGCGGCGAAGGCCCGAGGAGTGGAGGATGCGCGCCCGGTCGCGTTCGAAGGCCGTGCGCATCGCGGATTTCGCGGACTCCGCGACTCTGCGCGATTGGTCGGCTTCGGAGTAGACGGGCACGAGTCCGGTTTCGATGAGGGGGCGCTTGGGTGAGCTCACGGTGCCAGCCTATCCTCCGGGCGCGCAGCACACCGGAGGCGAAGCTGTGACACGATGGACCCGTGGTGGAACAGCGAGGTGTGGAAGAGTCCGTGCGCACGTCCCTCGTGCATCGTGCGACGCGGGGTCCGGCTCCCTGGTGGCATTCGAGCACGATCTTCGTACCGCCGCAGATCATGTCCGAGCGCAGCATGAACGAGGTCGAGGACTCCTGCCGGCTGGCGGTCTCCATCGGTTTCGACGCGGCGCTCCTGTCGCCTGCGGTTTCGCTGTTCACGACGACGACCGATGCTCTGCGCGCCCTCGTCGATCGGGGGCACGCGGCAGGCGCGCGGGTCATCCTCCGCCTCCCCGATCGGGTGTTCGAGGGGCTCGGCGATCCGGAGCTGGATTTCGATGCGCGTCGGGCCGCCGTGCTGGTCCTCGTGCGGGGGGCCGTTGAGGCGGGCGCCGATGGCGTGGATCTTCATGCCCGTGCGGATGGCTTGCACGGTTCAGCCGAGACGGTCCGGACCGCCCGCGGGCGTTTCAGCGAGCTCGTCCGCTTGGTGGAGGCCGAGGCGGAGGCCGCAGGAGAGGCTCCTCTGATCGTGACGGCCGCGATCGAGGGGGCGGATGCGGGCGAATTGCGTTCGCACTTGGAGGAGGAGTGGTTCCACCACCTGCGCTGGGATGCCCTGCGCGACGTCGCATTCGAGTCGGCGGCGCTTGAGGAGGCGCTCGTCGATTCTTTGGATGCCCACGACCGCCTGGGTGCGGTCACCGCGTGGGCGGTGCCCCTCCCCTGTGCTGCGGATGCCGAGGGCGCTGCCCGGTTCCTTCATGCGGTGTCGCTTCCCGGTGCTTTGCGCGCGCACGGCCTGTTCCCGATCGCCGAGGGCGGGGCGGGCGCCTCACAGGCGCAGGGGGATTCAGCGCCGGAGTCGGCCGCTTGCCCCGAGTTGACGATCATGGGGCGCGCTCTTGAGATCCGGGCGTCTGCGAAGCTCGCGACTGGTTCGCTCGGCATCGTCGAGGGCCTGCCGTGGAGCCGCGAGGGCGTGTCCGTGCATTTGAACGGCCCGGTCATGGTGGTTCTCAATTCTTGCGCCGAGCCGGTCGCGGTCCCGCGGACGGCCGCACTGCTCGTGAGTTCGGCGCCCGCCGAGACGACGGATGATGGACGGACGCTGGTTCCGCCGTGCGCCTGCGCATGGTTCGAGGCGCCGCGGGTCCGCCCGGTCGCCGCGCAGTTCTGGGACTGAATCGCGGTATCCGCGCGATCGCATGACGCCATTGCGCATTCCGCCGAGCGGAATTCATGCCTCGTTCCGAAGATCGTCGAGCCCGTCGCGGGGGGGGCGGAACCGGCCTGGCGCTCGACGATTTGAATGCGCGCCTTCCGCTTCATCGCCCGTCCTCCGCTACCGCGTCTTGAAGTAGTCGAAGAGCTTCTTCTCCCGGAGCGCCAGAGCGACGAGGAGGGCGCCCAGGAGCAGGCCTGATGCGCCGACGAGGCCGAGCAGGCCGGCGTGCGCCCACAGGGCCGGTCGGTCAGCCTCGGGAACGCGGAGGATCATCCCCGTCAGGACGGGGACGCTCAGGATCGCGGCGAAGAGGGCGATGACGGCCGTATGGAGTTCCACCTTGGCGACGAGGTCCGTTCTGGACACCCCGGCGTGCAGGTCGGAGGCCAGTTCGAGGCGGCGCCTGCGCACCGAGAGCGCACCGATGCCGAGCCCGAGCGCGAAGAGGATCCACGCGATCGGGGCGGTGATCCTCCCGGCGTAGCGCCCGGGCCCGTCGAAGGCGGCGCCGAGGGAGGCGTTCACCGAGTAGGTGTCGACCTGCTGGTGCTCGTCGCCGGGGATGACGGCGAGCCGCATGAGAGAGTCGACGGCGGGGTTGAGCGGCCAGAGCCTCACCCAGCAGGCGTCGAAGCGCCCCCGGGCGGGCACGGGCACGAGCGCCGAGTACGCGTAGCCGGTGCGGCGCCCGTCGTTCTCATCCCAGGCGTACACCCCCTTCACCGGTGTCGACGCTCCGGATTTCAGGGCGGCCTCGTCGTCGGCGGCGATACCGAGGGCGCTCGCGACCTGCTCGGCGAGGATGATGCCGGAAGCCGCCGGGTCGTGGGAGGTCATGTCGAAGACGCCCTCGATGCCACCGGTGTACTCCCAGGTCTGCAGGGATGCGGAGGGTATGGCGGCGGGGCTCAGCGCCTCTGGCGCCTTTCGGATCGCGATCGCCCCCTTCACTCCGTCGAGCTCGGCGAGCGCCCGGCATGTCGCCCCGTCGATCGCCTGGTTCGATTCGACGACGCGAACGGAGGCGAGGGAGGCTTGGTAGTCCGCTGCGGCCCTGGCTTCTCGGGCGATGACCTGCACGTCGAGGCTGATCCCTCCGCCGAGGAGGAGGGCGGCGAGGATCGTCCATATGCCGATCCAGGCGGTGCCGCTCGTCATGTCCCGCCAGGTTTCGCGCGCGAGCGCCCCGATGCTCATGCGGGCCCGTCGCCCGCTCCGGGCGCGCACTCGGGCGCTTCGGGGCCTCATCGCTCGGCCTCGTCTTCGGGGGTGTAGGCGGCGAGGTCGATGACGCGAGTGCAGCGGTCGCGCACGTGGGGGTCGTGGGTGGCGATGAGGACGACGAGCCCGCGGTCGTGAAGGGCGGTGAGCGTGTCCGCGACGTGGGCGGCGGTGCGCTGGTCGAGCTGTGCGGTCGGCTCATCGACGAGGAGGACGTCCGCTTCGGTGGCGAGTGCGCGCGCGAGGAGCATGCGTTGCGCTTCACCGCCGGACAGCGTTTTGAAGGGGCGGTCTGCGACGCGGTCGAGATGGAAGTCGGCGAGGAGGCGCCGGGCCCGCTCGTCCGCGTCCGAGGGCGCGGCTCCGCGCGCGAGGAGGGGCAGGGCGACGTGATCGAGGACGCTCCGGCCGGGTACGCCGTGGGGGTTCTGGAAGACCCAGGCGATCCGCGCTCCGCCGGGTCGGGCGCCGGTCCCGCCCTCGTCCCCCGCTGGCGCGGTGAGGTCGATGCTCCCCTCGGCGGGGGCCGCCCATCCGGCGATCATCGACAGGAGGGTCGACTTGCCCGAGCCGGAGGGGCCGACGAGGGCGACCACTTCTCCTTCTCCGATCGTCTCCGTGAGGCCGCGGAAGAGCCAGGGCCCGTCGCCGAAGCGGTGGCCGAGGGTGCGCAGGCTCACCGGCATGTGAGCCCCTCGGTGTGGAGGTCGACCGCGGTGAGGGGATCGTCGGAGGTGATGTAGGACTGTCCGAGCTGCGAGCCGATGATCTGCACCCTGTGGATGTCACCGTTCTGGGCGATGCAGGCGTCGGCGCCGACGATTCCGAACAGGGACGAGGGCGGGACGACGAGTGCGCTGATCGGGGTGGCGAGCGACCAGGGGACGGTGAAGACGCCTTCGCCGTCCCCGAGGGCCGTGGAGAAGGCTCTGTACTGGTCGGAGTCCTTGATCGCCTTCAGGGTCGCGGGGTCGGTGATGACGCCGTCTGCGGGCACGGGGAGCGCGCCCGTGGACAGGGTGAGGACGCGGTCCCCTGCGATCGCCTCTTCGGGGAGGGTGAGGACGCCGCGCTCGGAGGAGTCGGTGACGGAGAGCATGGGTTCGGCCGGATCGAGGGATTGTCCGAGGGCGATGTCGAGGGAGGCGACGGTGACCGAGGGGGCCGGGATCCAGACGACGCTCTCGCTCGGAATCTCGGCGGGTACGCCGCCGGTGCCGTCCTCGATGCCGAGGAGGTCGGCGAGCGCCCATTGGGTGTTCCAGTCGACGGTTCCGGTGACGGAGAGGGTGTAGCCGAGGCGGGCAAGTTCTTCTTGCAGGGCGGTGACGTCGTCGCCCTTCAGTCCGTTCGTGAGGGGCCGGTACAGGGGGGTTGAGGTGGCGAGGGCGATGAGGGGGCGTCCATCGATGCGCGCGATCTCGTGCCCGGATTCGAGGGGGCCTGCGAGGTTGACGGCGAGGGCGGTGACTTTCCCTTGGATCGGGGCGGAGATGCTCGTCGTCTCGCCCGTGATGAAGGAGAGGGGGATCGTCCGCGCATCATCGATGACGCGGGTTTCGACGGGGGCGGAGTCGAGTGCGGGAGGGGCGTCGAGTGAGGCGGGGACGGGCGGGGCGAGGACGAGGGCGCCGAGGGCCCCGCCCCCTGCGGCGCACAGGAGACAGGCGAAGGCGCCGATCGCGAGGGGGCGCAGCGGGATCGTCGTCATCGTCTTCTCCTTCACCACCCGTGGACGCCTCATCGCTTCCACAGGACCCACGTTAGATGGATGGAGGAGCCTCGCACACGGCTTTCGGCATTGACATTCGTCAACACTCCTCGTTGGTCATCATGAACTCCGGAATTCATCTTACACCTGCCCATGCCGGCCAGTCGCCTCTCCATCCGGCCAGTCCTCGCTCAGGCAGGAGCGGTCATCCAGGAAGGGCCTGGATCTGCACGGCCGTCAGCGACTCGCATTCCCGGTACGCGGCCGCCCCCGCCTCCTCATCGTGGAAGGCGATCATCCTTTCAGGATCTCCTTGGCGTTCCGATTCGGGCAGCGTGAAGTACCGTTCGAGGTCGCGCCCGTACTGGTCGCCCGAGTACGACGGGTCGACGGCGCCCTTCTTCACCAGGCACAGTGCCATGAGCGAATAGGGATCGATGTTCGTCGGATTGTCGCGCATCATCTGGGCGTACATCGTGAGCGTTCCCGCTCCGGCGACTTCCTCGCAAGCGTGAGTGATCGTGCGGTATTCCTCGGTATTCATCGCGGGGCCCGAGAACTCCCAGCCGCCGTCGTCCAGACTCGCAGCGCTGAGGCGCCCCGATTCGTTGACACAGGTGATGAAGCGCTTCCTCGCCTCGGCGAGCTCCGCCTCGGTGATGAGGTCGTCATCGAGTACCTCTCGGAGGAAGTCCGATTCCGTCGTTTCGCGTATGTCCGCAAAGGCGTCGGAGTATCCGGGACCTTCCAGCGCTCCCGTTTGGCTGCTGGACGTGCAGCCTGCGAGTGTGAGGAGGAGCGGGGTCACGGCGGCGATCGCGGCCCCGCCTTTACCCGCTCTCACTGGTGTCCCCGCTCGTCGGGTCATAGGAGCATTCCATGAACACCCGGATCCCCTCCTCCCGATCCCCCAGATACGTGAATGCCTCACCAGGGCTCCCGATGATCTGCTCCCCGTCATCCATCGCCTTTCTCGCGTCATTGAATCGGTCATCTGCGATCCCCCTGGAGAATCCAGTGGAACCGGTGATCGAATCGAAATAGAGACCGGGGAATCCCTGATCGGCCACGCACGAAACATATGCGTCGTGCAATTGCTCGATCTCAACTTCGTCAAGCCGATAGTCCTCAAGGATGCTTGCCGCCGGCTCGTCATCACCGACCTTCGCGATGAGTTCTTCGAACTCCGGGCGATACCGCTCTTCGGGAGTGGACGCCTCGCGAGCCGTACAGCCGGCGAGCGAAACCAGGGCGATACCAAGAAGCACTAAGGCACGAGAAGCAGCCCGCGAGGCGCCACTCCCACGCATCAGTACTGAACTTTCACCCACGGGCCGTCGCCGAGTCATTCGGTATTCGGGGTGATGGAGGGGTCGATCATGCACTCGGTGTGCATCCGCTCACCCTCCGCCTGATCGCTGTACGAATGCGCTTGGCCGGGATCACCATGGATGACTCCATCGACTCTCGGAGCACTCGCGATCCATTCCTCCTCTTCACGCATGAACTCGTCGGCCGTGAGTCCCGGATCGATGAGTTGGAATCGCTTGAGGCATTCGAGCGTCGCCTCCCCCTGCGACAGATTCTTCGGATTCGTCCGCATCCCCCAGAAGACGCCGTGAATTCCACTAAAAAATGTCGATTCCGAGCAGTCGGCGAATGCAGCGGAAGAATCGCTTCCATCCGCCGGCATTGGGATTCCGACATTCCCAGCAAGATCTTCGACGATCGCACCAGGAAACCCTGCATTCTCAACGCACGAGATAAACGCCTTGTCAACCTCTGCGATCTCCGCTTCAGTGATCACACGATCTTTCAGGATAGAAGCCGCCGGCTCAACCCCTTCCGAGCGTGCGATCAGATCATCTAACTCCAGCTTGTACGGCTCGGCCGCGCCCGTCTGCGCGGAACACGCAGCGAGGGCGAGGCCGAGCGCGAACAGGCTCAGACGGCGCCACGTCATCAGTAGGTGACCTGAATCCACGGTCCCTCCATCATTCTCGCCACCTTGCATTCACTCATCATCCGGAGTGATCGAGGGGTCGCTTTCGCATTCGCGGAACAGCTCGAGCCCCTTGGCCCGGTCGGTGTAGGTGTGCGCCTCGTTCGGGCCGCCTTGAATGACGCCGTCGATCGTCGGCGCCGACTCCATCCATGCGTCCTCCTCACGGCTGAACTGCTCGACAGTGTAATTCGGATCGATGACGTCGAAGCGCTTGAGGCAGGCGAGGATCGCTTCATCCTGGGTGAGATGCTCGGGATTCGTCCTCATCGCCCAAAAAACATTGTGGATATCAGTGAAGAGCGTCGACTGCGAGCAGTCGGCGAATGCAGCGGAAGAATCGCTTCCATCCGCCGGCATTGGGATTCCGACATTCCCAGCGAGGTCGTCAACGGTCGCACCAGGAAACCCTGCATTCTCAACGCACGAGATAAACGCCTTGTCAACCTCTGCGATCTCCGCTTCAGTGATCACACGATCTTTCAGGATAGAAGCCGCCGGCTCGATACCCGCCGAACGCGCGACGAGGTCATCGAGTTCGGCTTTGTAGGCCTCCGCCGCTCCCCCCGTCTGGGCCGAGCAGGCCGACAGGGTGAGGAGAAGGGCGGACAACCCGATCAGTCTCCGTGCCATCAATACCTGACCTGGATCCACGGTCCATCGATCACTCGTCCGACGCCCGAGTCGTTGCGAGTGCTCGAAGCGACTCCGGCGCGCTGCACCGTCGAGTGATTCATCGTCGCATGCCCCGAGTTCACCCTCGAGTGTGGCGAGGATGGGCGTTCGAGGACAACAGGAGCAATCGCGAGGGGGCGCAGCGGGATCGTCGTCATCGTCTTCTCCTTCACCACCCGTGGACGCCTCGTCGCTTCCACAGGACCCACGTTAGATGGATGGAGGAGCCTCGCACACGGCTTTCGGCATTGACATTCGTCAACACTCGAGTCTCCGACGGCCTCGGCTTGTCGTTCGTTCTCAGCGAAGATCCATCATCTGTTTCAAAGGTTGATGTCAAGCCTCCGAGGAAGCTGCCGTCCACACCGAGCCGCGTCTCGACTTCCTACGAGAATGTCACTTTTCTTTCGGATTCCCTTCGGAACTGCGCGCATACAGCATCATCCAGACTCCATGTGAAAGCAGAAGCCCGATCCCGAAGAAGAAGAGATTGAACATGTCAATCCTTCCGGAGACGAGCCAGACCATGAAAGCGACACAGGCGCACCACACGGCACCGATGAAAACGCCTTTGATGAATGCTCGAAGCATCTCCTCACCTCACTTGCACGACGCATTGAAATCCGGAAGCAGCCCAATCGCAAAGAATACGCCATCGCAGACGAATCCGGGAACCCCTCCAGCAAGATGCAACGGACCGCAAGTCATCCCCTGTGCAGCGAAATATGCAAACGCTGCAAGCCAGCCCCGCCAACAGGTTGGAACATCACGATCCTGATACAGCCTACCTTCCTCAAGGCTGATCGAAGGAGAGTTAACGGTTCCCTGAATGACAAAATGCTTCCCTTGAGTCGATTCAACAAACCGCTCAACGTCAGCTCGAGTCGAATGCTCAGCAAAGAAAATGAGATACGCATCGACGATGTCTTGATCCGAAGCTCCTATGAACAAGGACATCAATGCATCACTCTGTTGAAGCAAAGCCATCTTCTCCATCGTCACCGTAGAAATATCCTCTTTGGAGTCGAACAAGGAATAAGACAGACTAGCCCCATCACAATAAATCGAAGAGTGCGCCGAAATCGCATCTTCACGAAAACTCTTCGCGCGCGCACCAATAGGCGATATGCATCCGCCAGCAGAAGGCAGTTCCTGCACTGCATACACAGGGCACGCCGACATGATCGAAATCGTCATAGTGACAGCGCACACAACGAATAATGCCTTCATCCGAGACATCATTGCCTTTCCCTTTTACGCCATGTGAAAGCCTCCTTACTTCCACAGAGCCCATTTTAGAGGAACGAAGCGTCGTTGCACAGGGCTATCAATATTGACAAAATTCAATATTTCTCGCAGCTCACCCGAACGGCACTGGAGGCCCCGACTATTCCCCGACGAGGCAAGGACCAAAAGCTCACGCGAGAGCTCGTCCCGTCACGACATCAGACTCGCGCTTCCCATCATCCGCTCTCACTGGTGTCCCCGCTCGTCGGGTCATAGGAGCATTCCATGAACACCCGGATCCCCTCCTCCCGATCCCCCAGATACGTGAATGCCTCACCAGGGCTCCCGATGATCTGCTCCCCCTTCATCGTATGGGGCTGCGCGATCCACGCCTCGAGTTCCTTTTCAAAACGCTCAACCGTATACGACTGATCCAAAACCCCTCGACGCACCATGCAATCGATCACAACCTGATTCGGATCTTCCTTCTCAGGATTCTGGATGAGCTGAGCATAAAGATAGGTCACATCACTCGAATGAGTCGAGGTATCGCAGTCATCCATCGCCTTTCTCGCGTCATTGAATCGGTCATCTGCGATCCCCCTGGAGAATCCAGTGGAACCGGTGATCGAATCGAAATAGAGACCGGGGAATCCCTGATCGGCCACGCACGAAACATATGCGTCGTGCAATTGCTCGATCTCAACTTCGTCAAGCCGATAGTCCTCAAGGATGCTTGCCGCCGGCTCGTCATCACCGACCTTCGCGATGAGTTCTTCGAACTCCGGGCGATACCGCTCTTCGGGAGTGGACGCCTCGCGAGCCGTACAGCCGGCGAGCGAAACCAGGGCGATACCAAGAAGCACTAAGGCACGAGAAGCAGCCCGCGAGGCGCCACTCCCACGCATCAGTACTGAACTTTCACCCACGGGCCGTCGCCGAGTCATTCGGTATTCGGGGTGATGGAGGGGTCGATCATGCACTCGGTGTGCATCCGCTCACCCTCCGCCTGATCGCTGTACGAATGCGCTTGGCCGGGATCACCATGGATGACTCCATCGACTCTCGGAGCACTCGCGATCCATTCCTCCTCTTCACGCATGAACTCGTCGGCCGTGAGTCCCGGATCGATGAGTTGGAATCGCTTGAGGCATTCGAGCGTCGCCTCCCCCTGCGACAGATTCTTCGGATTCGTCCGCATCCCCCAGAAGACGCCGTGAATTCCACTAAAAAATGTCGATTCCGAGCAGTCGGCGAATGCAGCGGAAGAATCGCTTCCATCCGCCGGCATTGGGATTCCGACATTCCCAGCAAGATCTTCGACGATCGCACCAGGAAACCCTGCATTCTCAACGCACGAGATAAACGCCTTGTCAACCTCTGCGATCTCCGCTTCAGTGATCACACGATCTTTCAGGATAGAAGCCGCCGGCTCAACCCCTTCCGAGCGTGCGATCAGATCATCTAACTCCAGCTTGTACGGCTCGGCCGCGCCCGTCTGCGCGGAACACGCAGCGAGGGCGAGGCCGAGCGCGAACAGGCTCAGACGGCGCCACGTCATCAGTAGGTGACCTGAATCCACGGTCCCTCCATCACATACCCGACACCCGAGTAGTCAGGGCTGTACGAGTAGACCCCTGGGGCCTGGTTCTTCGAGAATCGAGGACCTGAATATCCCGAATTGAAGTAGATCTGGGCCTTGGCATTGTGGCTACTCACTCCGGATGCCGCGCTGCAGTACGACCAGAATACGGTTCCACTGTCGTTTACCCCCACTGAGCATCCGGCGACCGCCTGCGCCGGCGCGATCGACGCGCCTGTGATCGCCATACTCACTGCACACACACCGAGGAGTGCTGTCATTCGAGACCTCATCGTCTCATCCTTTCCTTCACCGCCGAGCATCCTCATGCCCGCACGCCCAGTCTAGGAAGACGGCGACACCGACAACAGGCCGAGCGCTATCGCAGAATGTCAACACTTGCGTTGATCGAAGCCGACCACGCTCCGTATCGGCCGACGGCCCTCTATGCTGCCGAAGCAGGAGGCACGATCGGCGAAGCCGGTCCGCGCGCATGATCCATCACGGCACCGGGAGGCACAGTGCATTCGATTCTTGTCGCTTCGCTCATCTTCTTGTCGACGCCTGCGCCCGCATATGCGATCACTCCGGCACCGGACCTCGCCTCCGTTCAACTGAGGGATGGTAATCCTCTGATCTGCGCACTCTTCCCCTGGCTCCCCGACTGCCGATGAGCCGATCCCTTCACGGCACCCACCAGGTGGAGCCGAGTCGCTTCCTCCGCGCTTTTCCCTTCCCCGCGCTGGCAGTCCTCCTCTTCCTGGCCGACGTGTTCTTCTATCCGCCCACGACCGCCGCATCGACTGCATTCCTCGCGATGATGTGCGTGGCATTGGGGTTCGCCGGACGATTCCCTCGGCTCTCAAGCGCCTCATTCCTCATCCTGCTCTTCGCCGGTCTGGCCGCACCCCACGAGCTCGCATCGATCGGCTTGAGCGCCCTCGGCGTCTACGCCGTCGCCGCACTGTGGATCTACAAGGGCTGGTACATCACCGCCGCACTCGCCCTCGCCACCTACGGGGCGATCCACCTCCCGGGCCCCTACCTTCGCGCAGGCCTCCTCGAACTCGCCATCGGGGCCTTTCTCAGCGTCCTCATCGCAGTCAGCGGCAGACGATTCACCGCGCGCCTGCGCACCGCCGATACCGCGCTCGCCCTCGAGAAGGAACGCTCGCACGCGCTGCTCGCCGAGGCCCGACAGTCGACGGCCCAGATCCTCCACGACACCGCCGCAGCGCACCTCGTTCGAGCGATCGCCGCACAGGAAGAGGCGCTCGCCACCACGAGCGACCCTCGCCTCTCCCTTCAGCTCAGGGCCGCGCTCGACGCCACACGAGCCGCGATGACCGACCTCCGCTTCGTCATCGACGCCTCGCCCGCCCCCTCCCCCGCCCCCGATACCCTGAGCGGCCTCCTGCGCGACAGCGAGCGAATGCTCGCCTCTCACGGCATCGCCCTCGACGCCGACGTCGAGGGCGACCTCGAAAACCGACTCGACGTTGAGAGACGAACGCTCCTGCTCACCCTCGTCCGGGAGGGGTGCGTCAACGTCTTCAAGCACGCGCCGAAGGACTCCACCGCCTCGCTCATCATTGAAAGCATCGACCTGCCAAGCCGGGCGGGCCTCGAACTCACCCTCATCAACGAAGTCGGAGCGAGTGCCACGACCGAGGCCTCGAGTGGACTCGGCCTGCCCGGCCTCGCCCGCCAAGCAGCCGTTCTCGGAGCGCGACTCGAAACCCACGTCATCGCAGATCGCTGGGTCCTGTCCGCACGGATCCCGCTCGCTCGAAGCGAAGACGAGGAGGAACGATGACCGCGCCGCTCACCCTCCTCATCGCAGAGGACGACGCCGAACTGCGCGCCAGACTCATCGACCTGCTCGGCCGCCACTCGGGCCTCGACATCATCGCAGCGGTCGGCGACGGTGCGGCCGCCCTCGATATCGCCCAAGACCTCCAGCCCGACATCGCCCTTCTCGACGTCCGCATGCCCGTCCTCGACGGGATCTCCACCGCCGAGCGGCTGCGCGAACTCGCACCCGGGGTCGTCGTCGTCCTCTACACGGCATTCGCCCTCCCGGATCTGTGCTCCAGAGCGCTTGCGGTCGGAGTGAACGGCATCCTCTCCAAGGATCTCCCGCCCGAAAGCCTCGCCGCCAACCTCCTCGCAGCCTATTCGGGAACCCGCATCATCTCCCCCGCCCTCGATGCGCCGCCCTCCCTCGTCCCCGCCTCGACCACCGACGGCAATTCAGCCTTCGCCTCCGCCCTCGATCGTTTACCCGATCGGCTTCGCCCCGTCCTCGTCGAGCTCGCGCAGGCGAAGTCGAATCGAGAAATCGCGAAGTCGCTCAACATATCCGAGGGCTCGGCCCGCACCTACGTGAGTCAGATCCTCAAGCACCTCGGCTGCTCATCGCGGACCGAAGTCGCGATCCGCGCACAGCGCTGCGGGATCGGAGCAGATGCCGGTGCCCGCCGAAGCGAGGGCGATTCATCCCCCCTCCCACCGGGAGCGAGGTGCCCGAGGGCGTCCTCGGAGCACTGATAGACGAGCTGCGACTGGCTGCCGCCCCCCTGGGAAAGCCACAGGCCGTTCATCTCCTCGGCCGTCCCTGCAGGAAGAAGGCCCTCCTTCACCGGGCGATCGCGCCCGCCAGCCGAGTGATCGGCATCGTCCGGATTGCATCGCGACGCGCCGTACCGGATCTGCGTCCGGGCGAGGCCCGTCGACGCTTCACGCTCATCGTGGAGGCGAAGCGACCCATCGCTCGCAGATATCACGGCTCAGGGAAGAGACCGACCGATTGGTCTCAGCCCCGCTCAAGAAGATCAAGGACTCCCCGCGTCTCCTCGACGCTCAACTGCCCGGGCGCGGAAGCCGCCCCGAGGCTCGCGAAAGTCGCCGCCGATCCGAATCGTGAGCCCGCGATGCGGGTGAGCGCGCCGACCCCGCCCATGCCGATCGCGATGATCGGACGGGAGAATTCGGCGCGCGCCCGCAGCTGCACATCGAGCAGGCGGAGCGCGTCCTGCGCGTCCCTCGCCCGGCAGGCGATCTTGAGGACGTCGGCGCCCGCCGCATCCATGCGCGACAGCACCCCGAAGACCGCCTCGCTCGGCGCAGTCGCAGAGAAGTCATGGTGCGAGGCGACGACGATCGCCCCCGCGGCCCGCGCCCCGGCGATGAGGTCCTTCGCCCCCGCACGGTCGATCTCGACATCGACGGCATCGGCGAGACGGGCGAGCACGCCGACGAGCTCGGCGTACTCCACCGCGTCCAGCGAGGCCTCTCCGCCCTCGTCGATCGTCCGGATCGTCGCGAGGACGGGCAGCGGGCTGAGACACACCGCCTGCTCCCAGGCTCGCGCGATCTCGGCTGCGGCGTCCGCCCCCGCGGGCAGCGCGGCGAGCAGCGAGTCGACCCGCCATTCGACGATATCGACCGCCGCCCCCTCGGATCCGGCGAGAAGCCTCATCTCGGCGTCCAGGGCCTCACGATCCGCGCCGAGGACCGGCGCGATGATCCGGGTGCGCCCGCCGAATCCGACGGCCCCGCGAGGCGCCCCCGCGCGTCCGATCATGACGATCCGCGAATCCGCGGACCTCGCCGTCGCATTCATCTCAGCCTCCATCCGCCCCGTCCTCGGCCAGGCGGAGCTGGGAGCGCTCGGCCTCGGTGAGGAAGGGCGAGTCGAGCCAGCCGTCGGGCAGGTGCGGGGCCTTCTCCCCGCCCGCCCGCCCGCGCGGCCCCTCGGCCGCCTCGGGGAAGGGCTGATCCAGATCGAGACTCATGAGCCGTTCATGCAGCTCATCCAGACTCGACACCATCGACAGGGCGTGCCGGGCGGACCCGCCCACCGCGAATCCTCGCAGGTACCAGCCGATGTGCTTGCGCATCTCACGCATCGCGCGCACCTCGTCGCCCTGATCCGCGACGACCCACCGCGCGTGCCGCTCGATGATCCCGGCGATCTCGCGCAGGTCCGGATCACAGAACTCGGGCCCGCCCATGAGGGTCGAGACGATGTCGGCAAAGAGCCACGGACGCCCCTGGCATCCGCGACCGACGACGACCGCGTCGCAGCCGGTCTGCGCCATCATCCGCGCCGCATCCGCCCCGGAGAACACGTCCCCGTTGCCCAGGACCGGAACCGAGACCGCCTCCTTCAGCCGCGCGATCCGCTCCCAGTGGGCATGGCCCGAATAGTGCTGGACCTGCGTGCGGGCGTGCAAGGCGATCGCGGCGACGCCGCGGCGCTGGGCGATCCGGGCCGCATCGAGGAAAGTCACATGCTCCTCATCGATGCCGACCCGCATCTTCACCGTCACCGGGACATCGCGCCCCGCCCTCGACCCCGCGCGATCCGCCGCATCAACGACCGCGTGCACGAGATCGTCGAAGAGGTCCTTCTTCCACGGCAGCGCCGCTCCCCCGCCCTTGCGCGTCACCTTCGGCACCGGGCAGCCGAAATTGAGATCGAGATGATCGACGAGATCGCGTCCGACGAGGATCTCGGTCGCCTTCGCCATGGCGGCCGGATCCACGCCGTAGAGCTGGATCGATCGGACGCGCTCGACCGGGTCGGGCCGCACCATCTCCCAGGTCCGGGCATTCCCCTCGACGAGGGCGCGGGAGGTCACCATCTCCATGACGTAAAGGCCGGCCGGCGCATCGACGCCCTTGACCGGGACGGGAGCCCCGCCCTCGTGCCCCCGATGGCCTGAAGACGCCGCGGGACGCAGGGCGCCGGGCAGGCCCTGCTCGCCGAACTCGCGGCACAGCCTGCGGAAAGGGGCATCCGTCACCCCCGCCATCGGCGCGAGGACGACGGGCGACCAGACGCGCACCGGCCCGATCTCCAGCGGGGAGATCGGGCGCGGCGCGGGCGAGGACTGGGTCACTCAGCAGGCTCCGAGCTTCTCGATGAGCCAGGTCTTCACGCTCTCGAGCGGGATGCGCTCCTGGGCCATCGTGTCGCGGTCACGGACGGTGACGGCGCCGTCCTCAACCGAATCGAAGTCGTAGGTCACGCAGTACGGGGTGCCGATCTCGTCCTGGCGGCGGTAACGGCGGCCCACCGCGCCCGCGTCGTCGTACTCGACGTTCCAGACCTTGCGCAGCTCGGCGGCGAGCTCCTTCGCGGGCCCCGTCAGCTGATCCTTGCGCGAGAGCGGGAAGACCGCGACCTTGACCGGCGACAGGCGCGGGTCGAGCTTGAGGACCGTGCGCTTGTCGACGCCGCCCTTCGTGTTCGGGGCCTCGTCCTCGTGGTAGGACTCGACGAGGAAGGCCATGAGCGAACGGGTCAGGCCCGCCGAAGGCTCGATGACGTAGGGGGTCCAGCGCTCGCCGGTCTCCTGATCGTAGTAGTCGAGCTTCGCGCCCGAGTGCTCCGAGTGGGTCGTCAAGTCGAAGTCGGTCCGGTTCGCGATCCCCTCGAGCTCGCCCCACTCACTGCCCTGGAAGCCGAAGCGGTACTCGATGTCGACGGTCCGCTTGGAGTAATGGGAGAGCTTCTCCTTGGGATGCTCGTAGAAGCGGAGGTTGCCCGGATCGATGCCGAGGTCGACGTACCAGTCGCGGCGGTAGTCGATCCAGTACTGGTGCCACTCCTCGTCCGTGCCCGGAGCGCAGAAGAACTCGAGCTCCATCTGCTCGAACTCGCGGGTGCGGAAGATGAAGTTGCCGGGGGTGATCTCGTTGCGGAAGGACTTGCCGATCTGGCCGATGCCGAAGGGCGGCTTCTTGCGGGCCGAAGCCGCGACGTTCGCGTAGTTGACGAAGATGCCCTGGGCGGTCTCGGGGCGCATGTAGTGCAGGCCCGCCTCGTCGTCGACCGGGCCGAGGTAGGTCTTGAGGAGGCCGGAGAAGGCGCGGGGCTCGGTCCAGGCGCCGGGCTGGCCGGTGACGGGATCGGGCACCTGATCGAGGGTCACGGTATCCGGATCGAGGCCCTTGCGCTCGGCGTAGGCCTCGATGAGCTCGTCGGCGCGGTAGCGCTTGTGGGTGTGCAGCGATTCGACGAGAGGATCGGTGAAGGCCTTGACGTGCCCGGAGGCGACCCAGGTCTCGCGCGGCAGGATCACGGAGGAGTCGAGGCCGACGACGTCCTCGCGCCCTCGGACCATGTACTGCCACCACTGCTTCTTGATGTTCTCCTTGAGCTCGACGCCGAGCGGCCCGTAGTCCCAGGCGGAACGGGTGCCGCCGTAGATCTCACCGCAGGGGTAGACGAAGCCCCGCCGCTTGGCGAGGGAGATGACGGAATCGAGACGGGAGGGGGCCTGTGCCACTGCTGCTCCTTGGGTTCGGTCGCCGCACCTGGCCGGCGCGGACGTGGTGCGTCGAGTCTAGCCGACCGGCCCGCACTCTCGCGTGGGGCATCCATCAGCGCTTCCCTGCGGGCGCGAGCGATCCGGCGCCCCGGCGGGTGCGACAGGGGCATGGGAAGGCGAGGCGGCGCCTTCGATCCCGCGGCCGTGCTGCGCCGCCCGGGGCGTTGCTCCCGAGCGCCCGCGCGTCTCGCCCCCGGCGGAGGGGGGAATGACGGGAGGCGCTCCTCACACTCTTTTGACAACGATTCCCAATAAAATGAGACTGGAGCCATGAAGATCTCTCGTCCCATCATCGCCGCAAGCACCCTCGCCCTCATGGCCTCGCTGTCCGCGTGCTCGCCGAGCAACAACGCGAACCCCGCGACCGAAACCGCCGAGTCCGCCGCGAAAACCGCGCTCACGGTCAAGGCCTCCTTCTACCCCCTGAAGTACCTCACCGAGCAGATCGGCGGCGACCGGGTCGCAGTCGAATCCCTCACCCCCGACGGGGCCGAACCGCACGACCTCGAGCTCTCCCCCGCCGCCCTCGACTCCCTCGCCCGCGCCGACGCCGTGGTCTACCTCAAGGGCTTCCAGCCCGCCGTCGACGAAGCGATCGAGCAGTCCTCGCCGAAGAACGTCATCAACGTCTCCACCGCGGTGCAGCTGGTCGACGTCGAAGAAGTCGGCAACCATGCGGCCGAAGAGGAGGAGCACGAGGGCGAAGCCCACGAGGAGGCGGCCCACGACGATCACGCCCACGAAGGCGAGGAGGCGCACGCGCACGACCACGGCACGACCGACCCGCACTTCTGGCTCGACCCCGAGCGCATGGCGCAGGCCGCCACGGTCATCGGACAGGCCCTGGCCACCGCCGATCCCGACAACGCCCAGGAGTACGCGGCGAACGCCGCCTCCACCGCGAAGTCGATGAAGGACCTCTCCGCCGAACTCGTGACGGCGACCTCCAGCTGCGAGCTCACGACCTTCGTCACCGCCCACTCCGCCTTCGGATACCTCGCCGATCGAACCGGACTCACCCAGGTGGGCATCGCCGGGATCGACCCCGAATCCTCCCCCTCGCCCGCGCGCCTCAAGGAGATCGAAGAGGTCATCGCCAAGGAGAAGGTCACGACGATCTTCACCGAGACCCTCGTCGACCCGAAGGTCGAAGAGACCCTCGCCCGCGACCTCAAGGTCTCGACCGCGGTCCTCGACCCCATCGAGTCCCAGTCCGATCCCTCGAAGGACTACGCGGCGGTCATGCGCGACAACATCACCGCACTCAAAACGGCATTGAAGTGCAAGTGACCCCAGCAGATCCCGGTCGAGCCGGCACCGCCCCCGCGGCGGTGCCGGCCGTCGCCGTTGAGAACCTCCACGTCGCCTGGGACGCCAACCTCGTCCTCCACGGCGTCTCCTTCAGCATTCCCGCCGGACAGACGGTGGCGCTCACCGGATCGAACGGCTCGGGCAAGTCGACGCTGCTGCACGCGATCCTCGGCACCGCCCCCATCACCCGGGGAAGCGCCTGCGTCTTCGGAATCGACAACGCGAAACCCTCGCAAGTCCCCTGGCACCGCATCGGATACGTCCCCCAGCGCTTGAACTCCTCCGGAGCGATCACCGCATCCGCACTGGAGACCGTCCTCACCGGAACACTGGGCAGACGCAAATGGTGGACGAACCGCAAGGACGAGGAACGGGCGATGAACGCCCTCAAACGGGTCGGCCTGGCCCACCGCGCCAAGGACCCCCTCGCCATCCTGTCCGGAGGGCAGGCCCAGCGGGTCCTCATCGCACGCGCAATGGTCCGCAACCCCGAGCTCCTCATCATGGACGAGCCCATGGCAGGCATCGACCGCGCCTCGCGCGAACGCCTCGCGGAAATCGTCACCGAGGCGAAAGACGCCGGAACCACGATCCTCGTCGTCCTCCACGAACTCGGCGAGCTCGCGCCCCTCCTCGACCGGGAGATCCGCATCTCGCGCGGGCACCTCGACTACGACGGGCCCGCGCGCCCCGAAGGCGAGCACCGGCCCGGCCTCGAGGACTGCCATCACCGCGCAACCCGACCGCCCGTCCCGCCCTCGTTCGTCGACGGCGCACTGAAGGAGAAGCGATGACCGGTCTCATCGACGCGATCGTCTCAATGGCGGCCTCGCCCCTCATGCAGCGCTCGCTCATCGCCGCCCTCCTCGTCGGCATGGCGGGCCCGGTCGTCGGCACCTACCTCGTCCACCGCCGCCTCGCGATGCTCGGCGACGGCATCGGACACGTATCCCTCACAGGCGTCGCCCTCGGATGGCTCGCGGGAACCGCCGCCAACATCACCCCGAAGGACGCCTGGGCGCTGCCCGGCGCCCTCCTCGTCTCCCTCCTGGGGGCCGTCGTCATCGAACTCGTCCGCCAATCGGGCCGGACCAGCGCCGATGTCGCCCTCGCCATGCTGTTCTACGGCGGGATCGCAGGGGGCGTCCTCCTCATCGGGATCGCGGGCGGGACCTCCGCCCAGCTCAACTCCTACCTCTTCGGCTCGATCGCCACCGTGTCGTGGAACGACATCCTGCTCATCGCCGTCCTCGCGCTCGCGATCCTCATCATCGGCGTCGGCATCGCGCCCGGCCTGTTCTCCGTGACGAACGACGAGGAATTCGCCCGCTCCACCGGCCTTCCGGTCAAGGCGCTGTCGATGATCATCGCGGTCCTCTCGGCGTTGACGGTGGCCGTGGCCATGCGCGTCGTCGGCTCGCTCCTCGTCTCCGCGCTCATGGTCATCCCCGTCGCCATCGCGCAGCTCGGCGCGAAGTCCTTCACGACGACGATGCGGCTCGCCATGGGGATCGGCGCCTTCGTCTGCCTCGCAGGCCTGTCCCTCACCTACTTCATAGACCTGTCCCCGGGGGCCGCGATCGTCGTCCTCGCCATCGGCATCTACGCGCTGGCCTTCCTCATCAGGACCCTCGTCGACTCCAAGCAGCGGAACAGGCGGATGCGAGCCGTCGTCTCGGAGGCCCCGCACCCCGAACGGCGCTCACCGCAGGACATCGGCTATTCTGCGACAAGCATCTGAACCGGGGGAGGACGCACATGCAGCGAATGACGAAGCAGCGCCAAGCGGTGTTCGCCGAGCTCGCCAGGGTCCCCGATTTCCGATCGGCCCAACAGATCTTCGACGCCCTCAAATCCCACGGCGAGAAGGTCGGACTCGCCACCGTCTACCGCAACCTCCAGACCCTCGCCGAGGACGAGCGCGTCGATGTCCTGCGCTCTCACGACGGCGAATCCCTCTACCGCCTCTGCGAGACCCCGCATCACCATCACCACCTCGTCTGCCGTGAATGCGGCAGGGCTGAGGAGATCGAGCAGGACGGCATCGAGGCCTGGGTCAAAGAAGTCGGAGCATCGCACGGATTCACCGAAGTCGAGCACTCCATGGAGTTCTTCGGCCTGTGCGAGGACTGCGCGAAGGCCGGGCGGTGATCCCCCACTGGGCCTCCTCGGGCCCTCCGCTCATGATCTTCCTCTTCTTCGTCGTCTTCTTCCGCGCTCAGGGGACCTATTGGCTCGGCCGCGCCGCCGCCCGCGGCGCCCTCGCCTCCTCGGGCCGCAACGGCTTCCGCGGCTCGCTGGCGCGCTGGTTCGACGGCCCCGTGCCCAGGCGCGGCGCAGCACTCCTCGACCGCTGGGGGCTCATCATCATCCCCCTGTGCTTCCTCACCGTCGGCGTGCAGACGGCCGTCAACGCGGGAGCCGGCCTCGTGAGGATGAAGTGGCGCACCTACACGATCGCGATGATCCCCGGATGCGTCGCATGGGCCCTCATGTACGGCCTCGGAATGCTCGCCGTCTGGACGGCGGCGGTCACGGCGATCGCCGGCTCCATGGGCGGCCGGATCGTCATCGGCCTCCTGCTCCTCAGTGCCGTGGGCTTCGTCCTCCTGCGTCGCTTCGGCCGTTCCTCGCCTCGCGTCCAGGGGAACGAGGGCGGGGCTGGAAGGCTCCGCCGGTCGACGGATTGACTCCAGCCCTGTCGGCAGCTTGGGTTAGGAGCGGACGTCGGCGATACTCAGTCGTTGATAACCGATTCCTCCTGAAGCCAGGGCGGACGCATACGCCGTTTGAATTGCCTGGTCGTCCTCATCAGCGAAGCCTTGAAAAAGGACCTGCGCGATATCCTCGGCGTTGAAGTATGCGATTGAATCCTCGGTGAGGCCGACGGGATACTTCACAGCCATATAGTCGAAGTAGCCAAAGCGGCTCTCGTCTCGGTAGAGGGGGACTCGTCCGATGATCATGAGCTTAATCTCGCCGTTTCGGAGAACAACGACGGACCCAAGGGGCAAAAGGGATCGCTCGGTTGAGATGGACATGACAGGTCCTTTCGGCTCGACGTTTATGAGGGTTGGACGCTCGCCAGCCAGCGGCGCGCCCATTGGCGTCTATGCTTCGCGGCGCGCGCAGCATAGACAGACATAGGGATGAGGCCGAGCGCAAAGGCGGCGCCAACCATATAGTTCGCGCGACCAGTAGAAGCCGCGAGTGAGGATAGAACCACCAGGAGAGCAAGGTGAGCAGGTGCAAACAGAGCAAGGATCCGACCCTGTCCACGTGAACGCTCCTGCAGGTCCAGAAGGGCGCGAGGGTCAAGCCTGGAACGCTCAAGCTCAAGGCGCTGTCGAACCGCTCCCAACTCGACGACCGCTGCAACTGGAAAAGCGGCTACGCAGATCACAAGAAGGACTGCTCCAACGGAAGGTGTACCTCCGAGGAACAGCGATGCAAGAAGTGAAAGACCAGGAGTTAGAATAAGCGCGCCGATCCATGCGCCGGCCATGGCTGCACGGTTCCCCGAGGATGTGCGGCTTTGCGGAAGCAAATACGGCACGCCGTCCACTGCGCCGACCAGAACCGCTCTACCGTGGAACTCTCCAAGTGGAAAAAGACCCGTTCGCCGAAGCAACAGCCGACCGGTCTCGGAGCTCGAATAACTGTTCAAAGGCTTCATCTCCACAACCCGACGATTGCATCTCCGATGCCCTTCCAGCCTCCGACTGCGTCATAGGCCGCGTCGAAGAGGCCAGACCCAGCGATTGACAAGACCGATCCAACGACGGCACCGCCGATAGCTCCGACAACAGTTCCAACTCCCGGGAAGACAGATCCCATGAGCGCACCGGCCGCCACCGCTGAACCGATGCCTATACCAGTATGGGCTGCCGTCTTGATGACGGCGTCACCAACGTTCTGGTCCCCTGCCTCGACTGCCTGCATTTGCCCCGCGAAATCGATTGCCGCGCCGATCACAACCGCACCGTGCTTCAGGACACCGCCCGCAGTCTTGACAAAGGCAGGATCTGGAATGGAAATCGTGGCAACACCCCCGCCGACGAGCGCGCCAGCGGCCGCCCAGGACGGAGTCGCGGCGGCGATCGCTGCCGCGATACCTTCGGCAATCTTCTCGGCGACATGGTCCTGTACAAGCACCTTTCCCAGTTCGAAAAGGAAGCTCCTCACCACCTGAGCGAACTCGAGACACGTTGAAGACTTGAGGAACTCAAAAGCAGAGTCCATCGCTCTTTGGACCATGCGCGCGCAGTCCTTGAGCTTGACCTGGAGAATCGCCATGTCGGCACTCACCGTCGCAGAGACGACTGACCCATCAGCATCGATCAATAGGCCGTGGGCAGAAGCGTAATCAAGCGCGCTTTGAACGTTGGACCTCGTCACTGCGACGAGCGCAGCATCCGCATCAAGGTCCCCAGCCGTCTTCTCAATGCGTGATGCGAGCTCGTCAAGAGCATTAGACAAGTCCGTGAGTTTACGATACGCAGCATTTGCACTCTGACCGCTCCACCCGTCGGCGGCCGGCCGCGCATTCGCCACATCGTCTGCAGCCGCACGGATCCTTCGCCCCAGCGCCGTCAATTCCGCTGAGCCACCGCGTAGAGGCTCCGGATCCCAACTGAGGAGGTCACTCCACGAAGTCACTGGCCGTCCCTCATACGCTGGAGCAGCGCATATCCGCGCCTTTCGATCTCGCTGTCTGCAGCCTCCATATCTAGCTCGAAGGCAGTGATCGCGTCGATGATCTCCACGAGCCGTGATGCTGACTGCGACACGAGCTCCGCGATGGCATCACGCACTCCGGCGTACTCACCGTCCCTACCTGAACCGGGAGCGGCCGCGAGAACCTCGACGCCAAGGTCCGGGACACGGAGCGAATGGAGCTCATCTGCAGCACTCTCCAATGCGTTCCGAGTACGCGCGAGCGCCGACCCGTCAACGATGAGTTCATCCATGCGTTGACAGTATCTCCGAACGGGAATTGGCTCAAGCCGGACCGAACATCGCCTCACTGAGTGCCTTGAAAGCGACCTCTCACCTATCTATCGCACTAGAACGGGCGAACCCAAAAGAGCGCGCCAAGGCTCGAATCGGGGACGTTCGCCGAGACTCTGAGAGAGCCCGCGAGCGCCACCCCCTCAGGAACCGAGGGCGTCGACCGCGCCTCCGAAGCGTCGTTCCCGGCCCGCATAGGTGAGCAGACAGTCCCACAGCGCCTCCCGGTCGAAGGCCGGCCAGGGGGTGTCGACGAACATCATCTCCGAATAGGCGAGCTGCCAGAGCAGGTAGTTCGAGATGCGCTGCTCACCCGAGGTGCGGATCATGAGATCGACATCGGGGACGTCGGACAGGTAGAGGTGGCGGGCGAAGGACTTCTCCGTCACGCCCTCGGGCTTGAGGCGGCCCGCGCGCACCTCACGCGCGATATCGCGCGCCGCATCGGCGATCTCTGCGCGCCCCCCGTAATTCACGCACATGACCAGATCCAGGGTCGTGTTCGCGCGAGTCGCCTCCTCGGCCTCCCCCAGGGCCCGGATCACCGACTTCCACAGGCGCGGCTCGCGCCCCGACCACCGGACGTGGACGCCCCACTCCTTCAACTGGCCCGTCCGCCGCGCGAGTACATCGCTCGCGTACGACATGATGAATCGGACTTCAGCGGGGGAACGCTTCCAGTTCTCCGTCGAGAAGGTGTAGACGCTCAGATAGCGCACGCCCGCATCGATCGCGCCCGCGATCGTGTCCATGAGCGCGTATTCGCCCGCCCGGTGCCCCTCGGTCCGCGTCAGTCCCCTCGTATTCGCCCAGCGCCCGTTGCCGTCCATGACGAGGGCCACGTGCGCGGGCGCATCCCCCCTCGCGAAGGACGGAACAGGACCGGGCCACTCCCCCGGACCCATCAGCCGCCCGAAAGGGTCCGCTCCTGCCCGCTCCATCGGACTGAGGGCGCGCAGTTCCTCCAAGGAACGATCGGGCCCGGCGAAGGCGACCATCACCTGCTCCTTTCCAGAACACCGAGGGAGCGGATGCGCCGCTCGACGTGCCATTGAGCATACGAGGAGACGAGGGCGTGCGCCTCGCTCCGGGCGAAGACCTCGGACAGATCGGCCCTCGCCCAATCCCCCGAGAGCAATTCGCCCATGAGGGTCATCGCCTCGACCGAGGGCGCCGCGCACCCGGCCGGCCTGCAGTCCTCGCAGACGGCGCCGCCCTCGTGAATGGAGAAGGAGGTGTGGGGCCCTGCCGCCCCGCAGACCGCGCAATCGAAGAAGGATGGCGCCCAGCCTGCGATCGCGAGGGCCCGGAGCAGATAGGAGGTGAGCACGAGGGAGGGATCGTGGCGCACGTGCGAGAGGGCGAAGAGGGCGCCGACGAGGAGCAGGTACTGGGAGCGGGCGCCCTCGTCGGAATCCTGCGTGAGCCTCTCCGCCGTCTCCGCCATGACGGACGCCCTGGCGAAGAGGCCGAAATCGGCGGCGAGGAGGTCGCCGTGCGCGATGATGACCTCCACCTGCGTGATCGTGTCCAGGCTGCGCCCCTTCGCAAGCTGCACATCGACCACCCCGAAGGGCTCCAAGCGGGAGCCGAACTTCGACGAGGTCCGCCGCACACCCTTGGCAACAGCCCTGACGAGCCCGTGATCCGAAGTGAGGAGGGTGATGATCCGATCGGCCTCCCCGAGCTTATGGGTGCGCAGGACGATCGCCTCATCCCGGTACGTCCTCAACACGCGACCATCTTCCCACGACGCGGCGCGCCCGTCCTCGTCAGCGGACAGGACGGGCGCGCCGAGGGGCAGGAGTCAGCGCAGGGCCCGGTTGACCGCCGAGATGACCGCCTTGTAGGTGGCGCGCGTGATGGACGAATCGATGCCCACGCCCCAGACGATCTGCCCGTCGACCGCGGCCTCGACGTAGGAGGCGGCCTTCGCGTCGCGCCCCTGGCTCATCGCGTGCTCGGAGTAATCCAGGACGCGGACGTCCAGGTCGAACTCGTGGAGCGCGGAGACGAAGGCGTCGATCGGGCCCGAACCGCTCGCCTTCACCGTCACCGTCTCGCCGCGGTCCTTGAGGATCGCCTCGAGCTCGACGTGCTCGTCATCGGAGCTCGAGACCTTCGAGGCCCCCAGTTCGAAGCGCCCCCAGGGCGTCAGACCCGCGGCGGCCGAGTTCGGCAGGTACTCGTCGGCGAAGATCGTCCACAGGGCGTCGCCGTCGATCTCCCCGCCGAAGGAATCGGTGTGACGCTGAACGATGCGGGAGAACTCGATCTGGAGGCGGCGCGGCAGCTCGAGGTTGTGCGCCGTCGACATGAGGTAGGCGACCCCTCCCTTGCCGGACTGGGAGTTGACGCGGACGACCGCCTCGTAGGAACGGCCGACGTCATGCGGGTCGATCGGCAGGTACGGGAGCTCCCACACGACCGCGTTCTCATCGCCGCCGGCCTCGGCCACCTTCTTCTTGCGCGCCGAGAAGCCCTTCTTGATCGCATCCTGGTGCGAGCCCGAGAAGGAGGTGTAGACGAGGTCCCCGACGTAGGGCGCCCGGGGCGAGGTCTCCATCTGCGTGCAGAACTCGACGGTCTTGCGGATCTCATCGACGTTCGACAGGTCGACGCCCGGATCGACGCCCTGGCTGAACAGGTTCAGGCCCAGGGTCACCAGGTCCACGTTCCCCGTGCGCTCCCCCTGGCCGAGCAGGCAGCCCTCGATCCGGTCCCCGCCCGCGAGCAGGCCGAGCTCCGCCGCGGCGATGCCGGTGCCGCGGTCGTTGTGCGGGTGCAGGGAGATCGCGATGTGCTCGCGGCGGCTCAGGTTGCGCGACATGTACTCGATCTGATCGGCGTACACGTTCGGAGTGGCGCGCTCGACGGTGGCGGGCAGATTGAGGATGATCTCGCGCTCGTCCCCGGGCTGCCACACGTCCATGACGGCCTCGCAGATCTCGAGCGCGAAGTCGAGCTCCGTGTCGACGAAGATCTCGGGCGAGTACTCGAAGCCGAAGACGGTCTCATCCCCGAGCCGTTTCTCCGCCTGCGCGACGACCTCGCGCGCGCCCGACACGGCCAGGTCCACGGTCTGCGCCCGGTCGTTGCGGAAGACGAGCTCGCGGAAGAGCGGCGAGGTCGCGTTGTACAGGTGGACCGTCGCGCGCGGGAAGCCGACGAGGGCCTCCAGGGTGCGTTCGATGATCTCGGGGCGGGACTGGGTCAGGACGGAGATCGTCACGTCCTCGGGGACCGCATCGGCTTCGATGAGGGAGCGGACGAAGTCGAAGTCCGTCTGCGAAGCGGCCGGGAAACCGATTTCGATCTCCTTGTATCCGCGCGCGACCAGAAGATCGAACATCTTGCGCTTGCGCAGCGAATCCATGGGTTCGATGAGGGCCTGATTGCCGTCGCGCAGATCCGTCGACATCCAGCGCGGGGCCTTCGTGATCCGATTCGAGGGCCAGCGCCTGTCGTCGAGGCGGACGGGATTGGATTCGAGGAAGGGCCGGTACTTGCCGAAGGGCATTCCGGAACCTGTCGGGGTGGGGACTGAAGCGGTGGTCTTCACGAAGATGGCTTTCTCTCGTCGTGGGCGCGCCCTCGGGGGGCTTCGGGCCGGACACGACCTCAGCCGCGACGAGGAGCCGGCCCTTTTAGGCCTCGTCGCGGCGAAGAAGAAGGAGCTGATGCGCCCTGAGCATGCCCTCACTGTAGAGCAGGCGGGCGCATCGAACGCAAGGGGCCCCGCAATGCGGACGCCCGGGCGGCCCGTCGGCTCACGAGGACGGCCTCAGGCCGTGATGAGCGTGCCAACCTCACCGCTCAGCGCCCGCGAAGCATCGGCGAGGGCGCAGATGATCGCGCGCCTGGCCCCCTTCGGAGCGCCCTCGACGAAATCGAGCGCCGCCTCGACCTTCGGACACATGGACCCTTCCGCGAACTCACCGGCCTCAACCAGGGCCCGACCGCGCGCGGCGTCGAGTGCGCTCAGCCATTCCTGACGCGGGGTGCCCCAACCGGTGGCGACCCTGTGCACGGCGGTGAGGATGACGAGGCAGGAGGCGCCGAGGTCCGCGGCGAGGAGGGCCGCCGAGCGGTCCTTGTCGATCACCGCGTCAACCGCCCGCATCGAATCGCCCGATCGCACGATCGGGATGCCCCCTCCCCCGCCTGCGACCACGAGGAAGCCCTGATCGGCGAGGGCGCGGACGGCCCCGAGCTCCAGGATCCTCCTGGGAAGCGGCGAAGCGACGAGCCTCCTGAATCCTCGGCCGGCGTCCTCGGCGTACACCTGGGAGGGGTCCTCCGCCATCCTGCGCAGCGCCATGTCCCGATTGAGGAACTGCCCGATCGGCTTCGTCGGATTCGCGAACGCCGGGTCGTCCCCGTCCACCTCGACCCGGGTGACCAGGGCCGCGACCCGCCCGGCGCGCCCCCTTAGCGTCAGCTCCTCGTCGAGGCTGCGCACGAGATGCTCGCCGATGTACCCCTGGGTCATCGCTCCCATCTCGGGAAGATCGACATTCGGGACGCCCGGATCGGCAGCCGCCCCGAGGGAGAAGGCGCGGGTGATCTGCCCGACCTGCGGCCCGTTCCCGTGCGTGACGATCAAGGGCCCGGCCTCGGCGATGTCGACCAGCGCGCCCGCGCATCGGCGCAGGAGGCGCAGCTGATCGTCCGGCGTCTCACCGAGGGCGTTCCCACCGAGGGCGACGACCGTCGTGGACGCTCCCGTGAAGATGCTCATCTCAGAAGCCGAGCCTCCCGAGCATCTTCGGATCCGACTGCCAATCCTTCGCAGTCCTCACATGCAGGTCGAGGTAGACCCGCTTGCCCAGGAGATCCTCGATGAGGGGGCGCGAGCGGGATCCGATCTCCTTGAGCCGGCTCCCCTTCCTCCCGATGATGATGGCCTTCTGCGAATCGCGTTCGACGTACACGTTCACGTGGACGTCGACGAGCGGGGGGCGCGCATCGCCCTCGCGCCGCTCGCGTTCGACGATCTCCTCGACCTGGACGGCGAGCGAGTGGGGCAGTTCATCGCGCACGCCCTCCAGTGCCGCCTCCCGGATAAACTCGGCGATGAGCGTGTCGCGCGATTCATCGGTCACCTCCCCCTCGGGATACAGGGGCGGCGAGAGCGGAACAGTTCGGCGCAGGACGTCGAGGAGGATGCCGATCCCCTCGCCGCTCTTGGCCGACACCGGGACGATCACAGCGAATTCCCCCATCTCGTCGATCGAGAGGAGGTGCTTCATGAGGCGATCACGCGGCACGAGATCCGCTTTCGTGGCGACCGCGATGATCGGGCGGCGCACGTCCTTGAGCTCGCGGGCGATGAAGCGGTCGCCCGGACCGATCCGCTGGTCGGCGGGCAGGCAGAAGACGACGCAATCGACTTCGGCCAGCGCCTCGCGGACCATGTCGTTGAGGCGCTTGCCGAGCAGAGTGCGCGGACGGTGGTAACCGGGCGTGTCGACGAGGACGAGCTGCGACTTCTCAGCGTGAACGATCCCCCGGATGTTGTGACGGGTCGTCTCCGGACGCCCCGAGGTGATCGCGATCTTCTTGCCGACCAGCGCGTTCGTCAGCGTCGACTTGCCCACGTTCGGACGGCCGACGATCGAGACGAAGCCGGCGCGGAAGTCCTCCGGGTAGTCGGGCATGAGCAGGCCCGCGCCCGCGTTCGCGTCCTTGCGCAGCCCCTTGAGGTCCTCGAGCCTGGCGAAGGCCTCCTCGGGATCGAGCTCATCCCATTCCTCCTCCTCGTCGAGGAGGTCCTCATCGATCTCGATCGGATCGGGGCCCAGGGCGTTCGGACCGGCCATGAGCTCGTCGTCACTGGGGAATCTCATCGTCTAGTCCTCACTGCTCGTCTCGGATGGTCCATTATCCTCCTCCGCGCGGGAGCACAGGACGGTCCCCACCTGACGGCGACGGCCCCGCGCCTCTTGCGCCTCCATCCGGATCCCCCCGAGGACGCCCACGGCGCCCGGCAGGGGCACCCGGCCGATCGCCTTCGCGAGGAAGCCCCCGACCGAGTCGACGTCCTCGTCCTCGAGCTCCATGCCGAAGAGCCCGCCGAGTTCACCCAGCGGATAGCGGGCGGGCACGCGCCACACCCCTCCTCCGAGGTCCTCCGCTTCGAGGACGACGCGATCGTGCTCGTCGGTGAGCTCGCCGACGACCTCCTCGATGAGGTCCTCGAGAGTGACGAGTCCCGACACGCCGCCGTACTCGTCGACGACGATCGCTTGGTGGAAGTGCTCGTCGCGCATCTGGCGCAGGAGGTCATCGGCGTGCTTCATCTCGACGGTGAACACCGCCGGACGCATCATCTGCTCCGCCACCTGATCGAGATCCGGGCCGTAGGTCTCCAAGCGCTGCACGACGTCCTTGAAGTAGAGCACGCCGCGGATGTCGTCGACGTCGTCGCCCTCGACGGGGATGCGCGAGAATCCCGAGCGGACGAAGAGCCGCAGGGCCTTGCGGGCGGGGAGGTCGACGGGGGCCGTCACCATCTCCGTGCGCGGCACCATCACCTCGCGCACCAGGGTGCGCCCGAGGTCGAGGACGCTGCGGAGCATCTCGCGGTCCTCGTCCTCGAATCCCTCGGTCTCACCGACCTGATCGACCATCTCGCGCAGGTCGTTGGCCATCTCGGCCCTCGCCTCGGCCTCCGTCTGAGCGGATTGGGGGAGCCGCCCTCGTAAACGGCTCACGAGCGGATCGAAGAAGCGCGAGGAATCCACCAGCCTGGACGCGAAGGGCGCGCCCCGCAAGGCGATCCGTTCGGGCCTGCGCGAACCGAAACGCGTCGGGATGACGGAGACGAGGACGAACTGGAGGACCGAAATCGCCGCCAGGGCGATGAGACCGGTCGCCCACCACGCCAGCCCCGCCCCCGCGATCGCCAGGGTGAGGGACACGGCGAAGACGACCTGGAAGAAGGTCCGCACACCGCGGACCGTCAAGGTCGTGCGCTTGCGGTGCTCGAGGAGCCCGGCGAGCAGGACCGCGTTCGGTCGCCCTTCTTCGACGAGGTCCTCAGCGGTGGCCACGGACATGCGTTGGAAGGCGACGTCGAGCGCATGGATGAGGGCTGCGACCGCGAGCGCGAGAGCCCCGATCGCGACGAGCGCGGGGGCGGGGATCGACTCGGCCCAGGACGCCGTCATCGGGTCGCGAGGAAGGTGAGGAGAAGACGGCGCTGAAGGGCGAACATCTCTTCCTTCTCGGCCTCTTCCGCATGGTCGTAACCGAGCAGGTGCAGCATCCCGTGGGTGGCGAGCATGAGCATCTCCTCCACCGTCGTGTGCCCGGCCTCCTTCGCCTGGGCCTCGGCCACCTGCGGGCAGATGCAGATGTCCCCGAGGGTGCCCGCAGCGGTGGGCTGCTCGGCGCTGCCCGGTCGGAGCTCGTCCATCGGGAAGCTCATGACATCGGTCGGACCGGGCAGGTCCAGCCAGCGGATGTGGAGCTCCTCCATCGGCTTCGGGTCGATGAAGAGGATGTTGAGTTCCGCATCGGTCGCCACGTGCATCGCCGTCAGCACGTGGTCGGCGAGGGCGGCGAACTCCGCTCCGTCGATCTCGTAATCCGTCTCGTTGATGACCTCAGTCATGAGCGCCCTCCTGGCCAGTTCGATTCCGATGAGCACGTGAGCGCGCATTCATCGCCCGCGTCCGCTCCTTGTGCTCCTCCCAACGGGAGTAGGCGTCGATGATCTCGCCGACGAGCTCGTGCCGCACGACATCGGCGCTGGTGAGCCGGCAGAACTCGATGCCGTCGATCCCGTCGAGGATGCGGGAGATCGCGGCGAGGCCGGATTGGCTTCCCCCCGGGAGATCCACCTGCGAGGAGTCGCCCGTGACGACGATCTGCGAATTGAATCCGAGCCGGGTCAAGAACATCTTCATCTGATTCGCCGTCGTATTCTGGGCCTCGTCGAGGATGATGAAGGAGTCGTTGAGCGTCCGGCCCCGCATGTACGCCAGGGGCGCCACCTCGATCGTGCCCGCCGCCATGAGCTTCGGGATCGCCTCGGCGTCCAGCATGTCCTTCAAGGCGTCGTACAGGGGCCTCAGATAGGGGTCGATCTTGTCGGTCAGCGTGCCGGGGAGGAAGCCGAGGTTCTCCCCCGCCTCCACCGCCGGTCGGGTCAGGACGATCCTGCGCACCTGGCCGGCGAGGAGCTTGCGCACGGCGACCGCCATCGCCAAATAGGTCTTCCCCGTTCCCGCCGGTCCGATCCCGAAGACCACGGTCGAGCGTTCGATCGCCTCGACGTAGGCGGCCTGCCCGGGCGTCTTCGGCCGGATCGTCCTGCCGCGCACGGTGAGGATGTCCTCCGTCGCGGCGGCGTTGAGGCCGCTGGAGGCCAGGAGCGAGATCGCCCGGTCCACGGCGCTCGCGTCGAGGGCCTGCCCCTTCGATGCGAGGGCGATCAGCTCCTCGACGAGCTCGCAGGCGAGATCGACCTCAGCGGGAAGGCCCGTCAATGAAACATCCCTCCCGATCACGCGGATCGCGACCCGGGGGAAGCCCTTCTCCAAGGAGCGGAGCACCTGATCGGCGGTTCCGAGGACGAGGATCGGATCGACGGTCGCAGGAATGACGACATGGCGCGTCGAACCGGCGGCGCTCGCCGCCATCGGATCACTCACCTGGCAGGCCCTTTCTCTCGTCCCTCTCCTCCGGGCAGTCTAGCGAACGGCGCGGCGCGAGCGCCCGGCTCGTTGATCCGCCGTCCCGGATCAGGGGGACTCCGGGATCTTTCGGGGTTCAGACGCGGTTTTCGAGCCGATAGAGTCGTGTTCCATGACCGCTGTTCCGCTTCACTCCGCATCGCCCCGGTCTTCCCGGTGGCGCTGGTGGGCATTGGGCCTGTGCCTTCTCGCAAGCTGCGCCTCGGCGATCGCCGTCGTGACCCTCACCTGCACGGGACGGGTCCTGCCCGGCCGCACCCTCGCAGGCCACGAGCTATCGGGAATGACCCGCGAAGAGGTCGTGGAGTTCGCGGATGCGCGTTTGAGAAGCGCCACTGTCACGCTCGTGGTCGATGGTGAGGAGCTGCGCGCGCCGCTCGCCCAGACGGGCGTCGTCGTGGATCCCCAGGCCCTCGCCGACGCCGCCCTGAAGGGCTCGGGCGATCCCATCGCCTCCGTCCTCTCCCTCGTCTCCCTCGGCCGCGCGCAGGAGGTCATCGTCCCGACCTCGATCGATCAGTCCGCCTTCCTCTCCTTCGCGGCGAAAGCGGACGCCCTGACCGGACGCGCCCCCGTTCCCGCGTCGGTCGACCTCTCCGAGGACGGGACGCGTCATGTCGCGATCGGAGGGAGCCCTGGCCAGGGAGTCGATCGCGACACGCTGCGCGAGAGGCTCGTCTCGGCGGTCTCGCGCCTGGAGAGCTCCTCGATCTCGCTGCCGTCCTCGCCCCTCGAAGCCCGTCCGACGATCACGCAGGCCCAGGAGGCCGCTCAACGGGCCGATGAGATCGCCGCGACGCCGATCTCCCTCACCGGCCCGAACGAGACCTTCACCCCGGAGGAATCCGAGAAGGCGAAATGGGTGAAGGTCGAGGAGAAGGAGGGGCGACTCGTCCCTTCGGTCGACCGGGAGGCCGTGACCGCCTGGGTCGATTCGATCGTCTCCCAGGTGGATCGTCCCGCCATCAACGGCATCAACGCGGTCGACCCTCAGGGGGTCCTGCTCCGACTCGCGCGCCCCGGGAAGGAGGGCAGGGCGGTCAAGAACGCCCAAGCCCTGCGCGAGGGGATTCTCAACGCCCTCGACGCGCATTCGGAGTATTCGGGGACGATCGAATGGGATCCCATCGCCGCGGGCATGGAGGAGCGGGTGACCCCGGCGGGGCTCGCGGGCCTGGCCTACCGTCCCTCGCCGGGCGAGAAGTGGGTCGAGGTCAACCTCACGGACTCGACTCTGACTGTCTTCCGCGGTCAAGAGGTCGCCTACGGGCCGATCCTCATCAATCACGGGGGCGTCGGTCATGAGACCGTGACCGGGACCTATCGCGTCTATCTCAAGTTCAAGGCCCAAGACATGGGCTGCACCCCGGAATGGCCCTATTGCGAACGCGGGGTCCCCTGGGTCGCCTATTGGCACCAGAGCTACGCCCTTCACGGAGCGCCGTGGGTCAAGGAGTTCGGGATCGGCACCGATGAGTCCTCGCACGGCTGCATCAACATCCCCGTGGAGGATGCGCACTGGATCCACGATTTCGTCGAGATCGGCACCGTCGTCGTCACCCACTACTGAACCCCGGGCGCCGGATCGCCGGCACGGGGGCGGGTCATACTGGAGGGGTGGATCCCTTCGCCCGTCTGCTCGCCGCTCCGCCCGCCCTCCCCGTTGCCTCCGGTCTCGGACGGATCGGAGAAGTCCTGGCCCCCGGACGCGCCCTCGTCCTCTCCGCGCCTCCGGGATCGGGCAAGACGACCCTCGTCCCCGCCCTCCTCGCCCGCGAATTCAAGGGGAGGATCCTCGTCGCCGAACCCCGCAGGATCGCCGCGCGGGCGGCGGCGCGCCGCCTCGCCCATCTGCTCGGGCAGGACCTCGGCGATCTCGTCGGCTTCGCAGTGAAAGGCGAGGCCAGAAGGTCGGCGGCCACTCGCGTCGAGTTCGTGACCCCCGGCGTCCTCGTCCGACTGCTCCACTCCGATCCTTCGCTCGAGGGGGTGTCGGCGGTCCTCCTCGACGAATTCCACGAACGCCACCTCGACAGCGATCTGGCGCTCGGCATGCTGCTCGACGCCCGATCAGTGCTACGCGAGGACCTCCACCTCTGCGTCGCCTCGGCCACGCTCGATGTCGGGAGGATCCGCTCCCTGCTGGGGACGAGGGTTCCGACGGACGCCGTCGAGGTGCCGGGAGCCGCATTCCCCCTCGAGCTGCGCTACGCCCCGCCGGCCCGTGGGGTCGAGCCACTCGAGGCCGATCCTTGGGGAGCGGTCCGCGTCCCGCGCGCATTCCTCGCGCACGTCGCCTCTTGCGCCGCGCAGTGCCTTCGGGGAGGCGAGGGCGATGTCCTGGTCTTCGTCCCCGGCGTCAGGGAGGTGAACGAGGTCGTCGCCCGCCTGCGCGAGGGATCCTTCGGGGAGGGCGCGCACGACTTCGAGGTCCTCGCGCTGCACGGAACCCTTCCGCCCGCACTTCAGGACGAGGTCCTCAGCCCTCCGGCGACGGGCCCGCGCCGGATCATCGTGGCCACGCCGATCGCGGAGTCCTCGCTCACGGTTCCCCGAGTCTCCTGCGTCATCGATTCGGGCCTCGCCCGTGAACCGCGCCTCGATCTCGCGCGCGGCGCTTCAAGCCTCGCCACCGTCCGCGCCGCGCGCTCACGGTGCGAGCAGAGGGCCGGCCGTGCGGCCCGCCTCGGTCCCGGCCTCGCGATCCGCTGCTTCGATGAGGTCGACTGGGCCAGGCGCGCAGCGCACGCCCTTCCGGAGATGCTCGTCGCCGACCTCAGCGATGCCGAATTGCAGGCTCTGCGCTGGACGCCGAAGGGGCTTGCGGGGCTTGCGCTCCTGGACGCGCCTCCCTCGGCGGCCCGGGAGGCGGCGCGCACGGCCCTTCACGCCCTCGGCCTTCTCGAAGAGGGGCGCGTGACGCCCCTGGGCGAGACCGCGGGGAGCCTGCCGATCGATCCCGCCCTCGGCGCCGCCCTGCTGCGCACCGCGCCCCGCATCGGCCTCGAGCGGGCGGCCTCCTTCGGCGCGCTGCTCGCAGAAGGCCCACGGGTCAAGGACGCCGATCTCGCGACCTTCGCGAGGCGCATGGCACGCCTCGATCCCGCACTGGCCAAGACCGTGCGCCGAGGCGCAGCGCGCTTGAAGCGGCAGATCGCGCCGCTCATCCCGCCGAGCCCAGCGGGCCTCCAAGCCCCGACAAGCGACGAGGACGCCCTCGCGGCCGTCGTCGCGCACGTGAAACCCTCTTGGATCGCACGCTCGCGACAGGGCGGACGCGCCTACCTGCTCGCCGATGGCCAAGCCGCTGCACTCCCCGAGGGCTCGCCTCTGGAAGGCGTCGAATGGCTGGCCATCGCAGAACTCACCAGGTCTGCGAGCGCCGACGGATTCATCCGGGCCGCAGTTCCCCTGGCACCAGACGAGGCCCTCGTCATCGGCGCGCCGCTCGTGACCGAAGTGCGGACTTGCACCCTGGAATCGGGAAGGATCCGGGCGGTCTTAGCGCGCTCCCTCGGCGCGATCCCCCTCGGGGAGCGCCCTGTCGAGGCGAGCGCGCAGGAGGCCCTGGAGACGCTCCTCAACGCCCTGCGGGACTCGGGCCCGCCGATCATGACGTGGTCCGATTCGGCCCGCTCCCTGCGCTCGCGCATCGGCGCACTACACGGGGTCAATCCCCGGCTCTGGCCCGATGTCGGCGACGAGGCCCTGATCGCCTCGGCACCCGTCTGGCTCGCGGCGGAGCTGGACTCGCTCGCCAGTGGGGCGCCGCTGGCATCGGTGGACATGGCGGCCGCTATCCGCTCCCTCCTCGACTGGTCGGCGCTCCGCCGACTCGATGCGCTCGCCCCCTCCGAGATCGAGATCCCCACAGGAGCAAGGCGGAGGATCGATTGGTCGAGCGGACGCCCCGTGCTCGCCCTACGCGTTCAAGAGGCCTTCGGATGGGTCGACACCCCCGCATTCGCCGACGGGCACCTCCCCCTGGTCCTCCACCTCACCGACCCCGCCGGACGCCCCGCAGCCGTCACCTCGGATCTCGCGAGCTTCTGGACGGGCCCGTATCAGCAGGTGCGCGCGCAGCTGCGCGGGCGCTACCCGAAGCACCCCTGGCCGGAGGATCCCTTCTCCGAAAGGCCGACCTCGCGGGCCAAGCCGCGGCGCTGAGCCACTCCTCCGGTGCATGCGCACGCGGAGGGCCCCGAAAGCGTGAAGCTCCTATGCCGTGATACCCCGGTGCGCGAACACGCCCCGCCGGAGCGCCGCGCGGGGGACACTGGGAGCGGGCCCGCATCCCCGGGTCCGGTCCGCGTCCCGCGTTCGCCCTCGCGTTCAGGGACGGGGCCAGGGACATTCTCGACGAGGAGGACTCCTCATGACCCGCGCACAGCTCGACGACCTGCGCTCCGACCACTGGTGGGATCAGCGCCACCGCTCACCGGGCTTCGCGATCGCCGCCGCCGTCGCGAGCACCCTCCTCGTCATCGCGTGGGGCGTCACCGGATGCCTCGGGCAGGCACATCCGCTGCTCGCGTTCGTCTCAGCCGCCTTCTTCACCGCCAACGCGGTGCGGGAGGCGCTCCTCGCCCGTCGTCTCCTCGCCGAACGGTCCTAGTCCTCCAGGGATTCGCCGCGGGCCTTCATGTCCTCGAGGGTCTGCGGGAAGGCGAAGGTCGCGGGGTCGCCTCCGACCCGGCCCTCCTGCGAATGCAGCGCATCGAGCGCCCCGAGTTCCGCCGCCCCGAGGTGGAGCGAGGCCGCGCGGAGGTTGAGCGCCATGCGCTCGGCGTTCACCGTCTTCGGGATCGCGACGTGCCCGCGGGCCACGTGCCAGGCGAGGACGACTTCCGCGGGCGAGACCCCGTGCGCCTCAGCGATCCCGGCCACCGTCGGCTCCGCCAGATCCCGGCCCTGGCCGAGCGGGGAATAGGCTTCGATGGCGATGCCTAGTTCGACGCAGCGCTCGCGCAGCGCGGGACGGTGGAACAGCGGATGGGCCTCCACCTGATCGACTGCGGGGATCACCCCGGTCGCCTCGACGATCCGGTCGAGGTGCTCGGGGAGGAAGTTCGCGACCCCGATCGAGGAGGCGAGCCCCTCGTCCCTCAGCTCGATGAGGGCCTCCCAGGTCTCGAGGTAGAGGTCCCGCGCGGGAACCGGCCAATGGATGAGGTAGAGGTCGACGCGATCGAGGCCGAGCTCCTCGAGCGAGGAGGCGAGCGCCCGGCGCGCCGACTCGCGGCCCTGGTCGGCGTTGCGGAGCTTCGTGGTGACGAAGAGGGCGTCGCGGTCGAGTCCGCTCGAGCGGATGGCCTCGCCGACCCCGGCCTCGTTGTAGTACCCCGCGGCCGTATCGATGTGGCGGTAGCCGATCTCGAGGGCGCGACTCACCGCCTCCGCCGTCGCCGAGGGCGGGATCTGGAAGGTGCCGAAGCCGATCTGGGGGATGCGGACGCCGGAGTTGAGGAGGAGTCGGGGAGTCGGAGCGCTCATGGCACGAGGCTACACCCTCGCAGGCTGTACGGTGGCGTCCGCCACAACTCGCGCGCCGGGGGAATGCGCGGTGCCTCCTCGGCGTTGGAGATGCGCGGACGAGGATCCGGTGGCCCCGAAGCCCGATCCCTCACTCCCGCCCCACCCCTATTCGTCTCCCCGACCCACCCCTGTTCCTCTCCCCCGACCCCGCCCGAGCCCCCGAAGGATCCCCATGAACGACCAGCCCGCCCTCGCCGCCGCCCCCGCGCCCCCGGCCTCCGCCGCGCATGCACCCGGGGCCCCTCCCGCCCCCGCCGCACTCGAAGAGGTCGACCTCCTCGTCGTCGGAGGGGGCAAGGCCGGCAAGTCCCTCGCGATGGACCGCGCGAAGAAGGGCATGCGCGTCGCGATGGTCGAACGCCGCTACATCGGCGGCACCTGCATCAACGTCGCCTGCATCCCGACGAAGGCCCTCGTCGCCTCGGCCCGCAGGCTCGAAGCCGCCCGCTCTGATGCGCGATTCGGCGTCACCGGCACCGGGGCCGCCGCCGTCGACCTCGAAGCGCTGCGCGCGCACAAGGAGGGCATCGTCTCGGCGATGGTGGCCGCGCACGAGACGATGTTCGCCGCCCCCGGCCTCGACTTCCTCAAGGGGGAGGCCCGCTTCATCGGCGAACGGAGCGTCGAAGTCGCCCTCGATGAAGGCGGGACCCGGTGCATCCGGGGCGAACGGGCCCTCGTCAATCTCGGATCGCGGCCCGCCCGCCCGGAGATCCCCGGACTGTGGGAGGCGGGGGCGATGACGAGCGAGGAGATCCTCCGCCTGGAGGCCCTCCCCTCCTCGCTGGCGATCATCGGCGCCTCCTACATCGGCGTCGAATTCGCCTCGATGATGGCCGCCTTCGGCGTCGAGGTCGTGCTCATCGCCTCCGGCGCCCACGTCCTGCCCCGCGAGGACGCCGATATCGCGGCCGAGACGGAGGCGGGCCTGGCCGAGCTCGGCGTCGAGATCCGCCGCGGCGCCCGGGTCGTAGCGGCCGCGAAGGAGGAGGGGCGCATCCGCCTCGCCCTCGACGACGGAGGGTCCCTCGCCGCCGAGGCCGTCCTCGTCGCCGCCGGCCGCGTGCCGAATACGGAGGGGATCGGCCTCGAGGAGGCGGGGATCCGCCTCAACGCCTCGGGTTTCATCGCCGTCGACGACTCCCTGCGCACGAGCGCCCCGGGGGTGTGGGCGGCGGGCGATGCCGCGGGGACCCCGATGTTCACGCACGCCTCCTGGTCGGATTTCCGGATCATCCGCGCCCAGTTCGACGGCGCCGAGCCCGCCTCGCCCTTCGCCTCGACCACGGGCCGGCTCCTCCCCTCCGTCGTCTTCACCTCGCCGGAGCTCGCGAGGATCGGCATGAGCGAGGGCGAGGCCCGCGCCTCGGGGCGCGAGGTCCTCGTCGCCTCCCTCCCCGTGCAGGCCGTCCCGCGCGCCAAGACGATGCGCGCGAGCCGCGGGCTGTGGAAGGCGGTCGTCGACGCCTCGACCCATGAGATCCTCGGCGCCGCGATCCAGGGGCCCGAGGCCGGCGAGGTCATCGCCGCCGTCCAGGTCGCCATGCGCGCCGGCATGCGCTACGAGGAGCTCCGCTTCCTGCCGATCGCCCATCCGACGATGGCCGAGGGCCTTCAGCTCCTCCTCGATCAGCTGCCCTGATCCGACCGCCGCTCGAGCATTCCGAGCGGCCCGGCCCGTCCGGGGCCCTCGATGCGCGCAGCGCCCGGCCCCGGGCCGAGAACCCGGGACCGGCCGCTCCTGGCGGATCGGCGCTCACCGCGTCGCGACGCGCACCTCCGGGGGCGCGCCCAACTGCGCGGCGACCCTTTCCCAGGTGCCGGCGAAGCGGCCGTAGGCGGTCTTGATGAGCGCGCCGACGGGCAGCTCGGGGCACTCGTTCTCGCCGTTCGTCCCCCAGTTCACCCAGCCGGATTGGCGCCGCTGAACGATCTGGAACTGTCCGGAGGGCTCGGAGGTCCACCAGATCATCGCGCGTCCCTGCTCGGAGTGGTATTCGACGCTCGCCTGCGCGGCCCCGGGGAAGATCGTCTCATGGGGGACTCGCTGGACGTCGACGGCCTCCCGGGCGATCCTCCACGGACGCTCCGGCAGATCGGCGAGCCGATGCGAGGCGGCGCGCACGCGCCCGAGGCGCTGAGCGATCTCCTCGTCGGAGAGCGCGCCCTCCCATGCGCTGAAGAGCCGCCAGTAGAGGTCCCAGTGCGCGGACTCGATGTCGTCGGTGAGCGCCTCGCGGAAGGCCCGGAACTTCTCATTGCGCGCCCCCGGGGCCGCCAGGGTCTCGGCGACCATGCCCGCCAGCTCCCCCGCATAGGGGTCGCCATCGCGGTAGCGGACCCCTCCCGGGGTGTCGAAGCGGTCGAAGACGAGTTCGCCCTGCCCGCCCTCGAACTCGTCGCCGACGGTGATCTTGTTGACGATGGAGCGCCCGTTGATGACCGTTGCGAAAGGATCGACGAGATAGCGGCGGGAGAACCAGGGCGTGCCGTAGGTGAAGCGCCATTCGATGGAGAAGCTCTTCCCCTTCAGCTCCTCGAGCAGGCCGTCGGGGATCGTGCCCGTCATCCGGAGGGCGACGAGCACGGGCCCCCATTCGAGGACCTCCACCGTGACGGGGGTGTGCTCGGGCGGGTTGATGAGCCCGTTCTCGGGGGTGAAGAAGGGGCCGTAGAAGCCGCCGATGGCGTTGTTCCCGGAGGGCAGGAGGTCGATCCCCTCCTCCCGCGTGGAGAAATGCCGGATCCCCCATTTCGAGGCGCCGTCGCCGCGGGCGGTCCCGGTGCACAGTTCGAGATCGAAGTACCCGGTGTCGAGGCGCGCGTAGGCGTCGGCCTCGCGGGGCTCCAGGGCGGTGATCCCCTCCGTCGGCGTCCCTTTGGGCAGGGGCTCCTCGAGGGTGAATTCGAGGCGGCCGTCGACGGAGGCGACGGTGATGAAGGAGGTGGCGCCCTCCCGCTCCTGGTGCTCGAGCCGTTGGCACAGCAGTTCGGCGCCGCTGTCGGTGCGCGCCCTCCACAGGGCGCCCTCGAGCGCTTCCTCGACGGTGAACTCGATGGGCTCGTTGAGCCTCGGGCCGAGGGGATCGGTGATGACGATCGTCCGGCTCATCGCGCGCCTCCTTCCTTCGCCGCCGCATCGAGGAGCGGTCGGACCGCCGCGGCGGTGGACCGGTGCTTGAGGGAGTCGATGGCGACGGCGAGGATGATGACGATTCCCTTGATGAGGAGCTGGGTGAAGAACTGCACGTTCATGAGGATGAGCCCGGTGGTGAGCACTCCGAGGATCACGGAGCCGACGAGCGTGCCGAGGATCCGCCCCTTCCCGCCGGCGAGGCTCGTCCCGCCGAGGACGACGGCCGCGATGGCGTCGAGTTCGTAGCCGTTGCCGGCGGTGGGCTGGGCCGAGACGACCCGCGCCGCGAAGATGACGCCTGCGAGGCCGGCGAGGGCGCCGGCGATGACGTACACGGAGGTGAGGACGCGCTTGACCCTGATGCCCGCGAGCCGGGCGGCCTCGGGGTTGCCGCCGACCGCGTAAACGTGGCGTCCGAACTTCGTGCGTTCGAGGACGAGCCAGGACACGAGGTAGACGCCGATCATCACGACCACGGGGACCGGGATGCCGAGGAGGTAGCCGTTGCCGAGATCGCGGAAGGACAGGGCGCTGTCGACGATCGGCTGCCCCTCGGTCATCGTGTAGGCGAGACCGCGGAGGAAGGTCATGAGTCCGAGGGTGACGATGAAGGGCGCGAGGGCGAGATAGGCGGACAGGGCGCCGTTGACCAGGCCGGCGAGCGCTCCGGCGCAGACCCCGATGAGGATCGCGATGAAGGAGGGCATTCCGGTCATCGCCGCGAGGACGGCGGTGACGCCGGCGACGGCGACCGTCGAGCCGACGGAGAGGTCGATCCCGGCGGTGATGATGACGAAGGTCATCCCGGCCGCGATGATCGCGTTGATCGAAATCGCCCGGGCGATGTTGAGGAGGTTGTCGACGGAGGCGAAGTTCGGTGCGGCGACCGCCATGAACACGGTGAGCAGCACGAGGACGGCGAGGATCCCCGCACGGTCCCACCATGTCGCGAAATCGAAGTGTCGGGGGTGCACGCGGAGCTGTCCCGCTCCGGAGGCGTGGTTGGTCATCGTGATCGGTTCCTACTCGGCTGTTCCTGTGGCATGGCTCATGACGTCTTCTTCGGATGCGGTCGCGGACGGGAGGTCCGCGACGATCCGCCCGTGACGCATGACGAGGATCCTGTCGGAGCACCCGATCGCCTCGGGCAGGTCGGAGGAGATCATGATGATCGCCTTGCCCCGGCGGACCAGTGCTTCGATGAGTTCGTAGATCTCCCGCTTCGCCCCGACGTCGACCCCTCGGGTGGGCTCATCGAGGATGAGGAGATCCGATTCGGTGAGGAGCGTCCGGGCGAGGACGGCCTTCTGCTGGTTGCCCCCGGACAGGCTGCGCGTCGGCAGCCCGATGGCGGTGCAACGCAGGTGGAGGAAGTCCATCATGTCGAGGACGGCCGCGCGGATCCGCCCGCGCCTCAGGACGCCGCCCCGGGAGAAGCGGTCGAGGGAGGACAGGGCGATGTTGTCCTCGACGGAATGCTCGAGGAACAGCCCCTGCTCCTTCCGGCTTTCCGGCACCATGGTGACGCCGCTGCGGATCGCCGATCGGGGGTCCGGCGCCTCGTAGGGCTCGCCGCGGAGCCGGATCGTGCCGCCCTCGGGCCTCTCGGCGCCGAAGATGAGGCGCGCGACCTCGGTGCGGCCGGATCCGATCAGTCCGGCGAAGCAGACGATCTCCCCCGCGCGGACGCTGAAACTCACGGGGCCGACGCCGTTGCCCTTCAGGCCCTCCGCCTCCAGGACGGTATCGCCCGGGGGCCGGGACTCGTGGACGTACAGATCGCGGATGTCGCGCCCGACCATCATCCGCACGATGTCGGTGGGCTCGATGTCGGCGCGCTCATGGGTGCCGACGAGGCGCCCGTCCCGGAAGACCGTCACCCGGTCCGCCAGGCGCCAGACCTCCTCCATCCGATGCGTGATGTAGATGAGGCCGACCCCCGTCGAGCGCGCCTGCTCGATGATGCGGTAGAGCTCCTCGGTCTCCGCGCGCGACAGGGCCGCCGTCGGCTCGTCGAGGACGAGGATGCGCGCCTCCTCGCTCGCGGCTCGGGCGATCTCCACCATCTGCTGCATGCCGATGCTCAGCGAGCCGAGCGGACGGGAGGGGTCGACGCGGAGCCCGATGAGCGCGAGTTTGCGCTCGGCGTCGCGCCGCATCGCCTTCCGGTCGAGGAGCCCGAAGCGCGTGGTCGCTTCGGCGCCGAGGGCGAGGTTCTCGGCGACGGTCATGTCGGGGACGGTGCTGATCTCCTGATGGATGATCGCGATCCCGTGCGATCGGGCGTCGGCGGGGTCGGCGATCTCCACCGTGCGGCCGTCGATGAGGATCTCGCCCCCATCACGCGCGATGTTGCCCGCGAGGATCTTCATCAGCGTCGACTTGCCCGCGCCGTTCTCGCCCATGAGGGCGTGCACTTCACCGGGGCGCAGGTCGAAGGAGGCTCCGTTGAGCGCCATCGTGGCGCCGAATCGTTTGCTGATCTCGCGGAGCTCGAGCAGCGGCGGACGGGTTGATGTGGTCATGGATCGTCTCCTCGGGAATCGGGCGGGGCGGGCGCGACGCCGCCCCGCCCGTTCGCGTCACCAGCCGGGGTATTCGTCGACGGAGTCGCGCGTGACGATGACGCTCGGGATGAGGATCGTCGTGTCGGCGGGCGGGTTGCCGTCGACCATCTGCTGGGCGACGGCCACGGCCTGACGCACCATCTCCGCCGGGTTCTGCGTGGCGGAGGCGATGAAGGGCGAGCCCTCCCTCTTCAGTTCGGCGACTCCTTCGGGGCTCGCGTCGATTCCGACGACGATGATGTCCGAGGCCCGTCCGGCCTGTTCGACGGCGAGGGTCGCGCCGAGGGCGGAGGGGTCGTTCATCCCGAAGATGCCCTGAACGTCGGGGGTCGCGGTGAGCATGTCCGTCGTCACCGTCAAACCGGAGGCGCGGTCGTTGCGCGAGGCCTGATGCCCGACGACGGTGATGCCGGGGAATTCTTCGAGGACCTTCGTGCAGCCGGTGATCCGGTCGATGATCGTCTGGATCGGGGTGCCGTCGACGATGAGGATGTTGCCCTTGCCGCCCATCTGCTCGAAGAGGTGGCGGCAGGCGACTTCTCCCGCTTCGACGGCGTCCGTCATGACGACGGCGTCGGCTCCCACCGCGGGGGTGTCGACGGCGATGACGATGACGCCGGCAGCGCGGGCGCGCTCGATGGCGGGCGCGATGCCGTCCTCGTCGACGGCGGAGATGACGATGAGGTCCACGCCCTGCTGGATGAAGGCGTCGATCTGCGTGTTCTGGTTGGCGAGGTCGAGCTGGGCGTCCTGGACGTTGAGGGTCGCGCCGAGCTCGGCTGCCGCCTCTTCGGCGCCGGTGGTCATGGCGGAGAAGAAGGGGTTCGACATGTCCTGGACCATGAGCCCGATCGATTCGATCGCGGAGGGGAGGGCGGCGCCCTCCGCCCCCGTTCCGCTCATCGCCCCGGCGTTCGGGGAGTCGCCGGAGGTGCAGGCGGTGAGCGCGAGCGCGAAGGTCGCGAGGATCGAGCCGGCGATGGCCGTCGTGGTGTGCTTCATTGCATTCCTTCACTGGGTGGGGCCGCCGATCGGCGGCTCCGTCTTCGGAGCCGCGGCCTGGGCGGCGGTGATGATGCCGGCGTCGCCGAGGACGCCGACCGCGGTCAGCAGCCGCAGGAGTGGCGGACGAGGAGGGTCGCTGTCACCTCCTCGCGGTCCTCCGCGGTGTAGCTCGGCACCACCGACGCCGCCTCCTTGTCGGAGCTCGTGCGGGCAATGATGGCGAGGAGTTTGCGGGCGGCGAGTTCGCCGATGGATCGCGAGTCCTCGTCGATGACCGTCATCGGCGGATCGAGGAGGGGGGCCCAGGCGAATTCGTCGAAGCCGATGACGGCGACCTCGTCGGGGATGCGCAGCTCCCGTTCCCTCAGGGCGGTCAGGGCTCCCTGCAGGAGGGGGTTGTTGCCCGCGACCAAGGCGAATCTCCCGCCCGTCCCCCGTTGCGCGAGATGCGCGTCGAGGACCTCGCGGGCGGAGCGGGCGTCGTTGTCGCACTCGAGCACGGTGAGCCGCGCGCCGTGCTCGTGCGCGGCCGCGCGGAATCCGCCCTCGCGGGCGGCGCGCGACGACCACAGACGGGGGTAGATCATCAGCACCCATTCGTCGAGGCCGTGGAATGCGAGATGGCGTCCGATCTGGGCCGAGGCGTCGGCGTTGTCGGTGGTGACGGATGCGGCGCCGAAATGCGAGTCCGGAGCCTGCGAGTCGACGAAGACCGCGGGGATCCCCCATTCCGTGAGCTTCTCGTAGTTGTCGGGGCTCAGGGTGAGGGTTGAGATCACGCCCTTGGCCCGCGACTGCATCGCCTCCTGGATCGCGGCGTCCTCGAGATCGCGGTCGAAGCGCCCCGAAGGGGCGACGTCCGTGAATCGCATCGCCGTGTTCGCCTCGCGCAGTCCCGACTGGATGCCGTCGATCATGTCGATGTAGTAGGAGTTCGATGTGGAGGCCGTCATCACCATGACCGGTCCCGGCATCTGCGTGCGCAGGGCGCGGGCGGCGGTGTTGGGCACGTAGCCGATACTCCTCGCGGCCTCGAGCACTCGCCGTCGGCTCTCATCGGAGACCCCCTCGGCGCCGTTGAGGGCGCGGGAGACGGTGAAGATCGACAGGCCCGACTTCGCCGCCACATCGTTCAACGTGGGCTTCTTCGCCATGATGAGCGCTCCCATCCAATTGACCTAAAGGTTTAGGAATCTGTCCGACCTCGATGTCGAGGACTCCTAAACGATTAGGCGCCAATTTAGCACCGGAGCGTCCGCACTGTCAATGCCCCGTCACCGCACGCGATCGCTTCCGGGACGGCCCCCGCCCTCGCCGATGCGGCGCACCCGCCGCCGGGAGCCCATCAGCCGCTCAAGACGATTCCGCAGCCCCCTCGGCCCGGACGGCGGCGGCGCGCTCTCCGGACGGATCCTCGCCCTCATCCCGCCGCTCCTGCGCATCGATGAGCATGCCGAGATCGAGGCCGCCCGGGGCGAGAAGAGCGTCGAGGCGGCGCCCGCCGCATGGACCGCTGAGGCGAGCGCCCCGAGGGCGCTCATCCAACGCCCGGCGCGAAGAGCCCCTGAGGAGTGCTCCCCGTCGCACAGGAGGCCCCACCTCGCGAGCACCCAGAGCGCGGAGTTCCACGCGAGGATCAGCACTCCCATCGCCCGGCTCTCCGTCCGATCGGCGGCGAGGAGCGCCGATGCCGCGATCCCCCTCGGGGAGCGCCCTGTCGAGGCGAGCGCGCAGGAGGCCCTGGAGACGCTCCTCAACGCCCTGCGGGACTCGGGCCCGCCGATCATGACGTGGTCCGATTCGGCCCGCTCCCTGCGCTCGCGCATCGGCGCACTACACGGGGTCAATCCCCAGCTCTGGCCCGATGTCAGCGACGAAGCCCTGATCGCCTCGACACCCGTCTGGCTCGCGGCGGAGCTGGACTCGCTCGCCAGTGGGGCGCCGCTGGCATCGGTGGACATGGCGGCCGCTATCCGCTCCCTCCTCGACTGGTCGACGCTCCGCCGACTCGATGCGCTCGCCCCCTCCGAGATCGAGATCCCCACAGGAGCAAGGCGGAGGATCGATTGGTCGAGCGGACACCCCGTGCTCGCCCTACGCGTTCAAGAGGCCTTCGGATGGATCGACACCCCCGCATTCGCCGACGGGCACCTCCCCCTGGTCCTCCACCTCACCGACCCCGCCGGACGCCCCGCAGCCGTCACCTCGGACCTCGCGAGCTTCTGGACGGGCCCATATCAGCAGGTACGCGCGCAGCTGCGCGGGCGCTACCCGAAGCACCCCTGGCCGGAGGATCCCTTCACGGAGCGCCCCACGTCCCGGGCCAAGCCGCGCCCTTGAGCGGGCCCCAGCATAGACTCACGGCATCGGCCACCGACAGGGAGGATGCGATGAATCGATCGCCTATCGCCGAGCCGGGCTCCGGGCGTCCTCGGACGGGGCCCGCGCTCGCCGGGCGCGGTGCGATGCGGGAGCTGTTCACCGCGCTCTTGGAGCAGATCGATCCCGGTCCCTGGTGGTCGGCCGATACTCGCTTCGAGATCCTCGTCGGCGCGATCCTCGTCCAGAACACGGCGTGGACGAACGTCGAACGCGCCCTCGCCCGCATGAGGTCCGCAGGCCTGCTCGACCCCGAGGGGATCGAGTCCTCATCCCCCGAGCATCTCGCCTCCGTCATCCGCCCCTGCGGGTACCACCGCGCGAAGACGGCTTATCTCAAGGAGGCGACGGCATGGTTCCTCCGTCGCGACGAGGAGGCGAGGAGGTCTTCGACTCCGGATCTTCGCGCCGAACTCCTCGCGATTCGCGGGATCGGGATGGAAACGGCCGATGTCCTGCTCCTCTACGTCTACGAGCGCCCGCTCTTCATCTACGACGCCTACGCCCGTCGGCTCCTGAGCGCCGCGGGCATGGGCGCTCATCCGGATTACGCGAGGGCGAAGACCGCCCTCGATCCCCTCGTCGACGAGGCGGGGTTCAGCCTTGAGGAGCTCGCCCTCTTCCATGGCCTCATCGTCGAATCGGGGAAGATCGCCCGGATGCTGGGCGGGTGGGAGGAGTGCCCCCCTGCTCGAATCCGGCCGCCTCGGGGCCGCGGCACGGGCAGGGGGACGCGCGCTTCAGTCGAGCTGATCGCTTTCTTCGCCGCTCTTCGAGGACTCGAACTCGACGAGTTCGCCGAGGGCGAGCCCTCCTCCGGCGAGGGTGTCGTTCAGACGGCGCACCGCGTTCGCGCGCGATGCGCGCAGGTCCTGTTCGAGGCGGAGCGGGAGGAGGCCGACGAGGCGCGCAAGGCGGGTCTGGGCGGGTGCCCGGCCGACCGGGGCCGATGAGTTCGGCGCGCCGAGCCTGAGCCGCGCCGAGGCCGCTTCGAAGACGAATGCGGGTGCGAGGAGCAGCACGATCAGGAGGATCGTCGTCGGAGTCGGGCCGAGTCGGCCCATCAGTCGGGCCGCCGCCGCGATGAACCCGAAGCAGGCGATGAGGCGCCCGGCGCGAAGGGCTCCCGAAGCCCAGCGCTCGTCCCGCAGCGCGCGGCGGCCGAGAAGCATCCACATCGAGACGTTCCAGGCGACGAGGAGCGCATCCGGATTCGACTGCGACGAGATGAGGAGGCCGCCCCCGAATACGAGGATTCCGATGAGGAGGGGCGCGCAGGCCCAGGAGATGATCCCGGTGGAGCGGCGTCCCGCTCGCTCGTCGAGGGCGGAGGCGTCGGCGTGCATCCGCTTGAGCCATCCGAGCGGATCGTTCACCCCGCGCCAGGCCCCGTGGCCCTTGAGAACCGCATGCCAGAGGGGGAGGAGTATGAGGAGGAGGCACGCGATGAGGGGCGCAGCGATCATGACGACGCCCTCATCGATGGTGGACAGCGGGGAGGAGAAGATGAGGACGAGGCCCGCAGCGAACCACAGTCCGACGAGGGTCATGACCCTCGAGGCGAAGTCGGAGCGCGAAGAGAAGAGGAGGAGGGGCTCCTTGCGCTCGGCGATGAGGATGAGCGGGGCCCACAGGGCCGACTGGATCGCCGCGGAGGCGAGGCCGGCGCCGATCCCGCCCTCCCTTCCCTCCATGACGGCGATGCCCGCCGCGCCGAGGAGCAGGGGGGCCGCTTCGAGCGCGAGGAGGCGCGCGCGGGGCATGCGCCTCTGCGAGCTCAGGGAGTGCCAGGTCGCGAGGATCTCGAAGCGCCGCAGGGCCGTTCCCAGGGTCGGCGAGGAGTCGAGGTCGAGTTCGGCGCGGACGGTGAGCATCGTGGCGAAGACGCCGATCCCCGCGGACAGGAATGCGGTGATGGTCTTGCCGCCGCTCGCGAGCACCCAGGCGGACAGGTATGCGAGTGCGGAGACGAGGACGAGGCTGAGGAAGGTCGGGTAGGCCAGCCTGTCGTAGGCCGAGAAGCGCCTCCAGTCGACTCCGCCGTGATCGGTGTCGGCGAGGTCCTTCGCCTCGCGGTCCGCGATGGGCTCCACGAAGCGGTTCGTTATGGTCCCGACTTCTCCGAGGAGGACCGCTGCGGGGAACATGATGGCCGTGAGGATGCCGAGCAGGCCGAAGGCGCGCTCATCCGAATCGAACCATGCCGAGATCGTCGAGAGGATCCTGTGGAGGCGTTCGATCGGGGAGCCCCCCGGGGAGGAGGACGAGAGGGAGTCCGAGGCGAGGGCGAGGGCGAGGATGACGAGCGCGCACACCCCGGTCATGAGGAGGGAGCGGGTGAGCGCGGCGCGCACATCGACCCGGCCGCGTCTTCTCAGTTCCTCGACCCGCGCGGCCGCGCGGATCTCCTCCTCTCGGATCCCCTTGTGCACGACGGGCGCTCCCTTCATCGGCATCCCGGGTCGAGGGCGAGAAGGTCCTCGATCGACTGGGGACGCATGATCCATTCGGCCTCACCGTTCTCCACGGCGAGGACCCCGGGCTTGGTGAGCATGTTGTAGTTCGAGGCCATGGAGTAGCCGTAGGCGCCGGTGACCGGGACGACGAGGAGGTCGCCGGCGGCGGTGTCGGCGGGAAGATCGACGTCCCAGACGATGACGTCTCCGGATTCGCAGTGCTTGCCCACGATCCGCGAGCGGACGGGCGGGGCGTCGGAGACGCGATTCGCGAGGGTCGCCGTGTAGCGGGCGCCATAGAGGGCGGGCCGGATGTTGTCCGACATGCCGCCGTCGACGGCGATGTAGCGACGGCGTCCGTGAAGGGCCTCGGCCGCGTCCTCGCCGAGGGTGGCGTCCTTGACGGCCCCGACCCTGTAGAGGGAGACCATGGCGGGGGCGATCGTCGAGCGTCCCGGCTCCACCGAGACCCGGGGGATCGGCATGCCCAGCTCCTCGCAGGCGCCCCTCACCGCAGCGGCGATCGCGCGGGCCGCCTCGACCGGGGAGGTCGGGACGGGGTCGTCACCGGTGTAGGCGACGCCGACTCCCCCGCCGAGGTCGATCTCGGGCAGGGGGCGGCCGATGCCGGTGCTGATCCTGGCGGCGAGTCCGCAGATGATGCCCGCGGCCTCCTCGAAGGCCGCGGTCCCCTGGATCTGTGAGCCGATGTGGGAGTGCAGGCCGCGCAGCTCGAGGTGGGGGGATGCTTCGACGGCCGCGATCACCTCGTCGAGTTGGCCGTCGAAAGCGCCGACGCCGAATTTCTGGTCCTCGTGGCCGGTCGAGACGTACTCGTTGCCTCCCGCGTGGACGCCGGTCTTGACGCGGACCATCACGCGGGCGGTCGTGCCGAGGGCGGAGGCGATGCGCTCGATCTGGGCGACTTCGGCGAGGGAGTCGATGAAGATCCGCCCGATTCCCGCGCCGTCGCCCGCGGTCAGGGCGAGTTCGATCTCGGAGTTGAGCTTGTTGTTGCCGTGCAGGCCGATTCGGGAGGGTTCGGCGCCCGCGCGCAGGGCCATCGTGAGCTCGCCGAGGGAGGCGGTGTCGACCCCCATCCCCTCGCCGGTCACGGTGCGCACGACGTCGGAGCTGAGGAAGGCCTTGCCCGCGTAGAAGGCGTCCGCCCCGGCCATGCCGTATCCGTCCCAGAACTCCTCGGCCATCGCGGTCGCCCACACGCCCGCCCGCCCGCGCAGGTCGGCGCGGTCGAGGATGAAGGCGGGGGTTGCGAAGTCCCGTGCGAGATCCGGCAGGGCGGCGCCCCCGATCTCGAGGGCGCCGTCCTCGCGCCTGCGCGCGCTCCACGGCCACAGGTCCGGACGCTCATCCGGTTCCGGGCAGAGGAGGTCGCCGAGGGGACGGTGGTCCATCGACTCGGGGGCGCCGCTCATCGCCGTCACATCCTTTCGGGGGCGGCGACGCCGAGCAGTCCGAGGCCGGTCGCGAGGACCTGCGTGACGGCGTCATTGAGCCAGAGGCGGGCGACGTGCCCGGTGTCGACCGGGTCGTCTCCGCGCGGGGTGACGCGGCACTGGCCGTACCAGGTGTGGTAGGCCGCGGCGAGAGACTCGAGGTAGCGGGCGACCCGGTGGGGTTCGCGCAGTTCGGCGGCCTGGGCTACCTGTGCGGGGAACTGGGCGAGGACGCCGAGGAGTTCGGCGTCCGCGGGGGCGTCGAGGGCGGCGGGGTCGAAGCCTGCGTCGCGGGAGACTCCGTGTTCGGCCGCGTTCCTGGCGACGTTGCGGGTGCGCGCGTGGGCGTATTGGACGTAGTAAACCGGGTTCTCGTTCGTGTGGGACGCGAGCAGATCGAGGTCGATGTCGAGGTTGGAGTCCATGGAGACGCGCACGAGGGCGTAGCGGGCCGCGTCGACCCCGACGGCGTCGACGAGGTCGTCGAGGGTGACGATGGTGCCGGCGCGCTTGGACATGCGGACGGGCTTGCCGTCCTTGACGAGGTTGACCATCTGCCCGATGAGGATCTGCATGTTGACGCCGGGCTCGTCGCCGAAGGCTTCGCACATCGCCATCATGCGGCCGATGTAGCCGTGGTGATCGGCGCCGAGCAGGTAGATCGCCGCGTCAGCCCCGCGCTGGCGCTTGTCGAGGTAGTAGGCGACGTCCCCGGCGAAGTAGGCGGCCTGGCCGTCGGATTTGATGAGCACGCGGTCCTTGTCGTCCCCGTAGCTCGTCGTGCGCAGCCACACCGCGCCGTCGCGGTCGAAGACCTCGCCGCGTTCGCGCAGGGTCTCGATGGCGCGCGCGACCGCTCCGGAGTTGTGCAGGGAGTCCTCGTGGAAGAAGACGTCGAATTCGGAGCGGAAGTCGCGCAGGCGCTCCTTGATCTCGCCGAACATGAGCTCGACGCCGCGGGCGCGGAAGGCTTCGACGGCTTCGGCCTCGGGCAGGGTGACCGGGTCCGGCTCGCCGGCGGCCGCGGCATCGGCTCGGACCTGGTCGGCGATGTCGGCGATGTACTGCCCGCCGTAGCCGTCCTCGGGGGCCTCGCGGCCCATGGCCCGGGCGTAGAGGGAGTTCGCGAAGCGGTCGATCTGGGAGCCGTGGTCGTTGAAGTAGTACTCGCGGACGACCGCGGCGCCCGAGGCGCTCATGAGGCGCGCGAGGGAGTCGCCGACGGCGGCCCAGCGGGCGCCGCCGAGGTGGACCGGTCCGGTCGGGTTCGCGGAGACGTATTCGAGGTTGATCGTGGTGCCCGCGAGGCTCTCGTTCGTTCCATAGACGGATCCGCCCTCGACGATCGTCCGGGCGAGTTCGCCCGCGGATGCCGCGCCGAGGCGGATGTTGATGAAGCCGGGGCCGGCGATCTCGACCGCGTCGATCCCCTCGGCCTTCGCGAGGGAGTCGGCGAGGATCTCGGCGAGGGCGCGGGGGGCCGTGCCCGCCTTCTTCGCGAGCTGCATGGCGACGTTGGTCGCCCAGTCGCCGTGTTCGCGGTTGCGGGGGCGTTCGACCTTGACGGTTTCGGGGACCGCGCCGGTTTCGAGGGCGAGGCGCCCCTCCTCGATGGCGGTGAGGATCGCGGCGCGGATGACGAGTGCGAGTTCTTCTGGAGTCACGTTCCCTAGCGTATGGCGTGGCGGGCCCGCGGGGCGAATGCGCGTGCGCGCGCGAGGGCGTTTTCACAGGGGCGTTGCTCCAGGTCAGATCGGAAACGTTACCGGAACGTCACATCGAGCATCCTCCGAACGACAGGAGGCGGCGAGCAGAAATCGCGGAAATTCAAGGATTCTTTGTAATCGAATTGTGATCATGTTCACCCTCAACCCCTTGCGCGGCCGCACCCCGGCCTCCTATAGTCCTCAGTAACGGAAACGTTACCGGTCCACTTCCGGACCGCAGCGCTCCGCAATCGCACCCCCGCTCGAGCGAAGTCGCAAGAGCACACACACTGTCCAAAGGAGGACATCAGCGATGTCGAAGTTCATGAAGGTCGCGGCGGCTTCCGTCGCCGCAGCCGCCGCGCTCACCTCGCTCGCGGCATGCTCGTCGGGCTCGGACAAGGCCGCCGACGACAAGGGCTCCGTCTACTACCTCTCCTTCAAGCCCGAGCAGGACGCCATCTGGCAGGAGGTGGCCAAGGCCTACACCGCTGAGACCGGCGTCGAGGTCAAGGTCGTCACCGCCGCCTCCGGCACCTACGAGCAGACCCTCAAGTCGGAGATCGCCAAGTCCGACGCCCCCACCCTCTTCCAGATCAACGGCCCCATCGGCCTGAAGAACTGGAAGGACTACACCGCCGACCTGACGGACACCGATTTCGCCAAGGCACTCCTCGATCCCTCGATGGCCGTCACCGCGGACGGCAAGGTCTACGGCGTCCCCTACGTCGTCGAGGGCTACGGCATCATCTACAACCAGAAGATCATGGACGCCTACTTCGCCCTCGACGGCGCCAAGGCCAAGTCCATGGACGAGGTCACCAACTTCGAGACCCTCAAGGCCGTCGCCGACGACATGCAGGCGAAGAAGGACCAGCTCGGAATCGACGGCGTCTTCGCCTCGACCTCGCTCAAGCCGGGCGAGGACTGGCGCTGGCAGACCCACCTCGCCGACCTCCCGGTCTACTTCGAGTACCAGGACAACAAGGTCGACGACATGACCGACCTCACCTTCTCCCACAACGAAGAGTTCAAGAACATCTTCGACCTCTACCTGACCGATTCGACGATCGATCCGAAGCTCGCCTCCTCGAAGGCCGTCACCGACTCCATGGCCGAGTTCGCCCTCGGCAAGGCGGCGATGGTTCAGAACGGCAACTGGGCCTACGGCCAGATCGCCGAGGTCGCCGGCAACACCGTCGCGGCCGAGGACGTCAAGATGCTCCCGATCTACACCGGTCGCGAGGGCGAGGACAAGCAGGGCCTCAACATCGGCACCGAGAACTTCTTCTCGATCAACTCCCAGGCCTCCGAAGCCGACCAGAAGGCCTCGATCGACTTCGTCAACTGGCTCATCTCCTCCGAGAAGGGCAAGAAGTTCATGGTCGAGGACCTCGGCTTCATCCCGCCGTTCAACACCTTCACCGAGGCCGAGCAGCCGACCGATCCGCTCGCCAAGGAGGTCATCCGCTACATGTCCGACACCGAGAAGGAAACGGTTCCGTGGGTCTTCACGACCTTCCCGAGCCAGACCTTCAAGGATGACTTCGGCGCCGCCCTCTCCCAGTACGCGGCCGGCCAGATGGACTGGGACAAGGTCGTCGAGCTCTTCAAGACCGAGTGGAAGGCCGAGAAGGGCGCCTGATCGCCCCTTCGAGTCCGACCTGATTCCTTAGGAGGCGGGTGCGCGGGCAATCCCGCCCGCGCACCCGCCTTTCCCGTACCCAGCCCCCAGGAGCAGCGACCATGCTGAAGAGCCTCAAGAGATTCGGGCCAGTCTTCCTCGGCCCCACACTATTCGCATTCACCCTCGCCTTCCTCGCCCCATTCGCGATCGGCCTCTACCTGTCACTGTGCAAGTTCACGACGGTGACGAACGCGTCCTTCGTCGGCATCGCCAACTACATCGACGCCTTCTCCGCATCGCAGGGCTTCGTCCGCGCGCTCATCTTCACCGCCGCCGTGACGATCCTGTCGGTCATCACCGTCAACGTCTTCGCCTTCGCGATCGCCTACGCCCTCACCCGCAAGCTCAAGGGCACCAACTTCTTCCGCACCGTGTTCTTCATGCCGAACCTCATCGGCGGCATCGTGCTCGGCTACACCTGGCAGACGATCATCAACGCGGTCCTCCTCCACTGGCAGACGACCCTCGTCACGAACGCGACCTACGGCTTCATCGGCATCATCATCCTGCTCAACTGGCAGATGGTCGGCTACATGATGATCATCTACATCGCGGGCCTGCAGGCCGTGCCGAAGGACCTCATCGAAGCCGCCGAGATCGACGGCGCCGGCAAGTGGCTGATCCTCAAGAACGTGACCATCCCGATGGTCATGCCCTCGATCACGATCTGCCTCTTCCTCACGCTGAGCAACTCCTTCAAGCTCTACGACCAGAACCTCGCCCTCACCAACGGCCAGCCCCTCGACATGACGGAGATGGCCGCACTCAACATCGTCAACACATTCTTCTCGCGCGTCGGATACGAGGGCGTCGGCCAGGCCAAGGCCGTGGTCTTCTTCCTCATCGTCTCCCTCATCGCATTCATCCAGCTGCGCGCCACCCGAGGCAAGGAGGTCGAGGCATGAGCGCCGTCACCGCATCCGCAATCCCCAACAAGACGCGGAGCAACCCCGTGGGCAAGGCAGTCCTCTACCTCGTCCTCGTCGCCCTCACGCTCGTCTTCATCGGGCCGCTCCTCTTCATCCTCAACAACTCCTTCAAGGGCCGCTTCTTCATCTCCGACGACCCCTTCGCCCTCCCCCTGAGCGAGTACTGGGTCGGCGTGGAGAACTACATCAACGGCCTGAACACGACCAACTTCTTCGCAGCCGCCGGCTGGTCCTTCTTCATCACGATCGGCTCGGTCATCGTCATCGTCTTCTTCTGCGCGATGACCGCCTACTACATCACCCGCGTGAAGACCTGGTGGACGAACGCCCTCTACCTCCTCTTCGTCTTCTCGATGGTCGTCCCCTTCCAGATGGTGATGTTCCCGACCGTCAAGATCGCCGACATGCTCCACCTCGACAACCCGCTCGGCATGATCCTCCTCTACCTCGGCTTCGGCGCCGGCCTGTCGACCTTCATCTTCTCCGGCTTCGTCAAGTCGATCCCGGTCGAGATCGAAGAGGCCTCGATGATCGACGGATGCGGGCCGCTCCAGAACTACTTCCGCATCGTCATGCCGATGCTCAAGCCCGTCATGATCACGGTCGCGATCCTCAACGCGATGTGGGTGTGGAACGACTACCTCCTCCCCTACCTCATCATCGGCCTGTCGACGCCCTACAAGACGATCCCGGTCGTCGTCCAGCAGCTCGTCGGCTCGCACGGCTCGAACGACATGGGCGCCCTCATGGCGATGCTCGTGCTCGCGATCATCCCGATCGTCGCCTTCTACCTCTCGAGCCAGAAGTACATCATCGAGGGCGTCGTCGCCGGCGCGGTGAAGGGCTGAGAGGTGTTCGAGGCACGCCGTTCCGGCATTCTCATGCCGATCTCCTCCCTGCCCGGGCCGTGGGGAATCGGATGCTTCTCGGCAGAGGCCGAGGGCTTCATCGATTCCCTCGCGGCCGCGGGCCAGGAGATCTGGCAGATCCTGCCCCTCGGTCCCACCGGTTACGGGGATTCGCCCTACTCGAGCTTCTCCACCTTCGCCGGCAACCACTACTTCATCGACCCCGAGCGCCTGGTCGAAGCCGGTCTGCTCGTGCCCTCGGAGTTGGAGGGGATGGAGTGGGGCGATGACGTCGAGCGCGTCGACTACGGCGCCCTGTACGCCTCGCGCAACGCGGTCCTGCGCATCGCCTTCTCGAGGGCGCTCGACCTCGGCCTCAACTGCGAATTCCTCGAATTCGAGGAACGCGCGAGCGCCTGGCTCGACGACTTCGCCCTCTTCATGACGGCCAAGGGCCTGAACGATCAGGCCCCGTGGACGACGTGGCCCGAGGGCCTTCGCCACCGCGATCCGCGCGCGCTCGAGGAGCTGCGCAACGATCATCCCGAAGAGATCCGCTACTGGAAGTGGCTCCAGTGGGTCTTCGACTGCCAGTGGCGCTCCCTCCACGCGCGAGCGGCGGCGGCCGGCGTCAAGATCCTCGGCGACATCCCGATCTACGTCGCCGCCGACTCCGCCGACGCATGGGCCCACCCCGAGCTCTTCGACCTCGATGAGGATCTGGCGCCCCGGCGCGTCGCCGGCGTCCCGCCGGACGGATTCTCCGCGACCGGCCAGGTCTGGGGGAACCCGCTGTACGACTGGGAGCGCCACCGCGAACAGGGCTATTCCTGGTGGATCGAGAGGATGCGGCGCCAGCTCGAACTGGTCGACGTCGTGCGCCTCGATCACTTCCGCGGCCTCGAGTCCTACTTCGCCGTTCCGGCGGGCGAGGACACCGCGGCCAACGGGGTCTGGGAGGCGGGTCCCGGCATGGAGCTCTTCTCGGCGCTCACCTCCGCCCTCGGCCCCCTGCCCCTGATCCTCGAGGACCTCGGCTACCTCACCCAAGAGGTCATCGACCTGCGGGAGGCCTCGGGATACCCGGGTATGCAGATCCTCCAATTCGCCTTCGACTCGCGCGAGCCCGCCGACTACCAGCCGCACCGCTTCCCCCGCGATTCGGTCGTCTACACGGGAACCCACGACAACAACACCCTCGTCGGCTGGTACCGCACGCTCTCCCAGGCGGATCGTGAGAAATCGATCGTCTACCTCAACAACGCACGCACGCCGGAATCCGAACGGCCCTGGGACTTCATCACGAGGGCGATGACCTCGGTGGCGAATACCTGCATCGTGCCCATGGCCGACTATCTTTGCCTCGACGGCGACGCCCGGATGAACACCCCCGCCGTCCCCGAGGGCAATTGGCAGTGGAGAATGGCCCCCGGGGCCTTCGACGAAGCGCTCGTCGACAGAATCCGCGCGCTCACCGAGGTGAGCGAACGCGCCGCAGGGAACTGACGAGGAAGACGGAAGGAGACGCGACGTGCCCCCCGAAGTGAAGCGACCGACGATCAAGGACATCGCCAAGGCCGCAGGAGTCGGCGTCGTCACCGTCTCGCGGGCCCTCAACGACAAGCCCGATGTCTCGGAGGCGACCCGCGGGCGGATCCTCGCCCTCGCCGAGGAGATGGGATACCGCCCGAACCGGCATGCGCGCTTCCTCAAGCTCACGCACAACCCCGCCATCGCCGTCATGATGAAGGGCATCGACAACCCCTTCTTCGGCCGGATGCTCGACACGATGGAGACGGCCGTGCGCGAGCGGGACCACCTCCTCACGGTCGTCAAAGTCCCCCACTGGGGGGACGAGGTCGAGGAGGCGATCACCCTGGTCGATGAGGAGATGGTGGCGGGGGTGATCTTCCTCGGGGGGTCCTTCTCGCACGAGGCCCGCGTCTTCGAGCGCATGCGCGTGCCCTTCGTCCTGTCGACGGTGTCGCGCCTCGACAAGGTTCCGGACGGCATGTACTCCTCCGTCTCGGTCGACGACGAGCTCGAGGCGGCGAGGGCCGTGCGCCATCTCATCGACCTCGGCCACCGGCGCATCGCGGTCCTCGGCGTCGACCCCGCGGACGTGTCCGTCGGCGCCCAACGGGTCTCAGGGTACCGCCACGCCCTCGAGGAGGCGGGGATCGCGGTCGACGAGGAGCTCGTCCGCTACGAGGTGCTCGACCAGGAGGACCCCTACACCTTCGAGCACGGGTACCGCCTCGCCCAGCGCCTCCTCGCCGAACGCCCCGATGTCACCGCGGTCTTCGCCATCGCCGATGTTCTCGCGATCGGCGCCCTGCGGGCGATCAGGGAGGCGGGTCGGCGCGTCCCCGAGGATCTTTCGATCATCGGCTTCGACGGCATCACGATCGGCGACTTCGTCGAGCCGCGCCTGACGACCCTCGCCCAGCCGCCCGAGCGGATCGCGCAGCTCACCTGCGACATCCTCTTCGATCAGATGGCCTCCGGCCCCGTCCAGCACGTCTTCGTGCCGGGGATGATCCGCGAGGGCGGATCGACGGCCCCCGCCCCCGCGCTCTAGGAGGAGCCCATGGCCTCGCGCCTCGGACCCGATTCCCCGATCCATGCGACGCTCAGCTGGATCGCAGCGCTGATCCTCGCGAATCTCGTCTGCGTCGCAATCTCCCTCCCGATCCTCACGACGGGCATCGGCCTCCTCCTCACCGCCGTGGTCGCCGTGCGCCTCATCGATTCGGAGTCCACGGCGGTGCTCCCCGCGCTCGTCCGGGTCGCGCGCGGGGCCGGGCTCGCCGCCTCGCTCCTCTTCCTCGCAGAGGCGCTTCTCGCATTGCTGCTCGCCTGGGAGTGGGTCCTCGCCTCCCGCCTCGCCGGCGGCCCCGCGCCCCTCCTGGCACGCGCAGTCGTCGTCTTCGTCGTCTTCGCCCTCGCGATCATGCACGTGTGGGTGTGGCCCCTCATGGCGTATCGCCTCATCGAGAAGGACCGCATCGCGGTGCGCGAGCTCCCGATGCTCGTCCGCGCCTCGATGATCGTCGGCCTGGCGAAGATCCCGCGGACGATTCTCGCCCTCCTCGTGACCGCGGCTCCGATCGTCCTGGCGACCGTCTCCCTCCCCTGGGCCATTCGCGCGGCCTTCTGGTTCGCGGTCTTCGGGATCGCCTTCGCGATGTACGTCTCGGTCCTCGCGGCGCATCCGGTTCTGCGCTCGGCGATCACTCCCGATGAGGATCCGCACCCCGATTCCCGGGAGTAGTCCGCATCCGCTCCTTGGCGCGATCCCGTGCGGGCGACTAATGTTTCGGTGTGCCGAAGTCTTCTGCTCCGCGGTCAGCGCCGCCACCCAAGGACCGACGACTCCTCCCCCTCCTCGGCCCCGCCTTCGTCGCCGCCGTCGCCTACGTCGACCCCGGTAACGTCGCCGCCAACATCACGGCGGGCGCCAGATACGGCTACCTCCTCGTCTGGGTCCTCATCGTCTCCAACATCGCGGCGATGCTCATCCAGTACCTCAGCGCGAAACTCGGGCTCGTCACCGGCGACTCCCTCCCCCGCCTCCTCGGCGAACGCCTCGGACGCCCCGCGCGCCTCGCCTTCTGGATCCAGGCCGAACTCATCGCCGCCGCCACCGACCTCGCCGAGGTCATCGGCGGCGCGCTCGCGCTCCACCTCCTCTTCGGCACCGACCTCCTCCTCGGGGGGATCATCGTCGGCGCCGTCTCCACGCTCCTGCTCACCTGGCAGGGCAGAGGGCGCCAGCGCCGCTTCGAAGGCATCGTCATCACCCTCCTCCTCATCATCACCATCGGCTTCCTCGGCGGCCTCGTCGCCGCCCCGCCCTCGGCGAGCGGAATCGCATCCGGGATCGTTCCGCGCTTCGCCGGGCCCGACTCGGTCCTCGTCGCCGCCTCGATGCTCGGCGCGACCGTGATGCCGCACGCCGTCTACCTGCACTCATCCCTGGTCAACGACCACCACGAGGACCGGCCCCCGCAGGAGGCCCTTCCGCGCCTCCTGCGCGCGACCCGAATCGACATCGGATGGGCGCTCGGACTCGCAGGACTCGTCAACATCGGTCTGCTCCTCCTCGCCGCCTCCGCCCTCGCGGGCGTCGAGGGCACCGACACCATCGAAGGCGCGCACGCCGCGATCTCCTCGGCCCTGGGCCCCGCGGTCGCAACGGTCTTCGCGATCGGGCTGCTCGCCTCCGGACTGGCCTCGACCTCCGTCGGCGCCTACGCCGGCTCCGAGATCATGTCCGGCCTGCTCAAAGTCCGCATCCCCCTGGTCTGGCGCAGGCTCATCACCCTCGCCCCCGCGCTCCTCATCCTCGCGCTCGGCGCCGAACCCACCTGGGCGCTCGTCGTCTCCCAGGTCGCCCTCTCCTTCGGCATCCCCTTCGCGATCATCCCCCTGATGGCGCTCACCCGCGACCGGCGGCTCATGGGGGAATTCGCGGATTCACGGATCATCCGGATCGGCGCCGACCTCGTCGCCGCCCTCATCATCGGGCTCAACCTCCTCCTCATCGGATTGACCCTCGCCCCGGGCTCAGGGGCCCCGTAACCCGAAACACGACGCGCCCGAAACACGACGGGACCTCCCCTTGCGGGGAGGTCCCGTCCGTGGCGCGGCGCCTCAGGCGCGATGCGACTCCTCGTAGGCGCTCATGAGGTCGATGCGGCGCTGATGGCGCTCGTCCTCGGAGAAGGGCGTTTCGAGGAAGGCGTCGATCAGGGCGAGGCACTCCTCGACGGAGTGCTGACGCGCGCCCACCGACACGACATTCGCGTCGTTGTGCTCGCGGGCGAGCCTGGCCGTCGACTCATTCCACACCAGGGCGGCGCGCACGCCCTTCACGCAGTTGGCGGCCATCTGCTCACCGTTGCCCGACCCGCCGATGACGACGCCGAGCGAACCGGGATCGGCGACGACGGCCTCAGCGGCTTCGAAGCAGAACGGCGGGTAGTCGTCGAGGGAGTCGTACTCATGGGCGCCGTGATCGACGACCTCATGACCCGCGTCCCGCAGATGAGCGACCACGCGCTCCTTCAGCTCGAACCCGGCGTGATCGGTTCCAATATGAACTCGCATGAAAACCCTTCCTTGGGTGGATGTGGCGATCAACACTTCCATTATCGCATCACCGGACAGGTGCGACACGGGACCGGGCAGCCCTGCTAGACTGTCCGACTGTTGGCCCCGATAGCTCAGTGGATAGAGCGTTCGCCTCCGGAGCGAAAGGTCGCAGGTTCGAATCCTGTTCGGGGCACTCTGTGACCTCCCGGAATCCCGTTCGGAGAGCTCCCCCTCCCCGCGCCCCTGCGATGCGCCGATCCCGATGGAACGCCCGGACTCGGCCCGCCCCGGAGCGCTAGGGTGAATCCGTCCCTAGCGATCGTTGACGGAACAGGTGTCCCATGACCTTCCCCTGGTGGTCCCTCCTCCCCTTCGTCGCGATGCTCGCCTGCATCGCCCTCCTCCCCATCATCCCCGCGACCTCGCACTGGTGGGAGAAACGGTCCAGCCAGCTCATCATCGCACTCGCACTGGGCATCCCGACCCTCGTCTACATGCGGATCATGGCCGGAACCGGGGCGCTCATCGAAACCGGCGTCGAGTACGTGCAATTCATCGCCCTGCTCCTCGCCCTCTTCGTAATCTCGGGCGGCATCCACCTCGAGGGCGACATCGAAGCCACTCCCCGGAACAACACCGCCTTCCTCGCCGTGGGCGGCGTCCTCGCCTCCTTCGTCGGGACCACGGGCGCGGCCATGCTCCTCATCCGCCCGATCCTCGCCACCAACAAGGAGCGCGTCAACCGAGTCCACACGGTCCTCTTCACGATCTTCGTCGTCGCCAACTGCGGCGGCCTCCTCACCCCCCTCGGCGACCCGCCGCTCTTCCTCGGCTTCCTCCAAGGGGTGCCCTTCACATGGACCCTCGGACTGTGGAAGGAATGGCTCTTCGTCCTCGTCCTGCTGCTCGTCTCCTACTACTCCATCGATTCCATCGCATACGCCGCCGAGCCCTCCACCGCGATCGAACGCGATGAATCCGAAGTCACGCCGCTGCGCCTCGAAGGCGCGGTCAACCTCGTCTTCTTCGCGGCGGTCATCCTCGCGGTCGCCTTCGTCCCCTCGTGGGACGGCAAACTCCTCGCCGAGGGCCACGCGCACGGCGCCCAGCTCGTGCCCTGGAGGGAGATCGTGATGCTCGGCGCGGCCGCCGCCTCCTACGCGCTCGGCGACTCGAGGGTCCGCTTCGAGAAGAACGCCTTCACCTGGGCGCCCATCGCCGAGGTCGCAACGCTCTTCATCGGCATCTTCTCGACGATGGCGCCGGCGCTGCGCTTCCTCGAGCAGGTCGCCCCCTCGCTTCCGCTCAGCAGGATCACCTTCTTCCTCTTCTCCGGATCCCTCTCCTCCGTGCTCGACAACGCGCCCACCTACCTCACCTTCTTCGAAATGGCGAAGTCCCTCGGCGGGCCCGAACCGCTCATCGCCGGCGTGCCCGAGCACTTCCTCGTCCCGATCTCGCTCGGCGCCGTCCTGTGCGGCGCCATCACCTACATCGGGAACGGCCCGAACTTCATGGTGAAATCGGTCGCCGAATCCGATGGGGTCCCCATGCCCTCCTTCGGCGCCTACGTCGTCAAGGCCTTCGAGCACCTGGTGCCGATCCTGGCGGCCATGACCCTGATCTTCGTAGCGGAGACGCCCGTTCCCCGCATTCTCGGAGTCGTCATCGCACTCGCGATCCTCGCGCTCGCGGGAGTCCGGATCGCGCGCGCAAAGCGGTCGACCCGCCGCGGGGCCTGAACCTGAGGCGGAGAGGCCGCCGGCCCGGGTCGGTCGCGTCAGTCGCGGGCGCCCTGGCCCTTCGGGGCACCCGGAGGGGCGGGCCGGTCCCACAGTCCGCGTTCGGAGAGGAAGTCGCGCACGAAACGGGGGCGGTTCGTCACGATGCCGTCGACGCCGAGGCCGATGAGGCTCATGATCTCCTCGGGCTCGTCGACCGTCCACACATGGACCGCGAGCCCCAGGGAATGCGCGGCGGCGACGAAACGGCGATCGACCACGGTGATCGGACCGAAAGACTGCGGGACCTGGGCGGCGACGACACCGAGGTGGGGGCCGGGCACGCGCCAGCGCGCGGGATGCGAAGCCGTCTTCGCGGCCCCGACGAGGCGCACGACCGCACTCATCCCCAAGGAGGTGGCGACGCGGGCCCGGGTCGCCTCGCGCATCCGCCGGACCCGTGATTCATCGAAGGAAGTGACGAGCACGCGATCGAGGGCCCGATTCTCGGAGAGCACCTCGAGCAGCGGCCCCTCGACGCCCTTCGCCTTCGCATCGATGTTGAAGTACATCGCCGGGAAGGCCGTCAAGGCCTCGGCGAGCAGGGGCATCTGATGGCCCTGGGCGTCGCGCAGGCGCGAGATCTCCCGGTAGGTCATGTCCGAGATCCTCGCCTGCACGCCGAAGCAGCGCTCGAGGGTCGGATCGTGACTCACCACGACGAGCCCGTCGGCCGTGAGGTGCACATCGGTCTCGATGTGCCGGATCCCCAGTGAATACGCGTAGGAGAAGGCTTCGAGCGTATTCTCCGTGGCCTTCTCATCGCCGCCCCTGTGGGCGAGGATGATCGGTCCGACACGCGAAGCGACGGGGATCATGAACAAGCCTCTTGGTTGATGTCGATCGCCCCGTTGGCGGCGAGCCACGCATCCGGATCGACCGGATCATCGGAGGCGTTGTGGATCTCCAGGTGCAGGTGAGGTCCCGTGGACCTGCCGTTCGAACCGACCGCGCCGATCACCTGGCCCGCCTCGACGTTCTGGCCCTTCGTGACGACGATCTGGTTCGCGTACTGATGCAGGTAGAGGGAGTAGAAGACCGTGCCGTCCGGGAACTCGTGACGGATCTTGACAATGTCACCGCCGTAGGGGTCGAAATAGACATCGGCGACCACTCCGGAGTACACCGCGTGCAGCGGGGTCCCCAGGGGGGCGGCCATGTCGGTCCCCGTGTGGAAAGTCAACGAGCCGTTCACGGGATGGATGCGCGGCCCGAAGGGCGAAGTCGACTGGAAGCGCCCGACCTCGATCGGCATGTAGACGGTCCGCCTCTCCACCGCGACGGAGCGCTCGCCGTTCGCCGAGGTCTCGACGGGGATGCACTGGGTGACGGTGAGCGGCGCGCGGAAGCGCGCCCGGGACACGGCCGTCGCCGAACCCGCGAGCGAGCTCGACATGACCGTGCGCGTCCCCTGCATCCAGGTGGTGCCGACCGCCGTCCCCATCGCGCGCGACGGCAGGGAGATCGACGCGTCCGAACCGACGAATCCCGACAGGGGGACGACGACGGTCATCGCGAGCAGCGACGTGAGCACGCCCGCTTTGGCGACGGCGAAGACGGACGACCCCTTCGGGCTCCGGGAGGACTGCCGCGCGGAAGCGCTCGAAAGCCGACTCGCCTCACGTTCGCGGATCTCGCGGCGCGAGGGCAAAGGGCACGGGTCAACGGCCTCTGACACGCCTTGTTCCTCCAGATCGACGTCGACGGCCGCGCTCGGCCCGGACTCCCAACAAAATACCCCGGATCGCCCCGGGCGCGCCAGGCCTCCGCGGATTCGGAAGAATGATCACAGGCGGGCGCCGTCGGAGAAGGGGCCCGCCTCGGCCTCGCGCTCCCAGGCGGATTCCTCGCGCTGAAGCGAATCGCGGACCTCGCCGACGAGTTCTTCGAGGACGTCTTCGAGGAAGAGCACGCCGATCACCTCCCCCGCGTCGTCGGTGACGAGGGCGAGGTGGGCGCCCGTCGCCTGCATGTGGCGCAGCGCGTCCTCCACTTCATCCGCGGCGCGGACGGCGCCCATCTTCCGGATCCGCCACGGCGTCACCGGCTGGTCGCGTTCATCGGCGTCGGCGTAGAGGACGTCCTTGAGGTGCAGGTAGCCCCGGATGCCCCCCTGCTCGTCCGCGACGGGGAATCGCGAGAATCCCGTGACGGCGACCTCCCTCTCCACCTTCGCGGGGGTGATCGACGAGGGCAGGACGACGAGGTCCGACAGCGGGACCATCGCCGAAGCGGCGGTCTCCTCGGAGAACTCCAGAGTTCCCGAGAGCAGCCCGAGGTCATCGCTCAGCGTCCCCTCCGCCGCGGACAGTTCGACGATCGAGGCGACCTCCTCGGCCGTGAAGGTCGCGGCGATCTCAGCCTTGGGCTCGACCCCGCGCCACCGCAGGATCGCATTCGCCACATGGTCCATCGCGTGGATGATCGGGCCGACGAGGCGGCCGATCGCGACGAGGGGCGGGGCGAGGAGGAGCAGGAGGCGGGCGGGGGCGGCCAGGGAGATGTTCTTCGGGACCATCTCGCCGAAGACGACGTGGAGGAAGAGGACGATCACCAGGGCGATCGCGAATCCGAAGACGTGGCTCGTCGCCGAGGACACGCCGAGGCGCTCCAGGGGGCCCTCGAAGAGACGGGCGATCGCGGGTTCTGCGACCACGCCGAGCGTCGTCGAGGCGACGGTCACGCCCAACTGGCAGATGGCGAGCATCAGGGACACGTGCTCGAGGGCGTACATGGCGTGGGCGGATCCTCGCGCGCCCTCGGCGCGCAGGGGCTCGATCTGGGAGCGCCGCGACGAGGTCGTCGCGAATTCCCCGGCCACGAAGAAGGCGTTGAGCGCGAGGAGGAGAAAGGTGATCGTCAGTCCCCAGCCGATGCTCACAGTTCGACCTCCTCGTCTCGGACCCCGATCGGCGGTGTGACCGCGATCTGCGTGATCCTCCGCCCCTGCATGGCGATGACCTCCAGGGCCGCGCCTTGCGCGGCGAAGGCGTCGCCGACCTGGGCGACGCGCCCGAGGCCGGACATGATGAGGCCCGCGATCGTGTCGTAGGCCGGGTCCTCGGGCAGGGCGATGCCGGTGCGTTCGAAGAGCTCATCGGGGCGCAGGGTGCCCGGGATGAGGATCGCCCCGTCCGGACGGGTCCGGATGCCGAGCCTGCGCCCGTCGTGCTCGTCCGACACCTCGCCGACGATCTCCTCGACGACGTCCTCGAGCGTGACCACCCCCGAGACCCCTCCGTATTCGTCCACGACGATCGCCATCTGGAGCCCCTCCTCGCGCAGCTGGACGAGGAGCGGGCCGATCGGCGCGGTCTCGGGGACCGAGGGCGCCTCGGCCATGAGGGAGGCCGAGACGACCGGGACCTCGGAGCGCTTCTCGTAGGGGACGCCGATCGCGCGGCGCAGGGAGACGAGGCCGAGCACGTCATCGGAGTCCTCGCCGATGATCGGGAATCGGGAGTGCCCGGTCTCGTGCGACAGGGCGACCACGTCCTGGGCGGAGGCCCGCGAGTCGAGGAAGTGGACGCGCCCGCGGTCGGTCATGACGTCGACCGCGGTCAGGCCCGAGATGCGCATCGAGTTCGTGAGGAGCGAAGCCGTCGAGGTGTCGAGCGTCCCCTCTTCAGCGCTGTGGCGCACCATGGCGGCGAGTTCGGAGGCCGAGCGCGCCGAGGAGAGCTCCTCCTGCGGTTCGATGCCGACGAGCTTGAGGACCGCGTTCGCCGATCCGTTGAGCACCACGATGATCGGCTTCACGAGCGTCGTGAAGGCGGCCTGGAAGGGGACGACCAATCCCGCGGTCCTCAGGGGATGCGCGAGGGCGAGGTTCTTCGGGACGAGCTCGCCGAAGAGCATGGAGAAGGCGTTGATGAAGACGGCGGCGATGATCACCGCCGCGCCCGCGGCGATCGCCTCGGCGAGCCCGACCGCGCCGAGGGCCGCGTAGAGCAGGTCCGAGATCGTCGATTGAGTCGTGTAGCCCAGGAGGATCGTCGTCAAGGTGATCCCCACCTGGGCCCCCGACAGCTGGGTGGAGAGCGTGCGCGTCGCCTTGAGGACCGATTCCGCGGACTTGTCGCCCGCACTCGCGCGCTTCTCGACGACCGCCTGGTCGAGGGCGACGAGCGAGAACTCGGCGGAGACGAAGATGAAGGTGCCCGCGGTGAGGACGACGCCGAGGAGGAGCATCAGGACGTCAACGATCATCGCGACCTTAGGGCGTGCGCGAATCGGGCGGGCGGGGAGGAGGGCAATCGGCCCGTACTGTCAGAGTCCATCGTGGTGGCAGTCTACAAGGAAGGGGCTCCCGAGTCCCGGCCGGGGGCATTGCCCTCGCTCACGCGGGTGCGGGCCGACCGCGCGGGGACCTTCGCCAATGAAGGGTTTTCACTCGGGAAAGAATCCCTCCTGAGCTCATCGAATCTCGACCAAGTCGGGCCTAAAGGCCTAGAAGGGTTCTACACTTGGCCCGATGGTTCGATGACGAGCAAGGGAGGCGGCCCGCGTGGCACCCATGGACTCTCAACCCGAGGCGGAGAACTGGTACGTCGCTTCAATGCGCGAACTCTTCCTCCGCGATCCGAACGCCCTCGATGATTCCTGGCGGCGCTACTTCGAGACCGAGGACGCGCCGCTCCAACTGCGGAGCCGACGCCCCCCAGTTCCGCCCGCCCCCTCGAGCGCGCAGGTCGCCGCCGACGCCGCCCTCCCCGCCGACGATCCCGAACGGGCCCCCCTCGACGTCCCCAACACCGAATCCGTGACCCGCTCCGATCTGCCGCCCGCCCCGCCCTCGGCGATCGCCGAAGCCACTTCCCCCTACACGCGCCAGCTCCACGGGCGCCCCGCCACCGCCCGGCAGGCCGAAACGACGACCGAGGACGGGGCCCTGGCGCTCAAGGGCGTCGCCCGCGCCACCGCGAAGAACATGGACGACTCGCTCTCCATGCCGACCGCCACCTCCCAGCGCCAAGTCCCGGCGAAGCTCCTCATCGAGAACCGCACCCTCATCAACGCCCACCTCGCGCGCACCACCGGCGGCAAGATCTCCTTCACCCACCTCATCGCCTACGCGATCATCGAGGCCCTGTGCGAGATGCCGGACCTCAACGTCCGTTACGAACTCGACGGGGGCAAGCCCCTCATCCGCCGTTTCGCCCACGTCGGCATCGGCATCGCGATCGACGTGACGAACAAGAAGGGCGAGCGCACGCTCATGGTGCCCGTCATCCGCGAAGCCGACACCCTCACCTTCTGGGAGTTCGTCGACGCCTACCAGGACCTCGTCGCCAGGGCCCGCAAGGGCGAGCTCGGCGCGGCGGACTTCCAGGGCGCGACCGTGTCGCTCACCAATCCCGGCACCCTCGGCACGACCACCTCCGTGCCGCGCCTCATGCGCGGACAGGGCCTCATCATCGGCGTCGGCGCCACCGACTACCCTGCCGAATACCGCGGCGTCTCCCCCAGGAAGCTCGCAGCGCTGGGCATCTCGAAGACGATGTATATGTCCTCGACCTACGACCACCGCATCATCCAGGGCGCGGCATCGGGGCAGTTCCTCGCCCTCGTCGACAAGAAGCTCTCCGGACTCGACGGCTTCTACGAGCGGGTCTTCACCTCCCTGCACGTCCCGCACTACCCCTACACCTGGGAGCAGGACCACGAATACGATCCCGAGCGCGAGAAGGGCAAGCCCGCCCGCATCGCCGAGATCATCCACGCCTACCGCTCGCGCGGGCACCTCGCCGCCGACACCGACCCCCTCGCCTACCGGGTGCGCCGCCACCCCGACCTCGACATCACCCGCTACGGATTGGGCGTGTGGGACCTCGAGCGCTCCTTCCCCACCGGCGGCTTCGGCGGCGAGGACCACATGGTGCTGCGCGACATCCTCGCCCGCCTGCGCGACACCTACACGCGCTCCGTCGGCATCGAGTACATGCACATCCAGGACCCCGAGCAGCGCACCTGGGTCCAGCAGCGCATCGAGGGCCCCTACGAGGCGCCGACCGCACAGGAGCAGCGCCACATCCTCGACACCCTCATCCGCGCCGAAGCCTTCGAGGAGTTCCTCCAGACGAAGTTCGTAGGCCAGAAGCGCTTCTCCCTCGAAGGCGGCGAGTCCCTCATCCCCCTGCTCGACGCGATCCTCGCGACTTCCGCGAGGAGGGGCATCCACGAAGTCGCGATCGGCATGGCGCACCGCGGCCGCCTCAACGTCCTGGCCAACATCGCGGGCAAGTCGCTCGCCCAGATCTTCTCCGAATTCGAGGGCACCGAGGACCGCTCGACCGTCCAGGGCTCCGGCGACGTCAAGTACCACCTCGGCACCTGGGGGGTCTACTCGCTCGACGACGGCGTCGCCACGAAGGTCTACATGGCCGCGAACCCCTCGCACCTGGAGGCCGCCGACGGCGTCCTCGAGGGCATCGTGAAGGCCAAGCAGGACCAGCTCGGCGACGACGACCTCCCCATCATCCCCGTCCTCATCCACGGGGACGCGGCCTTCATCGGGCAGGGCGTCGTCCAGGAGACCCTCAACATGTCCCAGCTCACCGGCTACAAGACCGGCGGCACGATCCACGTCATCGTCAACAATCAGATCGGCTTCACGACCGGCCCCACCGCCGGCCGGTCCACCCGCTACCCGACCGACCTGGCGAAGGGCCTGCAGGTGCCGATCCTCCACGTCAACGCCAACGATCCCGAAGAGGTCGTGCGCGTCGCCCGCCTCGCCTGGGAGTACCGGCAGACCTTCCACAAGGACGTCATCATCGACCTCGTGTGCTACCGCCGACGCGGGCACAACGAGGGCGACGACCCCTCGATGACCCAGCCCGTCATGTACGGGCTCATCAACCGGATCCCCTCGACCCGCGCGGTCTACATCTCCAACCTCGTCGGCCGCGGCCGCCTCACCGAGGACGACGCCCGCGACCTCACGACCGAGTACGAGAACGAACTGTCGCGCATCCTCGGCGAAACCCGCGAGAACGGCGGATGGCGCCCCGCCCCCGCCGCCGACGGCGCCTCCCCCGATTGGGTCATGCCCGAATCGCAGCTGCCCGGCCAGGGCATGATGATCGGCTGGACCTCGGCCACCTCCCTGGAGGAGATCCGCCGCATCGGCGACGCCCACGTCAACTTCCCCGAAGGATTCACCCCCCACCCGAAGATGGCGCAGCTGTGCGAGCGCCGCCGCGACATGGCCTACGGGAAGCGCCCCATCGACTGGGGCTTCGGGGAGCTCCTCGCCTTCGGCACCCTGCTCATGGAGGGCACGCCCGTCAGGCTCTCCGGCGAGGACGCGCGCCGCGCGACCTTCGTCCAGCGCCACGCGGTGCTCCACGACCACCTCGACGGGCGCGAATTCACCCCCCTGCAGTTCCTCACGCCCGCCCAGGCGAACTTCGACGTCCTCGACTCGCCCCTGTCCGAGTACGCCGTCCTCGCCTTCGACTACGGCTACTCCGTGCAGCGCCCCGAAGCGCTCACCCTCTGGGAGGCGCAGTTCGGCGACTTCGCGAACGGCGCCCAGACGGTCATCGACGAGTTCGTCTGCTCCGCCGAGCAGAAGTGGGGACAGCGCTCCTCGCTCGTGATGCTCCTCCCCCACGGCTACGAGGGCCAGGGGCCCGACCACTCCTCCGCCAGGATCGAGCGCTACCTCCAGCTGGCCGCCGAAGACAACATGCGGATCATCCAGCCGTCAACCCCGGCGAACCACTTCCACATGCTCCGCATCCAGGCCTACTCCCGCCCGCGCAAGCCCCTGATCGCGATCACGCCCAAGCAGCTGCTCCGTCTCGGAGCGGCGACCTCCTCGGTCGAGGACTTCACGCACGGGACCTTCCTCCCAGTCATCGGCGAGACCGACCCCTCGATCGACCCCGCGGCGGTCACGCGCGTCCTCATGTGCACGGGCCGCGTCTACTATGACCTCGTAAGAGAGCGCGAGGCCCGCCAGGATCGCCGTACGGCGATCATCCGGCTCGAACAGCTCTACCCCCTGGCCAACGACGAGGTCCTCGCGGCCCTCGCCCCCTACGGATCGGCCGAACTCGTGTGGGTTCAGGACGAGCCGAAGAACCAGGGGGCATGGCCCTTCCTCGCGCTCAACATGTTCATGGAGTGGTCGGAGCCGGTCCGCCTCGTCTCGAGGCCGGAATCCGCGACGACCGCGGCCGGACGCGCATCGCTTCACAAGGAGCAGAACGCCGAGTTGCTGCGGCGCGCCTTCGACCGCTGATCCGAAGGGGGGCGCCATGCGCTTGGCCGTCATCGGCGACGAACTGGTCGCCGGGACCGGGGATTCGCGCGGTCTGGGCTGGGTCGGACGTGTTCTGGCACGCTCGGAGTTCACCGATCCGCCCACCCTCATGCCCCTGCCCTGGCCGGGTGAGACGACCCGGGAGCTGTCCGCGCGCTGGGAGGGCGAAGCGGCGGCGCGCCTCGCGCAGGGCGGCCCTCGGGGCCTGATCGTCGGCATCGGCGCCGCCGACGTCACCGCGGGCACGAGTTCAGCGCGCTCCCGCCTCAACCTCGCCAATATCACGGATCGCGCGACGACCCTGGGGATCCCCTGCTTCGTCGTGGGCCCGCCTCCCCTGGCGGGGGCGGACTCGCAGGCGACGAAGGAGCTGTCGCGCTCGTGCGCGGAGGTCTGCCTCAGGCGCGGACTGCCCTTCGTCGACCTGTACGCGCCGCTCGTCACGCACGATCAATGGTTCGAGGACATGGCCGCCTCGAGGGCCCGCACGGAATCTGGCGTGACCCTTCCGGGCCAATCCGGCTACGCCCTCATGGCCTGGCTCGTCCTGCACTCGGGGTGGTACGAATGGACGGGAGCGGCCCCGCGCGAGTGAGGGGCCCGGCGCCCCGCCCTCGCCCCCCGAACGCGGGGCGCCGCCCTAACGCCTGAGCGACCCTCAGCCGCGCTTGGGACCGCCCACCAGGGCGAGGAGCCCCCAGCACACGAGGCTCGAGGCCGCGCTACCGGCGAGGACCGGGGCGATGCCCGCCCAATCGAGGCTTCCCGCATCGGAAAGGGCCGAGGAGCCGAGGGTGAGGGCGCTGGTGAGCAGGGAGGGCGGCCAGAGGAACGCCGCGATGAGCCCCTTGCCGAGCATGCCGACGCCGACGACCGCGCCCACGAGGCCTGCGGCCGGGGAGGCGATGAACACGGGCAGGCGCGAGGCGACGGCGGACTGGAGGGCGATCAGGGGGAGTGCCGCGAGGACGCTGATCGCATTGGCGCCGACGAAGGCGAGGGGCATCGTCCCGTCGATCTCGAAGAGGAAGGTCCCGACGGCCCAGGTGAGTCCTGTGAAGACGACTTGGGCGAAGGCGAAGGGCACGAGGACGACCAGGCTCTTCGCCCCCACGAGCGCCCAACGCGGGTGCCCGGAGGAGGCAACGAGGTTCCACGTGCTCGTCCGATGCTCGGGGCGCCACACCGCGGCGGCGAGGAGACTGATCGTCAGGGTCGCGAAGACGAGTCCGTAGAAGAGGGTCGTCTGGCTCGTGTAGGCCACCCACGTGGCCTCCAGGTGAGCTCCGGCGTTCTGCGAGAAGTTGATCGCGCCCGTGGCGACCGCCATCGCGGGGATGAGGGCGGCGAGGAACCAGGCCGGGCTGCGGCGCAGTTTGAGGAGCTCTGCTCCGACGAGGGAGGCCGGCCGGGCGCCGGCGCGGGGAACGGGGGTCATTGGGTCACCTGCTTGCGATCGAATCGGGCGCAGACGGCGAAGAAGACGACTGCGATGAGGATGAGGTATCCGGCGATCCAGGGCCATTCGGGCTCGACGAGGACGACGCGGGCCGCCCCCGCCCCCTCGTAGACCATGGAGGTCCGCGAGATCATCGCCCAGTAGCCCCAGGGCAGGAGGCGGGCGACGCCGGAGGGGAAGAGGAACATGTAGAAGGCGACGAGGGAGCCGATGAATCCGATGCCGACGCTCACGACCTGGTTGTCGACGGCCGCAGACAGGAGGATGTGGAGGGCCGCGAGCGCGAGGTCGACGCCGATGAGGCACGCCGTGTACCCCGCCCACACGCCCGCGTCGAGGGGCTGGACGCATCCGAGGGCCTTGACGATCCCGACGAAGCCGAGGCTCTGGATGCTGACGCCCGTCGCCACGAGCAGGGCGAGGAGGGCGAACTTGATGCGGCACAGGCGCCCGATGCCGACCCCCTGGGCGGCGTGGAAGGTCCAGCCGCGCCCCGAATGCTCGACGTCGACGAGGCGCGAGGAGACGAACGAGATGAGGATCGGCGAGATGAGGCTGTTCATGATCGTGTAGGACATGAGGAGGCTCTGCCAGATGTCCGGTTCGAGCAGGCGCGCCCGTTCGGAGGGGCGCAGCGGCAGGGAGAGCATGTAGCCGACTGCGATGCACACGGCGATGACGAGGGGCAGTCGAAGACGCCGGCTCTTGGCGGCTTCCGAGGCGAAGAGGGCCCGCCCGGAGGGCAGGGCACGCGTCGAAGCGCTCATCGCAGTCCGCCCTCCGCTCCGGTGAGGTCCATGAAGACCTCCTCGAGGGTGCGCCCGGCGCGCCGGGCCTCGTACACCTCGACACCGGCGAGGGCGAGGCGGCGCAGGAGCTCCGCCCCGCCCTCGCGCGTGAGATCGGCCAGCCGGACGCCCTCGTCCTCGTCGGGCACGATTCGCCCGCCCAGACCCGCGAGCATCGCGGGGTCTGCGACTAAGACGGGGTCGGAGGAGACGATGACGAGATCGGGGATGGAGCGGGACATGAGTTCGGCGCGAGTGCCCTGGAAGACGAGCCGCCCCTGGGAGAGGATGCCCAGGACGGTGCAGGTGCGGTCGATCTCATCGAGGAGGTGGCTGGACACCATGATCGTCACCCCCTCATCGGCGAGGCCCCTCAAGAGGGCCCGCATGTCCTCGATGCCCGCGGGGTCCAGGCCGTTGGTCGGTTCGTCGAGGACGAGGAGATCGGGGCGGTGGGCGAGCGCCATGGCGATGCCGAGGCGCTGCTTCATGCCGAGGGAGTACGCCTTGACGAGCTTGCGGCGGTGCTCGGACAGGGAGACGAGGTCGAAGGCGCGGTCGATATCCGCGTCGCTCAGGCCGCGCAGGCGCTGGACGATCCTGAGGTTCTCCTCGCCGGTGAGGTGCCCGTAGCCGGGCGGCTGCTCGATCATCGACCCGGTGCGGGCCATGAGGGCGGGCAGGGTGCGCCTGTCGACGCGTCCGCCGAATGCCTCGACGTGCCCGGAGCTCGGGTTGAGGAGGCCGAGGAGCATCTTCATCGTCGTCGACTTGCCGGAGCCGTTGGGGCCGATGAAGCCGTAGACCGCGCCCCTCGGGATCGTCAGATCGAGGGAGTCGACGACGGTCCTGCCGCCGAAGGCCTTCGTCAGGCCGTGAGTGGTCAGTGCGGGGGCGCCGATTCGCGGCGCTGCGTCGTGTTCGTTCATGCCTCCCATCCAAGACGCCCGGCCGGCGCGGGTCATCGGACGGGGGTCTGATCTTCGCCCTCCCCTTTCTGCGCGCTTCTCATACCGGGGGATGAGGAGAGCGGGTGCACGAGGGGCTAGCGTAAGGGGCGTGCCCCTGCCCCGCCTCCCCCGCCTGCGCACCGCGGACCTCGTGACCGCGTGCCTCTTCGCCTTCGTCACCGCGGCGAATCCGCGCGCCTTCATGCCCGACGGCACCTCGATCGCCGCAGCCCTCGGCTCGACGGGGGCCATCGGCTGCCTGTTCTGGGGCTTCACCCTCACGTGCTGCGCCGCGACCGCGGTGCGCACGAGGCGGCCGCTGCTCAGCGTGATCGCCGTCGAAGCGGCCCTGGCCGCCCATCTGCTCCTCTTCGACTCCCTGTCGGTCCTGGCGGTCGCGAGCTGCCTCGTCGCGGCCGAGACCATCGGCTCGAGGATCTCCCGCCCGTGGTCCTGGGGCCTGCTCGCGGTCATGGCCCTCGGCTCGGCGGCGACGGTGCTGCGCATCTCCCCGCTGTTCAACGAGGAGGTGGAGACGTGGTCCAGGCTCATGTTCGTCCTCGTCACCGCCTGGTCCCTCATCGGAGCCGCCTACCTGTGGGGCCTGAACCGCAGACGCGCGCGGGACCGCGTGGAGCAGATGATCGCCCGGGCCGAAGAACTCGCCGTTCACGCCCAGGAGACCGCCGCTCACGCGGAGGACCGCAGGCGCCTGGCGGTCATCGAGGAGCGCCAGCGGATTGCGCGCGACGTGCACGACGTCCTCGGCCACTCCCTGGCGGTGATCGGGATGCAGGCCGAGGGCGCGAAGGCCGTGCTCGGGAACGACCCGGCGCGGGCAGAAGCGGCCCTGACGACCATCGGGGAGATGAGCCGGGTCGGCGTCGACGATGTGCGGCGCCTGGTCGACGTGCTGAGGGATGACGCGCCCGGGACGGCCCCCGATCCGCGCTCTTCGACCGGGGCGGACGCCGGATGCGAAGAGGAGGGGGCTCTCTCCGCCTCCCCTCCCCCGGCGCCGCGGAACGGGCTCGCCGAGCTCATCGTCCTGGCGGAGGCCCTCCGCTCGGCGGGCCGCGAGGTGATCCTCCGCATCGGGGCCTCAGCGCCGATCCCGGCTGTTGCGGAAGACGCCGTCTCGGGGATCCTCCGGGAGGCCCTCTCGAACGCGGCGAGGCACGGCGCTGACCCGATCATCGTCGATCTGCGCGTCGACGATGCCGGGATCGAGCTGTCCGTCTTCTCCGAAGAGAAACGATCCCCCGGGGCCTGCGCACCCGCTGCGAGGGCCGGGGCGGGCCTGGAGACGATGCGCGAGCGCGCGGAATCCCTGGGCGGGTCGCTCCACGCGGGGCGCGGCAGCGATGGCCGTTGGCTCGTTCACGCCCGTCTTCCCGTCCCGGGCCCGGCGACGGCGGGGGTGAGGGGATGATCCGTATCGGAATGGCCGACGACGAGCCGCTCTTCTCCGCCGGACTGGCGATGCTCCTCGACGCCCAGGAGGGCATGGAGGTCGCCTGGCAGGCGCGCGACGGCGGCGAGGCGCTCGAGTTCGCCGCCCGGACGCCCGTCGACGTCCTCCTCCTCGACGTGCAGATGCCCGTCTGCGACGGATTGGAGGCGACCCGGGGCGTCGTCGCCAGGGGCCTTCCGGGCAGGATCGTCATCCTCACGACCTTCGACACCGAGGGCTACGTCCTCGGCGCCATCGAGGCGGGGGCCTCGGGATTCCTCCTGAAGAACACTCCCCCGGCCGTCCTCATCGATGCGATCCGCACCGTCGCCTCCGGCGACTCCGTGATCTCGCCCGGGCCGACCCGTCGTCTCATCCGGGCGATGCGGGAAGCTCCCCCTTCGAGCACCGGAAGCTCGGCCCGGGTGCGGGCCGCCGGGGGCGAGGCCCCCTCCGAGGACCTCACCGAACGGGAGCTGGAGGTCCTGAGCCTCATCGCTCAGGGCTTGACGAATCAGGAGATGTGCGACCGGCTGTGGGTGTCGATGCCGACCATCAAGACGCACGTCTCGCATCTGCTCCTCAAGACCGGGGCGCGGGATCGCGTCCAGCTCGTCCTGTACGCCCTGCGCACCGGCGTCGTGGATCTCGATGCGCTCCTGATCGGCAGGCCCTGACCCCTGGCGCCTGTTGCGGGCGTGGCGCAGAAGCGGGACGAAGGGCGCCAAAGGAGAGGAGCGGCGATCCGACGGGCTGGGCCGGATATGCGAAGACCCGGCGACAAGGGTCACCGGGTCCTGCGCGATCCTCTTCGGCTCAGGCGTTCGGACGCTTGCCGTGGTTCGCGCCGCGCTTGCGACGATCGCGACGCTTGCGGCCCCTCTTCGACATTTCGATCTCCCATCGGTCGGATTCAACCCGGACAGTGTCCCACATATCGCGACCCGAGGCCAACAGCCCGCGCCCCGCGGCGACGCACATCACTGGAAGGATTCCGCGCCCGCGCCTTCGGGCATCGCGCTCAAGCGGGCGAGGATCCTCTCTTCGAGGTCGCTCGGCCCGGCCTCCGCCAGGCAGGAGCGCACGAGACCCCGCAGGTGCCTCTCGGCCTCAAGCGCGTCCGCGCAATCCGGGCAGCCCCGCGCGTGCGCGAGGAGCAGGAGGCGCTGAGACGAAGAAACGCCCTCGAGCTCCCCGGAATCGAACAGCGCCGCCGCATCCTGGCACTCCTCGCAATCGACGATGTCCTCGAGCGCCGCACGGAGCTGCTCGCAGGGGTTCGCGTCACTCATCGCCGTCTCCTCCGATCCCGTACTCCCCGGCCAGGCCCGCCAGCGATCGCCGCAGATTCGCCCGCGCCCGATGGAGGCGCGACATCACCGTTCCGAGCGGGATGCCCAATGCGGACGCGATCTCCCTGTAGCTCAGGGAATCGACATCGGCCAGCACCAGGACCGCCCGCTGGTCCTCGCTGAGCGAGAAGATCGCCGAACGTATCGCCTCGGCGGGCATGCGGGCGAGCGCCTCCACCTCGGCGGACTTGAGGCCGATCGGATCGTGGGAGGCCGCTTCGACGAGCTGCCAATCCTCCAGGCCCTCGTCCGAGGCGATGAGCGGTCCTCGTTTCTCCTTGCGGTACGCCGAGATGAAGGCGTTCGTGAGGATCCTGTACAGCCATGCGCGGATGTTCGTCCCCTCCTCGAAGGTCTCGAACCTCGAGAACGCCCTGAGGAAGGTCTCCTGCACGAGGTCCTCGGCGTTGTGGGGGTCGCGCGTCATCGTGAGCGCCGCCGCATACAGCTTGCGGGCGTGCGGGAGCGCTTCGCGGGCGAAGCGCTCCCGCAGCGCGCCGCGGCCGTCCCCGGGCGAGGCTCCCCCGTCCTGACTGATCTCCTTCATCGCGCTTCAGCCTAGCGCCCGTCCCGCGGCGGTTCACGGTCAGCGGATCCCTCATGCCCCGTGAACGCCCCGGCCCGCGCCCCTATTCCGCGCACGCGCGCGTTGTGGTCGACGAAACAGCCCCGGGGGCTCGACAATGGAGGCATGAACATCCTGAGAACCGTTGCGCGCCCGCTCCTGGCCGCCCCCTTCATCCACGACGGGATCTCCGCGCTGCTCAACCCCGCCGATCACGTCGCCAGGGCCTCCTTCGTCCTCCCGATCGCCGAGCGCATCGCCCCCGGGGCCGGGCTCGAGGAAGAGGATCTTCGCCTGATGACCCGCGTTCTCGGGGCCGCGTCGATCGCGGCGGGCGTCGCCTTCGCCACCGGCCGGGCACCGCGGACCTCCGCGGCCCTCCTCGCCGGGATCGGTCTTCCCATGGCGCTCGTCAACGCCCCCGTGTGGAGGGGCGAGAACCGCGAGGAGCGCGTCGCCCTCGCCTCCGAACTCGCGCGCCGCCTCGCCCTCGTCGGCGGCCTGGCGATCGCCTCGACGGACCGCGTCGGCGAGCCTTCGGTCGCATGGAGGATGTCGAACCGGAAGGTGCAGCGCGAGCGCATCGCGGCGGTGCGTGAAATCGAGCGACGCCGCTGCGCCCCGCGCGCGGAAGCGGCTCGATGACGCACTGGACGGCGCCGGCATCCCAGGGCCCGATCCGCGCGACCGTGCGCCTGCCGGGCTCGAAGTCCCTGTCGGCGCGCGCCCTGCACCTCGCGGCGATCGCGAGCGGCCCCTCCCGCCTTCACGGCGTCCTCGACTCGCGCGACACGCGCCTGTTCGCCGCGGGCCTGGAAGCCCTGGGGGCCGTGCTCTCCCCCGTCGGCCGCGATCCGCTCAGCGTGACGCCCCTCGACGGCGAGCGCGAGGGGAGCGCGAGCATCGACTGCGGCCTCGCGGGCACGGTCATGCGCTTCCTTCCCCCCCTCGCCGCCCTCTCGGCGGCCCCGGCCCGCTTCGACGGGGACAGTGCCGCCCGTGAACGCCCCCTCGCCCCCCTCCTCGCCGCCCTCGAGGACCTCGGGGCGCGCATCTCCTTCGAAGGCGCCCCCGGGCGCCTCCCCTTCACGATCCGAGGGCCGCTGCGCGTCCCGGAGTGCGGATGGGTCGAAGTGGACGCTGGGGAGTCCTCGCAGTTCCTCTCCGCCCTCCTCCTCACCGTTCCGCTGCTCGACGCGCCCCTGGAGGTGCGCGCCCCCGGGCGCCTGGTCTCCGCGCCCCACATCGAGATGACCGTAGCCGCCCTCGTGCGCCGCGGCTGCCGGATCGAGAGGATCGCCGCCGAACCGCACTCCGCCTGGCGCGTCGAACCGGGCCGGCCCGCCCCCCTTGACGAGGTCATCGAGCCGGATCTGTCGAACGCCGGGCCCTTCCTCGCTGCGGCGATGGTCTGCGGAGGCGAAGTGAGGATTCCCGACTGGCCCGAAGCGACGACGCAGGCGGGCGACGCCTGGAGGCGCATCCTCACCGCGATGGGGGCGCGCTGCGAACGCGAAGGGGCCGGGCTCGTCCTGCGCGGCCCCGAGGCCGATGCCCTGACGGGGATCGACATCGACATGTCCGACATCGGGGAGCTCGCGCCCTCACTGGCGGCGATCTGCGCCTGCGCGAAGACCCCCTCGCGACTGCGGGGCATCGCCCACCTCCGCGGTCACGAGACCGACCGCCTCAAGGCCCTCGCAAGCGGATTGCGCGCCGCGGGCGCGCGGGTCGTCGAGCACGATGACGGACTCGAGATCGCCCCCGGCCCCCTGAAGCCCGCCGCGCACCGCGCGTGGGGCGATCACCGGATGGCGACCTTCGCCGCGATCCTCGGCCTTCGCGCTCCGGGGACGACCCTCGACGACGTGGCGGCGACCTCGAAGACCCTCCCCGATTTCCCCGAGCTCTGGCGGGCGTGCGTGTCATCCGGGAGGAGCGCATGAGGCGCGATATCGGAACCGATGATCCGCGCGTCAAGGTCCGGGCGGGCAAGTCCTCGCGTCCGCGCACCAAGGTCCGTCCCGATTGGTCGCGCGAGCCGCTCGCCCGCGTCATCGGCGTCGATCGCGGCCGCTACACGCTTCGCCTCGAGGAGTCGGAGGTCCGCGTCTTCGCCGTCCGCGCGAAGGAGCTGCGCCGCGGTTCGGTCATCATGGGCGACCTCGTGCGCGCCACGGGCGATCTGTCGGGCCGCCACGACACCTTGGCCCGGATCGTCGCCGTCGAGGAGCGCGCCTCGGTCCTGCGCCGCTCCTTGGAGGACGCGCCCGACGCGAAGGGCGAGAAGGCGATCGTGGCGAACGCGGAGATCATGTGCATCGTCGTGGCCCTGGCGGATCCCCCGCCGCGCACGGGCATGATCGACCGCTGCCTCGTCGCGGCCTACGAGGCCGGTCTGGAGCCCCTGCTGTGCCTCACCAAGGCCGACCTCGCCTCCCCCGACGGGCTCCTCGACGCCTATTCCCCCTTCGGCCTGCGCACGATCGTCACACGTTCGGACGCGCCCGGGGAGGGGCTCGAGGACCTGCGCGGGGCTTTGAAGGACCGCTTCTCCGTCCTCGTCGGCCATTCGGGCGTGGGCAAGTCGACCCTCATCAATGCGCTGGTGCCGGACGCGAATCGCGCCGTCGGGCACGTCAACGAGGTGACGGGCCGGGGGCGCCACACCTCGACCTCCTCGCAGGCCTTCGAGCTTCCCGAGGGCGGCTGGATCGTCGACACGCCCGGCGTCCGCTCCTTCGGCCTGGGCCACGTGGAGGTGTCGGACGTCCTCGGCGTCTTCCCGGAGGTCGATGAGGCGACCCGGTTCTGCCTCCCGCTGTGCTCCCATGCGGCCGAGGAGCCGAGCTGCGCGATCGACGCCTGGATCCGCGGAGACGCCCCCTGCGCTGCGGCGGATCCCGCTGAGAGCGCGCGCAGGTCCGCCCTCGCGGCTTCGGTTCGGCGCCTCCTCGAGGCCGTGGCGACCGCCGAGGCCTCGGCGAAAGCGGCCCGCTGACCCCGCGCCCGCGGGCGCCCCACTGCTGCGGGCGCTGAATCCCGGCGGCGGGGCGCGATCACCCGGCGGGCCCCGATCCGAACGGGCTCAAGCCGACGGGCTCTACCGGAACCAGACGATCCTGCCGACGTTCTGATACAGGGCCTTGCGAAGGGACGCGGGTACCAGACGGTAGCCGCCGCGGACCGCGACGTTGCGCGCCCACCGCAGCGGTCCGATGAGGCCGCGCTCCACGAGGAGGCGCTGGAGCGCCATCTCGGATCGGAACATGGACGCCCCGCCGCGGCGCGTGTAGGCGCCGTCGCCGATCCGGTAGAGGACGAGAGGCTGCTGGATGTTGCAGCACGCGGCGCCCCCTAAGACCATTCGGGCGAAGAGCCAGTAGTCCTCCATGCGGTCGACGTGCTCATAGCCCCCGGCCTTCGCGACCGCGCTCTTCGTGTAGACGACGGTCGGATGGTTGAAGGGATCGCGCACGGTGATCGTCTCGCGGATCTCGCGCGCTTCGAGCGGCATGCGCCGGACCAGGCCGGTCTCGGCCTCATCGGCGTCGAACTCGGCAATCGCCGAGCCGATGAGTTCGAACCCCTCCTCGATGAGCGGCAGCTGCATGGCGAAGCGATGCGGGAGGGAGACGTCGTCGGCGTCGACTCGGGCGACGACCTCGTAGGGGCAGGCTTCGAGGCCCTTGTTGAGGGCGTTCGCCAGCCCCCGGTTCTCGGCGATGCGGACGACCTCGACCGGGACTCCCCCGGTGAGATCCTCGCGCGCCCCCGACTGGCAGTCGGACAGGATCTCGTTAATCCTCGCGTCGACCGGCCCGTCGGCCACGATGAGGAGCAGGGACGCCTTGCGCGTCTGGTCGGCGCCGACCGATCGCAAGGAGCGCTCGAAGTACTCGGGGGCGTCCCCCGCCCACACGGGCAGCAGGACCGCGAAATCGACGGGGCCCTGGGCCCTCCTCGGCGGGATCCGCGTGGCGGCCCCCGCTTCGAGGACCGCGGCCTGGCGGCCGACGGGCGTGTTCCAGAGAACCTCAGCGGTCGGCCGGGGCGTCCTCGACCCCCTGACGATCCCCTCGCGCAGGTCGCGGAGCCTCTCGCGGCGCTGCGCGGACTTCGCGATCATCCGGATCCACCGCAAGGCGGTGGCCGGGCCGAAGACGAGGGTGTCCACCGGGCTGAAGGCCCTGGAGCGGGTGAAGGCCCAGACCTTGTTGCGCACCTCGTTGACGAAGCGCGGTCCCGGATCGACGTCCGTGGAGTTGGCGAAGGCGTTCGTCCGGTGCTCGACTCTGGCCGCATCGACGTAGAGCCCCACGCGCCTGCGCAGCAGGCGCGCCGTGTACTCGAAATCGTCGTTCCAGAGGAAGTAATCGGCAACGGGCAGGCCCTCCTCGCGAATCGCGCGCGCGTCGATGAGGATCGCGACGAAGGAGGCCGTGCGGATCTGCCGGGCCCCCGCGATCGCCGCGCGCCGGCGCAGGAGCGGGTCGACGAGGAAGCGCTCGCGCAGCGTGTTCATGGGGTGCTCGCGGCCGTCGATCCAATCGGCGCGGCAGGCGAGGACCGCCGGTTGACCGGGGTAGTCCCTGTGCGCGCGGCACAGCTCCGCCAGGGCGGTCGGCGAGGGGACGGTGTCGTCGTCCATGAGCCACACGAATTCGGCGCCGCGCGCGATCGCCCGCGCGATTCCGACGGCGAAACCGCCGGCCCCGCCGATGTTGCGCTCCATCGGCACGACGTCGGTGACGACGCGGTGCCCGCGCGCGACCTGGGCGGACTCGTCCGAGGAGGCGTTATCGACGACGATGACGTCATCGAGTCGCCGTGTCTGGGCCGCGAGCGCGTCGAGCGTGTCGCGCAACATCGTGGCCCGGTTGAAGGCAACGACGACCGCCGCGATCGAAGCATGGGTCATGCGTTCATGAGTATCCATTCGGGCCGCGGATTCGTCGCACAACGCGGTTTTTCGGACGTGCGCCCCGATTCGCAACCGTTCCGTGATCGCTTCCCTTTCCGGGAGCGCGGGGCCCTCCCGCGTATAATCGCCGGAGGTTCCGTCGTCGGGAAGGGGCCCTGTTCGCTCCTATGGTTACTCGTGTCCTCCCGCCCCTGGCCTCCTCCCGTTTCGAGGTCGTCGGCGTCTCCTGGGAGCGCGTCCTCCTGCGCATCGACGTCCGCATGGCGCCCCGGGCTCGGGCGCATGACGAGGCTCCGCGCGCTCCGGACGACGAGCTGGACGTGGATCCGGTCGTGGAAGCCGCCCCTGCGGCTTTCGGCCTCCGACGCGAGTGCGACGCCCTCCGCCCCGTCGAAGCGCATCGGGTCGATCCCGATACATGGCACCTCACGATCAATGTGACGAACTTCGAGCAGCGCAAGCCCCTTCCGGATGCGACGTGACGGATCGCGGCCTTCGACGGCGAGGGCTGGCACCGCGTCGGATGCGACTTCGCCCTGCTGGGCTCCCTCGACGATGCCTCCCGGCCCTTCCTCCACGATGCGAACCGCCGCGCCTACGTGGTCGAACCGGGGATCGGAGCGCTCGAACCCGAGTTCGTCCTGCGCGTCTTCTCCTTCGTCCGCCCGCCCGCCGGCTCCGCGCTTCGGACGAGGGCGGGGCTCTTCGCCGCCGGGGCCTGGAGGGCCGTGAAGCGCTCCTGCCTCATCGCGGCCTATCGCGCCTCGATCGCGCTCCACCCGGATCGGGGCGGGACGATCCTCTTCGCCTCCGAGGCCCGCCCCGGCCTTCAGGGGAATCTGCGGACGATCCGCGACCGGATGTCGAGCGGGACCTCGACGAGCGCTTCGAGTTCCTCTACTCCTTCCGCACCGAGGCGATGTCGGATCGCAAGTCCGCCCTCAGGCTCGCCTGGCTCATGGGATCGGCGGGGACGATCATCGTCAACGACTACTTCGTCCTCCTCGATTCCTTCCCCGTCGACGGGAATCACACGATCATCGAGGCGTGGCACGCCGGATCGGGGTTCAAGGACGTCGGCTATTCACGCTTCGGGAAGTGGGGGTCGCCGAACCTCACGAACGCCCACCGCCACTACACCTATGCGATCTGCGGATCCGAGCCCCTGCGCGACGTGTCCTTCACCGTGGAACCGGGGGAGGCCATCGGCGTGGTCGGCCGCAACGGCTCGGGCAAGTCCACGCTGCTCAAGCTCGTCGCGGGCGTCATGATCCCCGACGAGGGCACGATCGAGGTGCGCGAGGCGACCGCGCCGCTCATCGAGATCACCGGGGGCTTCGTCCCCGAGCTCACCGGGAGGGAGAACATCTCCTTGTCCGCGGGCCTGCACGGGATGAGCCCGAAGGAGATCGCGGAGCGATTCGACGAGATCGTCGAGTTCTCCGGCGTCGGGGAGTTCCTCGACACGCCCTTCCGCCACTACTCCTCGGGGATGAAGGTCCGTCTCGCCTTCTCCGTGATCTCGAGCCTGGACGCGCCGATCCTCATGGTCGATGAGGTCCTGGCCGTCGGCGACCAGGCCTTCAAGGACAAGTGCTACGCGCGGATCCAGGAGCGCCTCGATCAGGGCTGCACCCTCTTCCTCGTCTCCCACTCGGCGAAGGACCTCAAGCGCTTCTGCACGCGGGGCCTGTACCTCAAGGGCGGGAGCCTCGTTCACGACGGCCCGATCACCGAGGTGATGGCCCGATACGAGGGCGACACCCTGGACAGGGGGGGAAGTGAGCGGACCGCCCTCGCCCGCCCGTGATCGCCTTCTCGGCGCCCTTCGCGGGCAGTCGGCCGCCGCGTCGAGCGTTTGCCGATCCGGCTCCGGCTCCTCGCGATCTGCGGCGTCATCGGCGCTTGCGCGAGGGCAGCGGGCCCGGAGGCGCTAGCGTGAGGGCATGAACACCGCGCCGTACAACGACGATCTTCGGCTCGCCCACGTCCTGGCGGACCAGGCCGACAGCATCTCCCTCGCGCGCTTCGGCGCATCGGACCTCGTGGTGGAGGCGAAACCGGATCTCACGCCCGTGACCGACGCCGATCGCGCGGTCGAGGACGCCTTGCGCAAGCAGTTGTCGCACGCGCGCTCGCGGGACGCGATCCTCGGTGAGGAGCGCGGCGTTTCGGGGCGCTCCTCGCGCCAGTGGATCATCGATCCGATCGACGCCACCAAGAACTTCGTCCGCGGGGTTCCGGTCTGGGCGACGCTCATCGCCCTGGTGGAGAACGGGGAAGTCGTCGTCGGAGTCGTCTCGGCTCCGGCGCTCAAACGCCGCTGGTGGGCGGCGAAGGGGCAGGGCGCCTGGACGGGCACCTCCCTGTTCACGGGCAGGCGCATCTCGGTCTCCGGCGTCGCGAGGGTCGAGGACGCCTCGCTCTCCTACTCCTCCCTCGACGGGTGGCTGCACGCCGATCGCGGATCGCAGTTCCTCAGGCTCCAGTCGGCGTTCTGGCGGACTCGCGCCTACGGGGATTTCTGGTCCTACATGCTGGTCGCCGAGGGCGCGGTCGATTGCGCGATGGAGCCCGAGCTCGAGGTGTACGACATGGCCGCGCTCGTCCCGATCGTCGTCGAGGCCGGCGGGCGCTTCACGTCCTTGGACGGCCAGGACGGCCCCTGGGGCGGATGCGCGCTGGCGACGAACGGCCTCGTGCACGACGAGGTGCTCGCGGCCCTCGATTGGCCCTCGCGCGAGCGCGCGGAGGACTGAGCGCGCTGCAGCCGGGCCGGCGCATGCGCGGTGCGGCAAATGCCCATGGCTTGGGCGACACTTGGGGCATGCGGATTCTCCACACTTCGGATTGGCACATCGGTCGGACCCTCCACGGCGCCGACCTCGCCCGATCCGTTGACGCCTTCTTCGCCCAGCTGCTCGAAGCCGTCGAGGAGCGCGCGGTCGACCTCGTGCTCATCAGCGGCGATCTCTTCGATCGCGCGGTCCCTCCCGTGGAGGCGATCTCGCAGACGAACGCCCTTCTCGAGCGCCTCACCGGGCGTGCCAGGGTCATCATCACCTCGGGGAATCATGACGGCCCGGCCAGGCTCGGGCTCTTCGCGAAGCTATTGTCGGATCGTCTCGTCGTCGTGACCGACCCCGAGACGATCGGCACGGCGGTCGAATGCGGGGACCCGGACGACGGCTGCCTCGTCTACCCGATCCCCTATCTCGAACCCGACCTGGTCCGCCATGTCCTGGCCGATCCTCCGTCCTCGGAATCGGAGCGGCCCGATCCGCTCCCGCGCTCCCACGAGGCGGTCGTGTCCGCGGCCCTGCGCAGGGTCCGATGCGATCTCGTGCGGCGTCGCGGCCTCGGCGATGCCCGGCCCGCGGTCCTCATGGTCCACGCATTCCTCACCGGGGGGACCGCTTCGGATTCCGAGCGCGACATCGAGGTCGGCGGGGCATGCGCGGTCCCCGCGGCCGTCTTCGACGCCCTCGGCGGCGAGGAGCCCGTCGACCTCGGGGTCGTCTACGTCGCGGCGGGTCACCTCCATCGTCCTCAGGAGATCCGCGGGGCCTCCATGCCGATCCGCTTCTCCGGCTCGCCGATCGCCTATTCGTTCTCGGAGGCGGGCGCGGACAAGTCGATGGTCCTCATCGACACAGGCTCCGCGCCCGTGACCCCCGAGCTCATCACCCTTCGCGCGCATCGCCCGGTCGTCCGCCTCCAAGGATTCATGGACGACCTCCTGGCCTCCCCCGATCCTCAAGCGCCTCGCGCCTACTGCTCGATCAGCGTGCTCGACGCCGCCCGGCCGGAGAACATGATCGCGCGTCTGCGCGAGGTGTACCCCCATGCGCTCGTCATCCAGCACCTCGGCTCCGCCGATCCCCAGAGCGCCCCCCGAGCCGCTCGCAGCGACCGGGAGCCCTCCGAGGTCGCCTCCGAGTTCTTCGCGACGGTCGGCGGGCGTGCGCTCAACGATGAAGAGGCCGCCGTTCTCGACGGCATGTGGGCCCGCATCCGCATCGGGAGGACCAAGTGAAGCTCCACCGCCTCGCCTTCACCGCGATCGGCCCCTTCGCCGGCACTGAAGTCATCGATTTCACCGCTTTCGACGATTCGGGCCTCTTCCTCCTGGAAGGGCCCACGGGGGCCGGCAAGTCGACGCTCATCGATGCGATCACCTTCGCCCTGTACGGCGACGTCGCGCGTCTGAAGGATTCCTCCAAGGACCGGCTGCGCTCCGATCTCGCGGCGCCCAGCGTGCACTCCGAGGTCGATCTCGTCTTCGAGGTCTCCTCGGGGATCTATCAGGTGCGCCGCTTCCCCTCCTACATTCCGAAGGGCCGCAAGAGCCCCAGAAATGAGCCCGTGACCCTCGTCAGGGTCGTGGAGGATCCGGACGCGCAGGACGGCTTCCGCACGGTCGGGGCCGTCGAGCGCGGTGCACGCCAGGTGGACCCCGCGATTCGCGACCTCGTCGGCTTGAGCAAGGAGCAGTTCCTCCAGACGGTGGTCCTCCCCCAGGGGAAGTTCGCAGAATTCTTGACGGCCTCCTCGAAGGACCGTGAAGCGGTGCTCTCCGATATCTTCGACACGCGCATCTACAGGGAGCTGCAGCGCGATCTCGTCGCCGCCGGAAGCAATTCGAAGGCCCTGGTCGCCGATGCGGAAGCGCGCTGCCTCAACGCCTTCCTCCACGTGATGTCCCAGGCCGGGGGCGGTGAGGACGATGCGCCCCCTGAGGCCGGCCTCGCCCTCGCCCAGGACGGCGAGCCCTCACGCCGGGCGGCCGCCGGCGTCGCGCGATCCGCGAGGGAGCGCGAAGCCGCGGCGCGGGCCGAGCTCCCCCGAGCCCAGGAGCGCCTCGACGGGGCCCGCGGCGCACTCAGTGCGGCTGAGGCCCTCAACGCCCTGATCGTCCGGCGCGCCGAGCTCGAGGTGAAGAAGGAGGCGCTTGAGAGCAGGACGGAGCGGGTCAACGCGGCGAGGGCGGCGCTCGCGCATTCGCGTTCAGCCGCCCCGATCATGCCCCTGCTCGATGCCGAGGAGAGGGCCCGCGAGCGCCATGCGAGTTCGGCCGCCGCTCTTGACGAGGCGATCGAAGCAACGCATCGCCTCGCCCCCGAGGTGCTTCTTCCCGAGGGCGCTCCCGATGCCCCATGGGCGGAGTCGGCGCGTCGGACGATACGGGAGTCATCCCTGCGAAGGACCGAGCGCCGCAGCGCGATCCGCGAGCTCCTCGGACTCGAAGCCGGGCTCGCCGCACGCCGCGATCAGGCGGATGAACTCGATGCGCTGATCGTGAAACGCGAAGAGGAGAGGCGCCGCATCGCCGAAGGACTCGAATCGATCCCCCTGGTGCTCGCTGAACTCGAGGCCCGGGAGCGCGCCCTTCGACTCGAGCGCACGAGCCTTGAAGGCGCCCCCGAACGCCTCAAGAGCCTCGCCCCGCGCGTGCAGGCGGCGGAATCACTCCCCGGCCTGCTCGAGCGCGTAGAAGAATGCGCTGCGGGTAGCGCCGCCGCCCGCACCGCCTCTCGCGAGGCCGCGGCGCGCGCCCACGAGGCCCACGAGGCCTGGCTCCGGCAGACGGGCGCCGTGCTCGCCGCCGAGCTCGAAGACGGCGAGGCCTGTCCCGTCTGCGGTTCGACTGCGCATCCGGCGCCCGCGGCCCCCATCGACACGGCGCTGCTCACCAGAGCCGATCTCAAGGCCCTGGACCATGCGCGCGATGAGGCGGACGCCGCACTCGGCGAAGCGAATCGCCGCGAGGCCGAGGCGAGGAGCGAAGCCGCATCGGCCTCGGAACGCGCGGGAGCGCCGGCCGAGGAACTCGCGCGACTCGCGGCGGACGCCGAGGCCGACTCCGCGCGTCTGAACGCGATCGATGAGCGTCTGAGCAGCATCGCCGAGGAGCTCGCATCCCGGCGCGACGCGGTCGAGAAGCTGCGCCCCGAGCTCTCAGCGGTGAGCGAGCTCCTCGTCGAAGAGCGCACGCGCCTTCAGGCGCTCCGCGAGGGCATCGACGAGGACGCCGCGAGGTGCGCCGCCGCTCACGAGGGATTCGACTCGCTCAGCGATCTCGACGAGGGACTGTCGGGAGTGCTCGCTCAGCTCGAAGGCGCGAACGGGGCCATCGACGAATGGTCGCGCAGCGCCGAGGCGCGCGATACCGCGAGGGCTGATGCGGCCCGCGTTCTTGAGTCTTTGGGCCTCGCCGATTCCGAGGAGGGCCGGGCCGAGGCCAGGAGCAGGGTCCTCGATCCCCCACGCCTCACCGAGCTCGAAGCGCTGATCTCGAACTTCGAGGCCGAATCCGCTGCGGTCCGCGAGGCCCTCGCCTCCGAGCCGCTGCAAAACATCCGCGACGCGGAGCCCGTGGACACGGCGCCCCTTCAAGCGGCGCTCGCCGAGGCGCGCGGCCTGCAGGAACGGGTGAGCATCGAGTTCGGCAAGCTCTCGGAGGCCGCCGATTCCGCTCAGCGCGCCCTGGACGAGTTCCTGGCCGCGCGCGCCGACCTCGAGGCCGCGCGCGCCGAGGCCGGCCCTATCCGGCGTCTCGCGGGCATCGCGGACGCCTCCTCCAAGGAGAATCTCATGGCGACGCCGCTCGCCTCCTGGGTCCTCATCTCCCGCCTCGAAGAGGTTCTCGCGGCGGCGAATCCGCGCCTCCTCGCGATCTCCGCGGGGCGCTACGAATTGATCGGCGCTGCGGACGACGGCACGAGTTCGAGGCGCCTGGGATTGGGGCTCAAGATCCTCGACCACGAGACGGAGGAGGAGCGCGCGACACGGACCCTGTCGGGCGGCGAGACCTTCTACACCTCGCTCGCGCTCGCCCTCGGCCTCGCGGACGTCGTCGCGTCCCAAGCGGGCGGCATCGAACTGCGGACGATGTTCATCGACGAGGGATTCGGCTCCCTCGATTCGGCGACGCTCGACCTCGTCATGGCCCAGTTGCACGCCCTGCGCGATTCCGGGCGCACGGTCGGCGTGATCAGCCACGTCGATGAGATGGCCCGTCAGATCCCCGACCAGATCCGCGTCTTCCGGAAGGGGGAGCGCGGATCGACGCTCGCCCTGCGGGTGTGAGGGCGCCGGCCGGGTCGGGAACGGACCCGCTCAGGAGAAGGGCTGATCAGGAGGGGGAGCGGTCAGAAGAGGATCCGCTCAGGAGAGGGACCGGGCGATGAAGCGAGCCATCGATTCACGCTCGGAGACGTCGTACCAGCCGAGGGAGAACTCCCAGAGATCGGCGACGGCGGCGTCCGCCTCATCCTGCTCCTCGGCGTCGAGGACTCGTCGTACGGCAGGCGCAGCCTCAGGCTCATCGGAGAGGATCGCGGCGACCGCATCCCAGACGATCGCGAAGTCGCCGGCCTCCACGACCCCCTCCCCCTTCGGCTGCGGCGCGTTGACGTCCTGGGCGACCACCATGCGCAGCGGCCTCTCGCCCTCCTCTTCACGCATGAGCGAGAGCGCGAGAAGGGCCGCCTCGGTCTGGGCATCGTCCTCGAGGACCTCCACGCCCTCACGATCGCAGTCAGCCGGCGCAACGACGGTGAAGCCGCTGCGCGGACGGGGGGAGTCGTCGAGGAGTTCAGAAGGGAGGAGCGGAAGGTAGACGCGCATGCCCCTAGTGTTTCACACGCCGGCCACGACGTGTTCCCCGCGGAGCACGCGCCCCCGCCCCTCCGAGGCTTCGCGCCGCATCGGACAGCGCCTGCGCCGCGGGGGACTTCGGAGAGGCCGCGACAACGCTGCGCCCTTTGAGGAGCCCCTTCGCGACCATTGCGTCCTCGGGGATCAGGTGCGCGCTGCGCCCCGGGATGATCGCCTGCAGCGCCGCCCCGATCGCGCCGGAGGGCCTGGGACCCGTCGCCGCCGAGTCGACCCTGTTGATCACGATGCGCGGCTGCGCCGAGGCGCCCAGTTCCTCGAACCACGCGAGAGCGTGCGCGAGACGTGAGATCCCGAGGACGTCCGCCCTCGCCACGCAGAGGATCTCGTCGGCCCGCCGAAGGATCGCGGCGGTCGTGTCGTCCCGGTCGCCGATCTGCCGGGTCTCATCGGCCACTTCGTCGAGGCTCACCGCCGCGAGATCGACGACCACCCAGGGGCTCATGCGCGCGGCCGCCGTGACGATCGCGTCGAGGGCGGCGGGCCCGACCTCCCTCCACCTGTGAGGGGTGGTCAATCCGGTGAGTATCGAAAGATGATCCGTATAGGGGGTCAGCGCGCCCTCGAGGCCGAGGCCGTCGAGGGCCCCGCGCAGGGCGGCGCGGGAAAGCGCGGCGATGCCGGAGGAATCGACGGGGATCCCGGCCATGTGCGCGAGGGAGGGATTCCTCAGATCGCCGTCGATGAGGATCGTCGGAGAGTCTTCGGCGAGCGCGTGAGCGATTCCGAGGGCGAGCGTTGAGCGCCCCGGCGCGCCCGAGGTTCCCCATACGGCCACGATCCTCCCCTGCGGCCCTTCCGTCCCGGCCTTGTCCGAAGGCGGGGCATCAGGGCCGAGTCCGGCGTCAGAGCCGAGGTCGCGCGCCGGGCATGCGGCTTCTTCGAAGGGGTCGGGCGGCATGGAATCACTCGTCACCAGGCCGATCCCACCGCGAATGCGGGCCTCCAGCGCCTCGACGATCCCTTCGGCGTCGTCCTTTAGCGCGAGCGCGTCGGCTCCCAGGCTGCGCGCCTGCGCCCGAGTCGACGCATCGACGAGCAGGACGACACCGGCTCCGCCGATGCGGAGCTCTTCGATCACGAGGGCGTCGAGGTCGGGCTCGGCCGCGCGAAGAACGACGAGGTCGGCGATTCCGGCCCGTACTGCCGCTCGGACTTCGGGAAGGTCCGCGCATCTGCGCACCACCTTCAGATCGGCCCGCGCGTCGACGGCTTGAACGATGCGGCCCTCGTCCTCGGGATCGGCGAGGAGGGCCACGGAGTGCCGCGGGCTCATGCCGGACCGATCGGCACGGCTGCGAGGACTCCCCGACCGCTCATGGCGTCGAGCACATTCGGCAGATCCGAGGATTCGACGAGGACTTCGATCCTCGAAGCGCTCCTCGTCAATGACGAGTCGGACTCGAGGATCTTCACGAGTGTGACGGAGGCGGCGATCCTGACGGATCCGGGGCGCCCCTCCTCGTGACGCTCATCGACCGGCAGGGACCACAGCTCGAGCGCATCCCCGGGTGAGGCGCTCGAGGGCAGGCCCTCGGCGACCGCGATGACGAGTCTGCGCGTGCGCGAATCCGCTTCCGTGGTGACCGCCGATTCCGCGAGGAGCTCCTGAGCCCCCATCGAGTGCGCGGCGAGGGCGCCGTCGGGCAAGGCGCCCTCGAGGACGTAGGCGCTCGATTCGGTCCGGGCGTCGACGATCTCGATGTTCGTTTCGTCGAGCCTCTCGCCGATCGCGATCGCCCTCGTCGTCCGGTACACGGCCTCGCCGGCGCGCGCATCGGCGACGAGCCATGCGCAGGCGAGAACGGACAGGGCGATCAGTGCAATGCCGCCGAGGAATCGCGGGTCGCGCCGCAGTCGGCGCGGTGCGGATACGCGCAGAACGCTTCTTCGAGTTCTCACGGGGTCAATATTGATCGAAATGCGCGCCTCGCGCCGACATTCCACAACGTGAATTCCCGGTAGGCTCGATCGGGGCGAACGCGCACCATCCACACCCAACGCGCCCATACGGCGCGGACTTCGACGAAGTGGGATAATCGGATCATGAGCCCTCGATTCCTCACCCTGGCCGATGTCGCCGAGACGCTGAACCTCACGATGTCGGCGACTCGTTCGCTCGTCTCCTCGGGGGAGCTGCCCGCGATTCAGGTGGGCGGCAAGAAGGTGTGGCGCGTCGAGGAGTCCGCTCTCGAGAAGTACATCGAGGACCAGTACGCCGCGACGCGCTCACGGATCGAGGAGAACCTCTCGGTCTGAGAGACGGGCCCGTCTCGCGGGCTCACATGTCGATGTAGCTCCTCACCCCCGCGGTCCGCACGTACCTGATCCCGCTGTGGGCGAGGCCGAAGCGGCCGCCCGGACTCCGATCGCGCGAGTCGATGACGGTCTCGGGGGCGTTGGCCTCCATGTCGAAGTGATCGGCGAAGACGCCTAGGATCACTCCCGCGTGGCGTCCGGCGTCGTGGTCGACGACGACCGGCATCCTCTCGTTCGCGAGCGCGCGCAGGACGGAGGAGATCGCGATGCCCGCGGTCGCGCGCGAGCAGTCCGCGCTCATCCCGAGGGGGCTCGCCGCGACGATCGCGCTCAGGGGGATCAGCGCGTCCCCGAGATCGTCGCGAAGGAGGATCCAGCCCTTCCGCGCGCGCACGAGCAGGCCTTCGAGGGGTTCGCCTCCGCGCACGATGACGCGCAGGGCCTCGCCTTCGCGCGCGGCGATCCGATCGGCGAGGGCGAGGGCGACGCGCTCGGCCTGCGCGAGTTCATCGACCAGGGCATCGGCATCGGCGCGCCGTCGCGCGTCGAACTCGGATTCTAGGGAGCGCAGGAAGAGGTCGAGGTCCACGGGTACAGAGTGCCACTGAGAAGACCTTCCGGGCGGCTATTGACAGTCGACGAATCCTGATTCACACTAAGTGATACGAACCGATTCGTTCCGATACGTTAATGCAGCAAAAGAGGCGATATGATGCCGACTGATCGATCTCGCGACCTGAGGATCGCCGCCGCGACCGCGGTGCTCGGGGGCGCCGGAGCCGCAGTCCTCCTCCTCGGGGCGCACTGGGTCCGGCCCCTGATCTCCTATGCCCGCCCCGAGCTCGCCCTCGCGTTCCTCCTGGCGCTCGTCGGAGCGGTCGTCCTGGCCTGGAATGCGCTGTGGGCGATCGCGGCCCTGCTGTCCCAGGCGCATGCGCTTCCCGAGCGCGCCCGAAGGGGCCTCCTGAGGGCGGCGAGGGCATGCGGAACCGGACGGGCCCGAAGGATCATCTCCCGCTCCCTCGCCTCTTCAGCGATCGGGGCGAGCGCCCTGGGCCTGGGGATGGGCGCAGCTGGCGCGGAGCCCCGGAAGGAGCCGGCGCCTGCGGATCCCGCATCACTCACGTGGATCTGGGAGGCGAGCGACTCCGCAGACGCTCGGGCCCGCGACTCCGGGGCAGCGCACGACTCCGAGATGAGCGCCGGCTCGCAGTCGAGCGCCGCCCCCGCTGCGCGCCCGGATTCCGCCCCCGCATCTGCCCCTGCCCCGTCGGGGACGCGCACTCCCCCGGCGCCCTCCGGGGGCGAGGGGAGGCCCACGGACGAACGGCGTCCCACGGCCGGGCGGGGCGCCCTCAACCCCGAGGAGGGATCCCCCGACTCCGAAGAGGGATCCCCCGCCGCGCCCACCCGCATCGTCTTGCCCGGCGACAGCCTGTGGGAGATCGCGCGCGCCCAGCTGCCTCCCGGGGCCAACGCGGCGACGATCGACGAGACCTGGCGCGCGATCTACGCGCTCAATGCCGATGCCATCGGTTCCGACCCGAATCTCATCCGCCCCGGACAGACCCTTCTTCTTCCCCAGGAGTCGAAATGAGCGGCCCTTCCCGCGCGCGATCCCTCGATCGCTTCACTCAGACCAGGCGCACCTTCCGCTGGGACATGACCCAGGACGTCTCCGCGACCGAGCTCGCCGACATGAGGCTGTGGCTCGACTCCCGATCCGAGGGCGGTCGGCTCGACCCCGACGTCCCGGACGCGTCGACGTGGTCGGCGGGCCTCGCCCGGGCGATCGTCGAGTCCCTGCTCGGGATGCGCGACAGGCGCCAGCTGGAACGCTGGATGATGCCCTCCCTGTACGCGGCGCTCAAGCACCTCCGCCTCGACTCGGCCTCGACGGGGCGTTCACGGCGCTCCTGCTTCCCCTCGGCCTGGCGGAGCGATGAAATCGCACCGGGCGTCGCGGAGTCCGCGGTCGTGGTGCGCGGCCCGCAGCGCTCCTACGCCGTCGCTCTGCGCCTCGAGGCGTTTCGAGGGCGATGGATGACCACCGCCCTCGAAATCGCCTAGCGCGCCGCGCCGCCGCGCGCGTTCACGAAGATGCTCAACGCCGCTTCCGCGCCTTCTTCGCCGCCGCACGACGCTGCTCACGGTTCGACGACCCCTGCGAAGCAGCAGGAGCGCCCTGAGCCGAGGCCTCGCCCTCGGAGGAGGAGTAGCGCAGGGCCGCGGTCGTCCTCGCCTGGCCGAGGTCGCCCATGACGGAGGCGGCGCGAGCCGTTCGCGCCCGCTGCTCGGCGTGCTTGGCGGCCTGCACGGCCTTCTCGGCGGCCTTCGCCTCAGCCGCGGCCTCAGCCGCGGCGACAGCGTCGAGGGAGGGGGAATCCGAGGCTTCGGGCGCGGTCTGCGCCCCCTGATCGAAGAGGCCCTTGTCCCGGGCCTGCTCGAGCGCCTTGTCGAACTGCTTGGCGAATGCGAAGACCTGCTGAACGGACTCCTCGCGAATGCGCTCCATCATCGCCTGGAACATCTTCGCGCCCTCGTCCTTGTATTCGACCAGGGGGTCGCGCTGGCCCATCGCGCGCAGGCCGATGCCCTCCTTGAGATAGTCCATCTCGTAGAGGTGCTCGCGCCAGAGGCGATCCACCGTCGCGATGACCACGCGGCGCTCGAGGTTGCGCATCGGGTCCTCGCCGAGCTGGGCGAGCGCCAGGGGGTTCTCCTTCAGGGCGTCCTCCGCGTCCTCGTACACGGCGTGAATGTCGCCGACGAGCTCCGTGATGAGGTCATCGCGGACGAGGGAGCCCCGACCGCCGTGCTCGGCCTCGACCTCGGCGTAGGAGACCGAGGGCGGGTAGTACGCGCGCAGCGTGTCCCAGATGACGTCGAGATCCCACTCGCGCGGGGACAGGCCGCCGGTCTTCTCGTCGACGATCCCCGCGATCAGCGTCTCCATGAAGGACTTCATCTGCGGTTCGAGATCCTCGCCCTCGAGGACCCTTCGGCGCTCCTCGTACACGAGCTCGCGCTGACCGGTCATCACGTCGTCGTACTTGAGGACGTTCTTGCGGATCTCGAAGTTGCGCGCCTCGACCTGATGCTGCGCGGACTGGATCGAACGCGAGACCAGGCGGTTCTCCAACGGGAGATCCTCGGGGTAGGCGCCCGAGGCCATGATCCGCTGCGCCATGCCCGAGTTGAACAGGCGCATGAGGTCGTCTTCCATCGACAGGTAGAAGCGGGATTCACCCGGATCGCCCTGACGGCCGGACCGGCCCCTCAGCTGATTGTCGATGCGCCGGGACTCGTGGCGCTCGGAGCCGAGGACGTAGAGCCCGCCGAGTTCACGGACCTCCTCGCGCTCGGCTTCAACCGCGGCATCGGCCTCGGCGAGGGCGAGGGGCCAGGCGGCGCGGTACTCCTCGGGGTTCTCCTTCGGATCGAGCCCCTGGGCGGCGAGGTTCGCCTGCGCGATGAACTCGGAGTTGCCGCCGAGCATGATGTCGGTGCCGCGCCCGGCCATGTTCGTCGCAACGGTCACGGCGCCCTTGCGGCCCGCCATCGCGACGACGGCCGCTTCACGGGCGTGCTGCTTCGCATTGAGCACCTGGTGGGGGATCCGCTTCTCCTTGAGCAGCTGCGAGAGGAGCTCGGACTTCTCGACGGAGGCGGTGCCGACGAGGATCGGCTGGCCCTTCGCGTGCCGCTCGGCGATGTCCTCGATGATCGCGTTGAGCTTGCCCCGTTCGGTCGGGAAGACGAAGTCGGGCTGATCGACGCGGATCATCGGCTTGTTCGTCGGGATCGGGATGACGCCGATCTTGTAGGTCGAAGCGAATTCCGCCGCCTCGGTCTCCGCGGTGCCCGTCATGCCCGCGCGCGAGCCCTCGGGGTAGAGGCGGAAGTAGTTCTGGAGCGTGATCGTGGCGAGGGTCTGGTTCTCGGCCTTGATCTCCACCCCCTCCTTCGCCTCGATGGCCTGGTGCATGCCGTCGTTGTAGCGGCGCCCCGGCAGGACGCGGCCGGTGTGCTCATCGACGATGAGCACCTCCCCCTGATCGACGATGTAGTCCTTGTCGATGTGGAAGAGCTCCTTCGCCTTGATCGCGTTGTTGAGGAAGCCGATGAGCGGGGTGTTCGCCGCCTCGTACAGGTTCTCCACGCCGAGCTGGTCCTCCACCGCGTCGATGCCGGGCTCGAGTACGCCGATCGTCTTCTTCTTCTCGTCGACCTCGTAGTCGACGTCGCGGGTGAGGAGCTTCGCGATGCGCGCGAATTCCACGTACCAGCGGTTGACGTCGCCCGATGCAGGGCCGGAGATGATGAGCGGGGTGCGGGCCTCGTCGATGAGGATCGAGTCGACCTCGTCGACGATCACGTAGTTGTGGCCGCGCTGGACCATGTCCTCGACGCGCTGGGCCATGTTGTCGCGCAGGTAGTCGAAGCCGAACTCGTTGTTCGTCCCATAGGTGATATCGGCTTCGTACTGCTTGCGGCGCTCGTCGGGGCGCTGGCCGACGAGGACGCAGCCGGTGGTCAGACCGAGGAAGGTGTAGACGCGCGCCATGATGTCGGACTGGTACTTGGCGAGGTAATCGTTGACCGTGACGACGTGGACGCCCTTGCCGGTCAGAGCCCGCAGATAGGCCGGCATGGTCGCGACGAGGGTCTTGCCCTCACCGGTCTTCATCTCCGCGATGTTGCCCTGGTGCAGGGCGATCCCGCCCATGACCTGCACGTGGAAGGGCCTCATGTGGAGGATACGCCACGCGGCCTCCCTCACGGTGGCGAAGGCCTCGACGAGCAGGTCGTCCAGGGTCTCGCCTTCGGCGAGGCGGGCCTTGAACTCCTCCGTCTTCGCCTGGAGCTCCGCGTCGCTCAGCGCTTCGAAATCCTCTTGAAGGGCGTCGACCTGACTGGCGAGCTGGTCGAGCTTCTTGAGGGTGCGTCCCTCGCCTGCGCGAAGGATCTTGTCGATGAAGGACACGAGGACTCCTGTGGGTTGAATCGGGGCGAGGGCCCCGTGCGCGTGGCGCGCACCCGTTCAGTTTACGGAGTTCGCGGCCCGGACTCGACCTGACGCGGGCGCGACTCGTCTCATTCGCCTAACTTCCGGAGGCGAGGAGGGGGATCCCCGCACTCAAGGGCCCGCCGGAGAGCGCTCCGGCGGGCCCTTGGGCTCAGCGGACGAGGGGTTCAGGCCTTGATCGTCGTGTTGAGCCTGAGGACGCCGTAGGTCCAGCCGTGGCGGTGGTAGACGACGCAGGGCTGCATCGTCTCCTTGTCGATGAAGAGGAAGAAGGGGTGCCCGACCATCTCCATCTGGTCGAGGGCCTCGTCGACGCTCATGGGTTCGGCTTCATGGACCTTCTGCCGCACGATGATCGGCGAGTCCCCGAGCTGTTCCTCGCGGGCTTCGCCGACCTTGAGGTCTTCTGCGGAGCGCAGCGACGCGGGGGCGGGAGGGGCCTCTTCGGGGGCCCCGCCGTCGAGGGCGACCTCTTCGAGGAGTTCGACGTCCTCGATGTCGCGGGGGTAGCGCCGACGGTGATCCTTGTCGCGGTCGCGCATGCGGCGCAGACGTTCGAAGAGCTTGCCCGCAGCGATGTCAACGGCTGCGTAGCGGTCGGCGGACTCCGCTTCAGCGCGGATGATCGGCCCCTTGCCGTAGACGGTCAGCTCAATGCGCTCCGCGGTGTCGGCTTGGCGGGGGTTCCGCTCGTGGGTGAGTTCGACGTCCACCCGCTGAGCGCGGGGGTAGAACTGGGTGACTTTCGAGACCTTCTCTTCGACGTAGGCGCGGAAGTTCGGGTGGATCTCCGCATTGCGCGCGACGACAGTGATGTCCATGTTTCCTCCAGAGGAAGTCGGCGGGCTCCTTCGCCCGCGAATCGAATGCCCGAACGCATCGCCGCTTCGGGCCGTGATCTGAGCTATCACCTCCTCCGATCGCGCGGGGAGCGGTTTTCGTCTTCACCGCCTCCCGCGCGGTGGCTATGGGAGGAGTCTACCCCAGAACGTGATGCGCGTCATAGGATGCGCATTCCTTTCACCTGCTGCGACCCGCCCCCGCCTGCGCGAGAACGGCCCCGGCCCGGGCTCCTGCGCACACCCGCGTAAGCTCCCTCAGAGTCGCACCGGTCGTGATGACGTCGTCGACGAGGATGATCCTGCCCGGATCGGGCAGGCGGACTCGGGCCCGCATGATCCCCTCGCGCCCCCGTCTTCGCGCCGCCCCTCCCCTGCCGGCCTGCGAATGGGCGCCGATCCTCACGGCGATCGCATCGACGACGAGGACGCGGGCGCCGCTCGCGCAGGCGAGGCCGCGCGCGACGCCGCGCGCGAGCACGTCCGTCACCCGAGTCCCCGCCAGCCGGCGTTTCCAGCTCGGAGGCGCGGGAACGACCCACCACGGCTCGCCCGAGCGGGGATCCTCCCCCTCCCGGAGGGCGACGATGCCCGCGAGCGCGCGGCCGAGGGTGAAACCGGCTTCCTCGAGGAAGGCACTCCCGTCGAACGCGGGCGAGTGCTTCGCCGCGAGCAGGATCGAGCGGAGCTCGCCCTCGTACGCGCCGGAGGCGATGAGGGGGATCGACTCGCCCGCCCGGGGCGCGTCCTCGAGGAGGCCGACGACGGGCGGCCTCCTGGCGAGCGCCGCGCAGGCGGGGCACACGACTTCGTCCCAGGCCCCGCAGCCGAAGCACTGGGTCGGCCACAGGAGCCCCTGAGCGGCCCTGAGGAGCGTCGCGGTCATGCCCCGATGCTCGCACCGGGATGCGTCCTGGGCGGCGCGGGGCGGGGGCGCCTGTGGACGGGCCGGCGATCCCGACGCCCCTGGATGAAGGCGCCGGGTCCTGCTCATCCGGGGAAGCGGATCTCCTTGAAGGTCGCGGGCACGTCCTGCCAGAGCGCCCCGGATCGGCAGTGGACTCCCCCGCGCGAGTCGAGCATGCACAGATTCATCGCCGATGAGCCGGCGCTCAGCGAAACGATGTCCTCGGGGGTGGAGATCGCCGATCCGAATCCCCCCAGGTCGACGTCGATGAGGCCGCTCCCGCCTCCGCGAGCCTCATCCGCGCGGGCGACGGCGACCACGAAGGAGGTGCCGTCCGTCCAGGCCGCGTCGATCACGCCCGTCGCGTAGGAGCCGCCCGACTCGAGTCCGACGATGCTGCGGGGCGCCCCCTCGGTATCCCGCAGGACGGCGCCGATCCACAGCGCGCCGCCTTCTTCGCCCTCGCGGACGATGAGGGCCCTCGCCCCGTCGGGCGAGATCGCGACCGAGCGGACGGGGACGTCCTCGCCCCCTTCAACGGGGACTTCGATGACCGACCCGTCCGAGCGCGCGGCGATCGCTCCCGCCGACGCTGCGGCCCAGACGTAGCCGAATCGGTCGATCGAGGGCGCTCCCGAGGACTGGTGCGCCACCCGGGCGCTCTCGGGTTCCGCCCCGCCTTTTTCGATGCGCAGCTCGCCCTCGTGCCGCCACGCGACGAGGTCGTGAGTGACCGGGGACATCGCCGGGGAGCCCGCCCCCTCGAGAGGCTGTTCGGCGAGGTTGAGGGGGACCACCGTCATCGCCGAAATCGTGCCGATCGCGCTCTCATTGAGCCCGACTCGCGTGTCGAGGGAGAAGGCGGGTCCCTCGGGCAGGGGCGAGTCGCTGAGGTCGATCCCCGAGACCTTCAGTTCCACCGCGGAGATCGAGGCGTCCTGGGCCAGGGTGCGCGCGATCTGCCAGTGGAGGAGGGATCGGGCCGTGGAGCTCTCGGGGACGGGCGCTTCTAGGGAGACGCTGGCGACTCCTTCGCGCACCTCGATCCCCTGGGAGGGGATGGTCGTCCCACCGGGGATCGCGTTGGTGACCGCCTGGGAGATCCCCTTCTCGGGCCCGCCGACGAGGCCCTTGAGGAGGTGCGTGGACAGGCGCCTCGACGGGTACCAGCGCGGATCGGGGACGAGGGCGTCCCCCGTCGTTGCGGGGAAGTAGAGGTTCGTCAACTCGTACGAGGCGCTGAAGGAGGCCTGGGAGATGATGTAGGCGTTCTCGGGGGCGTCGATCCGCCACTGCCCGTTCTCCTTGACGAGGGCGAGGCTCGCGGTGATCTGGGAGTCGGTGCTGCGCGTCAGGATGCCGTTGGCGTCGACGGAGGCCACGCCCTGGGCGCTGACGGTCACTGAGACGCGGTCCCCGTCCTCCGCCCCGCTCTTGACGAGGGGGCGCGTCGCCGTGTCGTAGATGAGGACTTGCTCCGCCGGATTCCATTCCTGGGCGCTCCCCGAGGTGAGGAAGAGGCGCGCCGTGGCGAAATCGTCGTTCGCGCCCGCGGCGCATGCGAGGAGGAAGTCCGTGACGAGGGTGCTCGGATCGGAGTCGGGGGACGGACCGTCCGCCGCGAGTTGGATCGGCGCGGAATCGGGGATCGACACGTCGAAGGGCTGCGGGGCGGAGGCGTCCGGCAGGGAGGTGCACCCCGTGAGGAGCAGGAGGGCGAGGGCGAGGGCGAGGAGGCGTTTCATGCGTCCTCCCACAGGCCGAGCGGCCCCGGTCCGATGGGGGCCCCGGGTTCTTTCGGGATCGTCATGAGGAAGGAGGAGCCGTTGCCGGGCTCTCCCCGAGCCGTCAGGATCCCCCCGTGCAGTGCGACGTCCTCGGCGGCGATCGACAGGCCCAGGCCCGTGCCGCCCGTGGTGCGCTTGCGCGAGGCGTCGGCCCGGTAGAAGCGGTCGAAGACGCGGGCCGCCGTCTCCTCGGTCATGCCGACCCCGTGGTCGCGCACGCGCACGGCGACCGCCTCCTCGTTCTGGGCGATGGTGATGTCGACGCTGGTCCGGTCGGCGAACTCGAGGGCGTTCACGAGGAGGTTCCTCAGGACGCGTTCGATCCGACGCGCATCGATGGATGCGGCGCAGCGGTGATCGGGCTCGCGGACCGTCACTTCGACCCCCAGTCGCTGGGCGAGTTCGGCGTTGGCCTTCACGACCTTCGCGACGACGGCGCGCAGATCGGTGAGCTCCGCGGCGAGATCGGCCGATCTCGCGTCGTAGCGGGAGATCTCGAGAAGATCGGTGAAGAGCGAGTCCATGCGGTCGGTCTGCTCGTGGAGGAGTTCCGCCGAGCGCTTCGCGGCAGCCGGGAGCGATTCGCGATTGTCCCAGATGATCGAGTCGGCCATGCGGATCGTCGTCAGCGGCGTGCGCAGTTCGTGCGACACGTCCGAGACGAAGCGCTGCTGGAGTTGGGAGAGTTCGTCGTATTCCTCGATCTTGTCCTGCAGGGAGGCCGCCATGTCGTTGAAGGCGCGGGACAGGTCCGCCATCTCGTCTTCGCCGTGGACGTCGACTCGCGCGTCGAGGTCCCCCGAGGCGAGGTGCTTGGCGGCGTCGGCCGTGCGGCGCACCGGGAGGAGGAATTTGTAGAGCATCCAGAACACGGCGAGCGGGAGGCCGAGGACGATGGGGATCGCCGCGACGAGGAGGACCCGCATCGCCATGTCGACCTGGCGCTGGTCCGAGGCGAGGGAGTAGACGATGTAGAGCTCGTGCGGGCCGGCCCTGGGGATTTCGACCTCCATCCCGACGAGGATCCCGGGGGCCCCGGAGGAGTCGCTGAGGCGGATCGAGACGGACTGCCATTGCGCGGAGCCGGAGTCGCGGACAGCTTGCCTCATGGTGCGGTCGATGAGGTCGAGGACGTCGGCGTCGACGATCTGGTTGATGCGGAAGGAGGTGAGGGAATCGGGCGAGCGGAGGAGTGCGACTGAGACGGCGCCCGCGCCCGCGGCCGAGGAGCGGATCGATTCGACGACCTGTCGGGCCGTTTCCTGAACCTGATCGGGGGTGCTCGCCGTCGATTGATCGAATGTCTGCCGGGCCGAGGAGAATCGGACCGCCGCGTCGTCGAGGACCAGGTCCTTGCGGGATTCGAATGCGGAGGTGCGCAGTTGCGCCGAGACGGTGAGCGCGAAGACCGACATGAGCGCCAGCGCGGCGGCGGTGACCGCGAGGGCCGAGCGGATGGACAAGGACCTGCGCACGGCGGAGGCGGGCTTCGATGAGAGGAGGCGGGCTCCGACGCGGGAGCGCTTCCACGCGCCGACGAGCGGGGCGAGCAGGCGCCGTGACGGGACCGAGCGCGCGCGCCCTCCCGATTCAGGCCCCTGTTCCCGCACGGTACCCGACGCCCCTGACGGTGACGACGATCTCGGGGTTCTCCGGATCCCGTTCGATCTTCGAGCGGAGCCTTTGGACGTGGACGTTCACGAGTCGTGTGTCGGCCGCGTGCCTGTAGCCCCACACCCTCTCGAGCAGCTCTTCGCGGGTGAAGACCTTCCAGGGCGCGCTGCCGAGGGCCACGAGCAGATCGAATTCGAGGGGCGTGAGGGCGATCGGCTCCGGGCCCCGATGGACGGCGTGCCCGGGCACGTCGATCACGAGGTCGCCGAGGACGAGGCGCGCGTCCCCCGATTCCTCGCGGCCGCGCAGACGGGCTCGGATGCGCGCGATGAGCTCCTTCGGCTTGAAGGGCTTGGGCACGTAGTCGTCCGCGCCCGCTTCGAGGCCCGCGACCACGTCCGCCGTATCCGAACGGGCCGTGAGCATGACGATCGGAACGTCGGATTCACGTCGGATGAGGCGGCACACCTCGATGCCGTCGAGTCCGGGCAGCATGAGGTCGAGCAGAACGAGATCGGGCGTGCTCCGATGGAAGGCGTCGAGGGCGAGGGAGCCGTCCGGGCAGGTGTCGACGGCGAAGCCCTCAGCCCCGAGGACGATTCCGATCATCTCGGCGAGCGCCGCATCGTCGTCGACGACGAGGATCCGCGAATTCATGTCACGATAGTGTCACGAATTGCGTGATCGCGGGGGCAGACTCGCGGACTTGTCCGACCCAGAGGCGGGAAGCCCCGGGCCGCTCCCCGTGGACACCCCGCTGCCCATGCGCAAGACTGAGGGCGACCCGGACCAGGAAGGACTGTCGTGACCGATCCGCAGATCCACCCGCTGAACGACTCGTATCACGTCGAGGGGGCGCCGGGCTGGGGGCCGGCGGTGCCTCCGGGGGCCTCTTTCGGCTGGACGCCCTCGGCCTCTCCCGAGGCGGGGGAGCCGGAATCCTCGGGGATCATTCCGCTCCGCCCCCTGTCGATCGCGGATATCTTCTCGGGCACGCTGAACGCGATTCGCGCCAACCCGCTGCTCCATCTCGGCCTGACCGCCTGCGTGATGGCCCTCGTCGGGGCGGCAACGGGCATTCAGGTCGCGGGCGTGTCCCGGGCGCTCCGCCTCGTCGAGCACGCGTTCGTCGTTTCGAGCGGCGCCGATCTCCTCGGGGGTCTCAGCGGCGTCCTCGTCCCCTCCCTGTCCTTCTTCGCACTCACCCTCATCCTCTCGATCCTCGCGTCCGTCCTGCTCACCGGGATGCTGTCGCTCGCGGTCGCCGATGCGGTGATCGGTCGCAGGCCGACGGCGCGCGAGACCTGGGACCGGCTGCGGCCGCGCCTCGCGCCCCTGCTGGGGACGACCCTCCTCATCTGCCTGCTGTCCTTCGCCTTCGTCGCGCTCATGACCGTGCTCATCCTGACGGCAGTCTTCGGGGTCCTGGCCCTGGCCCCTGAGTTCGAGGGCTCCGTCTTCGCCTGGATGATCATGCTCGCTCTCGTGTGCCTCGTCATCATCGCCGTGTCCTTCGCCGCGCTCGTCGCCCTCGCCGTCCGGCTGTTCTTCGCGCCGATCGCCTGCGTCCTGGAGGAGCGCGGGCCCGTGGAGTCGATCTCACGATCGTGGGCGTTGACCAGGGGCGCTTTCGCCCGCCTGCTCGGGCGCTACCTCCTGATGATCCTGGTGGTCAACACCCTTGTCGGCGTCCTGGTCGGGGCGGTCACCGGGGTGATGACGAGCATCATGATGCTCCTGAACTCCCCGGTGTTCGACGGCGCGGCCAGCGGCTTGACGGTGGTGCTCGCGGGCATCGCGATCCCGGTTCAAGTGGCGTGCACGGTGCTCATGTACACCGACGAGAGGATGCGGACCGAGGGCCTGGCCCCTGTCCTCGCGGCTGCGCGGGCGAGTGCGGCCGGCCGCTCCCCGATGGGCTCCTAGTCCTGCGATTCCGGCCCTTCGGCGTCGATGACCCGGAAGCGGGCGCGCCGCTTCGCGAAGGCCGACTCGGGATCGAGGGGGTTGTCTTCGGCGGCCCGCGCCCGGGTGGGGGCGAAGGGCCCCCGCTCGGGCTCCCCGGCCCGGCCCGGCTGGGGAGCCGCTTGCGCGGCCGGACGGGCCGCCTTGTCGGTTTCGGGGGTTTCGCTGGCCGCGCGTCTCACGGCGTCGACGAGGGCGAGCAGGTCGTCGCCCGTGGGAGCGGCAGGCTCGAAATGCGTTTGGAGCCGGACGACCTGCCATCCCTTCGGCGCGGTGAGCTGCTGGGCGTGAATGTCGCAGAGATCGTAGGCATTGGGTTCGGCGACCGTTGCGAGGGGTCCCAGGACGACCGTCGAGTCGGAGTAGTCGTAGGTGAGCGTCGCAACGCCGGGGCGCTGGCACCCGGGCTTGGAGCAGTGTCTGGCCGAAATCACTGGACCAGAGTACGGCACGGCGGGCGCGCCTTGCGATTGAGCGTTCGGTGCGTCACCTCGCTAGGCTGGGCGGGTGCCCCTTGCTATTCATCGTCCCGCGCGCGACCGTCACGGCCGCGGCCCCCGAGGCCCCCTCTTCTTCCCGGGCACTCCCGCATGGCGGACCCGCCGGGAGGCCTTCGACGAGCTCGTGGGGACGATCGTCGATGAGTTGACGCGCAGGTGGCCGGCGGTTGCGCGGATCGAGTTCGCCACCGAGGACGTCCCGCCCTCCGATCCGGCCCCGTGGGAGGATCATTCCGAAGTGCTCGCCCGCGTGTTCTTCGCGGATCGGCGCCGCGGCCTTTCCGATCGGATCGTGGTCTACCGCTTGCCGATCGTGCTGCGTTCCGAGGGCGGGGATTACGCGGAGGCGGTGCGGCGCGTCCTCGTCGAGCGCATTTCGCACGTCATCGCGCTCGGCCCCGACGAGATCGACGACGCCTTGAGGTAGGGCCTCACGGGCCCAGTCGGACCTCGGCTTCGCGCGCGACGAGCCCCGCGGTGCCGATCGGCCAGGCGGAGTGCAGTGCGCCCGAGGGGGTTTCGACGCTGATGAGGAGCGCGGCCCGGACGGGGCCGTCGGCGCGGAGCCGGGCGCCCTCTTCACCGAGCCGGATCAGCGCCGAAGCGCCTGCTGCAAGGTCGAGGCGCTCGGATCCGAGGCTCACGGCGACGGGCGCCCCGCCCTCGGGCGCCGGGTTCGCGATGAGCAGGGAAGCGTCGACGCTCCCGCTCCCGGAGGGGGTGGCGATGGAGGTGGCGCGCAGCGGTTCGGCCAGGAGCTGCTCATCGACCAGCGAGCGCAAGGAGGCCAGGCCGGGCAGATCGGCCGTCATGACCGCGGATGCGGGAACGAGCGAGGAGATCACCTCCCGCCGCTCCTGCGACCCGGGCCAGGCGGCGGCGATCCGGGTCTGGATCGCGGTCGCGACGATCGCCTGGTCGGAGTCGATGCGGATCCCGATCGCGTCCGTCGAGGCGCCGGTCAGGGGGATCGAGAGCACTCCCTTGGCGTCGATCCTCACGTCCCCGCCCTCGAGGGCCCGGGGGCCCGAGGGGGTGAGCAGGGTGATCGACAGGGCGGCGGGCTCCTCGCCGGGAACCGCGACGAGGAGCGAAGAGGAGTCTTCGCCGCCGACGCCGAGGATCGTCGTGCTCTTGAGCGGCGTCGTCGAGGGGATCCAGGTCGTCCCCTTGGGGATCTCCCCGTCCATCTTCGATACCTGCGCGAAGGCTGCGACGCCTGCGCCGTCGGCGCGGACGCGCAGGACGAGCCTTTCCTCGTCTGCGAACCATCCGGCGGGCAGGAGCGCCACGGAGGAGTTCGCGGGCACGGTGACGGCCTGGCCCGCCTCGCCGAGGGGCCCCAGGGCCCCGTAACCCTCGATGGTCACCTGGGAGGGGGTCGGCGTCGGGTTGGACAGGAGCAGGACGGCATCGGATCCGACGGTGGTCGGACCGATCGCGAGCCATTGGTCGAGTGAGGGGACGGCGCAGCCGGTGGTCGTGAGGCCGAGGAGGTCGCCGCCCCCCTGGCCCGCGAGGATCATCGCGCTCGGGATGGTCAGCGCCTCTCCCCCTCCGGCTTGGGCGGTGAGGGTCTCCGGCGCGTTATGGCCGGCGTCGAGTCCCGTGGACGACCAGATCCCCGCTAAGGCCCGCCGGGTCGTGTCGAAGGGGTCGATGGTGCCGGTGGGGCAGGCCAGCGCGACGCTCCTCGCGTTCGCTTCGACGAGGGCGGCGGGCGCCTCTCGAACGGGTTCCGCGGGCAGGACGGCGTCCGTCAGGGCGGCCGCGCCGAGGAAGACGGTTCCGAGGAGCACGAGCCCGAGGGGGATGATGCGTGCGGGTCTCATTTGCCGGACCTCCAGGGGATCGCGGCGAGGGCCGTCAGAGCGAGGACGAGCAGGACGGCGATCTGCCAGGTGAGCGTCCGGGCGCGGGCGTAGGAGACGACGAGCGTCCCCGGGCCGAGATCGGTGAATCCCTGGGCCCAGCCGTCGACTGTGGTGGGGGCGAGTTCGACGCCGTTGAGGCTCGCCCGCCATCCGGCATCGGCGCGTTCGGCGAGGACGAGCGTGCCCTGCGCCTGCCCGTCCAGTTCGACTCGGACGCCCTCGGCCGTCGAGTCGACGGGCTCCGGCCCGCCCTGGGCGTCGATGCGGACGCGCGAGGGGGCGGTTCCTCGCGGTCGGACCCGCCAGACGATCCCGGCATCGGTCTGGCCGATGCGTTCGAGGCCGACGGCGCGATCGAGGCCTCCGGCGATGAGGGGCAGTCCCGGTGAATCCGCGGGGACCAGGACCGTATCGACTCCGTGCGCGGCGATGTCGGCGACGACGTCCTCGTCCGGGTAGACGACGAGGGCGAGGGCGGCGCTTTCGAGAGCGGCGGTGGCGGGATCGGCCTCCGTGCCGCCGACGAGCGCACGGGCCCGGGAGAGGGGGGTGGAGTCGGTGAGGGAGGGACCGGCTCCGCGCCACAGGGCGATGTCGAGGCGGGCGAGGCCCTCGTCGGCGTCGAGGACGAGGACGCGGGCCTGACGCGAGGAGATCTGCCCCTGCTCGCTCACGGCGGCGATCAGGGGCGCGGAGGCGTGGACGCCTCGGGAGAGGGGGGCGCTCGCGTCCGAGGGGGCGGAGGCGGCCCCGACGCGGTCGATGAGGGGGGTCGCCCCGGCCGCCAGGGCGCACAGGGCGAGCAGTGCGCCGAAGCGGCCGGCGCGGCGCATCCCGGGCGCCCCGATCTCCGGCAGGGTGGGAACGGCGAGGAGTCCCGCCGTCATGAGAGCGAGGGCGGCAAGTGAGAGCATCGGCGAGATCCACGCCGTGGTCACCTGCGAGTCGACGACTCCCGCGTCCACGCGGCGCACGACGGCCGCGAGGAGGAGGAAGAGGGCGGCGAGGGCGACGAATGCGGGGGCGGAGGCGAGGCGCGCGGAGTCCGTCTTCGCCCTGAGCGCCCGCGGCATGAGGAGGCAGGCCGAGATGAGGAGGGCGACCATCGGGATCGCCTGCAGGATCAGGCGGAGCGGGTCCGATTCGAGGACGGGGAGCCCGAGGAGCACCTCCCACGAGCGCGCCATCATCGTCGCGGCGTCGGGGCCCGCGACGGTCGCGAGGGCGCGCCAGGATCCGGGGCTCGTCACCGCATCGACGGCGAAGGGCGCGAGGAGCACTAAGGAGGGGATGAGGACGAGGAGGGCGAGTCGGCCCCCGCCCCGCCGCAGGAGGACGATGACGGCGACGAGCACGAGGAGGAAGGCCCAGGGGACGCAGGCGACGAGGGCTGCGGAGAGGATCGCGAAGCGCGCGAGGCGGCCCGAGCGCTGCCCCGGTTCGAAGGCGACGGTGCCGAAAGCGCCGCGCAGGCGCAGCGGGATCGCCGGTGCCGCGAGGCCCGCCCAGACGCCGGCGGCGAGGGGGAGCAGGACGTGGAAGAGGGCCGGGGCGAGCCTGCCCTGCTCGAGGCTGAGTCCGAGTGCGGGCAGCGCCGCCCAGGTCAGGGCCGTCGCGCTTCGAAGGCCCGGACTGCGCGTGAGACGGCATGCGAACACCCAGGCGGTCCCCGCGGCCGCGGGGATGGCGAGGACGAGGATCCATGCCAGCACCGCGTTCATGGGGACGCTTGCGAGCCCGAGGGGGACGAGGACGAGGGCGATCGGGAGGAGGAAGGGGTCGGGGGCGCCGGCGAGGCCGTCTCCTCCTGCGATCCACCATGAGAAGGCCGCGTGCCACAGGTCTGCGGGCGCCGTCGGGGCGGCGGCCCAGGCTCCTCCCGCGAGGGTCGGGCCGATCCCCCACCAGCGCAGGAAGGCGAGGGCGGAGGCGAGGATGAGAGTGGCGATGAGCACCCAGGCGTTGCGGGCGGCGTAGGAGGCCCTGGCCCTCACGACGATCGGATCGTCGAGGTCCTCGGAGGAATCATCGGCGCGCTTGAGATCCTTCTTGAGGGCGCGCAGGCGTTTGCCCCGGACTTCGAGGGGGTGCAGCGCGGAGCGGGGAACCCGCGCGATCCGCCGCATGCGCAAGCGCTCGACGAGCAGATGAGGGGTGAAACGGATGAGGCGGAGCCAGGCCGCGATCTCGGGCAGGAAGAGGCGCCCGCGACCGCTCAGGAGGCGCGCGAGGGCCCGCAGGGGCGTCCAGAGGAGCAGCCACGCCATGAGGAGGGGCATGAGGGCCGAGGGCGCCGCCTTCGCCCAGTTGTACAGCTGGGCGAAGCGCCTGGCGCCGAAGCTCGGGTCCGCCGGATCGCCCTTGGGAGTGCGCGCTCGCACCGCCGAGTCGGGGCCGGCTCCCCGGCTCGCGCCCTCGGCGGGGGGTGAAGCGGGGCCGCGCGGGACCAGGGAGGCCCTGGCGTGCCGGATCCTGGCCCCGGGGACCACGACGACGCGGAAGCCCGCGCGGTGCAGGCGGCGCGAGAAGTCGAGGCCGTCGCCGAAGGGGCCGAGGGCGGGATCGAAGCCTCCCACCGCCTCCCAGGCCCCGGGGTCGACCAGCATTCCCGCGGTGCCGATTCCGAGGACATCGCTGCGGCCGTCGTACTGGCCCTGGTCGATCTCGCCGGGGAGGATCGATTCGAGGCGGCGCGCGCTCGCCGTCGCCTCGATGCCGACCTCGAGGATCCTCACGCCCCGCGCGTCGAGCTGCTTGGGGCCCGCGGCCGCGATCGTGCGACCGAGGTCGGCGACTTCCCACAGCCTCTCCAGGCAGGTCGCCTCGGGCTCGGAGTCGTCGTGAAGGATCCACCACCAGCGGGCGGACAGGAGGCCGGGGTCGACCGCGCGCACTGCGGTGTTGAGCGCGTCGCCGAGGTTCTTCGCACCGGGGGTCGCGATGGTGCGCACGGGGGGATCTGCTCCGTCGATGCGCGCCGCCGCGGGCGCGCCGGGAGAAGCGGACCCGGAGCAGTCGAGGATGAGGATCTCATCGGGTGCGAGCGTCTGCTCGCGAGAAGCCTCGAGGACACGCGATGCCGAATCGGAATCGCGTGCGACGATGAAGGCGAGGATCCGGGGCTTCACCAGATGGCTCAGCCCGCCATGCGACGAATCCGGCGCCGCTCCCTTTCGGAGAGCCCGCCCCAGATGCCGAAGCGCTCATCGTTGGCCAGCGCGTATTCGAGGCACTCCTCGCGGACCTCGCAGGATTGGCAGACCGCCTTGGCTTCGCGCGTGGACCCGCCTTTTTCAGGGAAGAAGGCTTCGGGATCCGTCTGCGCGCACAGAGCATGCTGCTGCCACGCGAGGGGACCGTCGACGAGGGCGAAGAGGTCGGCGTCGTCGGCTCCCGACCATGCGATCGGGCCGTCGCCCAGGATGTTCCACACCGCGCCGTCTCCTCACAATTCGTGCATCGATATGAGAATTACACGCGTGTCATACGCCTAAGTCAAGCCGGAAGGAGTAAATGAGAAAGTCTTTGCAATCGCCGATCAGAGGGCGCGCGGCTATTCTTCCGAGCATGACCGACCTGTCGGAATTCGTCACTCAGATCACGAATCGACCGTCTCCCCTGCTTACCGTGTATTCGACGGAGCGCGTCGAGCTCAACGGCGCGGTCGTGGCCCGCTGGTTCGCCAAGATCGCGAATCTCCTCGGCAATGAACTCGGAGCCGACCTCTTCTCCGGAGCCGATCCCGCGGGGGCGCCCGGCGCCTTCCGGATCTCCCACGAGCTCTGGGCGCAGCTCGTGTGGGGCGTCCCCCTGCGCGCGATGGGGTGGACCCCCCTGGGGGCCGAGGAGGAGCCCGGCCCCTCGGATCTGCTCCTCACCGCCGCGATCGACGAATCTGCGCTCGAGGCCATCGGAGCGGGCGCCTGGGTTCTCGCCCAGTCCCGCGAGTACCTCTCCTTCTCCTGGACGGGCTCCCCCCTGCCCGCCGGGGCCCTGGACGCCCTTGCGGAGACGATGGCCCAATCGGATGCCCTGGAGGTCGCTCCCCCGCCGTCCGCCCCCTCTCTCGAGGAGGTCGTGCGCGCATGCGGATCCGCGGACGCCCGGGCGCAGCGCGGGGCGCGCGACGGACGCGATGCGGGGGCCGACGCCGCTTCGACCAGGACGGGGAGGCGCCTGATCACGGTGGACCGGAGCGAGGGCCCCTCCGCCCCGCCGCAGGTGATCGGCGAGTGCCTGCGCGCCTGGCTCGAGGGCGCCTCCGTCGTCCTCGTGGATTCGGCGCTGTTCGGGCCCGAGGAGATCGCGCGGATCGCCGAGGCCGAGGGGGCGGCGTCGGCCTAGCCGCCGCGCACGGGCCTCGTCACCGCCGACGGCGGGTCACCACGGGTAATGGGGGCGGGTCACCACGGGCAATTGGGGAATCCCTGTCGCCGTCGCGCTCGGGCTCACCACAGCGCCGCGAGGCGCGCGCCTGCGAGTTCGAACCCTTCGAGGCGACTGCGGCGGATCTGGGGCCAGCGCGCGAAGAAGGCGAGTCGGGAGGGGAAGGACCCGGATTCGAGGAGGCCCAAGAGGCGCTCGAGATCGCGGCGCTCCCCCTCGGAATAGGTGTTGATCCGCCGCACCGCCCTCGCAGTGAGGATGAACTGCCGCAGGTAGAAGCCGTCCTTCAGCTTCGACACGCGCGCTCGGCGCGCGGCCGTCCCCGAATTCGCGCCCTGAACGTTGCCCTCGTGCTGCCGGTAGTCCAGCGTCGGCTCCGACAGGATGCGCCACCTCAGTCCGATCGCCCGGGCGAGGGCGTAGAGGTACCAGTCGTGAACGCCGATCTCGGAGTAGTCGAGCTCCTCCAGGACCGCGCACAGCCGCGAATGAGCCTCGGGACTGAAGACGTATGTCGATCCCGGGCCCGCCGCTTCGAAGATGTGATCCCACTTCCGCTGAGGACGCGACTTGCGGATGAGGCGACGCGTTCCATCGGCTTCGACGGCGACCACATCCGATGAGCAGACCTCCGCCTCGCCTCCGAGGAGGGGGGCGAGTTCCCTGATGAGCTTGTCGGCGTGCCAGACGTCATCCTGGTCGCAGAAGGCGACGAAGGAAGCATCCGGCACGTGGCGGACGAAGAGATGGAGGAAGTTCGCCGTGACCCCGGGAGGTCCTTGCCGCGGCTCGAGCACCTCGATCCGCGGATCGCGCGAGGCGCGTCCGAGCAGATGCTCCCGGGTGCCGTCCGCCGAGCCGTCATCGGAGACGACGAGGCGGACATCGACGTCGCGCTGCCCGAGGATCGAATCGACCTGGGCATCGATCCACCGCCGACCGTTGAAGGTCGCCATGAGGACGGTGACGCGCGGACGCGATCCCGTCGCGGCGGAGTGTGCCTCGGTCACCGATCAGTGCCCCTCGGCCGCGTACTTCGCCTCGACCTCGTCCTTCAGCGGGGCCCACCAGGACTCGTGCTCGGTGTACCAGGCGATCGTGTCGGCCAGGCCCGAGCGGAAGTCCGTGAAGAAGGGCTCCCAGCCGAGCTCCTCGCGCAGCTTGGTGTTGTCGATCGCGTAGCGCAGATCGTGACCGGGACGGTCGGCGACGTGATCGAAATCGTCTGCGGGGAAGCCCATGAGCTCGTTGAGGATCTCGACGACCTCACGGTTGTTGGTCTCCCCGTCGGCGCCGATGAGGTAGGTCTCCCCGATGCGGCCGCGCTGGAGGATCTCCCACACCGCGGTGTTGTGGTCGCGCACGTGGATCCAGTCGCGCACATTGAGGCCGTCCCCGTACAGGCGGGGGCGCACGCCGCGCAGACGGTTCGTCACCATGCGCGGGATGAACTTCTCGATGTGCTGGTAGGGGCCGTAGTTGTTCGAGCAGTTCGAGATCGTCGCCTCGACGCCGAAGGAGCGCACCCAGGCGCGCACGAGCATGTCGGAGCCCGCTTTCGACGCCGAATAGGGCGAGGAGGGGTTGTAGGGGGTGGTCGGGGTGAACTTCGCCGGATCGTCGAGTTCGAGATCGCCGTAGACCTCGTCGGTCGACACGTGGTGGAAGCGGACCTTGTGCCTGCGCACCGCCTCCAGGAGGGTGAAGGTGCCCACGAGGTTGGAGCGGATGAAGGGCGAGGGATCGATGAGCGAGTTGTCGTTGTGCGACTCCGCGGCGAAGTGCACGACCGCGTCGGCGTCGGCGACGACGCCGTCGACGACGTCGGCATCCGCGATATCGCCCTCCACGATGCTGAGGCGGGCCGCCTGCTCCTGCGTGACGTCCTCGAGGGAGCCCCGATTGCCCGCGTAGGTGAACTTGTCGAGGACGATCACGTCGACATCGCCGTGATCCTCAAGCAGCGTATGGACGAAATTCGCGCCGATGAACCCGGCACCACCTGTGACCACGACCTTCACGACGACTCCTCACGATGACTCGGTCTGTTCCCCCCCCATTATGCCGCACCCCGTTGCTCACGCACGGCGAGCCGGGCCGGTCGGCCCCGATACGGCGATCCTCACTCACTTGACCTGGAGAAGATCGCGGCAGAAGGTGAGAAGGCCCCGGGAGCATCTTCCGTATCGGCCGCTCAGCCCTTCTGCGAGGATCGCGGGGATCCTCTCGATTCGGCCGCTCGGCATGAGCGAGCGAGCGCGCTGATGCCGCGCCGCTTCCGCGATCCGCGCGCGGTCGGACGCGCTCCCCCGCCCCGTGCGCGAGGCGAATTCGGAGGCGCTGAGCGCTCGGACGAGTCTGCGCCTGTCGTCATCGGGATCGGGGGCGAGCATCCGCATGACCCGATGGATCATCGACTCCCGACGAGCGCCGATCTGGTTGTTCGCATGCTGTCGGTACGAGGTGAGGCCTTCGGGGAGCAGGCGCAATGAACGGTCGATCGCGGCGAGCATGCCGAGCCATTCATCGTGGATCCACCCCTCGGGCACCGGCATGGCCGCACGGGCGAAGTCGCCCCTGACCGCCGCCGTCGCACCGGTGACGAGGTTCCGTTTGAGGAGCACGGCGAGCGCATCGCCGCGCTCGAGGTTCTCCCTCTCCCACGCGGAGACGCGGAGCTCGCCCAGGAGCGTCGTCCCCAGGGGCGCCCCATCGGAGTCGATGAGCACGGCGTCCGTGTGCACCAGTTCGACCTCGTCAAGGTGACGGACGAGCCGTTCGGCCTTGTCGCGCGCCCACACGTCGTCTTGATCGCACAGGAGGATCACGTCGCCCGTCGTCGAGGCGATCGCATCCGAGAAGTTGTCCTTGACCCCGAGGGCGGGGCGGTGACGCCGGATCACCAGATCCACCGGAGCATCGGCGAGCATGGATTCGACGATGCGGATCGTCGTCTCATCCGGGGAATCATCCCCGAGGACGATCTCATCAACGGGGAGGGTCTGATCGAGGATCGATGCGATCTGATCGGCGATGAAGGCCTCCCCTCGATAGGTGCACAGGGCGACCGAAATACGAGGAGGCCGCGGGATCCCCGGGAGGGGATCCGCATTCCACCCGGCGCTCTCCGACTTGCCCTGAACCATGCCGCCCTCACCTCGACCTTCAACCGCGGACAGCGGGAACCCTACCGGAGCCCGGCCCATCGGGAGAAGCGGGGCCCGGGCGGGAAGCGGGAGCGCCTACACAATCGCCTCAGTTCATGATAGTTTACATGGGTCCGCCTCAGGCGACTCAAACGAAACAGGAGCATCAATGCGGCGCACCGCTTTCACCCGATTCGGCACCGCCCTCGTTCTCGGCGCGGCTTTGTCCCTCGCCCCCGCGTGCCTGAGCCCGGCCCGCGCCCATCAGGGGATCGCCTCGGCCCCCGCCCATGCGATCGTCCACGAGCCGGCCCGTCCGGCCTCCGCGCTCCGCTCAGCCGCTCCTCCCGCGCCCTCCGGCCAATGGGTGTTCTCGGGGACCTCCTGGTACTGGCTGATGCAGTCCGGCGACTACGCCCGCGAGGCGTGGTACGAGATCAACGCGAGGACCTACTCCTTCGCCGCGGACGGGACGATGAGGACGGGATGGCATCACCTGTCCGGCGAGTGGTACCACTTCGCCGATTCCGGCGCCCTCAGCCGGGGCTGGGTCAACGACCGCGGCACCTGGTACTACCTCGACCCCTCCTCGGGAGCGATGAGAACCGGCCTCCTCAGCGAGTCCGGGTCCACCTACTACCTCGAAGCGAACGGCGCCATGGCGCTTTCCTGGCGGCTGATATCCGGGAGCTGGTATTACTTCGACCCCGATCGCGGAGGCGCGGCGGCGACGAGTCGCATGAGCATCGCGGGAGCCGTCTATTCCTTCAACGCCGAGGGCCGGATGATCACCGGCTGGTCCTCCTCGCCTGAGGGCTGGCGCTACTACGGCGCGAACGGACCCGAAGCGAAAGGATGGCTGAACCTCGGCGCCTGGTACTACCTCGATCCCTCCACGGGCCTCATGCGCACGGGCGAACTCCGCCTGCCCTCGGGCGTCTACTTCCTCTCCGCATCGGGATCAATGGTCACCGGCTGGAACCCCGAAGAGGGCTCGTGGCGGTACTACGACTCCTCGGGGCGCAGATCCTTCGGCTGGATCAGCACGGGCGGCGCCTGGTACTACCTCGACCCGTCGAACGGACTCATGCAGCGGGGGTGGGTCGCGGTGCGGGGCGTCTGGTACTGGTTCGACGACTCCGGCGCCATGGCGACCGGCTCACGGTCGATCAACGGCGAGATCCACCGTTTCGCAGCCTCCGGCGCATGGATCCCCACCGGTCAGACCGAAGCCTTCACCCCCGGTCTCATCATCTCCGACGCGAACATGTTCGACTCCTCGAGCATGACTGCGACATCGATCCAGGCCTTCCTGCAAGCCCGCAACCCCTCCTGCCGGAGTGGAGCCGATGGGACACCCTGCCTGTCGCGCTATCGGGTGACGACGCAGACGATGGACACGCCCTACTGCGCGCCCTACGTCGGCGCAGCGAATGAGACGGCGGCATCGGTCATCGACAAGAGCGCCCGGGCCTGCGGCATCAATCCGAAGGTGCTCCTCGTCATGCTCCAGAAGGAGCAAGGACTCGTGACGGCATCCGGAGCGAGCCTTAAATCCTACGACCCCGACCTGAGTCGCTACGATAAGGCGCTCGGCTACGCCTGCCCCGATTCGGCCCGCTGCAGTCCGACCTACCGCGGCTTCGCGAAGCAGCTGTATCACGCTGCTTCTCAGCTCGTGAAATATGGCGAACGCCCGGAGGCCTTCCGCTACAGGGCGGGAGCAACCTCAGCGATCGCCTACCATCCCAATGCGGCTTGCGGATCATCGCAGGTCTACCTTGAGAACCGGGCGACCGCGGCCCTGTACAACTACACGCCCTACCAGCCGAATGCCGCGGCACTGGCGAATATGCGCGGAATCGGCGATTCCTGCTCCACCTACGGCAACCGCAATTTCTGGAGGATCTACAAGGACTGGTTCGGCGATCCTCGTCGTTGAGCCCGCCTGAGCCCGCCGTGCAGCGGCGACCTCGGCGCCCTGGATCGAGCACCTCGGAGTCCAAGAGAACCCGAACGGCACCGGATGGGCGACCGCGAAGAACTACGGCTACGACCTCGTCTCGATGATCGACGCCTATTTCTGAGCGGGGGCCGGGGCGGGTGCGGCGGGATTCCGGGCGCACCCTGCCAGGGGGTGCATCATTTCGAGACGCTGAGAGTCGGGGTCATGGCGATCGGACCGGTTCCCGCGTAGGGGCCCGCGACGACCAGGTCCCAGGCCCCCGCCTTCCTGTCGAGGGTGCGTCCGACGTGATCGCCGATCCCGACGTTGATCCGGAAGGACCCGTCGCCCAGAGGGAGGTCGGGGATGGTGAAGCTCACTATCGCCGCACCGTCGATGGGGGGCAGAGTCATACCTGCCGCCTTGGAATCGAATCGGAAGAGCGACTGACCGAGATTCGTCTCGATGGAGAAGGCCGCGACCCAGTGGTCGAGTCTCTCCGTCGAGGAGACGTGGATGCGCGCCGACAGGGTCTGGCCCGTCGACACGGTATGCGCGGGCGCCCCCGCCGAGTCGACCACCTCGACCCGGTCGATCGTCACGAGCCCCCTGCCGGGATGAGCGTCACCGGCCTGGAGACGGCGGGCCTCCTTCTCGAAGCCCTCCCGCAGAATATGGATCGCGTCGGGGGTCTCCCCGTCGTAGACGACCTTCCCGTGATCGAGGACGATGCCGCGATCGCATACGGAGCCGACTTGTTCGGCCGAGTGGGACACCAGGACGATGGATCTGCCTTCGCCTTGGAACTCGCGGATCTTGTCCATGCATTTGCGCTGGAAGGGCTCGTCTCCGACGGCGAGGACTTCGTCGACGAGCAGGACGTCCGGATCGGAGTGGACGGCGACGGCGAAGGCGAGCCTCACGTACATTCCGGAGGAGTAGAACTTCACCTGGGAGTCGATGAAGGGCTCGATGCCGGAGAAGGCGACGATCTCATCGAACTTCGCCGCCGTCTCCTTCTTCGACATTCCCAGGATCGAGGCGTTGAGGAAGACGTTCTCCCGTCCGGTGAGGTCCTGGTGGAATCCGGCGCCGAGCTCGAGGAGGGCCGCCATTCTCCCGCGCGTCGTCACCCGGCCCGTGGTGGGCTGGATGATCGACCCCATGACCTTCAGCAGGGTCGACTTGCCCGATCCGTTGTGCCCCATGAGTCCGACGGTCGAGTTGAGGGGGATCGACACCGAGACGTCGTCGAGCGCGGTGAACTCCTCGACGTGCTTGCGCGAGGATCTGATGATGCGCTCCTTGATCGAGGTGTCCCTGTGGAGCTTGAAGACTTTGGAGACGTTCTCAACTCGGACGACATCGGGGAATTGCTGAGTCATGATCACAGCTCCTGTGCGAAGTTGCCCTCGAGTCGGATGAAGATCCGGTGCGTTCCGAAGAGCAGGAGGAGGCCGACGAGGAGGGAGACCCCCATGCGCATGAGCATATGGGAGGGGTAGGGCTGGTCCGCGCCCGCGGCCCAGAGGGATCGTTGGAACCCGAGGACCGCCAGCGTGACGGGGTTCGCGAGATACGCCTCGAGGAGCCAGCCGGATACGGCGTTGGCGACGTAGGCGTAGCTGTAGACGATCGGCGACGCCCAGAAGGCGAGGAAGGTCGCGACCTCGACGAGGTGCTGGATGTCGCGCATGTACACGTTGAGCGCGCTCAGCGCGAGGGCGGCTGCGAGCCCGTAGATGATGAGGAGGAGGATCGCCATGGGGAGGTAGGCGAGTGAGCCGAGGGCCGGGATCTGCCCGGTGACGAGGACGGCGACGACGAGGATGGCGAATTGAACCGCGGAGTTGACGGCCGCAGTCCCCACAGTGGCGAGGGGGAAGACTTCCCTGGGCAGGTAGACCTTCTTGATGAGCCCGGCGTTCGCCACGAGGGTCCCGGTCCCGCCGTTGACCATTTCGAGGAAGAAGCCCCAGGCCGTGAGCCCGGAGAAGACGAAGATCGCGAACTGCGGGATGTTGCGGGCCACGCCGAGGAACTGGCCGATGACGATGAAGTAGATGAGCAGTTGCGCCAAGGGCTTGACCATCGACCAGGCGAATCCGACGCTCGAGTCCTTGTACCGGGCTTTGAATTCGCGGTTGATCAACAGGCCGAGCAGTTCGCGGCGCCGCCAGATGTCGAGGAGCGCGGTCCTGGTTCCGCGGATGGCGCCCTTCTTGTCGCCGAGCTGCTTGAGCGGTTCGAGCGCCAGGCGTTGCGCGCGTTCTTCAACGATGGTCTGTGAACTCACCACTGAAGTATTCCACACGGTTCGCGTGCTGCAGCGGAGGTGAAGCGGTGAGATGCGAGTCGGAGCGGGTGACCGGGATGCGGCCTCCACCGTCCGTGTCCGACGGCTCGCCCGGCTCAGGGCCTTCTCCTCGTCCTTCCCCTCATGGTCTTCTTCGCGGCTGCCAGGAGTTCGCGGGTGCTCAAGGGACGTTCGAGCTCCTCGATGAGGCGCGCATTGCCCGCCCTCTCGCCCTCGAGGAGCAGGCGCAGCGCATCCCGTTCGGCGCTGGCGTGAATGAGGCTGTTGATGAGCATGTCCCGGCCGGAGAGCACGTGGGACACCTGCTCGAGGCGCAGCTCCCATCGCGTCTGCTCGGGATCGGCGGACATGGGGGCGAGGACGACCCGTTCCGCGAGCCGGTCCTTGAGGATCCGTGCGATCGCGGAGTACTCGTCGACGACTCGAGTCGCGTCCTCGCGTCCGATCCTGGCGATCTCCTCGCCCATCGACCCCGCATTCGCAATGGCGCGCTCGAGTGAGTCGTCGTCGGTGAAGAGCAGGTCCCCGAGCCCGCGGTCCTCGAGATAGGCGCGGACTTTCGGCTGCCCGTAGGAGATGAAGGGGATGCCGGCTGAGAGGGCGAAGAGCGTGAGGTGCAGGGAGGAGGCGACGATGAAGGACATGCGGGCGACTGCGCCGCGCAGTTGAACGGGAGTGAGCGCCGTTGAGAGCCATACGTTGTCCCGATCGCCGATGGGCAGGGCGCTGAGGAAACTCGCGTCGTGGAGGTACCTGGTGAAGGGGATCATCACCTTGCGCCCGGGAATCCCGTTGAGGCGGGTGATCAGCGAGGGGACGTCCCGCAGGGAGGAGGGGACGACGTGAATGCCGATGAGGGCCTCATCCCCGGGCAGGTCGACGGAGCGGTCATCCGTCGGCAGGGCCATCGTCGGGCACGGCAGGACGGCTGCGGACGCCCCTGAGCGGGCGAGCACATCGGCTTCAACGCGGGTCCTGGCCGAGACGAAGTCGTAGCCCCTCAAGTAGTCGAGGTCGTCGGCGTCCTGCCATACGCCAACGGCGGCGAGGACTGTCGCCTCCTCTTGACGGAAGCGGTCGTAGAAGAGGCTCCCAGTCGGGCGGATCAGCTCCCCCCCGCCGATGAGGACCGAGGAGTAGGACTGCTCGGAGGTGGCGAAGAGATCCACCGGGACGACGTCGTCGACTCCGTGATGGGCGAGGAGGCTCCGGTTCGCAGCCAGCATCGCGATGTCGCCGACGTTGTCGGAGAAGGAATCGAAGAGGATTCCCACACTCATGCTGCGGCCCTCCGGAAAGATGCACGAAAGACGCGACGCTCGTTCAAGCGACGTGCCAGGCGCTCGCGCGGGGATGTCAGTCGATCATAGCGCACGGCGGAAGGTCGACGAGGTGTTGTGAGCGTGGAGCGGACTCCACGATCACGCGGCCTGGGGCCGTTCAGCCCCCGTAGCGCTTCAGGGGCGAGCGGACTCCCCGCCTCACGCCGCGCCAGCGCTGGATGTGATAGGCGGGATTCACCGCCAAGCCCCAGAGCTTGCGCTTGACGGACAGCTCGCGGTCGCGGACGAGTCGTGCGGCATCCCTGAGGACTCCGCCGACGACCATGCGCGTCACCGTTGTCATCGAGGGCATCGCGACCTCGATGCCGACTTCGCGCAGGCCCTGAGTCTCCTCGAACATGCGATCGTCGTATTCCCTGACGCTCAGCTCGTTGGAGTGCAGCACCAGGGCCCTGGGCGCATAGGCCTTGATGAGGCCCGCGTCGATGACGTCGCGCCCGAGGAGCTGGTCCTCCGCATAGGAGACGTCCCGATAGGGGATGTCCCCCGTGAGGATCGATCGGCGGGCCGCGGAGTTGACGTCGGAGTAGAAGGTGACGGCGTTGCGCACGCCCTCATCGCGGATGAAGTCGTCGTCGTAGAACAGGGTCGTCCCGTAACCGGGTCCGAATCCGGAGAACATCGTGCGGATCTCATAGCGCAGCAGCGGGAAGGCGTCGGGGCGGGGGGCTTGGGCCCCCATGACGGCGACGATCCTGTCGCTGATCGCGAAGGGCGCGGTGATCTCGTGGAGCCACCGGTCATGGGCGGGGGTCGCATCATGGGTGAGGTAGACGACGATCTCCCCCTTGGCGAGGTGGGCGGCGAGGTTGCGGGTCTTGCCGTGCCCGAATTCGCTGTTCGGGATCTGATGGAGCCTGACCCCCGGGTGCTTCGCGATGATGTCGAGGGTGGAGTCCGTCGAGCCCGAGTCGATGACGAGGGTTTCGAATCGTCCTTCGTAGCGCTGCGCTTCGAGGGAGGCGAGGATCTCGTCGATGTGCTGCTCACCGTTGTAGGTGAGGATGACGACGGTCGCGTCGATCTGCTCGGTCGTGCCGATCTGCTCGCTCGTATCAGAAGCCATGGTCTTGGATCTCCTGCCAGGTTCGCATGATCCCCTCGTCGAGCCCCGTCATGGTGAAGGGCCCGAACTCCTCGGTGATCCGGGTGATGTCGAGTACTGATCCGTGCACATAGGTGGAGGGCGTGGGGAGGTGCTCGATCCGCGGCTTCGCCCCCGTCACCCGGATGATCGAGTCGACGATCTCATTGACGCTCGTCGCGCGTCCCGAGCCGAGGTTGTACACATTGGAGGCGGCCCCCTTCGTCACCATCGTCGCGACGATCCGGGCGAGGTCATTGACGTAGATGTAGTCGCGGTACATCGTGCCGTCGCCCATGACCGTCAGGGGCTGGTCGTTGAGGATGCTGCGCAGGAAGATCGGGATGATCCCCTGTCGCTTGTGGGGGTTCTGCCTCGTCCCGTAGGGGTTGGCGATCCTCAGGATCGTCGATCTCAAGCCGTGGGCCCGCTCGAAGAAGCCCATGTAGTTCTCGATCGCGACTTTGCCGATCCCGTAGGGCGACACGGGCGCGGTCGGATCGTCCTCACGGAAGGAGGCCGCTGAGCGATCCCCGTACACGGTGCCGCCGGAGGAGGCGAAGTAGAGGTGCTCGACCCCCTCGTCGACGCAGATCTTGAAGAGTTCCACGGAGCCGAGGATGTTCGTTCGGATGTCGAGAGTCGGATCGTTCTCGGCGGTGGCGGGGTCCGTCGTCGACAGGAGGTGGAGGACGATCCGGTGCCCCCTCACCGCACTGCGCAGATCGCCGACGTTGAGGAAGTTCCCGTCGATGACGCGGATCCCCTCCGAGGTCCAGTGGATGTCGCCGGTGAACATGTCGAAGGCGGAGATCCGGTGCTCGGGATTCGCGGCGAGGGCGTCGACGATGTGGGAGCCGAGGAAGCCGTTGCCGCCGATGACGAGGATGTCAGCCACGCATTGCCTCCTCGAAGGCGCCGATGAATTGGCGGCCCGAATCCTCCCAGGAGAGGTCTCCGACGGATCGGGCGGCGAGTCGCGAATGCTCGACCTGCTCGGGGTCGTCGAGGATCTCGATGATCCGCCTGGCGAGGGCGCCCGCCGACAGGGGGGTGTAGGCGATGTTCGGATTGTCGGAGACGAGGCGGTTGTTCGGCGCGTCGTTGACGACGGGGATCGTCCCGCAGGACAGGAGTTCGAGGGGCAGCAGCGACATGTTCGTCAGCGACATGACGAGGGCGGCCGCGCACTCGTTGTAGAGGGGGCTGAGCTCGTCGATCGTCATGGCCCCGTGGTTGACGTAGTCGAAGGGGATGTCCCAGTCCGCAACATTCCACCCCGCCATGTGGATCCTCGTGCGGGGCCGGAGGCGCTTGACCTCGGCGAGGGCCATGATCCCCAGTTCGAATCCGCGGCGGGTCGTGACGGGCCTCGCGTAGAAGAAGACGTCGTCGCGCCGCGAATCGTTGCTCCGTTCGTAGAGACCGGGGTCGGTCGCGAAATCGAAGGGGTGCGTCGTCATCATGTAGTCGTCGGAGAGCTTCTTCGCGAGCCATCGGCCGGCGGTGAAGCCCTCGAATCCGAAGCGGTAGGAGTTCTCCGCGAGTTGATTCTCAGACCCGACGGGGTAGAAGGAGGGCTCGAAGTCCTGGACGAAGTAGCAGCGCTTGGCGTCCGAGGGGTCGAGGTAGGCGGGGTAGGCGGTCTCCCAGCCGGTGGCGAACAGGGCGTCGACGTCCGGACCGACGCCGACCTCGGGCCGGTACGCCTCGATGGAGGCCTTGAGATCCGGGTAGGCGACGGATGCGGAGAGCATCTCGCGCAGGGCCTCCATGTCGATGGGCATCGGGTCGGTGGAGTAGAGGAAGATCTTCACGCGATGGCCCGCCCCTTCGAGGAAGGAGAGGAATCGGAAGATGTTCTGGTGCCCGCCGGAGGATTTCCCGGGCGGGGACATGATCCACGCAGTGGTGTACGGGCCCTCGCCGAGGCGACGGGGGTGTTCGCGCCACGGCGGCGTCCTCGTCCAGTCCACCGCTGCGGCATCCGTGAAGGAGACGAGCATGTGGAGTGGCCTGCGCCTGGGGTGCCCCTTGGCGGGGGCGGACGGGCGGGGCTGCGAGAGGCGGGATCCGAGGCCGAGGAAGAGGCGGGCGGCCGTCAGACGCGCACCGTTCTTCTTGAAGTAGGCGGCTCCGCGTCTCGCATAGCTCCCCACGCTGTCAAATGCAGTCATGAAGGTCATCCTATCCGCCCGACCGATGTTTCAAGCCATCGGCGGCGCACCGACCCTGCCTCCGCGCCGTCCGCGGTCAATCCCGGTTGAGAAGATCGAGGAGGTATTGGCCGTATCCGGACTTGACGAGGGGTTCGGCGCGTTCGCGCAGCCCCTCGTCGTCGATGAAGCCCATGCGCCAGGCGACCTCTTCGGGGGCGCCGATCTTCATGCCCTGGCGCGCCTCGACGGTGCGCACGAATGCGGTGGCGTCGGCGAGGGAGTCGAAGGTGCCGGTGTCGAGCCAGGCGGTGCCCCTGGGGAGGACCTCGACCTTGAGCCTGCCGGCCTCCAGGTAGGTGCGGTTCACGTCGGTGATCTCATACTCCCCGCGCGCCGAGGGCTTGAGGTTCTTCGCGATCTCGACGACGTCGTTGTCGTAGAAGTACAGGCCGGGCACCGCGTAATTCGACTTCGGATGAGCGGGCTTCTCCTCGATGGACAAGGCGGTGAAGTCCTCGTCGAATTCGACGACGCCGTAGGCGCTCGGATCGGACACGTGGTAGGCGAACACGGCGCCCCCGTCGGGGTCGACGTGGCGACGCAACTGGGTGCCCATGCCCGGCCCGTAGAAGATGTTGTCACCCAGGACGAGGGCGGCCGCCTCGGAACCGATGTGCTCGGCGCCCAGGACGAAGGCCTGGGCGAGGCCGTTGGGCACCTCTTGAACCGTGTAGGTGATGTTCACGCCCAGTTGCGAGCCGTCCCCCAGGAGGCGGTGGAAGCTGGGGGCGTCGTGCGGGGTCGTGATGACCAGGACGTCCTGGATGCCTGCGAGCATGAGAGTCGACAGGGGGTAGTAGATCATCGGCTTGTCGTAGACGGGGACGAGCTGCTTGGAGGTCCCCAGAGTGATCGGGTTCAAGCGCGTGCCCGAACCTCCGGCGAGGATGATGCCCTTCATCGTGCGGCTCCTTTTCAGCGTCAACGGGTCGTGGGGGTCGTGAAAACCATTATGCCCAGCTCGGGTGGGGGCCGGACCCGTCGGGTTCGGCGAGTCCGGCGCCGACCGCGGAGTCTTCACCGGCTCCGGGCGAGTCCACTACTATCCTGGGATAGGTTCTGCCGCGTCTGGAGCGGCCGATGTCGTCGAGGAGTGTTCATGTCTGATTCCATCACCGGGAAGCCCCTCGGAATCGAGGAGACGCCGATCCCCGGCTTCTTGAGGATCGACCTGACGGTTCACGGCGACAACCGCGGGTGGTTCAAAGAGAACTGGCAGCGCGAGAAGATGGTGGCACTCGGATTGCCGGATTTTGGACCCGTGCAGAACAATATCTCCTTCAATGACGAGGTCGGCGTCACCCGGGGCATCCACGCCGAACCCTGGGACAAGTTCGTGTCGGTGGCGACCGGCCGGGTCTTCGGCGCCTGGGTCGACCTGCGCGAGGGCCCCTCCTTCGGGACCGTCTACACGACCATCATCGACCCCTCGGTCGCGGTCTACGTGCCCAGGGGCGTCGCCAACTCCTATCAGACCCTCGAGCCGAACACCGCTTACACCTACCTCGTCAACGACCACTGGTCGCCCGAGGCGCGCTACACCTTCCTCAACCTCGCCGATGAGACCGCGGCGATCGACTGGCCGATCCCCCTTGAGGAGGCGATCATCTCCGACAAGGACAAGGCCCACCCCCGGCTCGGGGACGTGACCCCCTTCCCCGCCCCCGCGCCCGCGGGCAAGAGGGTCCTCGTCACCGGCGCGAACGGGCAGCTCGGCCGCGAGCTCATGCGTCAGCTCCCTCGAGCCGGATTCCAAGCGAGCGGCGTGGACCTGCCCGAGGTCGACATCTCCGACGCGCGCGCGATGAGCGCCTTCGACTGGTCCCGTTTCGACATCATCATCAACGCCGCAGCATGGACGAACGTCGACGGCGCGGAGACGCCGGAGGGACGGCCGCTCGCCTGGCGCGCCAACGCCACCGGTCCGGCGAATCTCGCCAGGGCCGCCTCCGTTCACGGCCTCACCCTCGTCCACATCTCCAGCGAATACACCTTCGACGGGACGAAGGAGATCCACTCCGAAGACGAAGACCCCTCCCCCCTGGGCGTCTACGGCCAGTCCAAGGCGGGCGGGGACGCCGCGGTCGCCTCCGTCCCCGCGCACTACCTCGTGCGCACCAGCTGGGTCGTCGGCGACGGCAAGAACTTCATCAAGACCATGGTCGGCCTCGCCGATCGGGGGATCCGCCCCTCGGTCGTCTCCGATCAGAGGGGGCGCCTCACCTTCACCACGGACCTGGCGGCGGGAATCATCCACCTCCTGTCCTCCCGCCCCGATTACGGCGTCTACAACATCTCCGGCGAGGGTCCCGTCGTCTCCTGGGCCGAGGTCGCCACGCGCGTCTACCGGCTCCTGGGGCACGACCCCGACGAGGTCTCCCCCGTCACGACTGCGGAGTACTACGAGGGCAAGGAGGGCATCGCCCCCCGCCCCCTCAACTCCGCCCTCGACCTGTCCAAGATCGAAGCCACCGGCTTCACCCCCGGAAACTCCATGGATCGTCTCGACTCCTACGTCGAGACCCTGGGCTGAGTCACGTCGGCAGCCTTGCAGTGGTGAGAAACATGCTTCCTTCCCTGTCCGCACTGGAGGACTCGGCCGCAGCCGTCTCCTCGACGATCACGAGACGGATCGAGCGCCGCCCGATGTGGGTGAGGACCCTCGTCCTCGCCCTCGTGTTCACCGTCCTGTCGACAATCGTCGCCTATCGATTCATCGCCGCGCACGCCGCGCTGTCGTTCCAGGACGAATACGTCTACCTCGACGCGGTGGACAAGGCAGCACGTGGCATCGTCACGAGGACCAACGCGACGGTCGACGAATACGCGATGCGCATCATCTCGTGTCGCGGAGTCGAACTCTTCGGCTATCAGGGGAGCGCATGCGGCGCCCCCCTCGATCCCGCTCAGTTCCCCTACGACGGTTATACGACGGCGCCGATCCACTCCCCCCTCTACTTCTTCCTCACCGCCTGGCTGGCGAAGGGCATTCTCTTCTTCTTCCCCGGCGAGGAGCTCGTCCAGGTCGCCCGAGTGACGGGGGCCCTCTGGCTCGGCCTCGGGCTCACCGCCTCCTGGCGCTTCATCCGGGCATTGAAGGGCAGCCGAACGATGGCGCTAACCCTGTGCCTGCTGATCCTCGCGAGTCCTCAGATCCGCTGGTCGAACTTCTACATCACGCCCGATGCCTTCAGCCTCCTCGCGGGCGCCCTCATCATGCTCGCGGCCCTCAAACTCGTGCGCGGCGAATGGTCGGCGTGGCCCCTCGTGCTGATCTCGCTCTTCATGACGATGATCAAGTTCCAGATGGTCTTCGCCACCGGAGCCGCGCTCCTCTTCGTCATCGTGTGGCAATTCCTTCACCGTGCGGATCGGCCGCGCTGGTGGAAGCCGATCGCCTGGTCCGGCCTCGCCACCCTCCTCGCCCTCGCCGCGCAATTCTCATACCAGAAGCTGCGCTACGTGTATGCGCTCCCCTACTCCGGCGACAACGACCCCGTTGATCCCGTCGGGGACTATTCGCTGCGCTTCGCCGCCGAGCAGCTCGACAATTTCATCCTCAATCTCTACATGGGCACGGGGGCGCGGCATCAGGCCTACACCTTCTACGTCGGGCTCCCCCATGCGATGGTCACCCTCGCCGGTCTCCTGCTGGTTTCGGGCGTGGTGGCCGTCTGCTTCTTCCGGATCGAAACCTCGCGGGAAGTCCGTACTCTCGCTCACACGCTCCTGTTCAGCACGATCATCATCGGACCGCTGTTCTACACCTATATCAATGTGACCACGGGATCCGAGTTCGATCTGCCGCCCCGGTACGCCGAGGCCCTCTTCCCCCTCTACTGCGTCGGACTGCCGATGGTGGTGAAGAATCGGTGGACGCAGTGGGCCATGCTCGTCTTCTCGCTCCTGGTCCTCGCCTCCGCCCTCATCACGAACGACCTCCTCTGAGGCCCGAGGGCGGCTCATCCCGGCTGACGCGCCGGACGCCCCTGGTGATCCCCGAGGCGCCCCCGCGATAAGATCCACGTGTCGTCATCGTCGTTGGGAGCACCGTGTCCAAGACAGAGCCCCGTCTCCTCGTCATCATCCCCGCGTGGAATGAGCAGGCCGTCATCGGCCCAGTACTCGGCGAAGTTCTCTCAAGCGTCTCCGGATTCGCCGATGTCCTCGTCGTCTCCGACGGTTCGACGGACGCCACAGCCCGGATCGCACGCGAGGCCGGGGTCGAGGTCCTCGACCTCCCCCTCAATCTCGGCGTCGGCGGCGCCATGCGCGCAGGATACCTGTACGCCTTCCGCAATGGCTACGACTACGCCGTCCAGCTCGACGCGGACGGTCAGCACGACCCCGCCGAGATCCCGACCCTCCTCGAACGCGCTCGCCAAGAGGTGGCCGACCTCGTCGTCGGGGCGCGTTTCGCGGGCAAGGGCGACTATTCCGTGAGGGGGCCGCGCATGTGGGCGATGAAGCTCCTCTCCGTCATCCTGTCGAAGGTGTGCCGCACGCGGCTGAGCGACACCACCTCCGGCTTCAAGCTCTCCGACAGGCGCGCGATCGCCCTCTTCAGCCGTGATTACCCGGCCGAATACCTCGGCGACACGATCGAGGCGCTCGTCCTCGCCTCTCGCCGCGGCCTCGTGATCCGCCAGGTGCCCGTCGAGATGCGCCCGAGAGCGGGAGGGGAGCCCTCACACAATCCGATCGAGGCGGCGGTGTTCCTCTTCCGCGCATTCCTCGCCCTCGGGGTCGCGCTCTCGCGCCCCCGGCAGTCCTCTCCCGTCGATCCGGAGGTCCGCGGATGAGCTCGACCTATTGGCTCGGAGTCCTCTTCGGCCTCATCGTCCTGGTGGCCGTCTTCCTCAGGATGCGCAACTCCGGGATGAAGGAGCGCTACGCGACCTGGTGGATCGTCATCGCGATCGGAGTCGCCGCCCTCTCGATCTTCCCCGGCAGCCTCAAGGCGATCGCCTCCCTGATCGGCGTGCAAGTCCCGCTCAACCTCGCCCTCGTCATCGCGGCGACGGTCCTCCTGCTGCTCACCCTGCGTTTGAGCGTCGACCTCTCGCGTGGGACGGAGGAGCGCAGGCGCCTCGCCGAGGAACTCGCGCTGACGAACAACCGTGTCGAGGGGCTCACCGCCAGGCTCTCGCGACTCGAGGACGAGCAGCGCTGAGCCTGAGGACGCACTCCCGCGTCCTGCGCGCCCGAGTGCTTCCGCCTCCCGCCGACTGCGCCTAGTGCTCGCCGCCTCCTCCGGCGAGCACCTCCTGGGCGATTCGCGCGTACTGGCGGGAGCGCACCGGCCAGGTCCACTCCGTGATGAGCTCCGCTGATGCGGGCGCAGCGGGTTCGGCGAGCATCCCCTCGAGGGCCTCGACCAGCGATTCGCTCGTCTTCTCCGTGCAGATGACGACGGGCGCCCCGGAGTCGCGCAGGAGCTCCGCGCCGGGAACGGAGTAGGTGGCGACCCGCCCCCGCTCCGCCAGGGCCTCCAGGAGGGTCGTCTGGAACCCTTCGGAGAGCACCGTCGGATTGACGAGGGTCGCGCCCGCCAGACTGCGGCGCACCTCCTCAGCGGGCACGCGTCCGCGCAGCTCGACGACTCCGCCGAGCCCCAGCTCATCGCGCAGAACGCGCGCCTCCTCCAGCATCGGCCCCGTGCCGAGGATCTCCCCGTCCACGTCGTGCCCCCGTTCGCGCAGGACCGCGACCGCCCGGAGGAAGTCGTCCCAGCCCTTTCCCTCGACGATCCTCCCGACGAAGACCAGGTGGCCGGGCCTGTCGAGGCTCTCCCCGTGCACCGCGGGCGGCGTGATCGCGTTGTGGAAGACCTCGGCCCTCACCCCGCCGAGGCGCGAGGCGAAGGCCGCGGCCTCGGCTGAAACGCCGAGGACCCTGTCGGCGTGCCGCAGGACGTAGCGCCCGGCAGTCACATCAACGGCCCGGGAGCACCATGAGATCAGAGGGGATGAGGAGGCGACGAATCCTGAGCCGTGCTCGGTATGGATCACGGGAATGGAGCAGGCGCGCGCCGCCCTCACTCCGATGAAGCTCATCGGGAAGAAACGGGTGTGCACCGAGACGAGGTCGATGGCGTGGTCTCGGAGGAAACGGCTGATGGAGCGGCGCGAGCCGAGGGAGGGGAAGGAGATGACATCGGCGATCGGCAGGTGGGCGCGACCGGTGAGGACTTCGACGCCCCCCTCCACCCGGCGCCCCGGCTCCGAGGAGATCGTCAGGACCCACACCCTGTGCCCCTGCGCGACGAGGCCCTCGGCGAGGTTGAGGAGGTGGGATTCGAGGCCCCCGAGCCTGGGGGGATAACTGTTGACGATCATGGCGATTCGCATTGTTGCTCCGATCTCCACCACGTCCCGTTCTACGACTCGTAGGCTACACCAGGGCTGAGAACAGACGTGCTCCTCACGGCGCGGCACGAGCGGCTCACTGTGTACGCGTGGGACAATAAGCGTTCGTTATGTGATCGGGAGAGGAGCGCCATGGCCGAGTTGTCTGAACAAGAGATTAAGCGCGTCGAACTCGGGATCCTCACTGAACTCGACCGCGTCGCCCGTGAGCACGGACTCGACTACGTCCTCGCCTATGGAACCCTCATCGGTGCGCTCAGGCACCGTGGCTTCATCCCCTGGGACGACGACATCGACGTCCTCATGCCCAGAGAGGATTACGAAAGACTCTACGAACTCGCGCAGTCCGGAGTCTTCTCCCCCCGCTACAAGATCGCCACCTACCGCGACGAGTCCTCGATCTACGGCTTCTTCAAGCTCGTCGACACCCGCACCCGCGCCTGCGAGTCCTTCATCGATGAGAAGCACGCGCTCGGCCTCTGGGTCGACATCTTCCCCCTCGAACGGGTCGATATCACCTCCCCCCGCCTGAAGCGGATCAAGAAGAAGGCCTATCGCCTCGTTTCCCTGCGGGGCTACGCGGCCTCCGATCCGCGATTCGCGACATCCCGGATCGCCCGCGTCGTCAAGCGGCTGATCCACCCCATCACGAGGAGGCTCGACCCCTTCGCGATCGCCCGCTCCACCGACGACCTCGCCCGATCCGCGAATCTTCCCGTCGGCTCCGATGATGCGAACACCCGTCGCGTCCTCCTCGTCGACGATGCGATGGACAGGAACATCTTCACCCCGGACCAGCTCTTCCCCGTGCGCCGCTGCGAATTCGAGGGACGCCGCTTCCCGATCCCCGCACGGGCCGAGGAGCTCCTTGAAAACTACTATGGGGACTGGCGGACGATCCCCGCTGAGCAGAATCGTCCGCCCCGGCATCTTCGCGCCGTGAACTGGGTCGACGACTTCCAGGAGAAGACCGATGGCTGAACCCCCCTCGCTGTGCGTATTCACCCCGACGTACAACCGCGCCTACATCCTCTCCGTCCTCTATGAGAGTCTCCTCGCCCAGACCTCGGCGGACTTCTACTGGCTGATCGTCGACGACGGCTCAACCGATGAAACGCAGGAGCTGGTCTCAGGCTGGATCGAGGAGGGGCGCCTGCAGATCGACTACGTGAAGACCGCCAACGGCGGGAAACCGCGGGCGATCAACACGGCGGTCGAGCGCTGCGCCTCCCCGCTCTTCTTCGTCGTCGACTCCGACGACCATCTCATGCCGACAGCGGTCGAACACATCCTCGAGGTCTTCTCTGACATCGCCGAGGATCCACAGTACGCCGGCGTCGTCGCCCTGCGCGGCACCGATGAAACGACGCCCATGGATACGTGGATGCCCGAGGGCGTGACCGATGTGAAGTACTGGGACCTCTTCGAGACCCTCGGCTTCAGGGGCGATACCTCCTTGATCCACAAGACTGAGGTTCTGCGCCGCTACCCCTACGACGTCGCCCCCGGGGAGATCTTCATCGCCGAGACCTCCGTCTACTACAGGCTCGACGACGAATACCTGATGAGGACCGATAACACGATCCTCACGATCTGCAACTACCTCCCCGACGGGCTGACCACGAACTTCGTCCAGAACGCGAAGCGCAACCCGATCGGCTATTGGAAGCACAAGCGCTACTGCGCGTCTCGCGCCACCCTTCTGAAGAACCAGTTCCGCGAGACGATCCTCTACATCATCGGATGCCAGCTCGCCCATCAGCGCGGCATCATCGCGATGAGCCCCCACAAGCTCATCACGGTCCTGTCCCTCCTGCCCGCCACGATCGCGCGCTGGACACTGTTCAGGTAGTCCCGCCGATGACTCCGCAGTCACTGCCCCTCAGGACGAATATGCTGTGGAACTCGATCGGCTCGATGTTCCGCCTGGTCTGCAACTATGCGATCACCATCGCGGTGGTCCGCCTCTCATCCGGGTTCGACGCGGCGGGCGCCCTCGCACTGTCCATGTCGATAGCGAACCTCATCAACCCCTTCGCGGACTTCCGACTGAGGACCCTCCAGGTCACGGACGTCCGCAACGAGCGGACCTCGGGCGAATACATCGGCCTGAGGCTGTTCACCTCCGTCCTCGCCTTCTCGATCGGCTTGGTCTACTCCTTCATCACCACCTCCTCCCAGTCCCTGCTGGTCGTCGCCCTGTACCTCGTCTACTCCCTCATCACGAACTTCATCGAGGTCTTCCACGCGATCGACCAGCGTCATATGCGCATGGACTACTCCGGGCAGTCCTACATCCTCCAGGGGCTGTCGAATCTCCTCGCCTTCTCCGCGATCCTGTGGTGGACGAATTCCTTGATCTGGGCGGTCATCGGACTCGGGGTCACCACCACGGCGGTTCTCCTCCTCTTCGACATCCCGCGCACCTCGCGCCTCGAACGCCTGTCGATGAGCATCTCCGCGCCCGCCATCGCCTCCCTGACGAAGCTCCTGCCGCTGGTCTTCGCGCAGGTTGCGGCGAGTGCGGTCCTCACGATCCCCAAGCAGTACCTCGAGGCGCAGCTCGGCTCTGAGGCGCTCGGCATCTATTCCTCGGTGGCCTCGCCCGCATTGATCGTGCAGATGGGGGCGACCTACGTCTACAGCCCCCTGATGGGCGAGTTCGCCGAGAAGCTCGCCCACGACAAGAGATCGGCCCTCGTGCTCCTGCGCCGGACGGTCCTCGCGATTCTCGGCGTCACCGCGGCGGCCTCGCTCCTCCTCGTCATCATCGGCCGCCCCCTCCTCGTCTTCCTCTTCGGAACCGGGATCAGCGAGCACGTCGGCCTCATGCAGCCGGCGCTCCTGTGCACGGCGATCACGGCATTCGCCTGGTTCATGAACGACCTCCTCCTTGCCGCGAGGGACTTCGGCGCGAGCTTCCTCGGCAACATCGTGGCGAGCATCGTCACCTTCCTCGGCTCGCAGTCCTTCATCACGCGTTTCGGGATGAACGGGGTGTCGTGGATCGGCGTCCTCGCCTATTCGACCTCCGTCGCACTCCTCGGCCTCCTCTTCTGGAGGGACTACCGGCGCCTGCCGAGACGGGGGGAGGCCATCGCGGAGGACTGAAGCCCCCCTATTCACGTTCGGAGGGCCGAAGCGGGCCTCAGTGGAGAGGGGCTCGAGGATCAGAACTCGTGCTCCCCGAAGTCGATGCGAACGGGGGCGTGATTCACCCGTTCCTCCTCGGGGGGAAGGCTCATGTAGTCGCCGTAGCCGCGGGTGAGGATCGTATCGTAGGAGCGAGGCAGTTCCACCTGGATGTCCTCGAAGGGGACGCGCACGGTCGGGAAGATCTCGTCCTCGCGCGCCGACCATCTCAAGGGATCCTGAGTCGAGTAGTCGCCGAGGACGGGCGAGCCGGAGTCGTTGTACCGTCGCGCCGCGGCCTCCCACTTGCGATAGATGGCGCGCGGACTGATGCGGAGCGCGTGAAGTCCGACGTGCACGCCCAGGAAGACCGCATCCGCCGCCGTGCCGAGGGCGCCGTCGAGTCCCGAGTCCGGAGTCGCGGAGCCGTGGAGGAACATCATCCTCCCCCACACCCAGGCGCGGCGGTTCTGGCGCGTATAAGCCCTGCGGTCGCGGGGGACCCGGTCGAGGGGGAAGAGATCGACGCCGATCGGCATCCTGTAGTCGCGTTGAGCGGCGGCCCCCGGGACGAACTCGGTCCCCACGAGCCCGAGGATCCCGAAGGTCTTCGGATACTCCGGGTCGATCTCCTGGCTGAGGAGGACGTAATCGGGGCCGAGCAGCGCCGGGCCCTCGACGATCAGGCGATCGTAGTCCTCGCGGGGCAGACACGCGTCGATATCATCGTCCCAGGGGATGAAGCCCCTGTGGCGAACCGCCCCGATCGCCGTCCCGCCGTAGACGGCGTAGCGGATGCCGAGTTCGTGGCAGACCCGGTCGAGCTCGTGGAGGACCCGGGTGGTGGCCTTCTGAATCGCGGCGAGCGTCGCTGCGGCTCCGGAGTCTGTCATGTCCCATCACGGCCTCTCGCTCGTGGGAGCGGACGTCCCGCTCCTCCTTCCGGCTTCATCGTAGAAGACAGCTCCTCCGCTCCGGGGAAGGCGGGGCTGGAGGGAACCCAACGGTGGTCCGCCCCGTCGGGGCCTCCCGTCCCGGCGGAACTCACCACCCGCTGCGCAGCTCCTTCCAGTTCGGCGTCGCGGCGAGGACCGTGCCCACGAGGATGACCATGCAGCAGACGATCTGGAGCACGGAGGGGACCGTGCCGATGAGGGGGAGTGCGAAGATCACCGCCCAGGCCGAGTAGGAGATGTTGAGGGCCATGCCCCGTGAAGCGCCGACCGTGTTGATGGCCGTGTAGTAGAAGAGGTAGGAGGCGGTGCCCGCGAGGGCCGCCAGGGCGATGACCCCGGTCCCGAGGGTGGGGATGGCGCGGATGCCGAATCCGAGGACCCCGGCGATCGGCGCGACGACGAGGAGGTAGACGAGGGCGGAGGTCGTCTCCCTGATCTGGAGGGCCGAATCCTCATCGACTTCGTCGTCGCGCATCCCCCATGCGAGGATCACGGCTTCGGAGCCCCATCCGAGGACGCAGGCGAGGGCCGCCACGATGCCGAGGACCGCGTTGCCCGAGGCGGTGCTGCCCGTCGAGGAGTAGCCGATGAGGATGATCGCCCCGAGGGCGACGAGGAGGGCGAGGATCTGGCGCGGACGCATGCGCTCCTTGAGGAAGACGTACGCGAGGAGGGTGCCGACGGCCGGGTAGAAGGTGGAGATGATCGCGGTGTACCCGGGGCCGATGTTGTTGATCGCGATGAGGTAGCCGGTCATGCCGAAGGGGCCGCCGAGGATCGCGCCGAGGGCGATGGTTTTGCCGGAGCGTGTTCGGATCGCCGCCAGGGTGCGGCCGAGCCGTCCGCGCGCCCCCATGTAGATGAGGAGGATGATCGCGCAGATCGCGTCGTGGAGGAAGGCCGAGGCCATCGAGGCCTGGGAGGTCCCTGCGAAGGGCGCCATCGCCAGGGCGATTCCGAGGATGACTGTGTCAAGGCCCCAGAGGGCTCCGGAGAAGACTCCCCATCTCATGCTCGGACTCCTTCCTCATCCGCGGCCCCGTACTCGGCGAGCAGGCCCGAAACGTAGTCGGCGGCGTGGCGGTAATAGACGTAGAGGACTTCGCCGACGTTGTCCCCTTCGGCCTCTTTGAGGAGCGCCCAGACGTACCAGCACCATCCCGCGAAGACGACGTAGGACCAGAAGTGGCGCTTCTCCTGCTCGGTGGGGGTGCGTCCGAAGTAGTACTCGAGGGCGGTGTTCGCCCGGTCTTCGTCCATCGCCTCGGTGCACACGACCATGGTGCCGAAGTCGGCGGCGATGTCGGACATTCCCGCGTATTCCCAGTCGATGAGGTCGATCCGGCCGTCGGTCCCGACGAGGAAGTTCAGGGGGAAGAAGTCGTTGTGCGAAGGACCCAGGCCGAAGCCGTCGGCATCGGCGAGCTCTTTGAGGCGCAGGACCTTGGCGCGCAGCTCCCCGTATCCGGGAACCTCGATGGGGCCGAATTCCTCGAGGAGGGATTCGTAGCGCAGCCCCTCCTCGATGAAGTCGAAGCGCCGCCCGAGGATCCGGCCCGATCGATGGAGCTCTCGATCCATGCGCATCGCGGTCGCGAGTTCCTCGTCGTTCGCGACGTCGAGGATGCGGCTGTTCGGTATGAAGCGGGAGATCTTCCATCCCTTGAGCGGATCGGAGGCGAGGAAGGTCGTGTCGATCCCGATCTCGCGCGCGAGTTCGAGGGCCTCGGTCTCGGCGAGGCGGTTGACGATCTTGCCGGTACCGACGCCGGGGTGGCGGTACACGTACTCCTCGTCCCCGACGCGGAAGTGGCACGACAGATTGGTGATGCCCTGTTTGAGGGGGTAGAAGTCCGTGATCGCGTCCTTGGGGCACCCCAGCACCTGCGAGATCGTGTCGAAGACCTCCGAATCGACGTTCTCCATGAACTTCGGGTCGAAGGAGCGCAGTTCGTCGACGGAGTCGAACTCGTAGATGACGCCCGCCGGATACTTGCGGATCACCATGTCGAGGTCCTTGACGTGGTCGAGGTAGATCGATTCCCACAGCTTCCCGGCTGTTTCGGGCATGAGGTAGACGTCTTCGAGGATCGCGCGGAAGCGCGCGGAGAAGGCGCGGTCGAAGTAGACGTGGCCGAGCATGGTCCACGCATCGGCGCCGCCGACGGTGGCGCCGGTGATCCGTCCTCCGGGCCCTGTGGCGATGCACCATTCGGTTGTCGGCCCTTCGGCGTATTCGGCCGAGTAATAGGCCGTGTATACGTGGGATTCGAAGGGGTTGGAGGTGAAGTAGTCGTCGGAGGAGCAGATGTAGGTGTTGGCGAGCCTGTCGCGGACGAGCCACAGGGAGCCGTTGTTGTTGCGCGTCATGTATTCGCGGTTGACGACGATCTTCACCCCGAATTTCTCGACGAGGTAGAAGAAGTACTCCTTCTTGTACCCCACGACGACGGTGATGTCGGTGATCCCGGCTTCATGGAGCTGACGGATCTGGCGTTCAATGAGGATTTCGCCGCGCACCCTCAGCGTGCCTTTCGGGCGCTCGTAGGAGATGGGGGCGAAGCGCGAGGAGAGTCCGGCGGCCATGATGACGGCGTTGTCGACCCTGTGGGGGTCGAGGGCGCGTCGCCCGTCCTCGGTGAGCCGGCGGTTCTCGATGAAACCGCGGGCCTCGCATTCACGGACGGCCGCGTTCACGCGTCCGAGGGACATGCCCGTCGCGTCCTTGAGTTCGCGCTGGGTGAGCGCGCCCGGCGCGCGGAAGAGGGCGAGGAGCACGTCGAATTGCGCGCGGGAGAGGGAGGCCATCACACACCTGTTCATTCTTGGAGAACGAGAAGATGCGTTCAATCATAACGACAGTTTAATGATTTGTGAACACCATGTGTCGCACTCCCCTCACCGGCACAGCTCGATCCGCCACACCTCCGCCGTGCCGAAGCTCGCGATCTTCGTGAAACCCGAAGAAAGATCGAGATCCGCGTATCCCGGATAGAAGTACTCCACATCGTCGCGCCAGACATCGGAATCCGTGTACAGCAGCGCGGTCCCGCCCTCGTCGCGGATGATCCGGCAGACCTGCGGATCGGAGCGGATCTGCGAGAAATGCAGCGCGAGATAGCCTTCATCCGAAGACGCCGGAGGCGTGGACGAGATCTTGTGATAGGCGCCCGCCCCCGATGGTCATACGGGGGATCCCCTTCCAACGGGCGGCCTCCGTCACCCGACGCCCGTCGAACAGGAGCCTGATCCCGGGGAAGTCCGTCGGAGCGAGATCCTCGTATGCGGCGTGATCGGCCTGGACGATGACGGCGTCAACCGCTTCGCCGAGGTGGTAGGGCTCCCACCCGAAACCCGCGAGCTCCTCATCGGTGTACATCGGGTCCTCGACCACGACCCGCGCGCCGCGCTTTTCGAGGGAGGCGACGGTGTCGAAGATCCCGGAGAACGCAGTCTCCTTCACACCGCCGCGGTAGGCCGCGCCGAGGACCGCGATCTTGAGATCCTTGAGATCGCCCAGCACGCCCTCGAGGCGCGAGACGACGTATTCGGGCATGTCCGCGTTGAACCAGCGGGCCGTCGAGACGACGCTCGCATCGGGATCGGTCGAGAGGTAGAGGCGCGGGTAGACGGGGATGCAGTGCCCGCCAACCGCGATCCCGGGCCGGTGGATGTGGCTGTAGGGCTGGGAATTGCAGGCGTCGATCACCCGGTACACGTCGATGCCCGCCTTGTCGGCGTAAACGGCGAACTGGTTGGCCAGACCGATGTTGACGTCCCTGTAGGTCGTCTCGGCGAGCTTGGCCATTTCGGCGGCCTCGGCGCTGCCCATGTCCCAGACGCCGTTCGGACGGGGCAGATCGGGGCGCTCATCGAAGTCGAGGAGCTGCTCGTACAGGGCGATACCGGCTTGCGCGCCCGCCTCGCTCAGGCCGCCGACGAGCTTCGGGTAGCGGCGCAGGTCCTCGAAGACGCGACCGGTGAGAACGCGTTCGGGCGAGAAGACAAGGTGGAAGTCCTCGCCCTCGTGCAGACCGGAGATCTCCTCGAGCATCGGCTTCCAGCGATTGCGGGTCGTGCCGACCGGAAGAGTCGTCTCATAGGACACGACGGTACCCGCAGTGAGGTGCTCGGCCAGCGACTTCGTCGCGGCGTCCATCCACCCGAAGTCGGGCTTCGAGTCCGCGTCGACGAAGAGCGGAACGACGAGGATCACCGCGTCGGCGCCGGGGATCGCCTCGGAGTAGTCGCTCGTCGCCCTCAGCCGCCCCGCGGGCACGAGCTCGGAGAGGAATTCCTGAAGGCGCGCCTCACCCGGGAAGGGCTCCTTCCCCTCGTTGACGAGGGCGACGGTCCGCTCGCAGACGTCAACGCCGATGACCTCGTGCCCCTTGTTCGCGAATTGGACAGCCAGGGGGAGGCCGATCTTGCCGAGGGCGACGACCGCGATGCGCATGCGTGAATCTCCTGAAGTCGGGGCTTTCCTCGCGCAAGTGTAGCCATCGCGGCGCGCGGGGGATCCGCATTACCGGACGGCCCGGAGAAGGACCTCGGCGGCTCGACGCCCCGTCGATTCGATCGAACGATGATCGACGACCCACGAGTGAAGGCGCTCCCGTTCCTGGCCAACACGCCGCTTTTGAAGCGCCGCGGCCATCGCCTGCGCGGTTTCGCGGGCCTCATGGGCGACGGCCCATCCCAGATCAGCCTCCCGGATGTCCTCGCGCGCGGGCCCCGCACCCGAATACACGACCGGGCATCCGCATGACAGAGCGGCCAGCACCTTCGTCGGATATGCGAAGTCGTATCCGATCCCGGGTTTGATCGACACGAGCGCCGCAACGGCTCCGCGTTGCCATTGAGCGGCCTCGTCCGGGGGAACCGAGGGGACGAAGACGACGGCGGGGCGCCCCTGTGCGCCGGGAATGCCCGCCGCCATCTCAGCGAGGCGGGGCCATGCGGACCCCTGTCCGAGGAAGACGATCTGCGCCGAGGGGTGCTGGCGCCTCAGGAGCTCAAGGGCCTCGATGAAGACCTCGGCGCCCTGCCACTCGGATGCCGTGCCCGCGTAGACGAAATAGTCGTCCCCGATGCCCAAAGCGCGTCGGACGGCATCCGGGGGCGCGTCCCCCCCGACGCCGAAGACCGCAGGGTCGATGCCGTTCGGGACCACGACGACCTTAGACGCGCCGAGTTCGCGCGCACGGCCCGCCACTTCGTCATTGATCGCGATCACGGCGCGCGCGCCCTTCATGGCGAAGGACTCCATCGCCCGAACCACCCGTTTGACGACTCCCGGAGCATTCGTGGCGGCGGTCGCATCGGACCACACGTCGGGGGCGTACCACACGTACGGGACGCGTTTGAGCGCGAGCGCGCATCTCGCGACGACGCCGGTGGTCGGCGGCGGCTCGATCAGCGCCCCCCTCGCCCGACGCGCGACGAGGATCCGGAAGAAGGCCGGCACGTCGAAACTCATGTACGGGAGATACCCCCGCAGGTACCCGCTCTTGTCGCGAAGCGCCGGCCAGCGCGACACCTCGACGCCCGGGTCGTCGTCGCCGGATGCACCCGGCGGAGGCGCGGTCGTGAGGACGCGGACGCGGGCGCCCGCCGCGACGAGCGCTCTTTCCACCGCTCTGAGGCGGAAGGAGGCCGCCGAGCTCTCCGGCATGTGAATGCGCGAAATCACGAGGATGTCATGCGATTCCTTCGCCAAAGGGGTCAACACCGGGCACTCACCGTCACCAGGATTCGATACGGATGCTCGGATCATACCCGGTAGCGGCTGACGGGGATGAGGCGCCCCACGCGCTCATTCGAGGGGATCGGACAAGCGCCTTGATAGCATCGACGAGGGCGAGGAGGCCTCGAATCGCCCACAGCGCTGGACTGCACGAGAGGACCTGATGCGCATCCGAACGCCCCGGACGCCCGGCTTGAACCTCCTCATCTACCCTTCCCCGCTCGCCGGCCCCGGAAGGGTCTCGAAGATCGCGAGGAGCCTCCAATCGAGCGGCCGCTTCACGGGAACGCGGATCGTCGGGGTCGATTCGACGGACTTGCCCTCCCGTCAGGATCTGGGCGGAGGGGTCGAGCTCATCCGGATCCGGGGGGCGAACTTGAAGGATCGCTTGGGCGCCCTGAGAATCCTCACGCTATGGCAGGCGCGCGTGTATCGGGCGTTCCGGAATCAGAAGGTGACCGCCGTTGCCGCCCAGAACCTCTTCGTCCTTCCGATGGCCCACGCGCTCGCGCGTCGAACCGGCGCCGTGTTCGCATACAACGCTCACGAACTCGAGACGGAGACGATCGCTTCGAAGGGCTTGAGACGGAAGGTGCAGCGCCTCATCGAGCGCAGCTACATCCGCAAGGCCGATGTCGTCTCGGTCGTCAACGAACCCATCGCCCAGTGGTATCGGAGCGCTTACCCGGGCGTCGAGCCCGTTGTCGTGACGAATTCGCCGGTCGATTCAGGGGAGCGCGTGGATCTGCGGACGAGGCTCTGCGTCCCCGATGACGCCCTCCTCTACATTCATGTCGGCTTCATCACCACCGGAAGATCCGTTCCGCTCATCCTCGACGTCTTCTCGCGTCATCCCCAAGCGCATGTCGTGTTTCTCGGGGACGGGGCGCTGCGCCCCGAAGTCGAGCGGGCCGCGAAGGACTTCCCGAACATCCATTGGCTCCCCTCAGTCGCCCCCGACGACGTGGTGGCGCACGTTCGGGGGGCCGATGTTGGTTTGTGCCTCATCGAGCAGCCCTGCCTCTCGATGGCGCTTTCGACGCCGAACAAACTCATGGAGGCGCTGAAGGCGGGGATCCCCCCGCTCTGCTCGGATCTGGTCGAGGCGCGTCGGATCCTCGGGGATTCCGCTCGGACCTGGGTTCTCGAGGACCCCTCTTCACAACTCGAATCGGCGATCGCGCGGATCACGCCCGCCGATGTTGAGCGCTTCAAAGCGGATCCGCCGAAGATCCCGACCTGGGACGAACAGGCGGTCTCGCTCGTCGCCTCCTACGCAAGGGCGCTCGACGCCCCCGATCCCCGCTGATCGGCCACGCCGTCATCCACGAAAGGAACGCCATGCGCGTCGTGTCCGTCGTCGGGGCCCGTCCCCAGTTCGTCAAGCTCGCGCCCATCGATCACGCCTTCAAGGCCTCCGGGATCGACCACATCATCGTCCACACGGGCCAGCACTACGATCCCCTGCTTTCCGACGTCTTCTTCACCGACCTCGGCATCTCGGCCCCCGAGGTGCACCTCGGCGTCGGCTCGGGATCTCACGGCCGCCAGACCGGGGCGATGCTCTCCGCTCTTGACGAAGTCCTTGAGACCCGCAGGCCCGACTGGGTCCTCGTGTACGGAGACACCAATTCGACGATCGCCGCCGCCCTCGCAGCGGTGAAGCTCCATATCCCGGTCGCTCATCTCGAGGCCGGGCTGCGCTCCTTCAACAGGCGGATGCCCGAGGAGATCAACAGGGTGCTGACCGATCACGCCTCCGACCTCCTCCTCGCCCCCACCGCCGTGGCCGCTAAGCACCTGGCTCACGAAGGCCTCGCCGAACGCAGCGTCGTCGTCGGCGACGTCATGACCGATGTGCTGCTCAAGATCCGCGACGAAGCGGCCTCCCGCATCGAATCCCCGATCATGAGCGCTTTCGGCTATGAGGCCGGCTCTTACTCGCTCGCGACCATTCACCGGCCCGACAACACCGACGATCCTGAGCGCCTTCAGTCGATCCTCGATTCGCTCGCCTCGATCGATCACCCCGTCGTTCTCCTCGCCCATCCGCGTCTCATCGCCAAATGCGAGTCCTTCGGGATGACGATCGATCGGGGGAACCTCATCGCGCACGAGCCTCTGCCCTACCCGGAGCTCATCGCCTCCGCGATGCGCGCCCGGGGCATCATCACCGATTCCGGCGGCCTTCAGAAGGAGGCCTTCCTCCTGCGGGTGCCGACGACGACGGTCCGTCCGCAGACCGAGTGGATCGAAACGGTCGAACTCGGGTGGAACGCCCTCGTCGAACCGGGCGAGGCCCTCATCCGCGCAGCCGAAAGGACCCGACCGGCCGATACCGACGCGGCCCCCTACGGCGACGGTCGCGCCGCCGAAACGGTCGCGCGCGTGCTCCTCAATCGATCACGATGACATGGACGCGGGACGAGGAGCCGGGAGCCCCGGCCCGCGATCATTCGAGGAGGGCTAACGCCGCTTGACGCGCGCGGGCCGCCCATGTCGTCTCCTCGCGAACCCTCAACGCGGACGTTCGGGCATCGGCGATCCCGGACGGATCAGCGATCACTCGCGCAAGGACGTTCCCGATGCCCTTGCGCGAATACTCCGGAGCCCATCCGGCCCCCGTCTTCTCGATGAAATCACCGGCGTAGGTGCCCTTGCTGGCGAGGACGGGAAGACCGCGACCGAGATACTCGAAGAGTTTGATCGGCGCCGCGAAGGAACGGTATTCGATCGGCTTCATCGCGAGGACACCGATATTCGCCTGAACGAAATAGGGCTCCAATTCAGCGCCCCGTCCATGAACAACGCGAATCCGATCGCAAAGGAATCGCTCATAGTCCTCCCGGTGCGCCTCCCACTGCGCCGGGGGCACGCACATCGTGAGCTCCGCTTCCTCAGTCTGCGCGACCGCTGCAACGCATTCGGCGAGATCGTAGAAGCGCCCCAAACCGCCCACGTAGAAGAGGCGCACCCCCTCTTCCGGAGGGCCGAGCGGCGCAATCGGCGCCCCGGGTGGGAGCTCCCGGAACTTCTTCGGATCGACCACGGGGATGTAGTCCCCCATCCGCATCGAGGGCAGGAAAAGAACGTCGACCGTCTGGGCGAGCCGACGCAGGTCCCTCTCGTAGTGGTAGCGCATCGCGAGCCGGTACGGCAATCGCCGCCATTCGAGGAAACCGGGGAAGCGCCAGTAAACGTCCCGGTAGAAGGCGCCGACGGGGACCCCGGCGGATCGGCAATCGGCGAACAGTTGGAAATCGTCCCTCGGATCGACATGCGAAGACCGCGGTTCCGACATCGCGATGGGACTCGACGAAAGCTCGGAGTAGCAGAAAGCCACGTCGCCGGCGCGAAGGGCCCTTCGCGCCGCGATCGCCTTCTCACGTCGCTCGACCGCCGTGCCCGTGACATCGATGACGTCATACCCTTCCTGCCGGAATGCCTCGAGCATCCGATAAGGACGAATCGCGGAGCCGACCGCGCCGTCGGCAGCCACCCGCATCGGGGAATGGAAGATCACCTGCGTCAAAGCCCGGTCCTCTCCTTGCCTGCAGCCGACTCCTTGAGAACGGCGTCGTACATCTCGGTCCATCGCTTCGAGAAGGCTGGCGTCGAATAACGCTCCCGGGCAGCGCGCCTGATGTCTTCCGGAGAGTCGTACTTCTCCCCTTCGATGATTCTCCGCATCGCGGCGACGAGCGCAAGGTGATCATCGACCGGAACGAGCTCGCCGTTTCCCTCACGGACGGCGAACTCCCCGGCCCACGTCGTAGAGGTTACAAGGCGAAGTCCTGCTGCCTGCGCTTCGGACAAGACGGTCCCGCCCGCCTCAACCGCGCTCACCAGGACGAAAACGTCCGATTCGCCAAGAGCCCGGGCCGTCTCCGCCCGGGTCCGCACGCCGAGGAATTCGATCCGGACTGAAGAGGAATGCCCGGCGAGCGACCTCTGGACTGCCGCTATCGCTTCAGGAGTACCGCCAACGACGGATAGTGCCGCCCGCTCCGGATCTTCGGCGAAGGCCTCTTCGAATGCACGGCACATCTCAATGACGCGTTTGTTCTCGTCGATATGCGAGACGTGAATGAATCGAACCGGCCCGCCCTCGCCTCGAGGCGGCCTTTCGACGCCGAAGAAGAAGTCCGGAACGGGCAACTCGACGGCAGCCCATCGCGTTCCCGAATACCGGCGAGCCAAAGCGGAAGCGAATCCGGATGAGACCGTCGTGAGGAGCGAGGCGCCTTCGACTGCGGCTTCAATGACCTTGCGTCGTCTCAAAAACGCATCAGCGCGGATCGAAGAGGGCCGGTGCTCGGTGAGAACGTAGGGAATCTTCCAGATCTCCGAGAGCAGGGCAGCGCTCGTTCCACCTGGAAACACCGTGTGCGCGTGAAGAACATCGGGGCGAAGGTCCGGACGAATGATCCTCACGGCGCGGGCAAGGAGTGAGCGGTGGATTCTGCGTTCGAGTGGCACCAGCACCGGCGGCAGCGTCGGCAGCGCCACCCGAAGCACGGGGATTGCGTCTTCATCGACGATCTCAGGGCGCTTGCGCCATGCGCGCGACTCGATGCCGACCGGGAAAGCGACGACGACGAGAAGTTCGATCCCCGAATCGAGGAGCATGCGCGCCTGCTCCCGGAAAAAAGACCCGTTGTATTCCGATCCGGGGGCGGGGTACCACGACGGTACGAAGCAAACTCTCATGCGGAGCGCCCCCCACGATCGAAGTCCCGTGCCGTTTTGATACTCATGAGTACGAGCACCCCGAGCATAGCGGCCATCAAGAAGCCGAGAACCGTCACGGTCTCCACAAGCCCGAAGGAGGAGAACTTGAGCCAGGCGAGCGGAACGGCGCAGTAGAAGAGCGAGAAGACGAGCATTCGCTGTTGATTCTCGGTGATGACGAAGAGGTTCGAGATCGGCGAGGTGAGGACGTTCATGTAGAGCCACGGCGTGAGGGCTCGTGCGAAATAGCCCGCCTGCTCCCATTGCGAACCGAAGACGAAGGGGAAGAGCCAGGGCGAGACGATGTAGAGGAGGAGGAAGGGGAGGGCCGCGGCGAGCGCTGCGCTCTTCAAGGTCTTCACGACGAGCGGCCTCATCGAGCCGCGAGGCGTATCCGACAGCTTCTTGAGGAAGACCTGGCCGACGCTGCCCGCGATCAGCCCCACCGGGACCTGCATGATGTTCCACGCGAGTTGGAACTGGCCGAGGGAGGCGATCGTCACCGCCCCGATGAGGAGGTTGATCCCGCTGTTGCGGAGCGCGTCGACGAGGGCGTTCGGACCGTTGAGGAGCGGCATCCTCCGGTAGCGATGCGCGACCGCTCGGATCTTCGGCTCGCCGATCTCCTTGGAACGCGAATCCTTCGTCTTGCGCCGGAGGACGATGAGGACGACGAGCTGACCGAGAATGGTGCCCGACATGAGCGCTGCGAGGCCCCCGTGGAAGACGAGCCCCAGGATCAGCTGGAACCCCGCGATCGCGAGGGCGTTGACCACGCTCACCGTCGCGATGTCGGCGAATCGTCCCTTCCGCGTGAGCCAGAAGCGGAGATTCTGCGCCTGAGCGACGAGGAATACGGTGATCCCCGCCCCCATGAGCCACTTCCCGAGCTCCGGGGAGTGGTGGTAATGCTCGGTCAGCCACCGCGATCCGAGGATGAGGACGAGCGAGGTGAGGAGGGAGACCGCGATGATCGATCGCGATGCGAGTCGCTGGACGACTCTCGCGGTCCGATCATCATCGGGGAGCATGACCGCCAGGTCGAAGCGCAGGGCCGCGACTGTGATGACGAAGGCGGTCACTGAACCGTAAACGCCCAGCAGCCCCTTGTCGAAGTCCGTGTAGGTCCGCGCGATGAAGATCTGAAGGACGAGGGTGATGCCCTGTGCGATGAGAGTGCCCGACATGAGGGCGAGCACCCCGCGGAGGAGCGGACTCGAGGTGAGAACCCCGTGGAGATAAGCCGCCGTCCGCCTCGCCCGATTCATCTGCCGGCCTCCCATCGTCCGTAGGAGGCGAGCAGCGAGTCCACGGCCTGACTCGGCCCGTGGTGAGCGGCGACCCAGGATGCGGCCTCCGTGGGCGCCCGCAGTCCCATCCCCTCACCGACCGCCTCGCGAACCGCGGCGGGGATGTCGTCGAGCCGATCGACCCTCTCCGCGACGACGGGGACGTCGCGCAAGGAGGGATGATCCCCCGAGTACCACCGCGCGAGCAGCGGCATGACCAGGGGAATTCCGATCGTCATCGCCTCGAGCTCCGATGCGCCCATCACGCCGGTCGCCTGTCCGACTGCGAGGCGCCCCGTCGATAGCCAAGACAGATACCCATCGTGACTCATGCGAGGCACGAGGCGCACGCCGAGCTTAGCCGCCTCCCCCGCCCGATCCCCCCAATCGACGCCCTCGATCCTCGCCTCGGGCGCCGCGCTCCGGACTGCGCGGAGCACCTCGAACAGGCGGTCTCCGCCCTTGGAGTCATCCCAGCGCGAGGGGAAGACGATCGGCCCCGTCTCGGGGAGCTCCCTCACGCGGGGGGCGGCCGCGGCATCGACGACCACGGGATGGAGCAGTGCATCCGGACGCAGATCGAGCACGTGCTCGGCGAGATCCGGTGTCGTGTAGAAGACGAGCCCCGCCCTCGTGATCGCCCGTTCAACGCAGCTCCGGCGAGCGAGATCGTATCGCGCGATCCTCGCGTCCGAACCGTGAAGATGGAGGGCCATCGGCCTGGGAACCCACCATGTGTGCGCATCGACCGTGGCGCCGTGAACATGGATGAGATCCGAGGGAAGCGCCTTCGCGCAGAGCCGCAGCTCCCAGGCCGCTCCCCGGAGGGCCCGTCGTACGGGGCGCATCCGGGGCGACCACGCGGGATCGACCCGGGCGATCGGCAGGAGATCCCAGTCCAGGCCGCGACTGCGCGCTTCGCGCACCAGATGGGTGCCGATGCTCGCGATGTCGTTGACGTGGAGAACGCGCATATCGCCATTCAATCAGACCCGTGACCGCGTCATAGAATCCACGTACCGCCCATGCGATGAGGGGACTCCATGCATCCGCCGATTCTTCTGCTCACGACGCCCGGATGGTCGACGTCCGAGGACGGCTCGGCCCGCGCGTGGTCGCCTGTGGCGGGCCTCGGGCCGAAACCGGCCCATTTGAACGCCGAAGAATTGTCGAAGACCACCGGACACTGGGCGCTCGTCGAGACCGACGGTCCGCGAGCCGTCATCAGCGTCGACAGGATGCGCTCCCTCCCGATTGTTTTCACGCGCGTCGACGGCCAATGGATCATCGCCGACGACATCGAATCGATGCGCACGATGCTTCCGTCATGGGAGGCCGACGTCGAGCAGGCCCGTCTCTTCGATCATCTCGGATACGCCGTCGGCGGCGAAACCCTCGTCGCGGGCGTCCACTCCCTGGAGGCCGGGCAGCGGGTGACGCTCCACCCGGACGGCACGATGACGCGAGTGCACTACGCCCCCTACGCGCGCACTGCGCGCTTCTCAACGCCCGAGGAATTCGATATCGCCTTCTCCGGAGCCCTGGACTCGACGATCGACAGGCTTCTCGAGGCTTCAGGCGAGCGGCAGCTCGTCGTCCCCCTCTCGGGCGGCCTCGACTCCCGGCTCCTCCTGGCCTGGCTCGTGAAGCGGAAGGCCCCCCGGATCCTCGCCTTCACATACGGCAGGAAAGGATCGTCCGAGACCGCGATTTCACGGCGAGTGGCCCAAGCGCTCGGTGTTGAATGGTTCAGCATCGAACTGGTGCCCGAAGAGATGCGACGCGTATGGGCCTCCGCAGAGGGAGCGGCCTTCCGGAAGGCGAATTGGAGGGGGACCTCCCTTCCGCACATCCAGGATTGGTTCGCATTGCGCCAGATCCGCGAGCGGTCCCTGGTCGACGACGACGCGATCTTCCTCCCGGGGCACACGATCGTCGGCAATATGCACGACGACGATCGCCTCCTCGCCCCCGGCGTTCGCGCAGCCGGAATCGCCGAGACGATTGCCCACCACCACGCCTGCGCCCACGGGAGCCCCGATGCGCTCGACGGGATCGGCGCCTTCGCCGATGCGATCCGGAGCGCCGGACGCGAAGCCGGGTACGACGGATCGCCCGAATCCGTCCTGTCCTGGGTCGAATGGTTCAATGTTCGCGAACGGCAGGCGAAGTACATCAACAACTCGATGCGGCCGTACGAGTACTTCGGCTTCACCTGGGCGGCCCCGATGCTCGACCTCGAGGTGTGGAACACCTGGCTCGACGGATCCGTCGAGCTCACCCGCGATCGGAAATGGTATGCCGGATTCACTGATCGCATCTACGGCGAAGTGACTCGAACGGACGCCGCGCCCGAATACTTCGACGGAGCATCCAACAGCCACGGGCTTCCGCCACGCGCGCATGAGGCGCTGCTCCGCGGGATGCGGCTCGCACGATTGGACCGGGTCCTCTCACGGTACCGATCGATCCGCCGCATGCTCACGCACCCGATGGCCTTCGAAGCATTCGCCCACCCGGCCTCGCCCGTCGAGCAGGCGATCTACTTCGCATCCGGCGGAACCTCCGTCGGCTTGTGGGCCCGCCTGTTCCTCGAGAATCGCTGGGGAAGCGACGCGAAGATCGTGCCCGAACGCGCACGCGGCTGACTCAGGCGCCCGTCGCCCGACTCGGGGCCTCCCGGGGCTCGCGGTCCCGCACTCCGCTCGAGGGCGAGGCGAAGACCGTCCGAGCGGCCCCTCGACGACTGAGGGCGACGGGGGCGAAATCCTCCCCCCATCAGTCGCGGGTCGGCGCCGAAGACGGGCCCTGACAGATCCGACCGGGTCTCAGAGACGAACCGACTCCCCCGTCTTGGCCGACTCGAGGATCGCCTCGAGAACGCGGAGCGTCGTGAGGCCCTCGTCCATCGAGACGTGCTCGTTCGAGACGCCGAGGATCGCGTCGCGGAAGTGCTCGTGCTCGACGGCGAGCGGCTCGCGCTTCGCGAGGGCGTAGCGCGTCACCTCGCCCTCGGACACGCCGCGGAAATTTGCGATCTGATCCCACTCGACCGGGAAGGAGCCGTTCTCGTAGAAGGTGAGGTCGCCCATCGCGGTATCGGCGACGAGCGCTCCGCGCTCACCGGTGACGATCGTCGTCCGGTCCTTGTACGGGCTCAGCCAGTTGACGAGGTGATTGACGAGGACGCCGTTCGCGAAACGGCCCGAAGCGGCCATCATGTCCTCGTGCTCGCGTCCCGAGCGGTACGCGGTCTGCGCGTAGACGGTCTCGTAGGTCGATCCCGCGACCCAGGCGGCGAGGTCGACATCGTGCGTCGCGAGATCCTTGACGACGCCGACATCCGCGATGCGCGCCGGGAAGGGCGACTGCCTGCGGGTGATGATCTGGTAGACCTCGCCGAGCTGGCCGCCCCGGATGCGCTCGCGCATCTCCAGGAGCGCCGGGTTGCACCGTTCGACGTATCCGACGGCGCCGATCAGGCCCGCATCGGAGAAGGCCTTCGCGATGCGCTCGCCGGATTCGACCGAGAAGGAGAGCGGCTTCTCGACGAGGGCGTGGACGCCCGCCTCGGCGAGCTTGAGCGCCGCCTCCTCATGGAACACGGTCGGCACGGCGACGATCGCCGCATCGACGCCCTCGGCGATGAGCGCATCGACATCGGGCAGGACCGCAAGATCGCCGGCCACGCCGAACTTGTCGCCGTCCGGATCGGCGAGGGCGACGAGGTCGAAGCCCTTCGTGCTCCTCGCGTTGCGGACGTGATGACGGCCCATCGAGCCGATGCCGAGAATGCCGACGCGGATGTCCCCCATCTCAGGCACCCGCCTTCGCCAGCGCGTTGACGGCCTCGACGATCCGCTCGAGATCGGCCTTGGAGAGCGAGGGGTGGACCGGAAGGGAGACGACCTCGCGGGCGGCCTTCTCCGTCGCGGGAAGCTCGAGCCCCGGCGCGTAGGGGGCGAGCGAGGGGAGGCGGTGGTTCGGGATCGGGTAGTAGACGCCCGACCCGACCTGCCACTCGTCGCGCAGCGCCTCCATGAAACGATCCCGGTCGGTGCCGACGACGCGGATCGTGTACTGGTGGTAGACGTGGACGGCGCCCGGTGCGACCGGCGGGACGACGACCCCCTCGAGGTGCGCGTCGAGGAAGGCCGCATTCGCCTGGCGCTGCTTCGTCCAGGCGTCGATCTTGGTGAGCTGGACGCGCCCGATCGCCGCATGAACGTCGGTCATGCGGTTGTTGAGGCCGACGACCTCGTTCGCGTAGCGCTTCTCCATGCCCTGGTTGCGCAAGAGCTTGACGCGGCGCGCGATCTGCGGGTCCGAGGTCGTCACCATGCCGCCCTCGCCCGAGGTCATGTTCTTCGTCGGGTAGAGGCTGAAAGCGCCGAAGGAGCCGAAGGAGCCGACCCGCCGGCCCTCGAGCGAAGCGCCGTGGGCCTGCGCGGCGTCCTCGAAGACGAGGAGGTCGTGACGCTTCGCGATGTCGAGGATCGCCGTCATGTCCGCCGGGTGACCGTACAGGTGAACCGGCATGATCGCCTTCGTCCGCTCGGTGATCGAGGCTTCGATCGACTCCGGCGACAAGCAGAAGGACTCGTCTTCGATATCGGCGAAGACCGGGGACGCGCCGGTGAGGGCCACCGAGTTGCCGGTCGCCGCGAAGGTGAAGGAGGGGACGATGACCTCGTCGCCCGCGCCGATGCCGGCGGCGAGCAGGCCGAGGTGGAGCGCCGAGGTCCCCGAGTTCACGGCGATCGCCTCGGTTCCGGGGACGAGCCGGGCGGCGAACTCCTCTTCGAAGGCTGCGGTCTGCGGCCCCTGGGCGATCATCCCGCTGCGCAGGACGGCGGAGACGGCCTCGACTTCCTCTTCGCCGACGATCGGCTTGGCGGCGGGGATCATGTGGCGGGTCATTCCGCGTCCTTCGCAAGGGTGTCCGTGTCGATCTGACGATAGCGCGCCCCGGTGGAGGGGCAGACGAAGACGCCCGGCTCGTCGGCCCCTTCCAGCTTGACCCCCGCCTCTCCGACCCAGCCGATGCGGCGAGCGGGAACGCCGGCGACGAGGGCGTAAGCGGGGACGTCCCTGGTGACGACGGCGCCGGCGGCGACGGTCGCCCATTCGCCGACCACGACGGGGGCGACGCAGACCGCCCGGGCGCCGATCGACGCGCCGTCGCGGACCGTCACGCCGACGGGCTCCCAGTCGTGGGCGGACTTCACCGAACCGTCCGGATTGACCGCGCGGGGGAAGTGATCGTTCGTGAGGACCGCCGCCGGGCCGATGAACACGCCATCGCCGAGATTCGCCGGCTCGTAGACGAGCGCGTAGTTCTGGACCTTGCACCCCTCGCCCATGCGAACGCCCGCGCCGATGTAGGCACCGCGCCCGACGATGCAATTCGCACCCATGACGACGTCCTCGCGGACTTGGGCGAGGTGCCAGATGGCCGAGCCGGAGCCGATGCTCGCTCTGTCGTCGACGTCTGCGGATTGAGCGATGCGCACGTCCATTCCAATCCTCCTGGATACCGGGCTGCTTCCCGTAGCATAGGGCACCGCGAAGGCGAAGCCGCTCCGCATGACCGGTCCCGCCTCATGAGATACTGGCCGCATGCTGACGATCGAGGACACGTGGGTGATCATCCCCCTCTACAACGAGGAGGAAGTCATCCAGGAAGTCGTCACTCAGGTGAGGAGCGTCTTCCCCCGAGTCGCCTGCATCGACGACGGCTCCAAGGACGCCTCCGCCCGACTCGCGGAAGCGGCCGGCGCGATCGTGATCCATCATCCGATCAACCTCGGACAGGGCGCCGCCCTTCAAACAGGATTCGAGTTCTTCCTGTCCCAGACGGACGGGCGCTTCCTCGCGACTTTCGACGCCGACGGCCAGCATCGATGCGAGGACATCGTCTCGATGCGGGACAAGGCCCTGGCGGAGGACCTCGCGGTCGTCCTCGGCTCACGCTTCCTGACCGGCGCCTCGCAGGAGATGTCCGGCCTGCGGCGCTGCGTCTTGAAACTGGCCACCGTCTTCACGCGGATGCGCACGGGCGCGAAGCTCACCGACGCCCACAACGGCCTGAGGCTCCTCCGCCGCGACGCCGTGGAGGCGATCGAGCTCAAGCACAACAGAATGGCGCATGCGAGCGAGATCGTCGAACAGCTCATCGACACCGAGATGAGGTGGGCCGAAGCGCCCATTCGCGTGAGATACACGGACTACTCGCGTTCCAAGGGCCAGTCGAGCCTCAACTCCGTCAACATCCTCGTCGAGCTGCTGCTGGGGTGAACATGACGTCGTATTGGCTCCCCAAGGTCCTGATCCTCCTCGGCCTGGTCCTCATCACCAGACTCGTCCTCAGGCGGCCCAAGAGCGCGTCCCATCTCGCGGTGAGGCGCCTCGCCATGCTCGTCCTCATCGTCTTCGCCTGCTTCGCCGTGGTCTTCCCCGCGATCCTCAACTCCCTCGCGCATCTGATCGGGATCGAGAAGGGGATCAATCTCCTCGTCTACGGGCTCGTTCTCGCCCTCTTCGCGCAGATGGCCACGTCATATCGTCGTGACATCGATGCGGAGATCAGGCTCACCCGGCTCGCGCGGGCGGTCGCCCTCGCAGATGCGCAGCGACGCTTGGCGCAAACACGCGAAGGCCGGGGCCTCGGCGCCGAAGTCGCCGACGAGGGCGCCGCTTCGATGGCGATCTTTGAGACACAGGATACGATCGACACCGATGAGTACACGCACGAACGCCACCAGTAGAGGGCTACGCCCGATCCAGCACGCTGCGACGAACCCCTTTCGCTTCGGCGCGATCCGCTCGGTATTCGCGGCGCTCTTGACGGTCGTCCTCTTCGTGGGTTCAACCGGGGCCTTCGTCTATCACAGCCTCGCCGCCCAGGTGAGGGACGCCGCCCTTGACATCTCCCGATTCACGGCGGCACAGTCCGGGGGCGAAGCGGTCGAGCCGACGCCGATCGACCAGTTCAACGGCCGTGCGATCACTTTGCTCGTCTCGGGCGTGGATTCCCGTTACAACCAGGACGATGCGGGCTACGGCTCGGCGGAGGAGCTGTCCACCATCCAGTCGGACACGACGATGGTGGCGCGCATCTCCGCGGATCGTTCGACGGTCACCGTCATTTCGATCCCGCGCGACCTCATCACCCTCATCCCCCCGTGCATCACCCAGAACGGTTCGAGCTACGCCTACGAGGGGATGTTCAACTCGGCCTTCTCGACCGGCGCGGTCACCAATGACCTCGCCGGGGGCGTCGCCTGCACCAAGACGACCGTGGAGGAGATGACGGGGCTGACCATCGACGCCTTCGTCGTCGTCGATTTCGCGGGCTTCAAGGGGATGATCGACGCCCTCGGCGGCGTGTGGTTCGACGTTCCAGAACCCATGCAGGACTACTACTCCGGCTTGAACGTCGATGCGGGCTGCCAGAAGTTCGACGCCTACACGGCCCTCGCCTTCGCCAGGGCGCGGCACGATGTGGGCGACGGCTCGGACATCTCGCGCATCGGACGCCAGCAGCAGCTGGTCTCGGCCATGCTCCGCGAAGTCCTGTCGAAGAACTTCGTCACTGACCTTCCCGCGCTCCTCTCCTTCCTTCAAGCCGCGATCGGCTCGCTCACCGTCTCACCGAATCTGGGCGATATCAGGGGCGATGCGGGGCTCTTGCTCTCGCTGCTCAACATCGACAAGGCGAACATCCGTTTCGTCACCCTCCCCTGGTCCCCCTCCCCCGCGGATCCGAACCGCGTCCTCGCCGTCGAGCCCAATGCCTCCAACCTCTGGGCGGCCCTCGCCAATGATGCGCCCCTGCCGATCGGGACCGAGTACACCGACGGCAATGGCGTGACTCAGATCGTGCCCGATCCCGCCCTTCAGACGACCACGACGGAGCAGAACGGCGACGAACCCGCTGCCGCTGAGGCGCCCGCGGATCCTTCGACGGCCCTCGCGCCCGCCGCTCCCGCTCCTGAACCCGCGCCCGCTCCCCAGACCTGCCCCCCGACGCAATGAGCCCCACTCCCCCTTCCTTCAGCCCGCAACCGCGCAAGGCCAGGCCCGGATCCAGGGGGGCGAAGTCCCTCCCCAAGGCGCCGTCCCCGGCAGACCAGGTGGAGCGCAGGGCGCTGCGCGACCCGTCTCGGGCGAAACTGCAGGCGCCGCGCGGCCCCGTCCTGGCCCCCGGGGAGAAGCCCCGGGTCATGGGAGTCGCTAAGGACGACGCCGCGCCGCGCCAGTGGCGCGTCGACACCGGCGGCGACGGCCTCGCCCCGGAGCCCGTCCGCAGGCTCATGCCGACCACGGCCGATCAGCCTTCGAAGGAGCAGCCCCCCTCCTTCGCGCCCAAGAGGCTCCGGGAACTGCGGGGCGGCGCCTCCCCCCGGCCCGGAGCAGGCGCCCCTGACGCTCAAGCATCAACGAGGACGGCGCCTCCCTCGTACGCGCCCCGCTCGCAACAGCCCGGCGGTATCCGCACGCAGTCGGCCCCCTCGTCCCGCCCTCGGGCGCAGGCGAGCGCCCCGCAGTGGCGGCCTGCGCAGGCTCCCGTTCCCCCTTCACCGCAGCGGCGCCCGGCGGCGCGTCCGCCGCGCAAACGCCCTCGGACCGCCAGGAGGCTCCTCGGCCTCGCGGCGCTCCTCCTCGCGGCTCTCGTCGCCTGGGCCTCCTTCCTCGTCTGGGATGCCAACGGGAATCTCGGCAGGGTCAACGCCCTTTCGGGGGCCGCCGATACGCCGGGAACGACCTACCTGCTCGCCGGTTCGGACTCTCGCGATGACGGTGCCGTTCAAGACGGCTTCACGGATTCCGCGCGGACCGACTCGATCATGCTGGTGAACGTCGCCCCCAACGGCCAGGCCGCCGTCGTCACGATTCCGCGCGACACCCTTGTCGAGATCCCCGACTACGGCTGGGACAAGATCAACTCCTCCTACGCGCTCGGCGGTGAATCCCTTCTCGTGGCGACCGTGGAGAATCTCACGGGACTGACCGTCGACCACTACGTCCAGGTCGGCATGGGCGGCGTCGCCGACATCGTCGACGCCGTCGGCGGCGTCAACCTCTGCTACGACGGCGATGTCACCGACGACCCTTCGGGCCTCGTGTGGAGTGCGGGATGCCATGATGCCGATGGCGCGACAGCGCTCGCCTTCTCGAGGATGCGCTACTCGGATCCGACGGGCGATATCGGACGCACGCTCCGTCAGCGCCAGGTGATCTCCAAGGTCATCGGCAAGGCCGCATCCCCGTCCTCACTCCTCAACCCCTCGCGCGCGCTTCGCCTCGAACGCGCCGGTTCGCGGGCCTTCACCGTGGACGAGTCCGATTCGATCGTCGACGTCGCGAAGCTGGTCCTCGCGTTCCGCTCGGCCTCGGGTTCCGGGATGATGGGCACTCCGCCCATCGCGGCTCTCGACTACCTCACGGACGCGGGCGGCATGGCCGTGCTGCTCAGCGATACGACCGCACCGGATTTCTTCGCCGCACTGCGCGATGGGGGGCTCACCGCCGACGATTTCAATGCGCTTCCCCAGTGAAGCCCTGATCTCCCTCGTTCGACCCCCGTATCGGAAGCGGGATCCCCCCGCGTTCTTGAAGGACGCCTTCGGGCCGGAGTCCCTTTCACCGGGCCCGCGCATACCCTCTTCGCACCCTCGGGAGGGCGCAGTGCCGTAGCTCCTCCTCCGCCCCCACTACACGATCGACTCAGTTCGTGCTAGTTTGCATGTGCATACCTCATGAACAACTGGAGCCACTTTGAGCACCTTGGCATCATCAATCGGGTCGATCCTGATCGCCTCGCTCGCATTCGGCGCATCCGCGCCCGCCCGGAGCGCTCAGCCCTCCGACCCGCAATCGCCTCAACCGATTCAGGCCATCAGGCTGACCGATGCCCAAGGCGAACCGACCGAGGTCGGCGAGAGCGCCCTGGTCCCCGTGGAGGTCGGCGTCGGCAAAGGCGCCAAGCCCCTGACGCGCTCCGGGCTGTGGAAGACGAAAGACGGTTTCGATCCCGGTCAAGGCGCCCGGCTCTTGACGGAACCGCTCGCCGTTGATTCCTACATGGTGACGGGATTGACCTGGCGAGGGGGCATGGATGAGGCCTCGACGGCTTCCGTGCTCATTCGAGTGCGCGAGAACTCGGTCTGGAGCGACTGGTATCTTCTCGAGGCGGATGAATCGGGCGGACGCGACGGCGAGCGCCCGACCTTCGGCACCGATCCCTTCGTCACCGCGGGCGCCGACGGCATTCAAGTGCTCATGAGCGGTTCGGGCGAGTTGCCTGCGGACCTGTCCATCGAGCTCGTCCCCTCCAACCCCGAGGGCCGTGAAGTGCTCGCGCCCGATGAGGTCGAGACGACGACGGCGAACGCCACCGGCCTCGATCAGGCCTCGATCGCCGCCGGCGAGGACCAGGAGTTGAAGGAGGTCCTCGCCGAGGCGAACCAATCCGCGCCCGCCAACGCCCTTCCTCCGAGCGGGAGCGGAGCCGAGCCTGACGACCGGAGCGACCCGGCGTCCCCCCGGACGACCACGAGCGGCGCCATCGCCGGAGGGATGTCCGTCAACGCCCCCCTCAAGAAGATCCTCCCGGCTGCGACCACCGCGAACGGCCTCCCCGTGCCGGTCGTCACTCGGAGCGAGTGGGGAGCCGGCGCTTCGAGCGGAGGCTGGACTCCCGAATACGTCCACGCCCCCTTCGTCGTCGTGCATCACACCGCCGGGACGAACAACTACACCTGCGCGCAGTCGGCGGATATCGTGCGGGGGATCTACTCCTACCACGCCAATTCCCTCCGCTGGGGCGACATCGGGTACAACATCCTCGTCGACAAGTGCGGTACGGCATTCGAGGGGCGCTACGGCACGCTCGCCTCGCCCAAGGGGTCGATGGTCGTCGCCGGCCACTCCTACGGATTCAACTCGGGCACCATGGGGATCTCGCTCCTCGGGGAGTACACCTCGACCGTCCCCTCCGCGGCCTCGCTCTCCACGGTCGGCAAGCTCGCCGGATGGCAGTTGAAACGGGCGGGCGTCTCGCCCACCTCGACCGGCACGTTCATCTCCCAGGGGAACAGCAAGTACCCCCAGGGGACGAGGGTCAATTTGCCGAGGATTTCAGGCCATCGCGACAACGGCTACACGGCCTGCCCGGGCGACGCCGTCTACTCGCGGATGGGCACGATCCGTTCGATCGCGGAGGGCGGCGCGAGCACCGGAGCGGATCCGGGCGTCTCATCACCCGAATCACCGGCGCAGCTCACGGGCAAGGGCACGTGGATCCTCGACTCCAACCATTGGCGCTGGCTGAACTCCGACGGCTCCTACGCCGCGGACACCTGGGCGTCGATCAACGGAAGCACCTACTACTTCGGCGTCGATTCGATCATGCACGAAGGATGGCTCGCCTTGGGCTCGCAGTGGTACTACCTCACGCCGAGCTCCGGCGCACTGGCGCGCGGCCTGCTCAGCCTCGCCGACGGCGTCTACGACCTCGGGTCCTCCGGCGCGATGCGCACCGGATGGGTCAGGTACTCGAACGGGTGGAGGTACTACGACGATTCGGGTCGGCAGGTCACCGGCTGGCGGATCGTCTCCGCCTTCTGGTACTACCTCGAGCCGTCGACGGGCATCATGAAGACCGGATGGTTCACGTCCAGGGGCTCCACGTACTACCTCGACCCCGCCACTGGCGCCATGGCCGCCTCGTGGACGACGATCAACGGGCAGCGGTACTACTTCGACCCGACGAGCGGCGCGCTCCTCAAGGGAGGGTTCGCAACGATCTCGGGCGGCAGGTACTACCTGGATCCCGCGAGCGGAGCGGCGCGTTCGGGCTGGACGAGGATCGGCACCACCTGGTACTACTTCGAGCCCTCAACCGGAGCGATGCGCACCGGCTGGCTCCTCGACCGCAACACCTGGTACTACCTCACCCCCTCAACCGGAGCCATGCACACCGGCTGGCTCCTCGACCGCAACACCTGGTACTACCTCACCCCCTCAACCGGAGCCATGCACACCGGCTGGCTCCTCGACCGCAACACCTGGTACTACCTCACCCCCGGCACCGGAGCGATGGTGACGGGGGCGCAGAACGTCAACGGCACGCGATACGTCTTCAACTCTTCGGGCGCACTGCGGTAGGAAGGCGAAACCCGGGAGCCATCGTCCCGCCGACGCGGAAGCGCCCGCCATGAAGATTCATGGCGGGCGCTTCCGCTTTCAGCCGGCTGTGAGCCTCATTCCCGGATCGCGATCCTTCTGGGGCCGGCCTGCCAGCCCTCCCAGGCCGACTTCAGGATGTCGTCCAGACCTCGGTGAGCGCTCCAGCCGAGTTCCTCGTTCAAGCGCTTCGGATCGCCGATGAGATGCGGCGGATCCCCGGCCCGGCGATCCTCGACGAGCACCTCGAAATCGATCCCGCTCACCTTCCGCAGGCCGTCGATGATCTCGCGGACCGAAGTGCCCCGTCCCGTCCCGACGTTGAAGACCCGGTGCTCCGGCGCGCGACCGGCCTCTAGGGCGTCGAGGGCGGACACGTGCGCCTCGGCCAGGTCGAGGACGTGGATGTAGTCCCTGACGCAGGTGCCGTCCTCGGTGGCGTAGTCGGCGCCGAAGATCCGGGCGGGTTCGCCCTTCTCGATGCGATCGAGCACCATGGGGATGAGATTGAGGATCGCGGGATCGGCCAGGTCCGCCCATCCGGCGCCGGCGACGTTGAAGTACCTGAGTCCGATCCACTTCAGCCCCCAGGCGCGCTCGGCATCGGCCATCATCCATTCACCGATGAGCTTCGTCTCCCCGTAGGGATTGATCGGGCGGCATTCGGCGTCCTCCGCAACGACTCCGACGGGCGGCACGCCGTACACCGCGGCGGAGGAGGAGAAGATGATGTGCTCGACCCCCGCCTCGTTCATCGCGGTGAGCACATTCGCCAGCGATCCGATGTTCTGCCGGTAGTAGTGGATCGGCCGTTTCACCGACTCGCCGACCTGCTTCTTCGCCGCGAAGTGGATCACCGCCGTGACGTCTTCATCGACCATCGTGTTCGCGAGGACGGTGACGGCCCGATCCTCCGCCAGGTCGAGTTCGATGATCCTGGCCCCCTCGACGCGCTCGGGCGCGCCCGTGGAGAAGTCGTCGGCGACGACGACATCGTCACCGCGCTCGAGAAGAATGCGGACGACGTGCGCGCCGATGTAGCCGGCGCCTCCGGTGACGAGAATGCTCATGCCACGATATTAGTGGCCCGGGCCACTTCCTTCAGCGCGAGTCCCAGAATCCGCGGGTCCTCGATTCAGTGCGAGTCCTCGATCCGGCGCGCAAGCGCCTCGCCCTTCGCAGCCGCGAGATCGCGCAGCGACTTCTGGAACCCGCGCATCCGCTCGCGCAGATCCGCGGCGAAGTCGCCCTCTCCGGCCGAGAGGATCCTGGCGGCGAGCAGCCCCGCATTCCTGGCGCCGCCGATCGAGACGGTCGCCACCGGAACCCCCGCGGGCATCTGGACGATCGAGTGCAGCGAGTCGACGCCGTCGAGGTGCTTGAGCGGCACGGGCACGCCGATCACGGGCAGCTCGGTGAGAGCGGCGAGCATCCCCGGCAAATGGGCGGCCCCTCCCGCCCCCGCGATCACGACGCGGAGTCCGCGAGCGGAAGCCGAACGCCCGTAGGCGACCATGTCCTCGGGCATCCTGTGGGCCGAGACGACACCGACTTCGCAGGCGATTCCGAATTCGGCGAGGGCCTCGATCGCCGGGGCCATCGTCGGCCAGTCCGAGTCCGAGCCCATGACCACCCCCACGAGGGGCCCCTCCCCCGTCGAGGACAGGCGGATGCCGAGTTCCATCGGGACTTCACTCATGTCGCGCTCCCTTGCCGTGCGTGCGGTCGCCCTCGCAACCGTATCAGCGATCGCCGCGCAGGAGCGCGACCACCGTCTCCGCTTCCCTCCTGGCGCGAAGCGGATCCTTATCGACCACCGTCACGTGACCGAGTTTGCGCCCAGGGCGGACCTCTTTGCCGTAGAGGTGGATCTTCGCCTCCGGATGCCCCGCGAGCGCCCGGGGCAGGGCGAGCGCCGGGTCCGCGTAGGCCGAACCGAGGAGGTTCACCATCACCGAGGTCGAACCCGGAGCCTTGATCGCGGTCGAGCCGAGGGGAAGGTCGAGGACTGCGCGCAGGTGCTGTTCGAATTGGCTCGTCACGGCGCCGTCGATGGTCCAATGACCCGTGTTGTGGGGGCGCATCGCCAATTCGTTGACGAAGACGCGCTCGCCCTCGGCGCCCTTCACGACGAACATCTCGACGGCGAGGACGCCCGTGACGCCGAGCTCGGCGGCGACCCTCTCTCCGATCTCCTTGGCGCGTTCGGCGGTGCTCGGCGAGATCCCCGGCGCGGGCGCCGTCACAACCGAGCAGACCCCGTCGACCTGTTCGCTGCGGGCGAGGGGCCAGGAGGCGATCTCACCGCTGGGGCGCCTGGCGCACAGTGCCGAGACCTCGAAGTCGTAGGGGACGAGCTCCTCGGCGAGAAGGGGCCCCGAGGCGAACCAGTCGGCGACTTCGCCCGCGGAATCGATGACGCGCACGCCGTGTCCGTCGTATCCGCCCCGGGGGGTCTTCACGACGAGGGGGAAGCCGATCAGCTCGCCGAAGGCGTCCAGAGCCTCTTCGTCCTCGACCTTCGCCCACCTCGGGCACGGGATCCCCAGGTCACTGAGGCGTTCGCGCATCGCAAGCTTGTCCTGGGCGTAGAGCAGTGCCTCGGGCTTCGGCTCGATGGGGAGTTCGCCTTCAAGGGCCGCGAGGAGGGGCGCGGGAATGTGCTCGTGTTCGAATGTGAGGACCGAAGCGCCATCGACGAGGGCGCGCACTTCATCGGCGTCGGCGGGGGTCCCCACGCGGGAGGCGACGACGACCTGCCCGGTCGATCCCCCGGGTTCCTCCACGAGCGGGCGCAGCTCCAGGCCGAGGGCGATGGCGCTCTCCTGCATCATGCGAGCGAGCTGCCCGCCTCCGATCACGGCTACGACGGGACGAGCAGTCGAGAAGGACTCCATGGGCACAAATCTAGCCCCTGGCCCCGGCCGGGGCCTCATCGCCCGCGCATCGGTCAGAATCGTCGCGAGCGCCGGCCCATCGACACGACGGGCCCCTGGGGCATCACCTGGTCAGGATCGAGGGAGGCGGGGATCGCGGCGAGGGACAGGGTGAAGACGGGCGGGTGATTGCTCGTCAGCTCGAGTCGTCCTCCCATCGCACCGGCGAGGTCCCTGGCGAGGGCGAGGCCGATGCCCGTCGAGCCGTGACCCGACACCCCCTTCTCGAAGATGTCCGGAGCCAGATCGTCCGCCACGCCCTCGCCCTCGTCGGAGACTTCGATGACCACGCCCCTGCTGTTCGCGGACTTGCGCGCGACGACTCGGGTCGTGCCGTTCCCGTAGTGCAGCGAGTTCTCAATGAGGGTGGCGAGGACCTGGGAGAGTTTCGGCCCGTCGGCGAGAACGGGAAGCGCGGCCTCGTCCGTGAAGACGAGCTGGCGCCCCGACTTCTCGAAGGCCTCCTCCCATTCCTCGCGCTGCGTGTTGAAGGCCTCGAGGATGTGAATCGCCTCGGTCTGCCCCGCCGAGCGCGCATTCGCATCGAGGAGGTCGGCGACCACTCCGGTCAGGCGCTCCACCTGTTCCAAGCAGGTGCGGGCCTCTTCTTGGACCTCCTCCTCGGTGGAGATGAGTTCGATCTCCTCCAGGCGCATCGACAGCGCCGTCAAGGGCGTGCGGAGCTGGTGGGAGGCGTCGGCCGCGAACTGGCGCTCCGCGGCCAGGCGGCCCGCCATGCGTTCGCCCGTGCGGACGAGCTCCTCCTGGACGAGGTCGATCTCTTCGATCCCCGAGGGCTTGAGCTGGGCGCGCACCTGACCCGAGCCGATCTGCTCGGCCTGCGCGGCGAGGTAGATGAGGGGGGCGGAGAGGCGCCGGGAGAAGGAGCGCGCCAGTGCGAGACCGACGAGCAGGCAGATGCTCATGCCCGCGATGAAGAGGCCGCACACCGCTGCGACGCGCTTCAAAGAGGGGATCGCCGAGATCTCCGTCTTGATGGCCGTTCCCGAGGGCGAGGAGATCCTCACGATGTGCGTCGGGCCCTTCGGGGTCTCCCCGATGAAAAGGGGGCCGGTCGCCCTCGTCGTGATCGCCGAGGACGCCTTGCCCAGATCCAGGGATTCGGGGGACAGGAGGGAGGCGATGAGGTGTTCGTCGACGGGGTCCTCATTCGCGATCCTGCGATCGATCGTCCGCACGACCGCCTCGACGCGGGCCTCGGCGCCCTCCTGATCGGCGGCCCACACGAGGTAGGAGGAGGCGGCGGCGCCCGGTATGCCCATGAGCAGGGCGACCACTGCGACGGCCGCGAGGATCATGTCTGTCGCTCGTCTGCGCATGCCCCACCCTTCCTGTCATGTCGCGGATGATCGCGACGCCGGGCCCGGGAACAGGCTACCCGCGCCGCCGGTTCGGCGGCGCGGGTGGCGCGGGCTCTTCGTACGGGGGCTATCGGATCTCGAATCTGAAACCCATGCCCCGAACGGTCGTGATGTAGCGCGGGCTGGCGGCGTCGTCGCCGAGTTTGCGGCGCAGCCACGACACGTGCATGTCCAGGGTCTTCGTCGATCCGGTCGGATCCGAGCCCCAGACTTCGCGCATGAGGGCGTCGCGTTCGACGACGGTCCCCGCTTCGCGGACGAGCACGCGCAGCAGTTCGAATTCCTTCGCGGTGAGTTGGAGTTCCGCGTCACCGGCGAAGGCCCGGTGCGCATTGACGTCGACGCGGACGTCCTGGGCGAGCAGGTCCCCCTCGGAGTTCTCCGCACCGGTCCGGCGCAGGAGGGCGCGGACCCGGGCGAGGAGCTCGGCGAGCCGGAAGGGCTTCGTCACGTAGTCATCGGCGCCGGTGTCGAGGCCGACGACCATGTCGACTTCGTCCGTGCGGGCCGTGAGGATGAGGATCGGGACGGTTTTGCCCGAGGCGCGGATCTCGCGGGCGACGTCGAGGCCGTCGATATCGGGAAGCCCGAGGTCGAGGACGACGAGATCGACGCCGTCAACCTCGGCGAGAGCGCCGCGGCCGGTGCCGTGCGCGCGCACCTCGTACCCTTCTCGGCCCAGTGCGCGGGCGAGGGGTTCGGAGATCGCGGGATCATCTTCGACAAGCAGGACGGTAGTCACGGGCTCATCATATCCTTTCCAAAGCAAGTCTTTCATCTTCCTTGACCCTTTCGGGTGCAGTGCGGCCCATTCCCCCTTGAATCAACCGCTATTCCCTCGCCGTGAGGAGGTAGGGCGACACCTGGCCGAAGCCGCGCAATTCCGCCATCGGGAACTCCTCGAGGCGATAGCCCTCTCCGCCCTTGCCGGCGGCGACGGCGGCAGCGGTCGCCGGATCGGTGAGGATCCTGCCGACCGGCGCGATGTCCACGAGACGAGACGCGAGGTTCACGGTCGGGCCGAAGACGTCGCCCGATCGGGAGAAGACATCGCCGCGCACGAAGGAGGCGCGCACCGGCAGGATCCGGTCATCGGCGTTCAGGCGCTCGATGAGCGAGGTGACCACCTGCAGGCCAGTGGCGAGGTCATCGGCGATGTACAGGACCGCATCGCCGATGGTCTTCACCACTCGCCCGCCGGCTTCGGTGATCGCCTGGCGCGACTCGTCCTCGAAGCGCTCGATGAGCTCGACGACCGCTCCCCCGAGGATCTCCGAGGACGAGGTGTAGGACACCATGTCCACGAAACCGAGCGAGCGGTTCAAGGGGAATCGATCCTTGGAGACCTGACGGCCCCGCTGCGAGACCTCCTTGTCCAGACGGGCGAGCAGCGATTCCATCTGGCGCCGCCACGAATGGACGAACATCTGCTCGAAGGCTCCGACCCGCTCGCGCATGTGGTCGAGCACGTAGATCCTAGCGGTCGTGTCATCGAGCTCGAAGCGGCGCACCGCGTCCTCGACCAGGGCCTCGAACTGCCACAGGCTCAAGCGGTCGGCGAGGTGGGAGTTGGCGCGGAGCAGCGAACGGCTCGTCGCCAGGTCGATCGCCCCGGAGTCAACGAGCTCGTTCCACGAGCGGTACACCTCGAGATCGCGCTCGGTGAAGGTGGGGGCGTCCGGATCGGGTCGCCTGAATCCCATCGACGACCAGTAGTCGGCCACGCGCTCCAGGGTGGTTCCGGTCCGTTCGGCGAGGTCGCGCGCGCTGATGACGACCGGGCCGCCGAGCAGGCGCGGCAGATACGCCGAGATGGTGCCGTAGTCGCGGGGCTCCTCGTCGGGAGCACCGGTACGGCGGGGCGATGAGCCCCGGGTCGCCTCGACGCCCATCTGCCCTCCCTCAGCATCCTCCAGGTTGAACGGCCCGTCCTGATCGCGAAAGCCGCCGCACACCATCCTAGTAGCGCACATCACGTTTGACACGCTGAACGCACGTCCGCATCTCACGGCGAGCGGCCCGAGGGGAGACAATACGCCCATGCGCCTTCTCCTCGCCTCCAAGTCGCCCGCACGCCTGACGACCCTTCTCAACGCCGGCATCACCCCCATCGTCCGCGTCGCGGGCGTCGATGAGCCCCGCGTCCTGCGCGAGCTCGAGGAGGCCCGGGGCGCGACCCCCTCCCCCGCGACCCAGGTGAGCGCCCTCGCGACCGCGAAGCGCGACGCGATCACCGCCGAACTCGCCCGCCCCGCTTCCCTCATCGACGAGGACGGGGCCGACGAGCTCCTCGTCATCGGCTGCGACTCCATGCTCGAAATCGGCGGCCGCATGCTCGGCAAGCCCCGCACCCCCGAAGTCGCGCGCGCCAGGATCCGTCAGATGCGTTCGAGCCGCGCGACGCTGTGGACCGGCCACGCGCTCGCGCGCATGGCGATCGCTGCTTCCGGCGATTCCTACACGACGATCGGGGCCGTGGAGCGCTCGGCCTCCACGCGCGTCCTCTTCTCCGATATGAGCGATGAGGAGATCGACGCCTACGTCGAGTCAGAGGAACCGCTGCGCGTCGCGGGATCCTTCACGATCGACGGGCTCGGCGGCCCCTTCATCACGGGAGTCGAGGGCGATCATCATTCGGTCGTCGGGATCTCCCTGCCCCTTCTTCGCGAAATGGCTCGCGACCTGGGAGTCTTCTGGCCCGACCTGTGGGATTGGCGCCGAAGCGCAAACGCGGCGAGTGCGCCTTCACCAAGCAACGTAAAGTAATCCTATGGATACAACCAAGGCATGGGGCATCGGCCTCGCAACAGTCACGAAGGACGGACGAACACTCGACGTCTGGTACCCGCGTCCCCACCTCGGCGAGATGAAGCCCGGTGACGATGCCGACCTGCTCGACACCCTCTCGCGGATGCAGAAGCACGACGACGCCCGCGGCGTGCGCACCACCGTCGTCACCTGCAAGTCCGACCTCAACGACCAGCCGCATTCGACGGCCGGAACCTACCTGAGGCTCCACCTCCTCTCCCACCGCCTCGTCCAGCCCAACACGATCAACCTCGACGGCATCTTCTCGCGGCTCCCGAACGTCGTATGGACCGCCGAAGGCCCCTGCGCCGCCGAGGACTTCGAAGAGACGCGCCTGCGCCTGCGCGCCGCCCACGGCCACCCGGTCGCCGTCCTCGGCGTCGACAAGTTCCCGCCGATGGTCAACTACGTCGTCCCCTCCGGAGTCCGCATCGCCGACGGCGCGAAGGTCCGCCTCGGCGCCTACCTCGCCGAAGGCACGACCGTCATGCACGCCGCCTTCGTCAACTACAACGCCGGCACGCTGGGCCGCTCCATGGTCGAGGGGCGCATCTCCCAGGGCGTCGTCATCGGCGACGGATCCGACGTCGGCGGCGGCGCGTCCACGATGGGCACCCTGTCCGGCGGCGGACGCCAAAGGGTGCGCCTCGGCAAGCGGTGCCTCCTCGGCGCGAACTCCGGCCTGGGCATCCCCCTCGGCGACGACTGCGTCGTCGAGGCCGGCCTCTACCTCACGGCGGGCGCCAAGGTCGCCGTCATGGAGGCGGGCGGCGTCGTCCCCGGCAACAACGGCCTCTTCGCAGAGCCCCGCACCGTCGCGGCCCGGGAACTCGCCGGAGCCTCCAACGTCCTCTTCCGGCGCAACTCCCAGTCCGGACGCATCGAAGCCCTCGCCCGGGGCGGCAAGGGGATCGAACTCAATCCCGAACTGCACGCGACGAACTGACGACGGCCCCCGGTGGCGCAAGGGGCGGCTCACCTCGAAAAGGTGAGCCGCCCCTGCGCGTCCGGCCCCGCCGCCCCTTTCCGATGAACGGCGGGGCAGCTGAGCCCTCAGTCCTCGAGGATGCGCACCGAGCGACGGCGCAACGGCACATAGTCGCGCTCGACCTCGCCGATGTACACCTGGCGCGGACGGCCGATCTTCGTCTGCGGGTCCCGCGTCATCTCGACGTACTGCGCGATCCAGCCGGGAAGCCGCCCCAGGGCGAACAGGGGCGTGAACATCTTCGTCGGGAAGCCCATCGCCGAATAGATGAGCCCCGTGTAGAAGTCGACATTCGGGTAGAGGCGGCGCTCCTTGAAGTAGTCGTCGTTGAGGGCGATGTCCTCGAGCTCCATCGCGATGTCGAGCAGCTCATCGCGCTTGCCCAGACGGGACAGGACGTCGTGGGCGGTCTCCTTGACCAGCGCCGCGCGAGGATCGTAGTTCTTGTACACGCGGTGGCCGAAGCCCATGAGGCGCACCCCCTCGGCCTTCACCTTCACCTTGTCGACGAAGGACTGGACGGGCTCGCCGGTATCGCGGATCTGATGCAGCATCCGCAGGACGGCCTCGTTCGCGCCGCCGTGCAGCGGCCCGGCGAGCGCCCCCACCCCCGCCGCCACCGAGGCGTACAGATTCGCCTGCGAGGAGCCGACGAGGCGGACCGTCGAGGTCGAGCAGTTCTGCTCGTGATCGGCGTGGAGGATGAGGAGCATGTCGAGGGCGCGCACGAGCGCCGGATCGATGTCGTAGGCCTGATAGGGCATGCCGAAGGTCATCCGGATGAAGTCCTCGGTGTAACCGCGCGCCGAATCCGGGTAGAGCAGCGGCAGGCCCGCCGCGCGCTTGGCGATGTAGGAGATCATCGTCGGCACCTTTGCGAGCAGGAGGACGAGCGCGATGTCGAGCTGCTCCTTGTCACGCGGATCGAGCGTGTCCTCGTAATAGGTCGCCAGACCCGCGATGCCCGCCTGGAGGATCGCCATCGGGTGCCCGCGATGGGGGAAGGCGGTGAAGAAGGCCTTGAAGTCCTCATGGAGCAGGCGATGCCGCTGAATCGAACGGATGAAGGCCTCCAGGGTGGAGGCGTCCGGCAGCTCCCCGTGGATCAGCAGGTAGGCGACCTCGAGGAAGGAGGAGTTCTTCGCGAGCTGCTCGATCGGGTAGCCGCGATACCTCAGGATCCCGGCGTCGCCGTCGATGTAGGTGATCGACGAGCGGCAGGAGGCGGTGTTGGTGAATCCCGGGTCGAGGGTGACGACGCCGCCCTCGGCGAGGAGGCGCGAAACGCCGAGGCCGTCGTTGCCGACCGAGGCTCGGCTCCGGGGCAGGGTGATCGAAGCATCTCCGACGCCGAGAACGCCGTCGGGAAGGATTTCAGGTGCGAGCACCTCATCGGTCATGGGAACTCCTTCACGTACGAGGGCACCGGCGCCCTCTCTCAAGGGCGGCAGGGCGATCGACGCGATGCCACCCGGGACTAAAGTCTGTCTTCTATCTCACTCTATACAGACTGCCCGATCGACGCAGGAGATCGCCTCCTTCATCCGAAGAGCGGACCAGCGGCCTCGATCCGCTCCGCAGCGGAGGCGATCCGCTCATCAGTCGCCGTCAGAGCCATGCGCACGCGCCCCTTCGCCGCCTCCCCGTAAAAATCGCCCGGGGCGACGAGGATCCCGAGCCCCGCGAAGGCATCGACCAGCTCCCACGAATCCGAGATCCGCGGATGGGAGAGCCACAGGTACAGGCCCGCCACCGAATTCCCGTCATTGCGCAGGCCCGCCGCTTCGATCGCGGCCAGGAGGCGCTCGCGCCGCCTCCGGTAGCGCTCCTTCTGCTCCGCCACGTGCGCGCCGTCGACGAGGGCGAGGGCCATCGCATGCTGCACGGGGGCGGGGACCATCAGCCCGGCGTGCTTGCGGGCCTCGACGATTTGAGCGATGAGGGCGGGATCGCCGTAGGCCAGGGCCGCCCGATACCCCGCGAGGTTCGACTGCTTCGACAGGGAGTACAAGACGATGAGGCCGCTCGGATCCGAATCGCACACGCGCGCATCGAGCAGGGAGGGGACCTCATCGGCGGCGGGCCCCTCCCAGCCGAGCGCCGCATAGCACTCGTCCGAGACGACGATCGCGCCCCGGGCGCGCGCCCATTCCCGGATCGCCCGGAGCTGCTCGAGAGTCAGCACCGATCCGTCCGGATTCCCCGGGCTGTTCACGAAGACGAGGCGCGCGTCCGGCCACGATGCGGGGTCGCGCGGGTCGACCGGGATCGGCGTCGCGCCGGCGAGTCGTGCGCCGATGTCATAGGTCGGGTAGGCGACCTCGGGAACGAGGACCGCATCCCCGGGGCCCAATCCCAGCAGCAGCGGAATCCAGGCGACCGCTTCCTTCGAACCGATCGTCGGGATCACCCCGGCGAGGCCGACATCGACCATGCGCCGCCCTCGTCCCCATTCCAGGATCGCCTCACGGACTTCGAGGGTCCCGATCACCTGCGGATAGGCGTGCGCATCGGAGGCCTCGCCAAGCGCGTCGCGGATGAAGTCGGGAGTCGGATCCACCGGCGTCCCCACCGAAAGATCGCAGATGCCCTCCGGATGGGAGGCCGCGCGCTCCTTCGCGGGGGCGAGCGCATTCCACGGGAACTCGGGCAGGGCGAGGGAGGCCATGAGTCACTTCAGGGAGTCGAGGTATTCCGCGTTCTGCGGCGGCAGCGCGGCGATCATCTCATCGTCGAAGCCCTGCGGCCCCGTCTTCTGGGCGCCGCCGGGAGACCCGAGGTCCTTGAAGAAGTCCGCATTCGCTCGGAAGTAGTCCGACCACTCGTCGGGCAGATCATCCTCGTAGAAGATCGCCTCGGTCGGGCAGACCGGCTCGCAGGCGCCGCAGTCGACGCATTCCTCCGGGTGGATGTAGAGCGTGCGGGCCCCCTCGTAGATGCAGTCGACGGGACACTCGTCGACGCAGGCGCGGTCCTTGACATCGACGCACGGCTGAGCGATGACGTAGGTCATTGCTTCTCCTCTCCACGGATGAATGCATAGTGCTTCCCCTATTATCGCCCCATGACCAGCGATGCCGACCAGACGAATCCGAGCGGTGCGACACACGGGTCCGGCATCCCCCGGGAGCGAACCGCTTCACCCCAAGCGCCGACGCTCCCCTGGCTCGAATGGGCGCCCGGAGAACGGGTCGTCCTGCGCTATCGCCGGCCCGACGGACTCCACGACGCCCTCGGAATCCTCGTCGAAACCGCGATCGACCACGTCGTCATCGACACCCGGCGGGGCCCCGTCCGCGTCGAGGCCTCCACGATGGTCACCGGGAAGAAAGTGCCGCCTCCCCCCATGCCGCCTTCGGGGCGCTCGACATCCCCGGGCGGTACCACCGCATAGAGGAACGATCCGCGTCGACCGTTGAGGACGAATCGTCGGCCCTCAGCCCCTTCCGCCCCTCTCAGCGCCCATCGCCCTTGCACGGCTTCACATCGCACCCTTGACAAATATCGCAACACATTTTTAGCGTATTAAGCGACGGACAGAAGGAATACGACGTTCGACAAGGAGGTCGACTCATGCCCACCGCGATGTTGGCGCGCGCCGAAACGAAGCTGTACGAGGGACTGATCGCCACCGGAGAAGGGGTTCTGCGATGGAGCGCCTTCGCCGACGAACACAGAAATGCTGAGAGCCGTGTTGCATGGTTCGCCATCGTCATTCCACTGGTGGTTCTCGCAGGGCTCGGCATTTTCGCCTATCTTACCGTTCAATGCTGGAATCGCGGATATTCCGGGTTCACAGGCCAATGGTCCATGACTCAGGGCTGGACGAGCGCGACGATCAAATTCGGCTGCGCGTAGCACCTCGATGTCCACTGGAGAAACAGCCCCCTCCGCCCGCGCTCTCATCGTGAGGGATCTGAAGAAGCACTACGGGAGCCGCCGCGTCCTTCACGGAGCGTCCTTCGCCCTTGCAGCAGGGCGAATAGTCGCCCTGCTCGGAGCCAACGGCTCGGGCAAGTCCACCCTGCTTCACGCCCTGACCGGAGTCGTCGCCCCTTCATCGGGCGAGGTCATCATCATGGGCGAAGACCATCGAACCCCGCAGGCCAAGGAGCTCATGGGGTTCGCTCCCGACGCCCTTCCCCTCCCCGCGAACCTCACGGGCCACGAGTACCTGGAGCTCGTGAAAGCCCTGCAACCGAGGCATGATGCGGCCCTGGCGGCGAAGCTCGCCCGTCTTCTCGACGTGCCGATCGAATCACGACGCCTCGTCTGCGAATACTCGCACGGCATGAAGAAGAAGCTTCAAGTGGTCGCCGCCCTCGCGCACCGGCCGCGCCTGCTGATCCTCGACGAGCCCTACAGCGGACTCGACCCCCTGTCCTCCTCGGCGCTGCGCGCACTCGTGCGCACCTTCGCAGCGCAGGGGGGCAGCGCGCTCGTCGCAACGCACGATTTATCGGCGGCCGAGGAGCATTGCGACTGCGTGCTCATCTTGAACGAGGGGAGCATCATCGCTTCAGGAACTCCGAGCGAGCTGCGCGAAGAACACGGCTCCCGCAGCCTCGAAGAGGCGTTCTTCCACCTGCTCGGAGGCGAATCCCCTGCTCAGCAGCTGACGAGCGCCCTCGAACAGATCACTCTCACCACGCGATGACCCTCATACATCCCGCCCAGCCGCTCCTCCCCTTACGAGGTCTTTGAGAATCATGCGACGCAGTTATGCGAATACCGTCATTTCAGCATCGATCATCGCACTGCTCGTCGAGCTGCTCGCCATCATCGGGACGATCGTTCTGGCCCTTTCAACTGACCGGCGCATCGCCATCCCCCACCTGATCGGAGCGGCCCCCGGCACCGGAGCCGAGCTGCTCAGCCTCACCATCGAGCCGATCGGCGCAATCGGCTGGTTCGCCGTCACAGCCGGGGCATTCACACTATTCGGCATCATCCTCATGCCTGCGCGCACTCGAAAAGACGATCAAACGGAATAGCATGTCGAGCATTCTCGCAGTAGCACGCGCGGTCTTGCGCTCCTGGCGCCACAGCACGATACGCGCCCTGGGTTCCAGCATCGTCGCCTACCGCTCACTGAGCGCCGCAGCGCTCCTCATCATCGCGCTGTGGGAGTACGTGGCCTTCTCAGCGCTGAAGGAACTGGATCTTGATGCTTTTGCAGTACAGGGCCGTGTCGGCCTCGTCATCCAGCTGGCCCTGCTGATCGTCGTCAGCAATTGCTTCGCCGTATCGATGACCTTGAAGCTGTTGGAAAGCGATGAGACGGCTTTCACCACGCTTCTGTCTTTCATGCCCGAGCGGCCCGTCATCAGAAGACTCGCGATCGACTCACCGACTTTAATGATCTCAGCGTTCGTCTCTGCGCTGATGTCCTTTCCCTTCATCGTCGCAGCGGTTCCGCGTCTTGCCACTTTCTGGCATTCCTCTCTCATCACGCTTCTGACAATCGAACTCGCCTTCTCCGCCATCCTCATCGGCGTCTCCGTGCCGAGGATCGCCCGTTCTCTGCTCAGCACGTGGATCGCCCCGCCCCTTGCGCGCGCGATGGGAGTTCTCCTGGCTTCCTCAGCATTGGGCTACGAGGTATTCTCGGACGCCTCCGAGCTGAGTTCAGGGACGGCCCTTCGCGCTTTCATCAGCTTCATCGGGGCGGCTGCACACGGCAGTAGCGTCGTCGAAGCGACGATCAGCGTACAAGGAATCCTCATCATGGCCGGAGCGGCGTACACGGCGCTGGCTCATCACGGATTCCACGAAGATGCGAGCGGCGTCAACGGCCTCCATATGCGCATGCGTCTATTAAGGGGCATCCCTTCAACCTTCGTCAGGATCCAGGTTCTCCAATTGATTCGCACTCCTGCGCACCTTTCACTAGCCGTCCTCTTCGTCTCCGCCGCGGTGCTTCTCGCAAGCAGCAGCACTCTTCGCAGCCTCGTCACGTGGCCCATGAGCGCAGGGGCGCTCGCCGCTTCCGGAACCTACTTCGCGCTCGTCTCCTACGGTGTCACATGGAGATTCCACTGGATCTACCGCACGAACCCCGCGAAGAAGTGGGGGTGGATCCCTTCGATGTGGATGGCGACGGCGGGGCTTTCCGCAACAGCACTCGTCTCAGCGCTCGTCCTGCTGGCCCTCTCACCGGGAATCGATTCCTCCGCCCTCTCACTGCTATCGAGAACCCTCATGATCTTCAGCATATGCATGGTGTCGGGGGCGGCACTGCCAGCAGACGAAAGGCAACCCCTATCCGCCCTCATCTCCCTCTTCTTCGCCTCCGCATCGACCCTCGCCCTTCTGCAGGCGGTCGACTTCATATCGAAGGGCCATTGGATTCCCGAAGCGCTCCTTGCAACAGCGATCCTCGCCGTCAGCATCTTCATGTATCGAGCCCTCGTGACGAAACGGGAGCCAAACCTGGCCTTCCCCGAATGATGATCAGCCTGCCCCCCGGCGTCCGAATCGACCCGCCCCGCATGAGGGCGATCGACGAAACGACTGATCGCATCGTGGCACTGAACAGCGAAGAACTCTGTCTTCTCGGCCGCCTCATCGATTTCGGCTCTCATCGGAATGGGCCGATCGACTCAACACCCTTCTCCTTGGAGGACTCTTCGATACGCCATCTCGCAGGGCTCGGACTCGTCAATATCCGGATGAGACCACGATTCCTCCTGAAGTCGTTCCTCACAGGACGCTTCAACATCCTTCAGTCGATATGGAGGATGGGAACCCGTCGTCTTCCTGCGGGCCCCTCCCTCATCCACTCGGCGCTCTCTTCCATTCGAGCTGCTATTTCAGCATTCTGGGCGCCGACGCTGATTTTCAGCATCGGATTCGGAATGATATCTCTGCATTTGAACATGGGAGGAGAAGAATTCTTTGGGGCTTTGATTGCCCCGATGTGCTTCACCGCCTCTCTCGGCGTTCATGAATTCGCCCATCTGCGCGTTCTCAGAAGAATCCTGAAAGACAATCGTCGCGGCGCTCTTCTCGTCGGCCCCCTGCGACTCGCCGTGACCCGTCCGCAATTGCAGGGGCGGCCACTCCGCCTCGTGGCACTGGCAGGGCCTGTAGGAGGTATCGGAGCCGGCGTAGCGATTGTCGCCATTCCCACGCCATGGTGCACTTTCGTCGGCTTCTTCTCGATCTGCTACCACCTGGCCAATGCGTGGCCCTGGGCGCACGACGGGCGGCACATCTGGACGGGGAAGGAATAGCGCCTCCCTCGGATCGAGGACGAATCCGGAGAATCGAATCTTAGACAGCGGCCGCAGATTGCGCTGCTCCCGCAAGCAACATCGAAGGTTTTGCAAGAGGCGCTCTGCAATTAACCTTGGCTGGAAAGAGAGCTCAGTGAAGCGACGGAGGCGAAGGACGATGGGATGGCTGTGGGCCTGGGCGCTCCTCGCCCTCATCCTCGTCGCCCTCGCCGGATACGCGTGGCGCACGCGCCGGGAACTCGACCGCGCGCGAGCGGAACTCGCGCGCCTGAGACGCCTCCACGAAGAACGCATCCGACGCCCCTCCGTCCTCTCACACGAACTGCGCACGCCCCTCACCGTCGTGCGCGGCGCAGCCGAACTCCTCCTCGACGAAGCGGCGGGCCCCCTGAACCCGACGCAGAGGACCTTCGCCAAGACCATCGCGGAGAACTCCAACCAGGTCATCGACATGGCCTCCGACCTCCTCGCCGAAGCCAGCATCGAGTCCGAGCTCTTCAAACTCCGCCTCGATCGGGTCGACATGCGCACCGTCGTGCGCGAATGCGTCGTCGAGATGCGCCGCGTCCACTCCACGCCCATCCGCCTCGACAACCACGGCGCGCCCGTCTCCATGCGCGCCGACAAGCGGCTCATCAGCCAGGCCATCACCAACGTCATCAACAACGCGGCGCGGCACGCCGGAGAAGGCGTCTCGATCCGCGTGAGTCTGGCGGACTCCGACGAATGCGCCACGATCTCCGTCTCCGACGACGGCGCCGGAATGAGCGCCGAGGACCGCGAGCGCCTCTTCGTCCCCTTCGCGACCGGCGGCTCACGGCGCCCCGGAACCGGACTCGGCATGATGGTCACCCAGAAAGTCGTCGACCTTCACGGCGGACGGGTCCTGGTCGACACGATTTCAACGAAAGGCACCACCGTCTATCTCGTCCTTCCCCGCGATCCGAATACCACCATGCTCAAGGAGGCTGAGACCCGTGGATGACGCGGCGCGCACCACCAACCCCAGGGCCCTCATCGTCGATGACGAGCCCCAGATCCTCATGATCATGCGTTTCGCCCTCGAAACCGCCGGATTCGACATCGTCGAGGCCAACGACGGAGCGAAGGCGTGGAGCGCCTTCACCTCCGCGACCTTCGACCTCGTCCTCCTCGACCTCATGATCCCCACCATCGGAGGCGTGAGCCTCGCGCAGCGCATCCGCGCCGTCTCCGACGTGCCCATCATGATGATCACCGCGCTATCGGAGGAATCCGACAGGATCCGCGGTCTGGAAGCCGGAGCCGACGACTACATCACCAAGCCCTTCAGCCCGAAAGAACTCTCGCTGCGCGCCAAAGCCCTCGTCCGCCGATGGCGGGGCCGGGAGAACGAGGTCCTCGTCAACGGCGGCCTCCTCATCGACATGCGTGAGAACCGCATCGAACTGGGCGGACGCATTCTCGAGATGCCCGACACGGAAACGCGCTTCGTCATCGCCCTCGCCCGTCATCTCGGGCAGCCCGTCTCCTACCGCACCCTCCTCAACGAAGTGTGGGCCACGCACGACGCAGCCGGGGCGAAAGACATGATCAAGATGACCGCGTACAGGGCGCGCCAGGGACTCGGCGAACACGGGCGCACCTACATCCGCTCCGTGCGCTCCGTGGGCTACACCATGCCCCGCCTCCACGAGGAACGGTAACGAAGGCGTTACCCCTTGTTGCCGAGCCGCGACCACGCGCGCCCCGCGCTCCGCGACGATGGGGGCATGGCACGGGGTCAGAGTCGACCCAGCCGCGTGTCGATATTCAAAGGAGAATCCCATGACCAGGACCAGGACAGCCCTTCTCGCCTTCGCCGCGGCGGGCGGCCTCGCACTCACCGGATGCGCGGTCGACCAGACCCAATCCGGCACCGCCGAGGGCACCGGCTCGATCACCGTCGCCTGCGGCGCGATGGAGGACCTCTGCCAGAAGTGGACCGAGACCTTCACCGCGGCCACCGGCATCGACGCCACCTACGTCCGCCTCTCCTCCGGCGAGACCGTCGCCCGGCTCGACTCCGCCAAGGACAACCCCGAATTCGACGTCTGGCACGGCGGCCCCGTCGACGGCTACGGCGCAGCAGCGGAGAAGGGCCTCATCGAAGCCTACGACTCCCCCAGCGCCGCGCCGATCCCCGACAAGTACAAGGACGCCGAGCACTACTGGACGGGCGTCTACGTCGGAGTCCTCGGATTCTGCTCCAATCAGACGGTCCTCGACGGCCTCGGCGTCAAGGTCCCCACCACCTGGGACGACCTCCTCAACCCCGCCCTCAAGGGGCAGATCTCGACCGCGCACCCCTCCACCTCCGGAACCGCCTTCACCACGCTGTGGACGCAGCGCACGCGCCTGGGAGGCGAGGACGCGGCCTTCGAGTACATGTTGCAGCTCCACAACAACGTCCTCCAGTACACCAAATCCGGCACGGCGCCCGGCCAGATCGCGGGCCGCGGCGAAGTGGGCGTCGGCCTCGTCTTCTCCCACGACTGCGTGAAGTACCGCGAAGAGGGCATGAAGGACCTCGTCGTCTCCTTCCCCGAGGACGGGACCGGCTACGAGATCGGCGGCGTCGCCCTCGTCGCCAATTCCAAGAACAAGGAAGCCGCGCAGAAGTACATCGACTGGGCCATCTCGCCCGATGCGCAGAACGTCGGCCAGACCGTCGGCTCCTACCAGGTCCTCACGCACCCCGACGCCAAGACCGACGAGCGCATGGTGAACCTCGACGACGTCAAGCTCATCGACTACGACTTCGGGGCGGCCGCAGCCGCGAAGCCCGCGCTCACCGCGCGCTTCGACGAGGAGATCGCCGCGCAGCCCAAGGAGTGACCGAGCTCGGGGCCCGGGCGCGCGCCCGGGCCCCGAGCCGCCCGCCCCAGGCTCATCCGACCGATTCGGCCCTCACTCGAAGGGAAACCCCATGTCCGCTCCCGCAGCCCCGCGGCTCGAAGACTCCGTCGGGGGAACGCGCACGACGCGCCGCTCGACACGCGTCCGCCGTGATCCCACGACGATCGCCCTCGTCGCCATCGTCTTCGTCGTCCTCTTCCTCCTCGTCCTCCTCCCCCTCATCACGATCCTCTCAAGGGCCTTCTCCTCCGACGGCCTGTCAGTCCTCACCTCGATCTTCGCCAGTTCCACCAACCGGACGATCATCCTCAACACCGTGATCCTCGGCGTCGTCGTCGGGCTCGCCGGAACGCTCATCGGCTTCTTCCTCGCCTTCATTCAGGCGCGGGTCGCCCTGCCCGGCAAGAAGATCCTCCACCTCATCGCCCTCATCCCGATCGTCTCCCCGCCATTCGCAGTGGCGACCTCGTCCATCACCCTCTTCGGGCGCAACGGGATCATCTCGACCCAGGTCCTCGGCCAGCAGTGGAACATCTACGGGCTCCCGGGGCTCACGCTCGTCCTCACCCTCTCCTTCTTCCCCGTCGCCTACATGAACATGCTCGGCATGCTCCGCAACCTCGATCCGGCGATGGAGGAGGCCGCGGCCTCCCTCGGAGCGTCCCAGTGGAAGGTCTTCCGCTCCGTCACCCTCCCCATGCTCATCCCCGGCTTCGCCGCATCCTTCCTCCTCCTCTTCGTCGAAGCGATCGCCGACCTGGCGAATCCGCTCGTCATCGGCGGCGACTTCACCGTTCTCGCCTCACGCGCCTACATCGCGATCAACGGCGAGTACAACACGGCCGCGGGCAGCGCCTACTCGCTCATCCTGCTGGTGCCCGCGCTCCTCGTCTTCCTCATCCAGCGCTACTGGGCGGGACGCTCCTCCGCGGTCACCGTCACCGGCAAGCCCGCCGGCCGGGTGCGCCTCGTCCGCGCCCCCGTCGCCCGCATCCTCCTCGGAGCGGGCACCGCACTCGTCGCGCTCTTCATCGTGACGATCTACGCCACCGTGATCGTCGGCGCCTTCGTCAACATCCTCGGAGTCGACAACACCCCGACGCTCGACAACTTCCGCTACGTCCTGTCCGGCATCGGCAACGACGCGATGATCGACACGACGATCCTCGCCCTCATCGCCACCCCCATCGCGGGCATCCTCGGCATGGTCGTCGCCTGGCTCGTCGTCGTCCGCCTCAAGGCGAGCGCGGGCGTCATGGACTTCCTCGGCATGCTCGGCCTGTCGGTCCCCGGCACCGTCCTCGGCATCGGCTACCTCATCACCTACAACCAGCCCATCATCTTCGCCGGACGGCAGTACATGCCCGCCCTGGCGGGGGGGAGCGCGGTCTTCGGCGGCGCGCTGGCGATCATCCTCGTCTACGTCGCACGATCCATGCCCTCGGGCCAACGCTCGGGCATCGCCAGCCTCCAGCAGATCGACAAGTCGATCGACGAGGCCTCCACCTCGCTCGGAGCCTCCGGATTGCAGACCTTCGCCCGCGTGACCATGCCCCTGATCCGCCCCGCATTCATCGCGGGCCTGACCTACGCCTTCGCGCGTTCGATGACGACGCTCTCCCCGATCATCTTCATCACGACACCGAAGACGAAGATCATGACCTCGCAGATCCTCTCCGAGGTCGATGCGGGGCGCTTCGGCAACGCCTTCGCGTTCTGCACGATCCTCATCCTCATCGTGATGGCCGTGATCGGCCTGACCAACATCCTCGTCCGCGACAACGCACCGGCCGCCCAGAACCGCGCGGGCCTGTGAGCGCCCCACACCTTAGGAAGACGAAATGACTGATAGCACTGCACTCGAGGCCCCTGCACCGACCGGACGCCTTTCACTGGTCTCCCTCACGAAGACCTTCGGCGAGGGCGACAACCGGGTCACCGCGGTCGACCACATCGACCTCGACATCGAACCCGGGGAGTTCATCACCCTCCTGGGCCCTTCGGGCTGCGGCAAGACGACCACCCTGCGCATGATCGCGGGCTTCGAGGACGCGACCTCCGGAGAGGTCCTCCTCGACGGCGAGAACATGGTCGTCATCCCCCCGAACAAACGCCCCATGTCCATGGTCTTCCAGTCGTACGCCCTGTTCCCCCACCTCTCGGTCCGGGACAACGTCGCCTACGGCCTCAAGCTCCAGAAGATGCCCGCAGCCCAACTCGACGAGGCCGTCGACGTCGCCCTGGCCTCGATGAACCTCACCGCCATGGCGAACCGGGCGCCGTCGCAGCTCTCCGGCGGCCAGCAGCAGCGCGTCGCCCTCGCCCGCGCCATGGTCGTCCGTCCGAAGGTCCTCCTCTTCGACGAGCCGCTGTCGAACCTCGATGCGAAGCTGCGCGTCAAGATGCGCATCGAGATCCGCCGCATGCAGAAGCGCCTCGGCATCTCCTCCGTCTACGTCACTCACGACCAGTCCGAGGCGATGGCGATGTCCGACCGGATCGTCGTCATGAACGCCGGGCGCATCGAGCAGGCGGACACGCCCTCGGAGATCTACCTCCACCCGGCGTCCGTCTTCGTCGCCGACTTCGTCGGCCGCGCGAACTTCCTCAGGACCGCGGTCCTCGATGCGATTTCGCAGGAGAGGGTTCGCGTGCGCGCGCTCGGCGCGGAGATCCTCGTTCCCTCCGAGCCCGGAGCGCGCGCCGCTGCCCTCGCCGGCGAGGAGGTGGTCCTCATGGTCCGCCCCGAGTCCCTGCGCCTGCGCCCCGTCGACGACAAGCCCCAGGCCCTCACCGGCGACCTCGGCCAGATCATCACCAGCGTCTTCTACGGGGACACCATCGAGTACGAGATCGAGACGGAGTTCGGCACGGTCATCTGCGTCGTTTCGGATCCTCGCGAGGACGAGCTCCTGGACGAGGGCAGGATCGTGCGCCTCTCGGTCGAGTCGGACAAGGCCTGGCTCTTGCGCTCAGAGCACGCCACGGTCTGAGCGCGGCGAGAGCACGGCCCGAGCGCGGCGTTCGGCGCGCGATGCACGATCGGGGGTGGCCCGGGAGGACCCGGACCACCCCCGACGGCTGCGATCGGATCAGATGAGGCCGAGGTCGACCATCGTGTCGGCGACCTTCTTGAAGCCCGCGAGGTTCGCGCCAGCGACGTAGTCCCCGGCCACGCCGAACTCCTCGGCGGTGGCGACCGAAGCCTCGTGGATGTTCACCATGATCCGGTGGAGCTTCGCGTCGGTCTCCTCGAAGGCCCACTGGGTGCGGCCCGAGTTCTGCTGCATCTCGAGCGCCGAGGTCGCCACGCCGCCAGCGTTCGAGGCCTTGCCCGGGGCGTAGGCGACGCCCGCGGCCTGGAGCGCTTCGATGGCCTCGGGCGTGGTCGGCATGTTCGCGCCCTCGGCGACGAGCTGGACGCCGTTCTTGATGAGGGTGTTCGCGGCCTCGACGGGGAGCTCGTTCTGAGTCGCGCAGGGAAGGGCGACATCGCAGGGAAGATCCCAGATCGAACCGCCGGACACGAAGCGCGCCGAGGGGCGCTCGTCCGCGTAGTCGGAGACGCGGCCGCGCCGGACCTCCTTGACGTCCTTGAGCAGGGCGACGTCGATGCCCGCCTCGTCGACGACGTAGCCGGAGGAGTCGGAGACGGCGATGACGGTCGCGCCGAGCTGCTGGGCCTTCTCTGTCGCGTAGATCGCGACGTTGCCCGAGCCGGAGACGACGACCTTCTTGCCGTCGAAGGAGGTGCCGCGGGCCTTGAGCATCTCCTCGGCGAAGTAGACGAGGCCGTAGCCGGTCGCCTCGGTCCGGGCGAAGGAGCCGCCCCAGTTGAGGCCCTTGCCGGTGAGGACTCCGGCGTCGTAGCGGTTGGTGATCCGCTTGTACTGGCCGAAGAGGTAGCCGATCTCGCGGCCGCCCACGCCGATGTCGCCGGCGGGGACATCGGTGTCGGGGCCGATGTGGCGGGAGAGCTCGGTCATGAAGGACTGGCAGAAGCGCATGACCTCCGCGTCGGACTTGCCCTTGGGGTCGAAGTCTGAGCCGCCCTTGCCTCCGCCGATGGGCAGGCCGGTGAGGGAGTTCTTGAAGATCTGCTCGAAGCCGAGGAACTTGATGATCGAGAGGTTGACCGAGGGGTGGAAGCGCAGGCCGCCCTTGTAGGGGCCGATCGCGGAGTTGAACTCGACGCGGTAGCCGCGGTTGACGTGAATGCGGCCGGAGTCATCGGCCCAGGGGACGCGGAACATGAGCTGGCGCTCGGGCTCGACGACGCGGTTGAAGATCGCGAGATCGGCGTACTCGGGGTACTTCTCAGCCAGGGGCGCGATCGTGAGGAGGACCTCGTAGACGGCCTGGTGGAATTCGGGCTGCGCGGGATCGCGGTCGAGGACGGCCTGATAGACCGGGCGAAGGGTGTCGGACAGTCGTGACAGATCAAGATTGCTCATACGCGAAATAGTGGCAGTCATCGCCGACTGATGACACACCCTTTCCACATGTTGACCACCGCATGTCTTTCAAGCGGATCACTATACCGATCATTGACCGTCACCATAGACGCTCTTCACCCATTCAAAGCCTGCGCCCCACCTGAAGGCGCTCAGGGGTTCATGGCGACCCTCGCCGTGGACTCGCGCACGAGAACCGGTGCGCCCACCCCCTGCAACACCCCGGGCACGATCGGCAGAACCGCCCGAGCCCGCACCCCGACCCGGACCCGCGCCGCCTCCCGCTCGACCTCGACGATCGACACCCCTGCGCCGACATCGCACACCGACCCTTCGAGCGCCTCCAGCGCCCGCTCCGCCGCACCCCGCGCGGCACGCGCCGACACCACCACTTCGACGCGGCCCGCGCCGCCGTAATACGCGGAGGCGTCGATGATCCCCGCCGTCGCCACCGACAGTCGATCCGCGCAGGCGAGGAGGCGGCGATCCTCGATCGCCACAGCCGTCACCGTCGCCGAAACGAAGAGGAACGACACGACGATGAGGAGGCAGACGCCCATGAGCAGGCCGATCCGGCCCGCCTCCTCCTCCCCTCGGCCCCCGATCCCCCCGAAGCCCACGCGCCTCCCCCTCTCACTCATCGAGGCGCACGCCCTCGACCAGGGTCGCCGAACGGGCCTTGATGGGGATCGCCAGGCGCGTCTGAGCCCACCTCGGGACGAAGGGAAGGGGGACGAGCGCCGACACTTCGACTTCGACGTCACGATCGGCTCCGGAGCACACCCGGCACCCGAAGGAGGCCCGGGGGCTCGAGGCCACATGGAAGTCGTCGAAGGCCAGGTCGATCTGGGCGAGCGCCCTCGCCTCGTCCCCCGAATCCTCCGCGAGGATCCGCGACGCCTCCCGGGCCCCCGCCTCAGCGGCGAAAAGAGCGCCCTGCACCTGCGCGAGACTCACCACGAGGTAGACGACGGGGACGACGAGCAGGAACACGAGGCCGACGAACTCCACCGTCGCCTCACCGTCCTCCTGGGCCCAACGCCTCATCATCCCTCCTCGATCAGAGAAGAACCGGAGACCGTGAGCCACTGCGGCCCCCATGACACGAGGATCGGGATCCTGGTCGTCACCGTCACCACGAGGACCTCGGCCCCGTCGACGCCCTTCCGCTCCGCTCTGATCCGGGCATCGTGAGCACCGGCCAAGTCCGTGAAGAGCGCCCTCGTCCGATCGACCGCCTCGGCCTGAGAGCCCCCGAGGAGCCCTCCCCGACGAGCGCCCTCCCCCGCTGCCGCGATCGCCATGTTCCGCGTGTGCAAGGCGAAGGCCAACTGGAGGAGCGCCAGGACCACGATGAGGACGATGACCTGCACGAGGGCGTGGGACACGACCTCGGAGCCCTCCTCAGATCGCAGAGAGCGAATCCATCGCACGGTTGAAGATCTCCACGAGTCGATCCGAAGCCACTCCCCAGATCACGACGACCAATGCCGCCGTCATCAAGGTGATGAGCACCCAGCCCGGCACGTCCCCGCGCTCGGGGTCGCCCTGCGTCCTCGCCCGGGCGAGGACGCCATCGCGGAACGCCGTGAGCAGTCCTCGCGCACGGGCCCCGATCCCGTTGAACTCATTCATTTACCATCTCCTTATCCTCCCCGGACGGGGAATCACGAAGCCCCTGTCCACGGACCTAGGGCATCAGTTCGAGAGCCATCAGCCCCGGATACAGCGCGAAGAGCACTGTGACCGGGAGAATGAGGAAGACGACCGGCAGGAGCATCGCGATCTCCCGTTTGCCGCCCTCCTCCAAGAGCCTTTGGCGCGACGCCTCACGTATGTCCCTCGCCTGATCGTGAAGCACCCGGGCGAGCGGGGAGCCCCGCTCGATCGCCGTGATCAGCGTCTGGCACAGGCGATCCAAAGGGGCCGAGTCATTGCGCGCGCCCAGTTCGCCGAGCGCCCTCGTGCTCGGCAGCCCCAATCTGATCTCCGCAACGGTCACCTCGATCTCATGAGCCAAATCCGAGTTCGAGATCCGCGCCACCCGCTCCAGAGCGGCAGGAATCGACTCCCCCGCCCCGACGGCCAGGGCCAGGAGCTCCGAGGCGTCGGGCACCTGCGCGTCGATCCGGCGCTGGCGCGCATTCGCCCGCACGGTGAGGAGACGATCCCACAGGGCGACGCCCGCCAAGGCGCCGAGCGCTCCGAGGACGATGAGCGAGGCGAGACCGCTCGCCCCTCTCGACCACGCGAAAGGCGCGCCGAAAGCGACCGCGCACCCCATTCCCGCACCGCCTGCGAGCGCCTGGCGCAGACGGAAGGGGGCCGGATCGGGATCCGCGCCCAGGAGAACCAGGCGCCGCACGACCGTCGGCGTCGTCGACCCGAGGGAATCCGCCAGAGCCGCGAAGACGGAGGATCCCCTCCCCCTCCCCGGAGCGCGCATGCTCGCAGGACGGCCGGCCGCCACCCGCCGGGCGAAGTTCGGGCGCCCCGCAGCGATGGCCGCCGCGACGAGCACGACCCCCGCCCCGAAGGCGAGACCGACGAGTGCCGGACTCGCACCGCCCAGGGCCCCCATCACGCCCTTCACCGCAAAGTCCTCGGATCGGACGACAAACGCCCCACCGCGCGCATCGCGAGGTAAGCGATCACGCAGACCCCCGCGCCCGAGACGAGGATGAGGATCCCCGCGGGGGTGTTCCACACGGCCGCCGCCCTCGGCTGCGCGGAGATCATCACGAGAACGAGCCACGGCGCGACCACCGCCAGACGCGCCGCATTGACCGTCCAGGACTGGCGGGCTTCGAGCTCCCCGCGCACCCTGGCGTCCTCGCGCAGCAGGACCCCCAGATCCCGGAGCAGCACCGAAAGATCCGCGCCGCCCACCTCCCTCGCCAGGCGCAGGGCCTCGACGATCCGATCGGCGACCGGATCCGCCAAACGCCCCTTGAGCCGTGTCAGCGCCGTGTCGAAGCGGCCCTCCGCCCGATAGTCGAGGGCGAACTTCGCGAAAGCAGGGCGGAGCTCCTCCGGGCCCGTCTCACCCAGCTCCGCGAGGAGTTCCGGCAGCCCGGACCCGGCGCGCACGCCCGACACGAGCGAATCGATGACCTCGGGCCAGGCCTCGCGGGACTTCTTCGCCCAGGCGCGGGCCCTCGCCGCCACGAGCATCTGCGGCACCGGCGCGCAGATCGCGCAGACGATGCCCGCCACGGCCGCCACGCCCGTCCACGCGTAGACGACCAGCGCGATGACGAGCATCACGGCGGCACTGACGCCCACGAGGCGAAGCGGCGTCAATCCCGTGATCCTCGCCCTCGTCACCTGATCGGCCCAGGCCGGATACCACCCGGGCGCGGGCGGGGAGAAGGCCGGGGCGCCGAAGAGGGCGCTCAAGATGAGGACCCAGCCGACCCCCATCACCAGTCCCACGAGATAGGCGCTCATGCCTCGGCCCCCAGGAGGGACGACAGGTCCGCGCCGGCGGCCGCGAAGCGCTCATGCAGCTCAGCAGTTCCCGAACCGCGCTTCGCGCGGACGCCGTCGAAGGACCACAGGAGCGAGGTCTCGATCCGATCCGCCTCCACCCTGCCCGGAAGATGAAGGATCTCCGTCACGCGGCGCCGCCCCGAAGAATCCCGATCCACATGGCACACGAGGTCGACGCTCGCCGCGAGCGTCGGGACGACAAAGTCGGAGCGGACGTTCTCTCCCGCGAGCAGGGGCAGCATCGTGAGCTTGGACAGCGCCTCCTTCGCGGAGTTCGCGTGCACCGTCGCCATCCCGGGCACGCCCGCATTGAGGGCGAGCAGGAGGTCGAGCGCCTCGGCGCCGCGCACCTCTCCCACGACGAGGCATTCGGGCCGCATCCGCAGAGTCTCGCGCACGAGGTCGCGCAGCGTCACTTCGCCACGTCCCTCGAGATTGCCCGGTCTGGTCTGCAAGGACACGCAGTCCCGATTCGAAAGCCCGAGCTCGAAGACCTCCTCGCAGGAGATGACGCGCCGGGTCCTCGGCACCTCGCCGAGCAGCGCCCGCACCAGCGTCGTCTTGCCGGCCTGGGTCGCCCCCGACACCACGATCGACAGCCCCGCCACCACCGACGCCCGCAGGAAGGCCGCCATCGCCGAGGACGCCATGCCCGCCTCGACGAGATCGGCCAGAGATCGGGCCCTCTGGACGTGCTTGCGGATGTTGACCGACCAGTGGCCCGCCGTCACCGGCGGGATCACCGCATGGAGGCGCTCGCCTCCCGAGAGCATCGCGTCGACGAAGGGGCTCGACAGGTCGAGCCTGCGCCCCGAATGGTGGAGCATCCGCTCCACGAGATCGCGGACCTCCTGATCGGACAGGATCACCGTGGTCAGCTCGGGCACTCCGTTGCGCGCGACGAAGACCCGGGAGGGCGAGTTCAGCCAGATCTCCTCCACGCTCGGATCGTCCAAGAGTGGCTGCAGGGGCCCGAGCCCTACGATCGCGGCCTGCAGGCTCCGCGCCAGATCCTCGCGTTCGGGCACGGACATCGGGCCCGAGAGCATGTCGATCGCGTCGTCGATGATGCGATCGATCGTCTCGGGCGAGGTCGCCGGATCGACTCCGCCCGCCGCAAGCCGTTCCCGGATCCAGTCCAGGTGGTCATCAATGGCCTCATCCGCCATAAGCACTCCCGAATGAGATGTCCCACTCATCGAAACCGTCAGCTTCGACGCGCCTTCGCATCGAATGCTCGGAAAGTACCAAATCCGGGGCCGTGCGTGTGGCCGTTTCGCCCGATTGTGGACGGAGGCCGATGCGCGTCCGCATATTCGGGGTCTTCGTCTCGCCGAGGCCCTCGGGCATGTACCGTGGAAGCGTGATGCGCGCGAAGACCCCCCTCGAACTCGCAGCCCTGGCGACAGCCGCTGTCCCCGGACTCCGGGTCGCCGGGCTGCGCCCCCCGCAGTTCTCAGACGAAGTCATGTCGGTGACCGGCATCGTCGACGTTTCCGGCAACAAGTGGACCGTCGTATGCCCGCATGACACGGTCGGCGGACTCGACCTCGACGCCGAGTCCGGCGTTCTCTCGCGCCTCGCGAAGGCGAAGGACGCCAAGCGCATCCCCTTCGACGTCCCGAGGATCCACGGGACCGCCCTCACTCCCGAGGGCGACCGGGTCATCGTCCATCAAGACCTCGGCGGGGCGATGATGGAAGCCGAGGATTTCAACGACCCCCATCTCCTCCCCGCATCGCTCGGCAAGGCCCTGGCCTCCCTCCACAATCTGCCCGATGCCGTTTACACCGGCATCCACCTGCCCGCATACACCACGCAGGAATGCCGAGATCGCCTCTTGGCCCTGCTCGACGAGGCCGCCACGCAGATCCTCATCCCCGCCAATCTGTGGAACCGTTGGGAGGCGGCGCTCGACGAGGTGTCGCTGTGGCGCTTCGCCCCCGCCCCCATCCACGGGGATCTGCAGGGGAACTCGGTGATCGTCGAGTCCGGTACGGTCAGGGCCCTCACCGGCTTCACCTCCGCCCATCTCGGCGACCCCGCTCAGGACATCGCCTGGGTGCTCGCCCAGGCCTCCGACGCCTTCCTCGAGCGTTTCAAGGAGGCCTATTCCCTGGAGCGCAGCCGGAGCGACCTCCAGCTGTTCACCCGCGCCCAGCTGCTCTCGGAGCTCGCCATCGTGAGATGGCTCGTCCACGGCCTTCATGCGGAGGATCGTTCGATCATCGCTGATGCGCGCGAGATGCTGTCGGAGCTGAGCCGCGACCTCGGAGATGCGGATCTGATCCCGCGAAGGCGCGCGCTGAGCGATCCTGTTGACGACTCGGATTCGTCGGCGGCGCACAGTGCTTCATCACCGGAGGCGAGCAGTGCTTCGTCGTCGGCGATGCGCAGCGCTTCCGAGGATGAGGCTCCCACGGAGCGCCTCGACCTCAACGACTTCGACCGGGATTAGGGCCCCGTCCCCCCTCTCGCATCACGCATCTTGATGAGCCCGCTGCGGTTCCACCCGCAGCGGACCGCAGTCGCTCCTCCTCGTTCACTCCTCGTCGGACGAGCGCCCCTGGGATTCGAGGGCGTGCCTGACGAGTTCCTCGATCGGAACCTCGGGGTCCACTCCCGCGAGCCCCTCGATCGTCGGCAGATCGATGACCTCACCCGTTGCGACGAAGGCGAGCAGCGCATCGACCTCGCTCTCGGGCACTGAGCGGACGCGCGCCCATGCGGCCCGATAGAGCCTGAGCTGCGTCGCGAAGTAGCGGAGCTTCGCCGGATCCGTTCCCGGATTCGGCGTCATCCCCGACTTCCAGTCGACGATCACGGTGCGCCCTTGCGCATCGGAGAAGACCGCATCGATGCGGCCCGCGATGCTCATTCCCGCGAGCTCGAGGCAGAAGGGCTCTTCGATCGCGATCGGCGAACCCGTCCTGACGATTTCGAGTCGGACGAAGTGGTCCGTCATCTTCTGGAAGCGGGCGCGCCCGGCTTCGTCGAGGGATTCAAGGCCCGTGATCGGTTCCTCCCACAGCTCGCCCGAAGCTTGATGGAGCTGACGCTCCGCCCAGAGGTGGAACAGCGTGCCGAGTGAGGAGTTCGCCGCGGGCGGGGTCGGCATCGGGCGGCGCGCTTTGAGCGCGAAGGAACGCGGATCCTCCAAGAGGGAGGAGACCGAGGTCGCGGGAATCCGGTCCCTCCAGATCACCTGCTCGGATTCTTCAGCGCGAAGGCGACGCTCCTTGAGCAGGGCCGTGACATCGCGCACCCGTTCCGTGTCCCCCATGTCCAGGAGAACGGCGAAGACATCCGCGTCCGAATGCAGCTGGGATCGAGCGCGGCGGACCCGTTCGGCCGACTCCGCGACGAGTTCGCGCGAGGGCCCCGGCGCGACGGGGAAGAGCGGATCCTCGCCCTTCGCGCGCAGGTTCTCCAGTTCCTCGTCTTGCGGACAGGGGGGGACGGCCGACTCGAGCTCCTTGAGGCGGCGGTCGAGGGTCTCGGCCGACTCATCGTCCAGGTCCTCCCTCCTCCCGTTCGCGAAGGCGATCTGCCGGGTCTGGAGGACCGTCCTCGCATCGTCGACGAGGGCGAAGCGGGCCTCTTCGAGATAGCGCGACGGCGGATGGGGCTTCGTCGCGGTATCGAACCAGGATCCGATGAGGAGCTCGTCGTGCTTCGCCCTGGTGAGGGCCACGTAAGCGAGGCGACGTTCTTCGCGTTCGGCGTGCCTGCCGAGCGCAGGCTTGTAGCTACCCTCCAGCCAATTCTTGAACGCGGCCGCGGGAGTCCTCCCGGCGGTGAGGTCGATGCTCGAGTCGGGCAGATCGATCGCGTCCCCGCGGAGATGGTGCGGGAGCTCCCCCGGGTTATTCACCCACCCTGAAGTCGCCGGGGGCTCATCGCGCCACGTGATGCTCTTGGATGAGTCGTGCGAGGGGAAGGATCCGTCAGTGAGGCCGAAGACGATCACCCCGTCCCACTCCAGGCCCTTCGACTGGTGGACCGTGAGGATCTGGACGGCGAGAGGATCCGCCTCGACCGCGGGGCCCGCCAGGCCCCTCTCGTTCTCCTCGGCCGCCGCGAGCCAGGCGAGGAGCCCCGAGAGAGTCGGTGACTCAACGGATTCCTCGAAATCGGCGATGACGTCGATGAAGGCGTCGAGGGCCTCGCGCGCCCCCACCCCGAGGGGATCGGCGATCGCATCATCGGAGATGGACAGCAGGCTCATCGCACGTTCGGCGAGATCGACGAGTCCGCGTCCTCTCAGGGAGCGCAGCGCCCTGAGGCGGGAACCGAGAAGACTCACCCGTCGCCACGCCGTTCCGGTGAAGGCGGGAGACTCCTTCGAGCGCCGCCATCCGGGTTCGGGCGGATTGTCGACGGCTTCGAGGAGGAAGGCCGAATGCCGGTCGCGCCCCTGCCGGACCGCGAGCTCCCCGGCCCATTTGCCGAGGATCGCCAGATCGGCCGCTCCGAGATCGAGTCTGACGAGGAGGCGGAGGAGCGCGGGGGAATTCTGGACGTCCTCGGTGATCTCGAGGGCCGATCTCAGGTCGGAGACGGCGGGCTGGTCGAGCAGACCGCCCAGACCGATGATCTGCGTCGGGATCCCGCGATCGCGCAGGGCGTGATCGATGGGGAGGAAGTGCTTGCGTTTCCTCGCGAGGACCGCGATCGAATAGTCCTCGCCCCGATGCGCGCGCCTGAGTCCTTCGATGTACTCGGCGACCTCGGCGGCTGCGGTTTCAACCGTTGAGGAATAGGCGACGCGCGCATCCCCCTCGTCGGCGAAAGGCGATTCGACGAGCAGGGGCGAGGGGGCGGTGCGCGCGCTCCGCCTCAGCGGCTCGGCGACCCGGTTCGCCGCGGTGAGGATCCGGCGGTCGTTGCGCCACGCCGTGGACAGGGCGAGCATCCGCCCCCCGGCGCCCTTCGCGGAGAACCTGTCGAGGAAGGAGTCGAGGGAGGAGGCCGAAGCGCCCCTCCACCCGTAGATCGCCTGATTGGGATCTCCGACGGCCGTCACCGGATGGTCGTGGAAAAGGGCCGACAGCAGACTCATCTGGATGACCGAGGTGTCCTGGAACTCGTCCAGGAGCACGAAGCGGTGCTCGCCCCTGATCGAGGCGACCGCCTCGGGCGACGAGTGCACGATCCGCGTGGCGAGGACGAGCTGATCGGAGAAGTCGAGGACCCCCATCCGCCTCTTCCGGCGCTGGAATTCCCCGATCGGGTCGAGGAGGGCGATGCGCCGTCGATTCGCGCGGATCGCGTTGCGGATCGCATCGTTGCTCGCGGGGATCTCCTCGAGCTCCGCCGAGTACTCCTCGAGGCGTGCGCGCGCCGTCTCGAGGTCGTACTCGTGCTCCGCCAGCTGCCCGGAAAGGCTCAGGGCCTGATTCACGGCGGTGGCGATCGACATCTCCGTATCGATGGCCTTCGGCCAGGCCATGAGGATGTCCGTCATCAGCTGGACGCAGCCGGCTTCACCGAGCATGCGGAAGTCAGGATCCACTCCAATGCGCAGCGCGTGCTCCCCGACGATCCGCTGAGCGAAGGCGTTGTAGGTGAGCGATACCGGGGCTTCCGCAGCATCGATCCGCGGCACCGCCTTCGCGAGGAGGCAAACGCGCTCCGAGAGCCGCTCGGCGAGTTCGCCGGCGGCCTTCTTCGTGAAGGTGAGTCCGAGGACTTGACCGGGAGTGAGCTCCTCGTGATTCGCCAGTGCCCACAAGACCCTCATGGCCATCGTCTCGGTCTTGCCCGAGCCAGCGCCCGCGACGACGAGCAGCGGCCCGGGGGGCGCCTCGATGATCGCCTCCTGCTCCGCCGTGGGCACGACCTTCGGGTCCACGATCTCTTGGATCCGCTTGGCCGACAGCATGCTCTCCCCCATTTCAGTCCACCGTCTTCCTGCCCCGCTCGTCGGCGGGGCACACCTTCGTGAATGAGCAGTGCTGACAGGTCTTCCGATCCGGTTTCGCGACGAAGGAGCTGGAGCGAAGGGTCCCCGCCACGGTCTTGAGCGCGTCGAGCCAGTGCTCACGCGTCTCCTCGTCGAAGGCCTTCTGTCGGCGTTCAGCCGGCTTGTTGCCGTTGAGATACACGAGCCTCGCGCCGACGACGTCGAAGCCCAGCTCCGCGAGGGCCAGCTGGTAGAGGGCGAGCTGGGGATGGAGCTCCGCCTCGCTCACAGAGATCGCCGACCCCGACTTGAGGTCGACGATCCGCACGCCCTCGTCCACCTTCTCGATGCGGTCGATCCTGCCGCCGATCACCGCATCGCCGATCCGGACGTCGATCGGGGTCTCGGTGTCCACGTCGCCGGGAACGCCGACGAAATAGGACGCCAGGTTCTCAAGGCGCTGATGCGCTTTCTCGACGAAGGCCTGCCCCTCCCACGTCCCCGTGTCGATGTCGAGTTCGCGGAGCTCGGCCTGGAAGAGCTCTTCGAGCGCCTCCTCGTCTCCGTGGGGCGCCTTCTCGGCGATCGCGTGGATGAGCGTGCCGATCCTCTGGGCGTCGCCCGCGGGACCTTCAGCGCCGATGTCGGAGAAGAACCACTTGAGCGGGCACTTCATCGCCGATTCGAACTTCGACGGGCTCAATCGGACGACTCCCGAGGCGATCGGCTCGCTCGAGGAGAGGGGGCCCTCACCCGTCCAGGTGGCCGGGTCCGCCGAGACGACGCCCTCCCGCCACAGGAGCGCCAGGAGGAGCGCCGCCTCCTCGCATTCCGCCTCATCATCGCCGCGCGCTGCGCAACGGCGCAGATCCGCGACCTGGCCGAAGAGGCTCAGGGGCGCCGGGGCGGGAGAGAGGATCGGCGCGTCTTCGCCTTCGAGGCCCGCGCTCGCCGCAAGCTGCTCGAAGAAGACCGAGGGCGCGGCGTCCTCAGCGCTCACGGCCCCGATGTGGAGCACCCCCGTGCAGCGCGACACCGCGGCGGCGAGGAGGCGGCGCTCGTCGTTGAGCACCTCCTTGCGCGCGTTCTTCGGGTTGTCATCGAGGAAAGCCGACCCGTCCCAGGAATCCGCGATCCGCCCCGTTCCCAGCTCGGTGATGAGATCGCCTCGCAGGGTGCGGGTGCGCAGGCGCGTATTCGGCCAGACGCCGTCCTGGAGGCCGACGAGGGCGACGACCTTCCAGTGCCGGCCGATCGCCTGCGCGGGCGTGAGCACCGCGACTCCGGGCGGCCGCACGCCGACGAGGGCGATGGTGTCGATCGGCACCTGGCGGTCGAGGAGCCCGCGGGCGAACTCGGCCGCCGTTCCCGAGGGATTGCGCTGTTCCCACACATCAGCGACGCGCATGAGGGCCACGACCGCGTCGAGCTGGTCGTCGAACCACGCGGAGTCCTCATCCCCCTTCAACGCCCCTTCGCGCCAGGGTTCGGCGCGCTCGGCGAGCTCCCACATCCGCCACAGGGCCTCCTGGGGCCTCAGGGAGCCCGCCCCGCCCCGTTCCCTCCAGAGGCGGTGAGCCCGTTCGAGGGCCCCGGGCAGTGCTCCGCCCGCACGGCCCCGCCACAGCGACGGATCGTCGAGGAGGCGGCTCACGCCGATGAGGAAATCCGCCTGCTCCTCGTCGTCATCATCGCCAGCAGCGGGGGCCAGCGCGTTGAGGCCCGCCAAGAAGCGATGCAGCTCCAGGCCGTCGAGTTCGATGAGCGGCGAGGAGACGAGCAGACGCGCGCGCTGTTCCTCACGGAGGCGCTCCTCCCCGCCGATGAGTTCCAGCAGGGCGCGCGTGGTCGCGTGGGCGGCGAAGTCGAAAGCCCGCGCCCCGCCCTCGACCGGCACCCCGCCGCGGCGGAGATAGCGGGCGAACTCCTCGGCCTGGCCGGCCGAACGCACGATGACGGCCTGCTCGGTCCAGGGGATGGAATCGTGGAGGCGATGCTGCCTCAGCGCGTGGGCGATATGGGCGCCGAGCTGGGCGTTCGAGCCGCCGATATGGGCGTGGACGGCATCGGGGTCCGGCGCGCCGCACCCCCCGGCCGAACGCCTCGCGGGCGAACCCGTCTGCGAGATGCGCTCCACGATCCCGCTCACGCAGACGCGCAGACGCGGTCCCTGGCAGTGGACGTCCCCGAGGTCCATGGCCTCCGCGTCGATCGCCGCAGTCAAGCGGCCGTCCAGATGGGGCTCGCCCCCGCGATAGCCGGCGATCGCCACATCCGGGTCCGCGAAGGCGATGACGCGACTTCCGGCATTCACCAATGAGGTGAGCAATCGGATCGTCGAGGGCGTGCAATCCTGCAGATCGTCCACGACGACGAGATCGGGGGCCTCGAAGCCCCCGTCGACGCCGCGCTCAGGAGCATCGGCCTCCCAGGCATCGATGAGCTCAGCTGCGAGCGACTGGATCCTGGCCAGATCCACCCGCACGACGTCGCGGTGCTCGACCGAGAAGGACTCGCCCGAGAGGTAGGCCTCCAAGAGCGCGCCCGCCGCCACCCATTCCGGGCGGGCGAAGCGCTGCCCGGCGTCGGCGAGGGCCGCACCGTCGAAACCCACCTCACCGGCCCTGGCGAAAAGATCGCGCAACTCGTCCCGGAAGGCGGGGATCGCGCGCATCTCGGAGGGCAGTGAGTCCGGCCAGGGCGCCGGGACCCCCTCGAGGAGCTCGGCGATGAGCTCGTCCTGGAGGGCGCCCGTCACGAGTTCGACCGGGCCCAGCGGATCGTGTCGATTCAGGCGCCAGGCCGACACCACCGAGTACGCGAAGGAGGCGGGCGTCCTCACCGGGCGCACCGTTTGCGGTGCGAGGGCCTGGACGCGCGGAGTCAGGGCATCCGCCCTCACGCGGTCCGGGACGAGGAGAATCGCCCGTTCACCGCGCTCGGCCGCGTCCTCCATCACGGCGAGCGCACAGGTGGTGCGCCCCGAGCCCGGAGCACCCCTGACGACCAGGGACGCGACTCGGGCACGATCGCGCACCGCCTCCTGGGCGCGATCGAGACTCGGCACATCGGCCCACCCCGCGGGCCTGGGCCTCACCTGAACACGGATTTCGCTCATGACTCAATCCTCCCTCAGGCCGTGGGCGTTTGCGGCGCCTAGCATGAGGACCAGGACCAAACCCTCAGGAGGACACATGAACATCACGATCGGCATCCGCGGCTCCGCCCGCGAAATCTCCATCGACCTCGACACCGAGCGCGAAGAACTCGTGTCGCGCGTCAACGCGGCGGTCCAGTCCCTCTCCGTCCTCGACCTCACCGACGACAGGGGCCAGCGCTATCTCGTCCCCGCCCGCTCGATCGCCTACGTCCAGATCGGAGAGCAGATCGAGCGCCGCGTCGGATTCGCCATCGTCTGAGGGACCGCGCCCTCGCCCCGAAGGCGCCGGGCACGGCAGCGAAGCGGGGCGGGGCGGCGGGAGGCTCCGTCGCCCCGCCCCGTCCCGTCAGGCCTTGAGATTGATCTGAGCCATCCTCTCGCCGTGGCGCTTCGTCACGAAGGCCGCGATCGCGTCGGCGGTATCCGGGTCCTGAGCGAGGTCCGGGTGGGTGAACAGGGTCGCCCTCGCCAATCCGAGGACCTCACCGGCGACACGGCGCGCCCACAGCGACAGGCGGGCGGCGAGTTGCGGGTCAGCAGCGGTCACGGGCGCGAGATGCGTCCGCTCCCACTCGCCCTGCGCGAGGTCCCAGGGCGCGGCCTCGCCGTCGAAGAGCTCGTGGCGCTGGGACACCTCGAGAAGCAGATCCCCGATGATGCCGACGGTCACGTAGGTCTTCACCGTGCGCTCGAACCAGGTCGTGGGCCGCGTCCTCGCATCCAGATCGTCGTACAGACCGGAATACTGGCCCGCGGCGGCGAGGAGGTCGATGCCTCGATGAGCCGCCCACACCTCGAGCTGCTCGAAGATCTCGAAAGCGCGCGCCGACATCCGCGCGTGCTCGATGTGCGCCTCGATATCGGGCGCCTGATCGCCGTCCTTGGCGAGTCGCGTCATCACCGCGAGCGCGGAGTAGGCGAGCAGGCCGATGACTTCAACGTCCTCATGGGGAACGGGTGCGTACTCGGTGTCCATGCCCCCAGCGTAATCGCGCGGAGCGGCGTCCTCCGCGCCTTTCACGATCGGTCTTGCGGCTCGAGACCGTTCATGCACCGCCTCCTCGCCGAAATAGTGCGATCCTTGGAGGCGAGTCCACGGGAGGGGCACTGGAATGAAGCGGGACCTCGTCGAACAGGTCGTCGACGACATCACCAAGGCGATCATCGATGCCGAGTACCAGGAGGGCGAGGCGCTCCCCCCGGAGGGCGGCCTGGCCTCGCGCCTGAACGTCTCGAGGCTGACCGCCCGCGAGGCGGTGAGGATCCTCAAGGACCGCGGGATCCTCGAAGTCGTCCAGGGCCGGGGCACCTTCGTCGCACCCCGTGCGCAGTGGAACGACCTGTCGACCCTCGTCGCCTGCGCCCTGCACGACTCGTCTCCGAGGGACGTCGGCCTTCGTCTCACCGAGCTTCGCCGGATGATCGAGGTCGGCGCCGCCGGTCTGGCCGCGCGCAATCGCTCGGAGGCGGATCTCGCCGCCCTCGCGTCGCACATCGCGGCGATGGAGGCGGCCGATGAGGCCGATGACGTGTCCCGGCACATCGAGGAGGACCTGGCCTTCCACCGGCGGATCCTCCTCGCCTCCGCGAACCCCTTCATCCCCGTCGTCATGTCCCCTCTCGAGAAGGCCCTCCACGAATCGCGCGTCGTCACGGCCTCCCATCCCGAAGTGCGCAAGCGGGCGCAGAATCACCACCGCACGATCCTCGACGCGCTTCGGATCCGCGATGAAGAGGTCGCGAAGGACGCCATGCGGGCGCATATGACTCAGACGCGCCTGGATCTCGTGCAGAACACCGACTCCTAAGGTTCGCCGCTCCTGCGACGCCCTTGCCGATTCGGCGAGGGCGGAATACCCTGAGATCAAACATCAGAGGTCTGAGCAATGTTGCTCAGACGGGAGCCGGCATCACGAAGGAGTGAACATGCCCCTCATCCCCCGCACCGATCTGCTCGCAGGACTGCCCCCGGCGCCCTCCATCGCCGCCGCCGAGGTCGCCGCAGCCCAATCCGCCGCCTCGCACGCCCCCATTCACATCGTCCTCGACGACGACCCCACGGGCACCCAGTCGGTCGCCGGCCTCCCGGTGCTCACCTCCTGGCAGATCGACGACTTCACCTGGGCGCTGGGAACCGGCGCCCCGGCCGTCTACGTGATGACGAACTCGCGCTCCCTCAGCCCCGAAAACGCCGAAGGCATCACCCGCGAGGTCGTCGCCGCCGCCCTCGAATCAGCGCGGGGGCTCGGTGTCGAGATCGACTTCGTCTCACGCTCCGACTCGACCCTGCGCGGCCACTACCCCCTCGAAACGGACACGATCGCCGACGCCCTGACATCGGCGACCGGGCGCGGCGCCGACGGGATCGTCCTCGTCCCGGCCTTCCCCGAAGCCGGACGGATCACGATCCGCGGCGTCCACTACGCGGGCTCGGCCGACCACGGGTACCTCCCCGCGGCCGAGTCCGAATTCGCCGAGGACAACACCTTCGGCTACTCCCGCTCCTCACTCGCCGAATGGGTCGAAGAGAAAACCGGCGGCGCCAGACGCGCCGACGACGTCCTCCTCATCGACATCGAAACCCTGCGCACCGACCCCGACAGGACCGTCGACATCCTCCTCAGCGCGAAGAACTCGACGCCCATCGCCGTCGACGCCGTCGAGACCGCCGACATGCGCGCCCTCGCGCTCGCCCTGATCCGCGCCGAGGAGGCAGGATCGCGCTTCATCTACCGCGTCGGCCCGCCCTTCGTCCGCGAGCGCATCGGCCAAGAGCCCCACCCCCCTCTCACCCCCGCCGAGATCGAGCACTCCCGATCGGGCCGCGCCTGCACCGCCGGCGGCCTCGTCGTCGTCGGCTCCCACGTCGGCGTGACCGCCCGCCAGCTCGACCGCCTGACCCGCGGGAAGGACGTGCCCGTCCTCGTCCTCGACTCCGCCCGCATCCTCACCGGCGAGGACCCCGAGGGCTGCATCGCGGACCTCATCGACGAAGCCGTGGCCGCGCTTCAGACCGGGACCGCGATCCTGCGGACCTCCCGCGCGATGCTCTCCGGATTCGACCCCGACACGGCGCTCGCCCAAGCCCGCGCCGTCTCCGCCGCGATCGTCGCCGTCGTCCACGGCGTCATCGAACGGACGACCCCGAGATTCGTCGTCGCCAAGGGCGGCATCACATCCTCCGACGTCGCCTCGAAGGGACTGGAGATCCGCCGCGCCCGCGTCATCGGCCCCATGCTCCCCGGGATCGTCTCCCTCTGGTCCGCGATCGACGGTCCCGCGGCGGGGATCCCCTACATCGTCTTCGCCGGCAACGTCGGCACCGACGAATCCCTCGCAGAAGTCGTCACCAAGCTCGAACTGTAGGCGCCGCCGACGCGGACCCGCCCCATCCCATCCGACAGGAGAAGAACAATGCCGTTCAGAATCGCCGTCCTCGGCCTCGGCGCCATGGGCCTGCCCATGGCCGCCCACCTCGCGCAGACCTTCGAGGTCATCGGCTTCGACCCCTCCGAGGAGCGCCGCGCCCTGGCCGCCTCCCGAGGAATCGCCATCGCCGACAGCGCCCTCGCCGCCTCAGCCGAAGCCGACTTCCTCCTCGTCGCCGTCCGCAATGCGGCCCAACTCGAAGACCTCCTCTACGGCGAACAGGGCGTCATCCGGATCCTCCCCGAGGGCGCGGCCGTCATCCTCACCTCGACCGTCGGCACCGGGGCCGTTGAAGCCCTCGCCGCCCGGCTCGCGAAATCCGGCATCGGCCTCGTCGACGCCCCGATCTCAGGGGGTCCCCTCCGAGCCGGGAAGGGCGAACTCCTCGTCACCGCGGCGGCCGCCCCCTCGGTCTGGGAGCGCGCCGAACCGATCCTGCGCGCGATGGCCGGCACCCTCGTCCGCATCGGCGACGAACCGGGCAAGGGGCAGGCGATGAAGACCGTCAACCAACTGCTCTGCGGCGTCCACATCGCAGCAGCCGCAGAGGCCCTCGCCCTCGCCGGCAGACTCGGACTCGACCAGCGCACCGCACTCGACGCGCTCATGGCCGGGGCAGCCGAATCCTTCATGCTCGGCAACCGCGGCCCCAGGGCCATCGAAGCCGACGAGGGGCGCGATCCCGAAGTGCTCTCGCGCCTCGACATCTTCGTCAAAGACATGGGGATCGTGACGGAGGCCGCCAAACGCGCCGGCATCGCCATCCCCGTCGCCGCCGCCGCCGAGCAGCTGTTCATCCTCGGCAACGCGCAGGGCCGGGGCACCGATGACGATTCAACCGTGATCCGCGTCCTCAACCCCCGCTCCTGACAGACCGCAGCCACAACGACGTGACACCCACGAGGAGACGACAATGAGAATGTCAGACCTGATCGCCGACGAATCGGCGCTCGAACGAGTCTTCACAGGGGGCCGATGGCTCGAAGGCCCCTGCTGGATCCCGCGCTCCAACACCCTGCGCTTCTCCGACGTCATCGGCGACAAGGTCTGGGACTACTCCCCGGAGACCTCCGAAGCCGTCGTCCACCTGGACTCGCCCGATCACGTCAACGGACGCGCCGTCGATCTCGACGGCACCGTCATCCAATGCTCCCACGGCGGGCGCCGCCTCGAACGCGACACCGACGGCGAGATCTGCGTCATCGTCGACCGCTGGCAGGAGCACCGGTTCAACGCCCCGAATGACGTGGTCGTCTCCTCCGACGGCTCGATCTGGTTCACCGACCCCGCCTACGGGATCATCTACCCGGAGGAGGGCCACCCCGGAAGACGCGAATACGCCGACCACTGGGTCTTCCGCATCACCCCGGAAGGACGCCTCACGGTCGCGATCACCGATGTCGTCGAACCCAACGGACTCGCCTTCTCCCCCGACGAGTCCGTCCTCTACGTCGCCGACTCCGCCGCCCTCAACCGCGACGGCCTCATGGGGCGCCACCACATCCGCCGCTACCTCATCGACGATTGGCGGGCGAAGGCCGGCGAGGACTTCGCCGAAGTCTCCCCCGGAGTCCCCGACGGCATCAAAGTCGACGAGCTGGGCAACGTGTGGAGCTCCTGCCTCGACGGAATCATCATCTACTCGCCCGAGGGCGAGGAGATCGGCAGGATCCCCGTCCCCGAGAAGGTCGGGAACCTCTGCTTCGGCGGAAGCGACGGATCCGACCTCTACATCGCCGCCACTTCCTCCCTCTACATGATCCCGACCCTGACGCGCGACTGCCGCAGGGCCTCCGGACGGGCATGACCGACAGGAGATGCACACCATGACGACGCCTGCGCCCCACGACCGCTCCTCCCGCTCCTCGACCTCCGCTCGAGCCCTGTGGCTCTCGCTCATCCTCCTGACGATCCTCGCCCTGTGCGGCGGCCTCATCGCGAAATCCGCCGACTCCGGATTCGGCAGGGTCGAGGTCACACGAGTCGAGTTCATGACCGATTCGAATGAGCCGATGGTCGCGAAGATCTACCGCCCGACGTGGGTGACGGCCGAGAACCCCGCGCCCGGCCTTCTCGCGCTTCACGGCTATCAATCCGACAAGGAGGCCACCACGACATTCGGGACGATCGAACTCGCGCGCCGAGGCTTCGTCGTCCTCAGCATCGACCAGTTCGGCCACGGATACTCCACTCAGCACGGCGTCGATCCGCAGATCATGTCGGGCGCGGCGAACGGCCTGGCCTACCTCAAGTCCCTCGATATCGTCGACGCGACCCGACTCGGCGCATTCGGGCACTCCACCGTTTCGATCTACGCCCTCAAACTCGCCAAGGCCGACGAGTCCGTCGGAGCGATCGTCGCCCTGTCGGGCAACGGCGGGGATCCGGACATCCTCGACGTCCGCAACTACCTGCTCGTCCAGGGCGACAACGAGGAGATCGGCGGATACCGCGAAGCGACCTTCCCGGTCTCGTCGCTCAACACCCACCCCGCGCGGCTCGAGGCCTTCGGCCTCGCCCCCGGTGAGACGATCGAATGGAACCGCACCTACGGCGACTTCGCCGACGGCAGCGCCCGACGGGCCGAACTCGTTTCAGGCACCCACCTCGGCGTCATGACCTCCGGCGCCTCGAACACCGCCGTGGTCGACTGGTTCAACGCGGCGCTTCGGGGCGGGCAGGAGGATCCCCACTGGATCCCCGCCGACTCCCACGTCTACCAGTGGAAGGAGATCGGCGGCGCGATCGCCCTCTTCTCGCTCGTCGCCTCGCTCATCCCCCTGCTGGGCCTCCTCCTGAGGCTCCCGGCCTTCGGCTCCATGCACCGCTCCGAGGGCCCGTACGCGGGAAGCGGCCGGAAGGGACTCGCCGTGTCGGCCGTCGTGAGCATCATCACGACGATCCTCCTCTACCCCCTGTTCACCCTAAAGGGCGGCGGCGATGATCCGATCTCCGCGGCAGTCCCCTTCCTGCCGCTGCAGATGGGCAACGGGATCGCGACCTGGCTGCTCGTGACGACCCTCCTGACCCTCATCGCCTTCCTCGTGTGGAAGAAGGCCGGAGCCGGCAAGGAGCAGAGCTGGTCCGACCTCGGGGTGGTACCGGCGCAGGGCGCACGCCATGGGATCCTCCGCGCGCTCGCCCTGTCGGCGGCGCTCATCGCCTGGCCCGTCATCGTCGTGAGCCTCACGGCCTTCTTCCGGGGCCCGGAGTTCCGGGTCCTCTGGCCGATGCTCAAGACCCTGACTCCCGAACGCGCCCTCATCCTCCTCCCCTACTTCCTCGTGATCTGGGCGTTCTTCTTCGTGGTCAACGGTCTTGGCCTCAATACGATGTCGAGGATCCCGGCGCGGGACGGTCAACGGGATCTCGTCCTGTGGGCCAAGCGCTTCGGATACGCCTGGGTCTGCGCCGTCCTCGGCCTGTGCCTCCTGTGGCTCTTCCACTTCGTCCCCGGCTACATGGGCATCGGGCCCGGGATGGACGTCATCGGGCTCACGAAACTCGGGGGAAGGTGGATGATGATGCTCAACGTCATCATCCCGCAGTTCACGGTCCTCGTCGCCCTCAACGTCTGGATGCAGGTGCGCACGCGCTCCATCTGGGTGGCCTCCACCGTCGGAGCCGCGCTCTTCGCCTGGATGATGGTGGGCGGACAGGTCGGGGCCTTCTAAGGGCACCGGGGCGCCCGAAATGAGTGAGTGACGCCATACCCGCTCGGTCAGCCGTGCTCGCCCTCGTACAATGGGGACGACCACGGCTGACCGGTCGCTTCGAAGCTTTCTTCTGCGCCCGAGGCGCACCCCGGATATTGCGCGATCGGCTGCCACCCCCACCCCCGGACGATCCCGGGAGGAAAGGCAGATCGTGACGACCACGACGAACGAGGGTGCGAATGCGCCCGAAACACCCATGACCACGACCGACGCCCCCGTCGAATACTCCGCGGGCGTCGTCAGGCTCGGCAGCATCGTCCCCGTTGCCGCCGAGCCGGAAGCCACCCCCGACATCGTCGACACCGGCGATGAGGACCTCGAGCACAAGACCTTCGCCGACTTCGGCGTCACCGACCCGATCGTCGACGCCCTCGCCGACAAGGGGATCACGCACCCCTTCCCGATTCAGGCGCTCACCCTGCCGCCCGCCCTCGACCGCCATGACATCATCGGCCAGGCGAAGACCGGAACCGGCAAAACCCTCGGCTTCGGCATCCCCGTCCTCGAGGACGTCATCGCGCCCGACGAAGAGGGCTACGACGAGCTCCTCAACCCGAACAGGCCGCAGGCCCTCATCGTCCTGCCGACCCGCGAACTGTGCAAGCAGGTCGCCCAGGACCTGCGCGAAGCCGCGAAGTACCTGTCGACCCGCATCGTCGAGATCTACGGCGGCGTCGCATTCGAACCGCAGATCGAGGCCCTGGAGAAGGGCGCGGACATCGTCGTCGGCACTCCCGGCCGCCTCATCGACCTCCTCCGCAAGAGCGTCCTCCACCTCAACGGCGTCGAGACCGTCGTCCTCGACGAGGCCGACGAGATGCTCGACCTCGGCTTCCTCCCCGATGTGGAGACCCTCCTGTCGCGCGTTCCCGCGAACCGGCACACGATGCTGTTCTCCGCGACGATGCCCGGACCCGTCGTGGCGCTCGCCCGCAGATTCATGGAGCACCCGACCCACATCCGCGCCCAGGACCCCGAGGACCAGAACCAGACGGTGAACACCGTCAAGCAGGTGATCTACCGGGTTCATGCGATGAACAAGGTCGAGGTCGTCGCACGGATCCTCCAGTCGGAGGGGCGCGGGCGCTCGATCATCTTCTGCCGGACCAAGCGCACGGCGGCCCGCCTCGGCGAGGACCTCACCGATCGCGGCTTCGCGGTCGGCTCCCTGCACGGGGACCTCGGCCAGGGCGCCCGCGAGCAGGCCCTGCGCGCCTTCCGCAAGGGCAAGGTCGACGTCCTCGTCGCCACCGACGTCGCGGCCCGCGGCATCGACGTCGACGAGGTCACGCACGTCATCAACTACCAGTGCCCCGAGGACGAGAAGATCTACATCCACCGCATCGGCCGCACGGGCCGCGCGGGCAACTCCGGCACGGCCGTCACCTTTGTGGACTGGGACGACACCCCGCGCTGGTCGCTCATCTCCAAGGCCCTGGGGCTCGGCGTGCCCGAACCCCTCGAGACCTACCACACCTCGCCCCACCTCTACACCGACCTGGACATCCCCGCCGGGACGACGGGGCGCCTCCCGCGCGCCAAGCGCACCCTCGCCGGCCTGGACGCCGAGGTCCTGGAGGATCTCGGCGGCCCCCGTCCCCGCTCGGAGGGACGAGGGCGGGGCCGCGGTCTCGACAGGGGAGGCCGGGGACGCGCCCACTCGGGCGAGCGCAATCGCCGTTCCAAGGACGGGGATCGCGAGCCCCGGGCCGGCCAGCAGGGGCGCTCTGATCGCGGAACACGGGGTCGCGGTCGTGGCAATCACACCCAGCCCGCCGAGGGCGCGCCGAAGGCGGCGAAGGCCCCTCGTCAGCGGGTGCGCCGCCGCAAGGGCGGCGACAAGTCCGCGGAGTGATCGGAGTGATCACCGCCTCTTGAGGGAGGCTCACGGCGCTGCGCCGCCTCACGGGCGGACCCGTTTCCTCCTCCCTCCCGTGAACGCCCCGGCCCCGCCCTCGTCGATGAACGAGGACGGGGCCGGAGCGCGAGCGGTCCTAGCGCAAGGAGGTGCGCCGCTCGATCGAACGGATGCCGAAGAGGGCCAGAACGATCGTGAGGAGGAAGGTCATCGGGATCATCCCGAGGCCGATGTGCGGATTCTCCGCTCCGTTGTACAAGTCGGCGAGCATCGAGGACCAGCTGAAGCTCAGCGTTTCAAGATCGATCGACCCGGGCAGGAGCATTCCGAGGAAGCTGAGGGCTTGACCCACGAGGTAGAGGAGCACGAGGCCGATCGCCGGGACGGTGAAGCCCTGGCGGTTCCAGCGTCCTTCCGCCCCGATGCTCATGACTGCGGCTCCGCCGAAGACCCACTGCGCGAGCGAGAGGAGGAGGCCGGCGCCGAAGATGACGATGACGATCGTCGGAACCGTGCCCGCGATCTCGATGAGCGCGCGCAGGCTCTCGGCGAGGCCCATCCCCGCCTCACGGCTCATCAGGATGTGGGAGACGAGGAGGCCGAAGACGGCGAAGAGCTGGCCGATCAGCCCGAAGAGCATTGCGAAGAGGGTCTTCGCCCAGTACAGGTCCCGTCCGCGCGCGGGGATCGTGTGGGTGAAGTAGCCGCGGGAGCCGTACATGCTCGTCCAATAGGCCGAGGCCAGCTGGACGACGATGACGAAGGGGACCGCGATTGAGGCGATGACGAGCGTGGCCTTCAGGACTCCCGAGACGAGGGGGATCTTCAGGAGCACGCCCCCGGCGGAGACGGCGACGACGAGCAGACCGACGCCGAGGACTGCGGCGATCTTCTTCCCGTTCTCGCGGAATTCCTGGGCGAAGAGTGTGGCGAACATCAGCGGTATTCCTTCCTGAAGAGCTGGTCGAGGGACATGCCGTGCTCGTCGCGCAGGTCGTCGGCGTTTCCGGCGAGGAGCAAACGGCCCTCCTTGAGCATGATGACCTCGTCGAGGATCGGCTCGACGTCGGAGATGAGGTGGGTGGACAGGAGCATCGAGGAGTCCGGGTCGAAGTCGCGCAGGATCCCTTCGAGGATGATGTCGCGGGCCGCCGGGTCGACGCCGGAGATCGGCTCGTCGAGGACGTAGAGGCGCGCCTTGCGCGCCATGACGAGGGCGATCTGGAGCTTTTGGCCCATGCCGCGGGACATCTCCTTGAGAGTGCGGTCCTTGGGAAGGCCGAAGTAGTCGATCGTTCTGCGGGCCTTGTCGGCGTCGAAGTCGGCGAAGAAGCGCTCGTAGAGGGCGATTGCCTTCTCGATGGTGAGGGAGGTGTCGAGGAAGTCCGCGCAGGGGAGGAAGGCGATCTCCGCTTTGGTCTCCACTCCGGGGGCTCGGCCGTTGATCTCGACCCTGCCCTGCCATTCGGCCAGGACTCCGGCGAGGATCTTCATGAGCGTCGTCTTCCCACAGCCGTTCTCGCCGACGAGGCCGATGATGCGGCCCGGCGCGATGTCGAGGCTGAGTCCGTGCAGGGCCCGGGTCTTCCCGTAGGCCTTGATGAGCCCTTCGATTCTCACGAGCGGGGTCGGGGTCTGATTCATCGTGTCCGTCCTTCGATGGGAGTGTCGTTCCAGAGTGCGGTCAAGAGGGACTGGGCGTCGTCGAGTCCGAGTCCGAGGGCGCGCAGCTGCGCGAGGTGATGGAGGGTCGCTTCTCGGGCGAGCTGTGCGCGGGCCGCGCCGATGAGGCTGTCGTCGTCGGTGACGAAGCGGCCCTGGGCGCGTTCGGCGAGGGTGAGGCCTTCGCGGTCGAGCTCGCCGAGCGCCCTTTGCACCGTGTTGGGGTTGGCGCCTTCGGCGAGGGCGAGTTCGCGCACGCTCGGGATCTTCGAGGCCGGGGGCCATGCGCCCGAGGCGATGCGCGCGCGAAAGGCGGTGGCGAGTTGGAGCCAGATCGGCCGCGTGTCATCGAAATCCATCGGCGCTCCTTCCATGTGTCACTGTATTAACTCGCTAACACAGTGACACGCGGAAGGAGCTGTGTCAAGCCCTTCATACAGTTCGCCGCCTCAAGAGGCCTTCGGGCCCGATGGCGCCGCCGCATCCCCCCTCATCGAGGTCATCACTTTTCTTCGCCGAAGTCATCACCTTCTGACGGCGAAGTCATCACCTTCCCTCACCGAGGGGATGCGCCCTCCGATTCCACGACTCCTCCCGCACGCGGCCCGACCCGCCCTCGGCAACCTTGGCGAAAGCGCGCACCGCCCCGCGAGCCGAGCGCACCGGGCGGCGCAGACAAGAGGACCCCGGGTATGACGAACCGCCGGGAGCGGAGCTTCAAAAGCCCGCCCCCGGCGGCGCATTCAGATCTCCTCGACGAAGAAAAGTGATGACTTCGCCGTCAAAAGGTGATGACCTCGTTGGAGAAAGGTGATGACCTCGCCGAGAGGAGGAGGGGTCAGGCCTCGTCTGCCGGGTTGGCGATCGGCGTCGGCTCCAGCTTCCACACCTCGTCCGCGTAATCGCGGATCGTGCGGTCGGAGGAGAAGCGCCCCGACTGAGTGATGTTCACCCAGGTCCTGCGCGCCCAGGCGCGCGCGTCCGCATGATCGGCGGCCATACGGTCCTTCGCCTCGCGGTAAGCCGCGAAATCGCCGAGGACGTAGTAGACGTCGGCGGGCTCATACCCCGACTCGAGGAGCGACCAGCGCAGATCGTGGAACCAGCCCGACCCCCGGTCGTCGAGGGTGCCGTCGACGAGGGCGTCGAGGACCCGCTTGAGACCGGGGACGTTCTCGTAGTGCCAGCGCGGATCGTAGTTCTTGCGCAGCTCGGGCAGCTCATCCTCGGTGGCGCCGAAGATGTAGGCGTTCTCGGGGCCGACCGCGTCGAGGATCTCGACGTTCGCGCCGTCGAGGGTGCCGAGCGTGAGCGCGCCGTTCATCATGAACTTCATGTTCGAGGTTCCCGAGGCCTCCTTGCCGGCCGTCGAGATCTGCTCGGACACGTCGGCGGCCGGGATGATGTGCTCGGCCGGCGAGACGTTGTAGTTGTGGATGAAGACGACCTTGATGCGCCCGTCGATGTCCGCGTCGTTGTTCACGAGCTCGGCGATCGTGTTGATGAGCTTGATGACGCCCTTGGCGCGGATGTAGCCCGGGGCCGCCTTCGCGCCGAAGATGAAGACTCGCTTGGGGACGTCCAGGCCCGGGTTCTCCTTGAGGCGGAAGTACAGGTCGAGGACGTAGAAAGCGTTGAGGAGCTGGCGCTTGTACTCGTGGAGGCGCTTGATCTGGACGTCGAAGATCGCGTCCGGGTCGATGTCGATCCCCTCGCGCTCCTTCACCCAGGCGGCGAAGTCGACCTTGTTCTCGCGCTTGATCTCGGTGAGCGCGTCGAGGACCGCATCGGTCGCGGCATCCGTGAAATCGCCGAGGACGGCGAGGTCGGTGACCCATGCGTCCGAGCCGGTGACCTCGTCGAGCAGGGCCGCGAGCCGCGGGTTGCACTGCTTGAGCCATCGCCTCGGCGTCACGCCGTTCGTCTTGTTGTTGAAGCGCTCGGGCCAGATCGCGTGCCATTCCTTGAGGGTCTCGCGCTTGATGATCTCGGTGTGGAGGGCGGCGACGCCGTTGATCGAGTAGGAGGCGTAGCAGGCGATCCACGCCATGCGGACGGTGTTGCCCGACACGGGGGCCATGTAGTCGACGACTCCCTGGTCGATGCCGCGTTCGGCCATGTCGATGCGGAAGCGGCGGTCGATCTCGCGGACGATTTCGCAGATGCGCGGGAAGAGGCGATCGAAGATCGTCATCTCCCAGGTCTCGAGGGCCTCGGCGAGGACCGTGTGGTTCGTGTACGCGAAGGTCTTGGACACGACCTCCCAGGCGTCCTCCCAGCCGAGCCCGTGGACGTCCATGAGGAGGCGCATGAGCTCGGGGATCGCGAGCACCGGGTGGGTGTCGTTGAGCTGGATGGCGTTGTAGGCGGCGAAGCCGCGGAGGTCCTCGCCGTGGTGGGCGACGTAGTTGTCGACGATCGCTTGGAGGGAGGCCGAGCAGAAGAAGTACTGCTGGCGGACGCGCAGGACCTTGCCCTCGAAGGTCGTGTCGTTCGGGTAGAGGACGCGTGAGATGTCGTTCGTCCGCTCGCGGTCGACGATCGCGTCGGTGAAGCGCTGGGAGTTGAAGGCGTCGTAGTCGAACTCCTCGATGGGTTCGGCCTTCCACAGGCGCAGGGTGTTGACGTTGCGCGTGCCGTAGCCGGTGATCGGCATGTCGTAGGGGACGGCGCGCACGGTGAGGTCGGCGTAGGAGACGATCCGGGCCTCCTCCTCGCGGCGGATGACGAAGGGGTAGCCCTCCTCCATCCAGGGGTCGGGGTGCTCGGTTTGGAAGCCGTTGTTGAAGAGCTGCTTGAACAGGCCGTAGCGGTAGAGGATGCCGTAGCCGGCGACCGGCAGGTCGAGGGTCGCGCAGGAGTCGAGGAAGCATGCGGCCAGGCGCCCGAGGCCGCCGTTGCCCAGCGCCGCATCCGCTTCTTCTTCGAGGACGAGGGAGAGGTCCTGTCCGTATTCGGCGAGGGCGGAGCGGGCGTCGTCGACGAGGCCGAGGTTGGAGAGGTTGTTGAGGAGGGCGCGTCCCATGAGGAACTCGGCGGAGAAGTAGTGCTCCTGGCGGCCCTTCGCATAGGTCTCGGTCGTTTCGGACCAGCGGTCGGCGATCTGATCGACGACGGCAGCGGACAGGCCCTGCCACAGCTCCATGGTCGTCGACTTTGCGACGGGACGGCCGGAGACGGCGCGCACCTGGGTCGCGAAGGTCTCGGGGAGGTTCTGCGTCATGAGTACTCCAGTGTTGAACGTTGAAGCGGCGCGCCCGCTGAGAACGGACACTACGGGAAGGGCCGCCGACGCGTTCTGGGGCGACGCGCGTCGCCGCCTTGCGCCCGTCGGTGGACGTTCCCGTCGTGCTCACTCTACCGCGAAATCACGGAAACGTTTCCGCCCCGTTCTCATGCGGCTTTCCCAGGGCCTACAAAGGCCAGGAGCTCGCGATGAAATCGAAGATCCCTCCCATGACCAATTGGGTGGCGATCGCCGCCAGGAGCAGGCCCATGATCTTCGTGAGCAGCATGATGCCCCCGGGGCCCAAGAGCTTCGACAGCAGCATCGAGAAGCGCATCGTCGCCCACATGACGAGATGAGCGAGGACCACGGCGACGATCGCACCGACCCAGCCCCCGACCGAGGCCTTCGCCTGGGCGACCGAGACCATGACCGCGACGATCGCACCGGGCCCGGCGAGCAGCGGCGTCCCCAGGGGGACGAGGGCGACGTTCACCGACTCATCACCGGTGTCGGGCTCCTCGCTGTCGGAGCCCATGAGGAGTTCCATCGCGACGAGGAAGAGGAGGACGCCGCCGGACAGTTTGAGGGCCTCCATCGAGATCTGCAAGAGGTGGAGGATCGACTGGCCGAGCACCGCGAAGACCAGGATGACCGAGGAGGAGACGAGGGTCGCCTGGATCGCCGCCCGCTTCTGCCGGGCCGGCGTCATGCGGCCCGTCAGCGACAGGAACACGGGGATCGTTCCGAAGGGGTCGAGGATGACGATGAGCGTGGTGAAGGTCGTCGCGAAGAGCGCGACATCGAAGACGGCGCTCACGGACGGACCACCTCGATGCGGCCGCGCGCCTCGACCTCGTCGAAGACCTCCGGCGAGGTGAGGTTCTCGCCCAGTCGGTTCGGCTTGCCGGCCCCGTGATAGTCCGAGGAGCCGAAAAGAGCGAGTCCGAGCCCGCGTGCGAGGGCATCGACGGCCACCCGGTCTTCGGCGGCGTGATCGCGATGATCCCTTTCGATCCCGAAGAGCCCCGCCTCGGCCATCGCCGCGATCGTCTCCTCGGGCAGGAGGCGCTGCCTCGCCCTCGCCCTGGGATGGGCGAGAACCGGGACCCCGCCGGCCTCCAGGACGATCTCAACAGCCTCGACGGGATCGGGAGCCCAATGATGGACGTAGTAGGGCCCCGAGGGATGCAGGGCGCCGCGGAAGGCCGCCGAGCGATCCTCGAAGGCCCCCGCCTCGACGAGCGCGTCGGCGATGTGCGGCCGGCCGACGGGACCGTCCTCGGCCGCACGGCAACGGACGTCCTCCCAGGTGATCGGGAAGTCCTCCGCGAGGCGCTCGACCATCGCCTTGGCGCGCGTCCTGCGGCTCGTGCGCGACTTGTCCAGAGCGGCGACAAGGCGCGCAGAATCCGGGTCCGGCAGCAGTCCGAGCAGATGCACGGTGACGCCCTCGGCCGAGCAGCTCATCTCCACCCCGCGCACGAGGGCGACGCCCGTGTCCGCCACGGCCGCTTCCGCTTCGGCCCAGCCCTCGAAAGTGTCATGGTCGGTGAGGCCGAGGACGTCCAGGCCCGCGTCCGCGCCCGCGGCGAGGAGTTCAGCGGGGGCGTCGGTGCCGTCTGAGCATGACGAATGAGTGTGAAGGTCGATCCGGAGCATGCCTCGAGGGTATAGGCTGCCCCGATCGAGTGCCACAATGGGGCCATGACTGATTCGCCCAGCACCTCTCCCGAAGAATCCGCGCCCCAGTCGATGGCCGACAGGGGCGACACCCGTTCCAGGCGACCCGATTCGGACGCCTTCCGCGCCTTCATGGCCTCGGGCTGGGGCGAGCGCGTCACGGCGCCGGTCGAACGCTCCGGCGCCGCCGAGCATCTTCCCGCCCGTGCCGTCGCCGCGGGCGAGCCCTTCACGGGACAGCGCCTCGTCGTTCCGGCCGGCACTTTCAAGGTGCGCAACAACGACTGCGATTACCGCTTCCGCGCGCACTCGGCCTTCGCCCACCTCACGGGCCTGGGGGGCGAGCGCGAGCCCGACGCGGTGCTCGTCCTCGAACCCCGGGAGGCCGGCGGGCACGAGGCCGTCCTCTACTTCAAGCCGCGCGCCTCGCGCACCTCGAAGGAGTTCTACGCGGATTCGCGCTACGGCGAGTTCTGGGTGGGGGCGCGCCCCTCTCTGGAGGAGGTCAGCGCCCAGACGGGCCTGCGCTGCGCCCACATCGATACCCTGCGCGACGCGCTCGCCAAGGATGCGGGTCAGGTCGATCTGCGGATCGTGCGCGGAGTCGACTCGAATGTCGAGTCCATGGTCGAAGAGGTCCGCTCCCAGGCCGGCCTGCCCGTCGGCGAGGACGCCCGGCACGAGGATGAGAGATTCGAAGAGCGCCTCTCGGAGATCCGCCTGCGCAAGGATCCCTTCGAGCGCGCCGAGCTGCGCCGCGCCGTCGAGGCGACGAAGCTCGGATTCGACGACATCCTCAAGGCCCTGCCCCGGGCCGTCGGCCACCGCCGCGGGGAGCGCGTCATCGAGGGAGCGTTCGGCGCGGTCGCGCGCGAGGAGGGCAACGGCCTCGGCTACGACACGATCGCCGCTTCGGGCAATCACGCGAACACGCTCCACTGGATCGACAACGACGGCCCGGTGAACGAGGGCGACCTCGTCCTCGTCGATGCGGGCGTCGAAGTCGATTCCCTTTACACCGCCGATATCACGCGCACCCTCCCGGTCAACGGGACGTTCAGCGAGGTGCAGGCCCGCGTCTACCAGGCCGTTCTCGATGCCTGCGAGGCGGCGCTCGCCAGGGCCAACGAGCCGGGTTGCCGCTTCCAGGACGTCCATGACGCGGCCATGCGGGTCATCGCGGCCCGTTTGCGCGAATGGAGCCTGCTGCCGGTGACCGTCGAGGAGTCCCTGTCCCCCGCCGGTCAGCAGCACCGCCGTTGGATGCCTCACGGCACCTGCCACCACCTCGGCCTCGACGTGCACGACTGCGCCAAGGCCCGCCGCGAGATGTATCAGGAGGCCCTGCTCGAACCGGGGATGGCCTTCACGATCGAACCGGGATTGTACTTCCGCGCCGATGACGAGCTGATCCCCGCCGAATACCGCGGGATCGGCGTGCGCATCGAAGACGATGTCATCGTCAACGAGGACGGGAGCGTCACCAGGATCTCCGAGGACATCCCGCGCACCATCGCCGAGGTCGAGGCCTGGATCGCCGCGGCTCAGGGATGCTGAGCTCTCGTCTCATCGTCCTCATCGCGTCTTGAAGTAGGAGAAGAGGTGATCTTCGCGCGTCGCTGACCAGCCGATGGCGGCTCCCGCAAGGGATGCGACCGTTGCCGCCCAGATGATGCGGTTCGTCAGGATCAACGGCGCGGGATCATCGATCACGCCGAGCCCGGCCATGAGGATGATCGCCGCCGACTCGGACAGCAGCATCGCAGGGCCGAGCCACCACAGGGTTTCGACGAGCACGATCCCGGCCATGTCTCTTCTCGAGGCGCCCGCATGCAGGCCCGAGGCCAGTTGGAGGCGCCGCAGCCGTACGGAGGCGAAACCGAGCACCAGGCAGGCCGCAGCGACTCCGATCGGGGAGAATCGGGTGATTCTGGCGTCGAATTGATCTTTGCCCGCGAATCGCGCGCCGAGGACGGGGTTGAGCTGACCGAGTCTCGCAGTCGCTTCCTGCGAGTCCTTCGCAGGGACGAGGGCGGAGTAGACGAGACCGGTCACCAGATCGGATTGGGGCCAGGCATCGACCCAGCACTCGTCGTAGACGCTCCTCGTGTTCGAGGGCACGAGAATCATGTACCCGTATCCGGAGGCCCTCCCGTCGTCCGGATAGGGGTACACGCCGGAGACGACGAGTCCGCCCTGATCGCTCGCGATCGTGTCCCCGGGTACAGCCCCTGTCGCCTCGGCGACTTGGTCGGATATCACTGCTCCCGGCCGGAAACCGGAATCGGGGAGGAGGAGGGTGGGGAAGGAGGCGGTGACAGTCGCGACGGGGACCGGCGCCGAGGGCAGGACGGACAGGCGCAACCGTTCCTCTTCGATCGCGAGGGCGCCTGCGGCGCGGACGCCCTGGACCTCATTGAGTGCTTCGCACGCCGTCGGATCGATCTGTCCGGGTGCTTGGAGAGTGATGATGGATGCGCCTTTGGCGGTGTATTCGCGGGCCGCGAGGCTGACGGCGTGCGATTGGAGGATCTCGGCGCTCACTGCGGCCGTGACGAGGGCGAGGACTGCGATCCCCCAGACGAGCGCCCGGCTCGTCCCGCTGACCGTGTCCCGCCAGCTCTCGCTCAGGATGGACGTCCATCTCATCGGAGCCCCCATCGCCGACGGAGGCCCTGCGGCGTGCGGGGCTGAGAGGAATCGGAGGCGCTTTCGGCGCCCTCGTCGGCTGCCGGGCCTCCGTCGCCCGCTTGCGCGGCTTCCGGTCCTTCCTGGTGCGCGCGCAGGTCGATGACTCGGGTGCACATGTCCCGAGTCGCCTCGTCATGGGTGGCGATGACGACGATCGTTGAGGGGTCAGCTAGAGCGGCGATCGTCGTGTTGACGTCCTTGCGGGTGAGCAGGTCCAGTTGGGCGGTCGGTTCGTCGATGAGGAAGAGGGCGGGGCGGGAGGCCGCGGCTCGTGCGAGCATGAGACGCTGCGCTTCTCCCCCGGAGAGGCTGTGGAAGCCTTGATGGGCGAGCGGGTCCAATCCGAATCGTCGCAGCAGGTCGAATGCTTCTGCTTCGGCTTCGCAGCGGCGGGCGCCCGCAGCGAGAAGGGGGAAGGCGACGTGATCGAGGACGCTCCGACTGGGCGTCCCGTGGGGGTTTTGAAACACCCATGCGGTCCTCCCCTCCCCCTGGCGCGCGATCGTCCCTTCGGCGGGGGCCGTCCATCCGGCGATGAGACTGAGCAGCGTGCTCTTGCCGCTTCCCGAGGGGCCGACGAGGGCGTAGATCTGCCCGGGGACGAGGCGCGCGCTCAATCCTTTGAACAGCCAGGGGCCTCCGGCGAAACGATGTCCGACGGAATCGATGACTACCTGCATGATGCGGCGTTTCGGGGCGGGGCGGGCAGGGAGGCGGGTGCGGGCGCCCCGTCCGGGAACAGGATGTGGGTCTGCCCCAGTTCGGAGGAGAGGATCTTCACCGGTCTGGGGAGGCCGTTGTCGAGGACGCAGGCATCGGCCCCGTCGACCTCGTAGATCGCTGATGGGCTGACCGCGTGAACGAGGGTCGGCTCGGCGAGGCTGAGTGAGGCGTCGAGATTCGGAGCGGGCTCATCATTTTGCGCCGATAACCAGTGCTGGTACGAGGAGGTGGTTTGCAACTCGGCGAGGGCTTGCGGGTCTTCGAGGATCCCGGCTTCCTCGACGGGGAAGTCGCGTCCATCGACCGTCAGGAGTCGCTGTCCGGGCAGGAGATCGGCGGGCATGTCGACGACTCGCGCGCGCACGAGGGTGCGATCGAGTACGGCGATTTCATCGTGCTCTACGATGCCCTCCCCGGCGGATGCGGCGCAGGAGGAGGGAACGACGCTCGGCTCGGGGAGCCAGACGAAGGAGGCCCGGGGGATCAGCGCGTAGGAGGAGAACGCGGGGGTGCCGCTCAGGCCGACGAGGTCGGCGACGGAGCGCAGGGTTTGCGGACCGATACGCCCGTCGGCGTCAACGAGGTATCCGAGGCGTTGAAGCTCCGCCTGCAGGGCAGTGACGTCGTCGCCTTGATCGCCCGGACCCAGGTCGCGCCACAGGGGGATGGCGGTGGCCAGCGCGTAGAGCCTCTGGTCGCCGAGGGTCATCATATGGTCGCCGGAGGCGATCGCTTGGCCCGCCTGACACGCCGATTCGGTGATGAGGCCGTCGCTCGGAGATTTGAGGGATGCGCTCGGCCCGAGTTCGAGCGCCAGGCGAATGCTCCTTCTGTCGTCGATGGTGCGCTGGACGACGGGGGTGTCGACGACGGCAGGCGTTTCTTCGAGCCCCCGGGGGGAAACAGGTCGGAAGAGGAGCGCCCCGAGGGCGGCTCCCGCGCCGATGGCGACGACAAGGGCCGCGATTCCCAGAAGTGCTCGTGTCATTGTTTCTCCCTCCCGCATGCTGCGGGCCCGACGTCTGCGCGTCGGGCCCGCGGCATCATGCGCTTCACTGGAGGCTGAGGTGCCCGAGAGCGTCCTGCGAGCAGACATACGCGGCACGCGACTGCGACGCCGGATCACCGCTCATATACCACTCATTCATCTCCTCAACCGTGGCACCCGCCTCAAGAAGCCCCGCCCGCACCAGACAATCCCTCTCCGCACTCGGCCAATCGACATTCTCAGGATTCGCTTTCAAAGAGCGGTACCAGATCTCCGTGTCGATAAGCCCTGATTTCGTATCGCAGTCGACCTTAAGGCGAGATTCCTCCTCTTCACTGATGTCCGTCCGAGCATCGATACTGCCCGTCCCATCGGGATTCATGACGATTCCAGTGAAGCCGTTCTCCTCCAGGCATTGACGCGATCGATTTTGAGCTTCGAAATACTCCGAATCGGTAATCGTTCCGTCACGCACCGCTTCACGGAAATACTCCGACTCAGAATCCCGGTAGGCTTGAGCGAGCTCTGGGCCATAAGGGCCCGTAAACTGCGACACCACCTCTGACTGGCCAGACATCGCCGACTGACTGTACGAATCAAAGTATGTACAGGAAGACAAAAGGAGAGTCGCAGCACCTATGAAGGCGCACGAAAGAAGGCCCTCCCTCATCACAGCCTCTGATCATAGGAACTCTGCTGCCATCCGCTGAAACACTGCCAGAAACGCGATTTAGTTCCTCGGGGTTGCCAACCGGCACTTCGCCACGTGCCGTTGACCTTCTCCTTTTAATTGGACGCGCTGCATCCGTCGGCCAGGGAATAACCTCCCGAGTACAAGACCGAATGAACGCATGTGAATGCTTGGGCGCTCGTGTGAGGACTCGACGCCAGCGCCGGAACCGCAAGGAAACCGCCCGAAGCCAATGCCGCAGCGGCGAACACCCCGACAACCCTCTTCTTCATGTTCACTGTCATCGCTCCTTCGCGATAAGGGGGAAACCGGATCTCCCCCTTGAGATCCACGAGGTCCAGGCCCATGATCCAGGCTAGGCACTCCCCTTATTGCGGTCAAGGTCGCGAACGGGATCGCGGGCCAATCAAGGCGAAAGCGCCCCGAGGCGCTATGACACTGTTCCGGAACCGTCCGATTCCCGGGTTCGCTCCGACGCGTCGCTCAGCCGCACGCCGAATCGCGGCTGCTCATCGGGGCGCGAACCGTACTCGGTCGGCCCCTCCTCCTCGGGGCGCACCCGCGCGGGCCGGGGGCGCATCTGATTGCCGGGCGTCTTCTGCAGCATCTGGAAGGCCCGGTCGACGTCGGCCGAAGCCAGGACCGCGTAGCGGGAGGCGACCACCTGCGAGGAGGAGGTGAAGTCCCTGCGGCCCCCGGTCATCGCGTACAGCAGGCCCGACATCACGATCCCCGCGAGAGCACCGCCGGCCACTCCGAACATCACCCACAGGAGCGCCGATCGGCTCGGGGCGGCGAAAGACATCATGAGCCCCATGAAGGCGCCCCACAGGGCTCCCGAGGAGGCGCCGGAGAGGGCCGCCCGCCCCATCGTCAAACGGCCGGTCACGCGTTCCACGAGGTGGAGGTCCGTGCCGACGATCGTGATCGACTTGACGTCGAATTCCCGGTCGGCGAGGTAGTCGACGGCTCCCTGCGCCTCCACGTAGGTGCGGTACGAAGCGACCTCGGTGCCCGAGGGCATGACGGGCATCTGGAACTGCGGGGAGGCGGTGCGGGCAGCCATCATCTTCCTTCCATGGTCGAAACCCGAAGAGATCCTAGATGCCATCCTCCCACCCCGGGGCCTAGGCTGTCCTCGTGAGCAACGAACAGATGGGCGTCGGAACCGCAGGACGCCGCGTGTACATCGGTAGGCTCGCCGGGACCTCGGTCTTCGACCCCCTCGGCGATCAGGTCGGCCGCATCCATGACGTCGTTGTCACCTTCAGGGTCTCGGGGATCGCGAACGTCATCGGCTTCGTCGTCGAAGTCGGTCCGCGCAAGCGCGTCTTCCTGCCCCTGACCCGCATCACCTCGATCGAATCGGGGTCGGTCATCACGACCGGCCTGCTCAACATGCGGACCTTCACGCAGCGCCCCGTCGAGACCCTCGTCCTCGCCGAGCTCTTCGATCGCGTGGTCACCCTCAACGACGGCTCCGGAGAGGTCAGGATCCTCGACGTCGCCATGGAGCGGCGCCGACCGAAGGACTGGGTGATCTCCAAGCTCCACGTGCAGCGCCAGAGGACCACCTCGCTCGGCTTCATCCGGTCGGGCGAGACCCTCAACGTCTCCGTCTTCGAAGTGAGCGGCCTGCTCAAGACCGACTCCAACCAGGCCGCGACCTCGCTCCTCGCCCAGACCGAGGACATGCGCCCCGCCGACCTCGCGGACCTGCTCCACGACCTGCCGCGCGACCGCCGGATGGCGATCGCGCAGGAGCTCCCCGACGCCCGGCTGGCCGACGTCCTCGAAGAGCTGGGCGACGACGACCGGGTCGCCATCGTCTCCGCCCTGGAGGCCGGACGGGCCGCCGACGTCCTCGACGTCATGCAGCCCGATGACGCCGCCGACCTCGTCTCCGAGCTCCCCGAGGCGAAGGCGCAGGCGCTCCTGGCCCTCATGGAGCCCGAAGAGGCCGAGGACGTCCGCCGCCTCCTCACCTACGAGGAATCCACCGCCGGCTCCCTCATGACGACCGAGCCCGTGATCTTCGGCCCCGGTGCGACCGTCGCCCAGATGCTCGCATCCGTGCGCCGCGAGGACCTGCCGGTATCGCTGGCGACCGTCGCCTTCATCACCCGCCCCCCCGAGGAGACCCCCACCGGCCAGTACCTCGGGATGGTCCATCTTCAGCGGGCGCTGCGCGAACCCCCGCAGACCCTCCTCGGCACGATCCTCGACTCCGACATCGAAGCGGTGTCAGCCGAGGCCCACGTCGCCACCGTGACCCGCCTCCTCGCCACCTACAACCTCACCGTCCTTCCCGTCGTCGACGAGGACGGCCACCTGCTCGGCGCGGTCTCCGCCGACGACGTCCTCGACGAGCTCCTGCCCGAGGACTGGCGCGACTACGACGACGAGGTCGCCGACAGGATCATGGCGAGGAGCATCGATGGCTGATCGTCTCGACACGCCCCGCGAGCGCGGATTCTCGTGGTTCCGCCGTCGGACGCGCTCCTCCGACGGCTTCGGCCGCTTCGCCGAGGCGACCGCCCGTTTCATGGGCTCGCCGCGCTTCATCCTCTACATGACGATCTTCGTCGTCTCCTGGATCGCGGCGAACGTCGTCCTCCACCAGGTCGCCCGCGCATACGCCTGGGACGAGTACCCCTTCATCCTTCTCAACCTCGCCTTCTCGACGCAGGCCTCCTACTCGGCGCCCCTCATCCTCCTCGCGCAGAACCGTCAGGCCGACCGCGACCGCGTGCAGGCCGAGCAGGACCGCCAGCGCGCCGAGCGCAACCTGGCCGACACGGAGTTCCTCACGCGCGAGATCGCGAGCCTGCGCCTGTCCGTCCAGGAGATCGCCACCCGCGACTTCGTCCGCTCGGAATTGCGCGATCTCCTCGATGACCTGCGCGAGGACATCCGCGCGCAGGTCCGCGCCGAATTGGAGGAGGAGTACGCCCGGAAGGCCGACGCCGCCGCCGACCCGGATCGGACGCGGAACGGAGCCGAGGGCGACGGGGCGGGCGACGGCCCGTCCCTCCCCGCCGCACGGAGCTGAGGGCCCCGCCCTCGCGGCCTTAGCGGCCGGGCATCCGCCACCTGGCGAGCGGCGCGCCTTCACTTTCGTTCAGACGCCCCGCCGGATGCGAAGTCACGGGCGGCGCTGCGTAGAATCACAGCATGTCCGTCTCAATCGACCAGGTGATGACCGCCCTCGGCACCGTCATCGATCCCGAAATCCGCCGCCCGATCACCGACCTCGACATGGTCTCCCCCGACCTCGTCACCATCGACGGGGCGACCGTGAGCGTCCGCGTCCTCCTCACGACCGCCGGATGCCCGCTGCGCAACACGATCGCCGCCGACATCGAGAAGACCGTAGGCGCGCTCGACGGCGTCGAGGCCGTGACCGTCGAGACGGGCGTCATGGACGACGAGCAGAAGAAGGCGCTGCGCGAGAAGCTCAACGGGGGGCGCCCCGAGAAGGAGATCCCCTTCGCCCAGCCCGGCTCCCTCACCCGCGTCATCGCCGTCACCTCCGGCAAGGGCGGCGTCGGCAAGTCCTCGATGACGGCGAACCTCGCGGCCGCGATGGCCTCGTCCGGCCTCAAGGTCGGCGTCATGGACGCAGACATCTACGGCTTCTCCATCCCCCGGATGCTCGGCGTCGCCCACGACCCGCAGGTCATCGACGGCATGATCATCCCGCCGGTCGGAGCGGCCGGGGTGAAGGTCATGTCCATCGGCATGTTCGTGCCGGACGGCCAGCCCGTCATCTGGCGCGGACCCATGCTCCACAGGGCCCTCCAGCAGTTCCTCGCCGACGTGTTCTGGGGGGACCTCGACGTCCTCCTCATCGACATGCCGCCCGGGACCGGCGATGTGGCCATTTCGGTCGCGCAGCTCATCCCGAACTCGCAGATCCTCGTCGTCACCACCCCGCAGGTCGCCGCCGCGGAGGTCGCCGAGCGCGCGGGCTCCATCGCCGCGCAGACCCAGCAGCGCGTCATCGGCGTCGTCGAGAACATGTCCTTCCTGCCGCAGGCCGATGGCTCGCGCCTGGAGATCTTCGGGAACGGCGGCGGGACCTCGGTGTCCTCGCGCTTGACCGCGCAGCTCGGATACGAGGTTCCGCTCCTCGCGCAGGTTCCGCTCGACATCGCCCTTCGCGAGGGCGGGGACGCCGGTCGGCCCGTGGCGCTCGATGAGGGCCCCGCGAGCGAGGTCCTCACCTCGCTCGGCCGGACTCTCGGAGCCGGAGCGCGGGGCCTCGCGGGCCGCCCGCTCGGCGTCTCCCCCGTCACTCGCTGAGCCCCGCCCCCGCGCGACGCACGGGGGCGATACTCTGAAGGCCACTGAAAGACACCAGCATCGGAGAAGACATGGCTGACAAGGCCCAGGCCTGGGTATTCGTCGAGGATTACATCCCCGAGTCCGAGCCCGTCCGCGAGGCGCGCGCCGCCGCGGTCGAGCTCGGGGCCGACCCCGTCTCCCCCGGCACGGGCGCCGCCCTGCGGATGCTCGCCGCGGTCGCGGGGGCCAAGGCCGTCCTCGAAGTGGGGACGGGCGCGGGGGTTTCGGGCCTGTGGCTCCTCGACGGGATGCCCGCCGACGGGGTCCTCACCTCCATCGACTCCGAAGTCGAGTTCCACAAGCAGGCCCGCCGCGCCTTCACGAAGGCCCAGGTCTCGCCCCAGCGGACCCGCCTCATCGCTGGCCGCGCCCTGGACGTCCTGCCGCGCATGGCGGTGGGGGGCTACGACATGATGGTCCTGGACGCGGACGTTCAGGAGACCCCGGAGTACCTCGATCATGCGGTGCGCGTCCTGCGCCCGGGGGGCTTCATCGCCTTCGTCCACGCCCTCTGGGGCGATCAGGTCGCCGATCCGGCCCGACGTGATTCGGAGACGGTCGTCTGCCGCGAGGTCGTCCGCTTCCTGGCGGAGTCGCCCGATTTCACCCCGGCGCTGCTGCCGGTCGGCGACGGCCTCGCCGTCGCGGTCAAGCGCTGATCCCCCAAGCGGCCGAAGGCGCCCTCGACGAGCGCGGGGCGCCGTGGCTGTGCCCGCCACGGCGCCCCGCAAAGATAATCGGAAGAACCTCAGACCGCAGCGCTCAGCGCCGCCGCCAGTTCGCTTGCCTCATCGGGAGTGAGCTCGATGACGAGGCGGCCGCCCCCCTCGCTCGGGATGCGCATGACGATTCCGCGTCCCTCTTTCGTGGCCTCCAGCGGGCCGTCACCGGTCCTCGGCTTCATCGCTGCCATGTACCGCTCCTTGTCCCTTTTTCGTCTGCACGCGCGTGTCGCGCGGCAGTGACGCCCCCATTTTAGCCGGAATCGTGCCGAATCACACGACGGGCGCGGAGCTCAGCGGCCGAGGGCGAAGCGGACGGCCTCTTCGGGCTCGTCCACCAGGTGAATGAGATCGAGCTCGGCTTCATCGAGGGTGCCCTCGGCGACCATGGATCCGGCGACCCAATCGACCAGTCCGCGCCAGTAGTCGCTGCCGACGAGGACGATCGGGAAGGAGTGGATCTTCGATGTCTGGACGAGCGTGAGCGCTTCGAAGAGCTCGTCCATCGTGCCGAAGCCGCCGGGCATCGCGATGAATCCGGAGGAGTACTTGACGAACATGGTCTTACGGGCGAAGAAGTAGCGGAAGTTGATCCCGATGTTCACCCAGGGGTTCATCGACTGCTCGTGCGGGAGCTCGATGCCCAGCCCGATCGATTTGCCCCCTGCGTCCCAGGCCCCCTTGTTCGCCGCTTCCATCGCCCCGGGACCGCCACCGGTGATGACTGCGGCGCCCTCGTCGACGAGGAGCCTGCCGATTTCATAGGCGATCGTCCAGTACTTGGAGTCCTCACGGGTGCGCGCCGAGCCGAAGACGGATACGGCCGGGCCGACTTCGGACAGCGCGCCGAAGCCCTCGACGAATTCGGCCTGGATGCGCAGGACGCGCCAGGGGTCCTCGTGCAGCCAGTCGGCGGATTCCTGCGCTTCGAGGAGGCGCGTGTCCGAGGTCTCCTCGGGGATCGCGGTGCCGCGCAGGATCACGGGGCCGCGCTGGTAGGTCCTGCGGGTCGGCTGATCGGAGGTCATTCCTTCTCCTTGTCGTCGAGCCAGGCGAGGAGCGCGTCCAGGCACCTGGTCATGTCCGCCGCGGGTGCGGCTTCTTCGTCGGTATGGGCGAGCAGGGGGTCGCCGGGGCCGAAGTTCACCGCGGGGATCCCGAGATCGAAGAATCGTGCGACGTCCGTCCACCCCTGCTTGGCGACGACGCGCAGTTCCTCCCCGTGCGCCTCGGCGATGGCGCCGGCGTGGGCGATGAAGTCGCGGGCGATCGGCGAATCGGCTCCCGGCCGCGCGCCCGGGGAGCGGTCGTCGACTTCGATCCGCGCCCCTGTTCCCGCGAAGTACGAGGTGACGAGGGCGATCGCCTCGTCCGTGCTCTTGGAGGGGGCGAAGCGGTAGTTGATGACGAGCTCGACCTCGTCGGGCACGACGTTCTTCGCCTTCCCGCCCGAGACGGCGACGACGAGGAGGGACTCGCGGTAGTCGAGGCCGTCGACGTTGACTGTCGGGTTGCCGAAGGAGGCGATCCTCGAGATGACGGGCGCGGCCTTGTGGATGGCGTTGTCGCCGCGCCACGAGCGCGCGGAATGGGCCGCTTTCCCCGGGATCGTCGCGATGACCCGAACGCTTCCGTTGCAGCCGCCTTCGATGTGCGCCGAGGTCGGCTCTGCGAGGATCGCGAAGTCGGCGCCGAGGAGGCCCGGGTGATTGCGCATGAGACGGCCGAGGCCGTTGAGGCTCGCCTCGACTTCCTCATGGTCGTAGAACACCCAGGTGACATCGTGCTTGGGCGCCGTGAGGAGGAGGGCCGCGCGCAGGGCGACGGCGACGCCTCCGAGCATGTCGACCGCTCCCCTGCCGCGCACGGTGTCGATCCCGTTGACGAGGCTCCGCACGGCGGGGACGTTGCCGGCGATCGGGACGGTGTCGAGGTGACCGGCGATGAGCACGCGATGCGCTCGTGCGAGGCGGGTCCTCGCGACGATCGCATCCCCGTCGCGCAGGACTTCGAGGTGGGGGGCGCGTCGGAGGCGGGCCTCGACGGCATCGGCGATCGCCTTCTCATCTCCGGACACCGAGGGGATGTCGATGAGATCGCAGGCGAGGTCGACGACGTCGTCGGTTCGCAGTTCTCGGACCACGCGGCTCCTCTCGTTCCATCGCGCGGTTGGTCGGCGGACCGGGCGACGCCGCCAGAATACGCGTTCGGGGCCCTGCGCGCCGTTCTCACGCATCTTCCGGATCCGGCTTCCGGCTCGGAGCGCGCGCGGCGGCTATCCTTGTCCTCATGACTCTTCCTTCTCAGATTCGCGCAATGGTCGATGATTCCGTGCGGGCGCTGCGCCCCCTGCTCGACGGGATCGTCCCGGATGTCCTGCTCGTTCCCGGTTCGGGCTGGGGTTCGGCCGCGCATTCGATCGGCCGTGAAGTCCTTTCGGTTCCGGCGGCCTCGATTCCCGGTTTCGCGGACTCGCCGGTCGCCGGTCACACGGCCCGGATCCAGCTGCTCGCACTCGATCATGAGGACGGGCGCCCCTTCCACGCGCTGCTGCTGCCCCGGACGCACTTCTACGAGGAGCGCGGAGCCGATGCCGTCGCGCACGCGGTACGGGTCGCTGCGGCCCTCGGCATCGCGAGGGCCATCCTGACGAACGGATGCGGGTCGGCGAATCCGCGGATCGGGCCGGGTTCCGTGGCCCTCATCGCCGATCATGTCAATCTGACGGCCGCGACCCCCCTGCACGGGGCGAGCTTCGTCGATCTCTCCGACGCGTATTCGCCCCGTCTCAGGGGCCTCGTGAACTCGGTGGATCCGACGATCCTCGAGGCCGTGTATGCCCAGTTCCCCGGGCCCCAGTACGAGACGCCCGCGGAGGTGCGCATGGCGGTCGCGCTCGGTGCCGACCTCGTGGGCATGTCGACCGCCCTCGAGACGATCGCGGCGCGCGAGGCCGGGCTGGAGGTGCTGGGGCTGTCCCTCATCACGAACGCGGCGGCGGGTACGACGCCGGGCGAGTCCCTGTCGCACGAGGAGGTGCTCGAGCAGGGCGCATCCTCGAAGGAGCGTCTCGCCGAACTGCTCGCCCGCATCGTCCGGGTGTGGCCGAGGGACTGAGCCGGGGGCTAGTGCGCCGAGGGGACGAGGGCGAAGAGGACGCGCCTCCAATGGCCCAGGGCCGGTCTGGCCGAGTCCGCTCCGAGGAGGAACTCGTCGGGGCCGAGGGTGAACACGCGGCCCGAGGAGGGTTCGAAGACCGCGTAGCGCGCGGGCGCCCCCTCGTGGGCGAGGATGAGGACGACGTGGCGGGGGATGAGCGCGCTCAGGGCCGTCCGCGCCCCGCCCGTGTAGACGGGCACGTCCCATCCTGAGGCGAGGGCCGTGTCGATCCGGGCGCGCAGGCCCGGGCCGTTGAAGGCGATGCGGTGTCGACGGCCCGTGGCGTGGCGCGCGAGGCGCGCGAGCGCCCAGGGCGAGGTGCCCAGGGCCTGGGGCCAGGGGGTCCCAACCCTGGCCGCGAGGGCGTGGAGGTGCTTCTGCTCGGCCTCGACATCCGCGTCGGGGTCGAGGTAGTGAGGATCGGCTCCGGCGCGCGCCGCCAGGAGCGATAGGACCGCGATCCCGCAGGTCGTCGGGTCGACTTGCGCCGGGTAGGTGCGGGGAGCGGGCTCTTCGCTGGCGGGGAGCGGCGCTCGCGCGGGGTAGGGGCTGATCATCGGGCGCCCTCCTTCAACGGGTCCCCCGCCGGTGATACGCATGGGGCGGGCCGCTCACGCGGCCCGCCCGAAGACATGCGATCGGCAGGAGCGGGGTCACTCCGCCTCGACGGCGGGGGCCTCTTCGGCCTCTGCCTCGATCTCGGTGACGACGACGATGTCCCGCTCGGGGTCGAGCTCGGACTCGACGCCGGAGGGAAGGACGAGATCGGCGGCGCGGATGACGGTTCCCGCCTCGATGCCGGTCACGTCGACCTCGATCGACTCGGGGATGGCGGTCGCCGAGGCCTTGACGGTCACGGTGTGCTCTTCGACCGTGGCCTGGGTGCCGGGGACCGGCTCGCCGACGACGACGATCGCGACCTCGACGTCGACCTTCTCGCCCGCCTTGACGGCGAGGAAGTCGGCGTGGAGGAGGTTGCGGGACACGGGGTGGCGCTGGACGTCCTTGACGAGGACGAGCTGGCTCTTCCCGTCGATCTTGAGGTCGACGAGGGCGTTCTTGTTGCCGCGGACGATGAGGAAGAGGTCGTGCCCGGGGACGTCCACGTGGACCGGCTCGCCGCCGTGTCCGTAGACGACGGCGGGAACGAGGCCGGCGCGGCGGGCGCGGCGGGCAGCTCCCTTGCCGAACTCGGAACGGGTCTGCGCGTCAAGAATCGGGGTGTCGCTCATGAGATGCCTCCTGTTGTTCTGGTTCTTCCGCTTCGGCGCGATGAACCTCAAGGAGGTGGATTCCCCTTCGGCCCTGTCGATCACGGCGGATACAGATCCGCCCTCGCCGGAGCAACCCCTTGAGGGTACCCGACGAGGGCGGCCGAGTGCGAGTCAGTCGAAGAGGGATGTGACCGATCCGTCTTCGAAGACCTCCTTGATCGCGCGCGCGAGGAGCGGGGCGATCGAGAGGATCGTGAGATTCGGGAATCGCTTCTCCAGCGGGATCGGCAGCGTGTCGGTGACGACGACCTCATCGGCCCCGCATTCCGTCAGTCGGCGGACGGCCGGCTCGGAGAGGATGCCGTGGGTGGCGGCGATGATGACCTTCTGGGCTCCGGCGTCATTGAGGACCTTGACGGCCTCGGTGATGGTGCCCGCCGTGTCGATCATGTCGTCGACGAGGATGCACTGCTTGCCTGCGACATCGCCGACGACGCGGTTCGCCACCGCGACATTCGGCCGGGTCGTGTCGCGCGTCTTGTGGACGAAGGCCAGCGGGACCCCGCCGAGCTTGGAGGACCACTTCTCGGCGACGCGGATGCGGCCGGCGTCCGGGGAGACCATGACGGTGTTCGACAGGTCGAGGCGCGAGCGCACGTAGTCGACGAGGACCGGCATCGCGAAGAGGTGATCGACGGGGCCGTCGAAGAAGCCCTGCTCCTGCGAGGCGTGCAGGTCGACGCTCATGACGCGGTCGGCGCCGGCGGTCTTGTACAGGTCGGCGACCAGGCGGGCCGAGATCGGCTCGCGCCCCTGGTGCTTCTTGTCCTGACGCGCGTAGGGGTAGAAGGGCGAGACCGCGGTGATGCGCTTGGCGGAGGCGCGCTTCGCGGCGTCGATCATGATGAGCTGCTCCATGAGCCACTTGTTGATCGGCCCGGTGTGGGACTGGAGGACGAAGACGTCGGCGCCGCGGACGGACTCGTTGAAACGGACGTAGATCTCACCGCTCGCGAAGTCGTAGGCGGTCACCGGCGAGACCCCGCACCCGATCTCCTCACCGACTTGCTGGGCGAGCTCGACATGCGCCCTGCCTGAAACGAGGACGAGGCTCTTCTCCCCGCTGGTCACCAATCCGCTCATGCGGTGTTCCTCCCCTTGCCCTGAGAACCCGGCGGGTCAGTCCGATTCGGGCTGCCCGATGACGCTGAATGGTGCCACCATCGTATCGGCTGGAACGCTCGCCTCGACCACCCAGGCGCTTGCGACCCGGGCGCGATCGGCCACATGCGCCGAATCGAGCGTCGTTCCGGGACCGATCTCACACCCGTTCCCGACGGTCGTGGCGCCCCGCAGGACGCTTCCGGGCCAGATCGTCGTGTCGGCGCCGATCTCGACGTCGATGCCGATCCAGGTGGATGCCGGGTCGACGATGGACACCCCCCGGCGCATGTGGCGCTCGCAGATCCTCTTGTTGATCTCGGCTCCGAGTTCGGCGAGCTGAACGCGGTCGTTGCAGCCCTGCGCCTCCCAGGGATCGGCGAGGACGAGGGCGCCCGCCGTCCGACCGGCGGGTTCGGCGGCCGCGAGCACGTCGGTGAGGTAGACCTCACCCTGGGCGTTGTCCGTTCCGACCGACTTCAAGGTGTCGTGGAGGAAGGCCCCGTCGAAGGCGTAGACGCCCGCGTTGACCTCTGTGATGGCGCGCTCGGCCTCGTCGGCGTCCTTCTCCTCGACGATCCTGATGACGCGCCCGTCCTCGGCGCGCACGATGCGGCCGTAGCCGGTGGGGTCGGGCGCGATCGAGGTGAGGACCGTGACCGCGCGCCCCTCGGCCTCGTGGAGGTCGAGGAGGCGTTCGAGCGTGGCGGTCGAGAGCATGGGGACGTCGCCCGAGGTGACGAGGACGGGGCCGCTGATCGGGCCGTGCGCGGCGGCGAGGGCCTCGAGGGCGCACAGCACGGCCCTGCCGGTTCCGGGGATCTCATCCTGATCGGCGATGAAGGCGTCGGGCGCGACTTTCCGGATCTCCTCGACCACGAGTTCGCGTTCGTGGCGCACCACGGCGACGAGGGTCTTGGGACGGGTGCCCTGGGCGGCTCGCAGCGCGTGGCCGATCATGGACAGGCCCGCAACGGGGTGGACGACCTTGGGGACCGCCGAGAGCATTCGGGTGCCCTTGCCTGCTGCGAGGACGATGGCGGCTGCGGGGACGGTCATTGTTCGCCTTCCGTCGAGCGAGGAGGAAGGAGCGGGCGCTCCTGCTCCGCCCCCAGGACTCGAACCCGGACCAAAGGCACCAAAAACCCATGTGCTGCCGTTACACCAGGGCGGAATAGCGCTTCGATTCTGCCACAGTCAGCCCCCGTTCACCGAAAGCGCGACTTCGGGCGGCGCGAGGGCACGGCCTCGGCCGCGGGCGAGCCGCGCCGCCCCTCGCCGCGGATCGGCCCTGCGCTCGCGTGGGATAATCCGGAGCATGGGTCAGAAGCGCACACGGATGAGCGGTTTCGCGCGCCGGGAGCAGCTCGTCGAGGTCGGGCGCTCGCTTTTCGCGCTCAAGGGCTTCGACGCGACGAGCGTCGAGGAGATCGCCGCGAAGGCGAAGGTGTCCAAGCCCGTCGTCTACGAGCACTTCGGCGGCAAAGAGGGCCTGTACGCGGTGGTCGTGGACCGTGAAGTCCAGTCCCTCGTCACCTCCCTCCACTCCTCCCTGGAGTCGTCCGATCGCCCTCGGATCCTCTTGGAGAACGCCACGCTCGCCCTGCTCGAGTACATCGAATCGAATTCCGACGGCTTCCGCGTCCTCGTGCGCGATGCGCCGAAGGATCGGACGCAGGGCTCCTTCTCCTCGGTCCTCGGCGATGTCGCGTCGAGGGTCGAGCATCTCCTGGCCGAGCAGTTCGCCAAGGGCGACATCTCGCCCGCCCTCGCCCCGCTGTACGCGCAGATGCTCGTGGGCCTCATCGCCCAGGTCGGTCAATGGTGGCTCGATGAGCGCCGCATGAAGAAGGACGAAGTCGCCGCGCACGTGGTGAACCTCGTGTGGAACGGCGTGCGGCACATGCAGCCGAAGCCGACTCTGCTCGTGTGCCAGGAGCCCGGCGCGGCGAAGGAGTGACCGAAGTCTCGACATCGAGTATCTTGAATCGCGTGAGATTCGTGGATGAAGTCGCAGGCATCGTCGCCGCATGGTCGAAGGAGCGCCCGGACCTCGACTCCTCCCCCATGCTCGTCCTCTCGCGCGTCTCCCGCCTCGCCCGGCGCCTCGACCTCGAACGGCGCAAGGCCTTCGCCGATCACGGGCTCGAGCCCTGGGAGTTCGACGTCCTGTCCTCCCTGCGCAGGGCGGGCAGCGCTTCGGGCCTGACCCCCGGCGCCCTCATGGCCGAGCTCCTCGTCTCCTCCGGGACGATGACGAACCGGATCGACCGCCTCGAATCGAAGGGCCTCGTCTCGCGCTCGCCCTCGCCCCAGGACCGGCGGGTCGTTCTCGTCACCCTCACCGAGCCGGGCCGCACGCGCGTCGACGGCGCCCTCGCTTCACTCCTGGCCTGCGAGGAGGCGATCCTCGCCCCGCTCGACGAGGAGGCGCGCGACCGCCTCGCGGATCTCCTCACCCCGCTCCTCCTCCCCTTCGAGGCCCCGGTCTGCGAGAAGGGGCGCGGGAGGGCGGCGGAGTGAGCGGATCGGAGGCGCTCGAACGACTCGAGCGGATGGAGGAGCACTACCGCAGCGCCCTCGCGCGCGTCGAAGCCGCCGAGGCGGGGCTGAAGGCGATCGAGGACTTCTTCGAGGCGATGCGCCCCCTCATGGACGCCTACGGGACGACATGGCTCGCCGACCGCGAAGCCGTCGCCGAGGAGGACGCGCCGGCCCTCGCGGTCCTGGGCGAGGACGCCGTCTGGGACCTGCACACCGACCAGCACGGACTCGCCCAGGGGATGCTGCGCCTCGCCGCCGAGCATTTCTCGCCCCGCGGGGCCTGAGGCGCCGAGCGCCCCGCCGCGTCCGGACGGCGGCTCCTCGGCCCCCGCTCAGCGGGCGGCGTAGGACAGGCAGTCCGCGGTGGTGGCGCCCACGCGGATCGCCTCGGCGGTGCATTCGAGCGCGGAGTTGTGGACGCAGTCGGCCTTCTGGCAGGCGCCGACGAAGGGGGCCGCCGTCTCGAGGCCGCCCTTGACGTTGAGCGGGACGAAAGTCGTGCAGGTCTGGGCGAAACCGACGGTGATCGCGGCGGCGCCGCAGCTCTTGGTCTTGTTGTACGAGCAGCTCTCGACGGAGCAGTCCAGGACTCGGGGCATTTCAAGGGGCATCTCGATCTCTCCTCATGATCCGGGGCCTCGATCCCATTCCTTCGAGGCGGATGACCCCATTGGAGCGCGAAAAACGACAGGCGTCGAGAAAGGCTCTATTCACGCAGGTCAAGAGGCATTCAATACGAGTCTCGCCCAGACCGATTCCGCACCGGGCAAGGTGCGGAATACGCGTTTTTTCCAAGCACTTCCATCAACTAATTCATCGAGGACGCGGACTCGCCGACTGCGGGAACGCCTATTCGAGGAGCTCGGCGGCCTGAAGCCACGCGTCCTCGAGCTCGGCAATCTCGGACAGCACACGGGAATGCCGTGCCGACGCCTCCTGGAGCTCCGACACCGCGGAAGGATCCGATGCGACCTCGTGCCCGAGCGCTTCCAGGCGCGCCTCGAGACCCCCCGCTTCGCTCCGGAGCCTCTCCAGGCGCCGCTCGATCCGATCCGCCTCCTTCTTCGCGGCCCGCCGCGCGGCGGCGTCGCTCAGCGCCGGGGCCTGCGGCAGCGCTTCGGCGGGCGTCGGCTGCGGGGTCTGCGCGGCCCCGCCCTCGGACCGCAGGCGCAGGTACTGCTCGACCCCGCCGGGCAGGGCGCGGATCGTCCCGTCCCCCAGCAGCGCCACCTGGTGATCGGTCACGCGCTCGAGCAGGTAGCGGTCGTGCGAGACGACGACGAGGGTCCCGGGGAAGGAATCGAGCAGGTCCTCCATCGCGGCGAGGGTATCGGTGTCGAGGTCGTTCGTCGGCTCATCGAGGAGGAGGACGTTCGGGGAGGCCATGAGCAGGCGCATGAGCTGGAGGCGTCGGCGCTCGCCGCCCGAGATCTCCCTGATCCGCGTGTAGGCGCGCTGACGGGTGAACCCCATGCGCTCGGTCATCTGCGAAGCGGTGAGTTCCCTGCCCTCGACGATGCAGGTCTGCGCGACTGCGGCGACGGCCTCGACGACGCGCACGTCCGCGAGCGCGTCGAGTTCGTGCGTGTCCTGGGACAGGGTCGCGACCTCGACGGTCTTCCCCCGTTTGACGCGCCCGGAATCGGGGGCCAGATCGCCGCGGAGAAGATTGAGCAGGCTCGTCTTCCCGGCGCCGTTCACGCCGACGACGCCGACGCGTTCACCCGGGGCGAGCCGGAGGGTCACCGAGTCGAAGATCGTGTTGGTCGAGCCGTCCGGGCGCCCGAAGGCGAGGGTGACGTCTTCGAGATCGAGGACGTCCTTGCCCAGGCGCGCGCTCGCCGTCTTCATGAGCTCGACGGTGTCGCGCGGCGGCGGGACGTCCGCGATGAGGGCCTCGGCGGCCTCGATGTGGAACTTCGGCTTCGAGGTGCGGGCGGGCGCGCCCCGGCGCAGCCAGGCGAGCTCCTTCGTGAGGAGGTTCTTGCGCTTCACGGCCGCGACGTCAGCCTGGCGCAGGCGTTCGGCGCGGGCGAGCGTGTAGGCGGCGTAGGAGCCGTCGTAGACCTCGACGCGACCGGGGATCTGGGGCCGGTCGCCTCCGGGGTCGATGCCGGGGACGACCTCCCAGATGTGTTCGCACACCGCGTCGAGGAACCAGCGGTCGTGGGTGACCACGAGCAGCGCGCCCACGGCCCCGGGCCTGGCGAAGCGCGCATTGAGGTGCGCGGCGAGCCAGGCGACGCCCTCGACATCGAGGTGGTTCGTCGGCTCGTCGAGGCAGACGACCTCGCTGGGCGCGCACAGGACCCTCGCGAGAGCGACCCTCCGGCGCTGACCGCCGGACAGGTCCCCCACGCGGGAGGCGAGGTCGATGTCCGCCAGGAGTCCCGCGTGGATGTCGCGCACCCGGGGATCCGAAGCCCACTCGTACTCCGCCAGACCGGGGTGCACGGCCTCCACGACGGGGAGCTCCGGGTCGAAGGAGTCCTTCTGATCGAGGAGGACCACGCGCACGCCCTCGCGCTTGGTGAGCAGGCCCGACGCGGCTTCTTGAACGCCGGCGACGAGGCGCAGGAGGGTCGACTTGCCCGCACCGTTGGGCCCGAGGATCCCGACGCGCGAAGCGTCCTCGATGCCGAGCGTGACGTCTTCGAGGAGTCTGCGCGAACCCGCGAGGACGGCGAGGGACTGCGTGCCGAGAAGATGCGCCATTTAGCGGGATTCTCCTGATTCGAGCCGGGCACCCGGGACGGGTCCGAAAGTGGTGAAGGCTTCGGCGACCGAGTCGAGCCCCGCGAGGGCCGAGGCGATCGCGCGCGCCGATTCGGCATCGGCTGCGAGCGCCCCGATCGAGGGGCCCGAGCCGGAGAGCAGGACGGCGAGCGCGCCCGCCTCCTCGGCGGCCGCGATAGTCCGGCCGAGCTCGGGCCGGAGGCGCAGGGCCGTGTCCTGAAGATCGTTGGACAGGTGGGGGGCGAGTTCTGCGGCCCCGCCCGTGAAGGGCAGCGCGCGGATCCTCGAGGGGTCGGGCAGATCGCGCCACCGGCCCGCCGGGCCTCCTGCTCGATCGAGCGCGCGGAAGACCTCCGGAGTGGACAGGCCCTCATGCGCGAGTGCGATCGCCCAATGATGACGGGCCTCGACTCCGCCCCGGTCCAGGGACTCCATCTCATCGCCACGCCCGGTGCCGAGCGAGATCCCCCCGGCCAGGCACGCAGGGACATCGGCTCCGAGTGTCCGTCCGATGAGTTCGAGGCGCTTCGCATCGAGGCCGAGCCCCCACAGCGCATTGCAGGCGACGAGGGCGGCGGCGGCGTCCGCCGAGCCCCCGGCCATTCCCCCGGCCATGGGGACGCGCTTGTCGACCTCGATCTCGATGCCCGCGGCCGTCGCGGCCCAGGGGCCGGCGGCGGCGAGCTTCTGAAGGATCCGCGCCGCCCGGTAGGCCAGGTGCGTCGTCGGGTCGAGGTCGCGCATCGCCCGGGTCGTGAGCTCATCGACTGAGCCGTCGGGCCGGTGGGCCGTGGTGGTGACCCTGATCCCGGGGGCGCGGCTCGTGCGGACACGAACGGTTTCGCGCAGGTTCAGCGCTTCGAAGACGGTGACGAGCGGGTGATAGCCGTCCTCGGCGGGGGCTCCGGCGCGGAGTGCGAGATTGATCTTCCCGGGCGCGGAGGCGGTGGCCTCACGCATCGGCTTCCTCCAAACGCGCGCGCCTCGGGTCGATGCGGCGCGGCAGGAGCTCGGCGGCGCGGAGCTCGAGGACTGCGCGGCCGAGCGCGACGAATTCGTCGACGTCGAGGGTCTCCCCGCGCCGGCCCGGGTCGATGCCCGCCCGCTCGAGGAGGAGGCCCGCTCCCCCGGCCGAGCCCGCCCAGTTCTTCAGGGCGGCGCGCAGCGTCTTGCGGCGCTGGCCGAAGGCGACGTCGCAGACCTCGAAGGTCGCGCGCCGGAGCGGCTCATCGCCGCGGGGCTCGGCCGAGCGCGAGATGCGCACGAGGGCGGAGTCGACGTTCGGAACCGGCCAGAAGACGGTGCGCCCGATCGTTCCGGCCCGTTCGACCCTGCCGTACCACCCGGCCTTGACCGAGGGGACGCCGTAGGTGCGCGATCCCGGGGCCGCGGCGAGCCTGTCGGCGACTTCGGACTGGACCATGACGAGGAGATCGGTGAGCGAGGGGAAGGACTCGAGCATGGCGAGCAGGACCGGGACTGCGACGTTGTAGGGCAGGTTCGCGACGAGTTTCGTCGGCGCGGGCCAGTCGACCCCGAAGTCCTCCACCCCCCTGAGCGCCGTCGCGTCCATCGTCACCACGTGGAAGCGCTCGGCCGCTTCGGGCATGCGCGAGCGCACGGTCTCGGGCAGGGCCGCGGCCAGAGGGGGGTCGATTTCGACGGCGCGGACCCTAGCGCCGGCCTCCAGGATCGCAAGGGTGAGGGAGCCAAGTCCGGGCCCGACCTCGACGACCTCGTCGCCCGCCTCGACGCCGCCGGCCCTGACGATCCTGCGGACGGTTCCCGCGTCGTGGACGAAATTCTGACCGAGGACCTTCGTCGGCCGGATGCCGAGCGCGTCGGCGATCGCCTTGACCTCGATCGGGCCGAGGAGGCCCGAGTCCGAAGGCACGGCCCCTTCGGGCAGCTTCGGATCGAGACGGGAGGCGGGAGCGTTCTTCGAGGATCGGGTCACGAGTGAAGTCTAGTGGCTCGGGGCTCAGTACCAGCCGACGGCGTTCGAATGCCCCCAGGCCGAGCACGGCGTGCCGTAGCGGCCCGCGATGTAGCCCAGGCCCCAGGTGATCTGGGTGGCCGGGTTCGTCTGCCAGTCGGCGCCGGCGCTCGCCATCTTCGAACCGGGGAGGGCCTGCGGGATCCCGTACGCGCCCGAGGAGGCGTTCTGGGCGTACGGGTTCCAGCGGGATTCGCGGTTCCACAGGTTGACCAGGCATTGGAATTCGGCGTCCGACCATCCGCGGGCGGCGACCTGGACGTGCGCGATCTCCTGGGGGTCCTGGCCCGTGTAGGTCACGCTCATCCCCGCTTTGAGCGCTGCGCCCGCCGCTTTGATCTTGTCGGACTGCTCGCTCATCGCGTTGATGAGGGCTTCAACGTCCGCTCGCGAGGACAGGGAGCCGATCGGGGCCTTGTAGGCGGTGTAGGGGAAGCCGTTCTCGTCCGTTCCGGATTCGAGGCTCGCCTTCGGGTCGACTCCCGCGAGGAGGAGGGCCTCGGGCGTCGCCTTCTTCGTGCCCTTGGAGCGGATCTGGTCGAGGGGCTGGACGAGGGTCTCCTCGCCGGTGGTCGCCGATGAGGTGGCGACCCCGTCGACGGTCTCAGCCCACTGGGTGCGCGCGGCGAGCCCGTCGGAGCCGGGGCGGGTGATCTTCGATTCGCCTTCGAAGAGGTCGGGGCTCTCCTCCTCGATCTCGGTGAAGGGGATCGTGACCTCCCCGGATGACTCCCCGCGCACGACGCGGGAGACGCGCACCTCGAGCGATCCGCCCTCGCCCGCGGCGAGGGCGACGCGATCGATGGGATGGAGGGCCACTCCGGCCTTCTCGACGATCTCGTCGACGCTCTCCCCGCCCTCGGCCCGGGCCCGCCGCTCCAGGCCGTCCGCGAGGACGGTGACCTCGCGGGAGCGCGAGACGACGGGGAGGGCCTCGCCCCGGGCGCCGGAGCGATCGGCGGCGAGGGCGACGGAGTCGCCGAGAGCGGCGGTGTCGGCGAGGACCGCATCGGCGCTGGCAGAGGTCGACCAGACGGTCCTCTCTGCGCCGTCAACCTCCAGGGTGTAGGGGTGCGCGGTGCGCACGATGACGGTGCCCCCGTCGGGGACCCGCGAATCGAGGGCGGGCTGGACGAGGTCGTGCGCTCCGACTTCGACGCCGGTCGAGCTCAGGAGCGAGGCGACGGTGCCGCCCCACGCGGTGACCGGCATGGAGACGCCGTCGACTTCGAGGGTCGCCTCAGCGCGCGAGCTGGCGACCGCCCCCGCGGCGACGAGGACGACGGCCGCGGCGCTCGCGCACGCGCTCGTCAGAACGGCGCGGCGGCTCGGGGTGAAGGAGCGGTGCTCCTGGCGCCTCCGGCCGAGCGGATGCTCCGATCGGTGGTGATCCACTGCGGGTGCTCCTTCGGTTGGACGCGTCAACGGTACGCGATGAATGGACGCGGCGCCGAAACGTCAACGGGTCGATGTGAACAGGGGCGCTGAAGGCGGTGCGCCGGCCCGCGCATGAGGGCCGGCACACCGTTTCAGCTCATTCGGGGCGGCTCAGTACCAGCCCTTCGCGCTCCACGAGGCCAGAGCGCCGCACGGGGTTCCGTAGCGCCCTGAGATGTATCCCAGGCCCCAGGTGATCTGGGTGGCCGGGTTCGTCTGCCAGTCGGCGCCGACGCTCGCCATCTTCGAACCGGGGAGGGCCTGCGGGATCCCGTAGGCGCCCGAGGGGTTGGCGGCGCTGACGTTCCAGCCGGACTCGTGGTTCCACAGGGTGACGAGGCACTGGAATTCGGAGTCCGACCATCCGCGGGCGGTGATCATCTCCTGCGCGATGGCCTGCGCGGAGCCCGGCGAGTACGAGACGGCCGGGGCGCTCGGCGCCTCCTGCTCCTTCTTCTTGGTCCCGACGGCGACGATCTTCGCGACCGGTTCGGTCACCTTCTTCGCCATGGGCACGTTGAGCACGATCTTCCCGTCGATGCTGTGGCGGTAGTAGGTCGTCAGCGTCTGGCCGTCCTGCCCCTCCTGCAGCACCTTCGTCTCGCCCTCGTAGAGGGAATCGTCGCTGCGCTCTTCGGTGGTGAAGGGGGTCGGGGTGGCGACGTCGACGTCGCCGTGAAGGATGCGCGTCACCTTGACCGAGGTCCGCCCCGCTTCGAAGACGAAATCGACCGTATCGAGGTCCCCGAGGGACAGGCCCGCCTTCTCGAGGAGCACGTCGACGGTGTCGCCCGCCTTCGCGTCGACGGTGGTCGTCGCCCCGTCGGCGAGGATCGCGACGGGACCGTCGACGGAGATCACGGACATCTCACGGCGGAGCGTGGAGCGATCAGCGGCCATGACGGCCGAACCGGAGGCGGCGATCGAGTCGAGGACGCCGTCGATCGAATCAGCCGTCGACCACGCGGTCTTCGTCTGGCCGTCGAGGGTCACCTCGTAGGGGCTCGCCGATCTCACGACGATGGTCTGCCCGTCAGCCACGTGCGCGTCGGTCGCCGGCGCGACGAGGTCGTGCGCCCCCACCTCGACGCCCACGGAAGCGAGCGCCCCACCAACGGTCAGGAAGAATCCGTCGACGGGCCTGGACACGCCGTCGATCTCGAGAAGGACTTCGTGGTGGGCGGCGGCCACGGCGGTCCCGGCGGTCGCAGTCATCATGAGGGCGAGTGCCGAGGCTGTGGCGACGACGGTGCGTCGTGAGGGGTGAAGATTCACGCGACTCCAGACTTCGTAGGTTCCGCCTCGCATCCGCGGGGGCTCCCCTAGGGGGATCCCCGGATCCCGGCGGACTGACTCCCCTACCGTAATCAATCCGTGACCCTTCGTGCTCGATTTCGTGACGCCTATCACCGCGAATGCTAAGGCGCGCTCCGGCGATCGCGGTCCGCGCGCCCTCGTCACCAGTCGCCGTAGACGCGCCTGGAATTCTCCATGAGCTGGGCGCACGCCAGATCCTCGCGAAGATCCCAGAGCTCGGCGATCCGGCGGACGCTGTGGGCCATCGCATAGGAGGCGTTCGGGGATCCCCTGTGCGGAACGGGCGTGAGATAAGGGGCGTCCGTCTCCACGAGGACGAGTTCGCGGGGCATCTCGATGAGCGCCTCGCGCAGGTGGGCGTTCGCCGGATAGGTGATGGGGCCGGCGAAGGAGGCGTAGAAGCCGCGTTCGGCGAGTTCACGCGCGAACTGCGCGTCACCGGAGAAGCAGTGGAAGACGACGGGGACATCGATGCGGCCGGCGCGATCGAGGACCTCGAGGCAGTCGGCGTGCGCCTCGCGGTCGTGGATCTGCAGGGGCAGTCCCTTGCGCACCGCGAGGTCGATGTGAGCGGCGAAGGAGCGCTTCTGGGCCTCGCGGCCGGGTTCGGCCGTGCGGAAGTAGTCGAGCCCCGATTCGCCGACCGCGACGACCATCGGATTCTCCACCGCCTCCTCGAGGACGGCGAGCGCCTCATCGAGGGGGATGTGATGATCGCTGAGCCGGGGAGTCAGCCCGTCCGGGGAGGGGTCGACGCAGCCTTCGTGGAGGGCGGCCTCATTGGGGTGCAGGGCGAGGGCGACCCGCACGCCCTCGTACGCCGAGGCGACCCCGATCATGGGGGCGAATTCGGGGAGTTCGCAGGCGCTGGTCACCTGCCGGGAGACCCCCGCTGCGCGCGCCCTGGCGATCTGCTCGTCGAGGGGCATCGCGACGCCGTCCGCCCTCGGGATCTGGGCCGGGACGACCGGCAGGTGCGTGTGATTGTCCATGACCTCGCCGTCGAGGGGGCGGGGCGCTTCGGGCCAGGTCCGCGTCCTGCGCGCCATGTCACCGCCCCTTCCGGCCGACGCGGGGGATGGGCGCGCGCTCGGCCCGGAAGGCGTTCACCGGGTCCTCCTCCGCATATCCGAGCGCGAAGCCCGTGATGAGGCGGTAGTCCTCCGGCACGTCGAAGAAGCGGTCCCCGGGGCCCCGCCAGATGGCGAGCGTCCCGAGGGCGCAGGAGTCCACTCCCCTGGCCTTGGCCGCGAGGAAGATGTGCCCGAGGAGGATCCCCGCGTCCATCGCGGAGAAGGGCATGAGGCCCTCGTGGACGTAGAGGAGCCCGATGACGGGAGCGGAGAAGGCTTCGACGTTCCTGCGGCTCCACGCATCGCGCGCCGCCGCGTCGTCCCGCCCGATGCCGAGCTCGGCGTAGAGCGCCTTGCCGAGCCGCACCGAGCGCTCCCTGAGCTCGTCCGGGTAGCGTCGGCGCACCTCGAAGTCCCCGTCGGCGCGGGGGCCGGTCCCGGCCTCGGCGTCGAAGGCCTCGCAGTAGGCGGCGCGCAGCGCATCGGCGTCCTCGCCCGCCGCGAGTGCGAGCCGGTAGGGACGGGTGTTGGACCAGCTGGGCGAGGCGCTCGCGTCCTTCAGGATCGCGTCGAGCACCTGCGGGGCGACCGGGCGGTCCGAGAAGGCGCGCACCGAGTGCCGCTCGGCTGCGAGGCGGGAGAAGGAAGGTGCGGAATCCTCGTTCGTCATGCCTTCAGCCTACGTCGGGGCGCCGAGGGCGCGCCGCTCAGCGGTGGACGAGGGCGTTCGCGACGCGTTCGGCCTCCGCCTCTCCGCGCAGGAGGGCGACCAGGGCGATCCCGAGCTCGAGGGCGGTCCCCGCTCCGCGGCTCGTGAAGATCCGCCCGTCGAGGGCGACCGGCGTGAGAACCGTATGCGCACCGGCGTCTTCGAGGACGTTCATGAATCCGGGATTCGCCGTTGCGGTACGGCCCGCGAGGTGTCCGCGTTCGGCGAGGATCGAGGGCGCGGCGCAGATCGCGGCGATCGGCAGGCCGGCTCGGGCCCGACGGTCGATCTCGGCTCCGATGACGGGGTTCGCCGAGAGGTTCGTCGTTCCGGGCATTCCCCCGGGGAGGAAGAGGATCGCGTAGGAGGCGAGGTCGGCGTCGTCGAGGGCGAGGTCGGAGCCGATCCTCACCCCGTGCGAGGAGACGACGTCGGCGGTGCCCTCGACGGAGATGAGGTCTGCGCGAACGCCCGCGCGGAAGAGCGCGTCGACGACTGCGAGGGCTTCGACCTCCTCGAAGCCGGGGGCGAGGAGGACCCCCACGGAGGCATCGGTGGCGGGTTCGGCCGGAGCGGGCATGCGTCCTCCTTCTCGGATCGTCGGCGTCTTAGAGACTACTCGCTTCTCAGCGCTTCGACGGGGTCCTCCTTCGCGGCCTTGCGGGCCGGGAGGAGACCGGCGATGAGGGTGAGGACGACGGAGACGGCGATGAGGATCGCCCCGGCGCTCACGGGCAGCTGGGCGATGTCGGCGACCTCGAGCTTCGCTTCGACGACGACGTTCGCGATGAGGGTCAGGATGAGGGTGATGCCGACGCCGATGAGCCCTGCGAGGAGTCCGACGATGAAGGTCTCCGCGTTGAACACGCGCGAGACGTCCTTCTTCGAGGCCCCGATCGAACGGAGGATGCCGATCTCCTTCTTGCGTTCGAGGACGGAGATGAGGGTGATGATCGCGATCATGATCGAGGAGACGACGAGGGAGATCGACACGAAGGCGATGAGCATCCATTTGATGATGTCGATGATGCTGGTCACCGAGCTCATGAGGAGCCCGACCATGTCGGTGTATGCGATGACCCTCGCCTCGTCCCCGGCGGCCGTCGCGGCCTCGTTGTAGCCCTCGATGATCGCCTTGACGGCGTCCTTGTCCGCGAAGGTCGTGGGATAGATGTTGATCTGCGAGGGCGCGCCGGGATCGGCCCATCCGAGCTTCGCGAGGTTCGTGTCGTAGGTGGTCGGCGTCGTCGACATCATCGTCGACAGGAGGCGCTGGAGGTCCTCGGGATCCGTGTTCGTCCGGAAGGCATTCGCGAAAGCGGATTCGTCGATGGTGAAGGCGGAGGCGAGGGAGGAGGCGAAGCCCCCCATCGCCCGTTCCATCTGCAGTGCGATCGCGTTCTGGAGCTGAGTCATCATCTGCGACATCGCCTTCGCCATCGTCCGGGAGAGCGAATCTGAGATCATCTGCGAGATCTGAGAGGACAGGGCGGTGGAGAGCTGCGTCGCGAGGGAGCGCCCGATCGTCTCCGCGAGTTCCGCGGAGGCCCGGGAGGCGACTTCGCCCAGGGCCCGGTCCTCGCCGAGGGCGGCGGCCAGGTTCGCCGAGAGCACCTCGGTATTGACGACCTCACCGGATTCGAGGGCCTCCTTGAGGCGGGCGCTCACCTCGGGGCTCGTGATGTAGGCGGTCGCGAGCCCCATCGGGTCCGCATCGGGAGCCCCGTCGCCGTCCGTGTCGGAATGGGCGGCGTAGTAGTCGAGGAAGCCCTGGACGATTTCGGCGCTCGTGCCCGCGAGCGCTTGACCGGCAGTCGGCGAGATCGCGCCCTCGGCGAGCGCCTTCGAGACGATCGAAGCCCAGTCGATCTCGCCGAGTTCGGGGTAGCGGGCGGCGAGGGCGGCGAGATCCAGGTCGGCGGGTGCGATCGCCGACGGGTCGATCGCCGAGGAGAGGTCCATGTTCCCGAGGGAGGCCAGGTCGAGTCCTAAGATGGAGAAGCCGCCCGGATCGATGGCGTTGAGGTCGAGGCCGGACAGGTCGAGTCCGGACAGATCCATCTGGAGTGCGCTCGGGTCGACGCGGAAGGCCGCTTGCAGGGCGTTCGGGTCGATCGTGAAGAGGGAGGTCAGGTCGAAGCCGGACTTCGTCGTGTCATCGAGCTCGTCGAAGTGCTTCCCGGTGAAGACGTCGGTGAGGGGATCTGCGATCTGGGCTTTGACGATGTCCGCGGAGGCGGCGCTTCGCATGACCTCCTCGGTGAGCTCGGGGGTGTAGGCGAGCCCCTGTCCGATGATCGCCGTGTCCGATTCCTTCGCGGCGACGATGCCCGTGACGGTGAGCGTCTGCCCCTTCGCGATCTGTTCGGCCATGTAGGTCCGGTCTTCGGAGCGGTCCACCCACACCGCGTGCTCCGAGTCGTAGGTGTAGAGCGAGGGGGCCGGGACGAGGGAGAAGCGCGTGCCGAGGATCGACTCGTAGTCGTAGTTCGCGACCGCGTCATCCGTTCCGCCCTCGTTCCCCGAAGCTCCCTCCTCCGCGCGGCCGGGGCCGCCGGCTCCCGAGTAGTAGGACTCCATGAGGTCGTCGAGCTCGGCGTGCTCCTTGAAGCCGAGCGTGTACTCGAGGAGGTCGTTCATCGCCCGGTCCGAGTCGACGACGAGGACGAGGTCGTGCGCGTCCTTCGGCCAGGATCCGGCGAGCACCGTGTAGGCGTCCTCGTAGAGCTTCGCGTTCGCGGGGAGCTGGGTGAAGGCGTCCATCTGGATGTAGGAGGAGAAGGGGCTGACCTGGGAGGCCGTGGACAGGGTCGAGAAGGCCTGATCGGGGTTGAGGCGGACGATCCCCTTCGAGGTGTCCTCGCGGTACACGAGGGGCTTGGTCCCGTAGGCGTACTCGATCGCCGCGACGTGGTCGAAGATCCGTCCCCCGTCGGCGTCGAAGTAGGTCTTGAGGGAGGCGAGGTCGTTCTTCGATCGGGATTGGGCCATCGCGGCGAAGGCGGGGCGCGCCGCGATCTTCCCGGACTGGGCGCTCACCGCTCGGGCGTCCCGGGCGGCGCTTTCCATCATCGCGCTCATGTCGACGCCGGACTCGGTGATCGACAGGGGGTAGGAGGTGAGGGCGTCCTCCTCGGTCGCCGCGATGTAGGCGTTCACCCCGTTGGCGAGCGCGAGGATCGCGGCGATCCCGATGATGCCGATGGAGCCGGCGAAGGAGGTCATGAGGGTGCGCCCCTTCTTCGTGAGAAGGTTCTTCCCCGAGAGGGACAGGGCCGTCAGTGGCGACATGGAGGTCCGTTTCGCGGGCCTGCCCTCGCGACGGTCCTCCGCGCCCGGGATGAAGGGGCGGGAGTCCGAGAGGATCTTTCCGTCGGCGAGTTCGACGATGCGGGTCGCGTAGCGTTCGGCGAGTTCGGGATTGTGGGTGACCATGATGACGAGCCGGTCGCGCGCCACTTCGCGCAGGAGGTCCATGACCTGCACGGAGGTCTTCGAATCCAGGGCGCCCGTCGGTTCGTCGGCGAGGACGATCTCCGGGTCGTTGATGAGGGCGCGGGCGATCGCGACGCGCTGCATCTGCCCGCCGGACAGTTGCGAGGGGCGTTTGCCGACGTGCTCGGCCAGTCCGACCCGTTCGAGGGCGTCGAGGGCGCGGCGCTTGCGCTCCTTGGGGGAGACGCCGGACAGGGTGAGGGCGAGCTCGACGTTGCCGAGGACCGACTGGTGCGGAATGAGGTTGTAGGACTGGAAGACGAATCCGATCCGGTTGTTCCGGTAGGCGTCCCAGTCGCGATCGCGGTAGTCCTTGGTGGGGATCGAGTCGATGACGAGGTCGCCCGAGTCGAAGTGGTCGAGGCCGCCGATGATGTTGAGCATGGTCGTCTTGCCCGACCCGGACTGGCCGAGGATCGCGACGAATTCGTTGTCGCGGAAGGCGAGGTCCACGGAGTCGAGGGCGACCTGCGTGAGCGATGCGGTCGTGTACGACTTGGTGATCCCTCGCAGCTCCAGCATGGCTCCCACCCTATAAGCCCTGGGCGAAGTTCTCGCCCCTCCCCCTCCTCCCCCGAGATCATCACCTTTCTCCCCCGAGATCATCACCTTTCTCCCTCGAGATCATCACTTTTCCGCATCGAAAGCATTACCCCCGTGGGGATCCGCCGAGGACGCGGTGATCCGGGTGGCGGATGCGAGGCTGCGCTCGACCTCAGGCGGGCGCTTCCTCCCCGTCTTCGCATGAGCGGCCGCTCCGAGCCTCGTCCTTCCGGCGACGAAGCGATCGAGGGCGACGAGGAGTCCCGGCAGCACGAAGAGGATGAGGGCGGTCGCGGCGAGTGCGCCGATCGCGATGGTTCGGCAGATCTGACCGACCGTGGGGTTCTCGAAGAGGAAGCCGAGGATCCCGGTGACGAGGATCATGATGGAGCCGGATGTGGCGATCGTGTGGATCGAGCGCTTGAGCGCGCGGCCGATCGCCTCCACGGGTTCGAGCGAGCGCCTGGCCTCGCGGTACTGCGTGGTGAGGAGGATGCCGTAGTCGATGGTCGCGCCCATGAGGATGCACTGCACCATGAGCTGGGCGAGGTAGTAGTTGGCGTAGCCCTGCAGTCCGATCGTCGTGGTCGTGAGGAAGACTCCGCATTGGACGAGGAGGACGAGGAGTGCGGGGACGGACAGGGAGAAGAAGGTGAGGGCGACGACGAGGAAGATCGCCCCCACCGTGAGGAGGGAGATGAGCGTCATCTCCGTGTCGAAGGATTGACGCATCTCGTGGATGAGCACGGAGTCCCCGACGAGACGGCACCCTCCTTCGAGGCCTTCGCAGCTCGAGAAGAGTCCGGAGACGAAGCGCTCGGTCTGTTCGGATTCGACGGGGAGCGTCGTGGTGATGATGAGCCGCGAGTGCTTCGCGCCGACGAGTTGGATGAGCGCCTTGGAGATCTTCTCGCGCGCGTCTTCAACGGCGGCGCGCGATTCGGCGTCGATGAAGGGAGCGAAGCGCTGATCGGGGAGGATCCTCGAGGTGAGCGCATCGACGAGTTCGGCGATCGACAGGGTCCTTCCCGTGCCGTCCCAGGTCTTCGCGGCGTGGGCGAGATAGGCGAGTCCGATCGATGCGGCGTCGGCCTCGGAGCCGATGCGGTGGAAGAAGGAGGCGAGCTGCGCGGGTGTGAAGGCCGTCTGCTCGGCTCCCGCGTCGATGATCGCCCGCAGGCGCCTGAGGTCCGTCGCCTGTTCGGAGGTGAAACGGCCCGCGGATTCGGGCGAGGTGAGGACCGTGTCGACGAGGAATGCGATCGCCGCCTGCGGGCTCATCCGCCACGAGCTCGAATCGGAGTATTTCGCGGTGCGCAGGAGCGCGAGTTGGCGTGCGTGCAGGTCCGAGATGCCCGTGAGGGAGGCGAGGGCCGCGGGCGTGTAGGCGCGCCCGGCGACCGTGTCGTTGACGATCCTGTGGAGGCGTTCGAGTTCACCCCTCCGGCTCGCGCTCATCGGATCGTTGACGAGGATCCCGACGATTTCACGAGGGGAATGGGTGCGCTGCGCGGCGTCCTGCGTCGCCCCCACCGCGTGGGCGAGGGCGAGGATCTGCGGATCGATTCCGGCGGCCCTGGCGAAGTCCGCGAGCGGCATCGGGGTCGACTTCGCGGTGGAAGCGGCGATCGTGTGGAGCGCGCGGAGCCTGGCGCCGGTGGCCGAGTCGATACCCGCTGCCGCACTGGCCGCGGGATCCGTCAGAACGTGCTGGACCAGTGCGTCGAGGAAGGCGATCGCTTCGGCCGCAGGGGGCGCGTCCGGCCCGGATCCACTCATGGGGTGGAGCAGGGCGAGGACGGCTTCGACCTGCTCGATGGGCATTGAGAAGAGGGCTGCCAGGCCCTGGGCGTCCATCGGGGTGGTGAGCGTCTTCTGCTCGGTGAAGGGTGCGAGGGCGGCGAGGGCCGTCGCCTGTTCCGCCGTCATGCCGCCCTGGTCGGCAGGGATCGCGCTTGAGAGCGCGCGAAGGGCGCTGAGGTGGGCCGCGGGCAGGGCCGAGACCCCACTGTAGGAGCCGGATTCGGCTGCGAGGCGCGCGTACAGGAGCGCCATCTGCGCGGGATCGGTTCCCAGCAGGGCGGCCATCTGCTCCGAGCCGATCGGCGTCGTCATCGTGGCGGCGTCGGTGAAGGGGGCGAGGGAGTGGGCCTGGATCATCGCCGAGGGGGCGAGCAGCGAGGCGTAGCGCGGATCGTTGGCGAGATCGTCGAGGAGGAAGTCGACGAACTGGGCGAGGGTCATCGAGTCGGCCTGAATCGTCGGGTCGCCCACGGCGTGCTGGAGGAGGATCCCTCGCGCGTCCTCTTCGCTCATGCGCAGGACGGGGGCGAGTTCGGCGGCGTCCATCGGCGTGGTCATCGCTGTTCGGTCGAGGTAGGGCATGAGCTCGTTCAGCCGCTCGCCGAGGCCCGGGGCCATTCGCGCCGATGCCTGCCGATCGGAGTGGAGGAATGAGATGAACTCCCGGAGCGTCATCTTCTCGGTCGCTTCACCGCCGTGGGCGAGGAAGTAGATGAGGCGCAGGGCCTCTTCATCGAGGGCCATCCCTCCCCCGTCGAGTTCTTCGAGGGCGGCCGCCATGTCGGGCAGGGTGCGCTGCGCGCCGATCGTCGTCGAATGGGCGGACACGGAGCGGACGAAGGGCTCGCCCTCGATCCGTTTCGCGAGTCGGGCGATGGCGTCCTCGTCCGTGTTCGCGTAGACGAGGACGATCGGGTTCTCCGTCGGGAAGACCTCGGCGATGGGATCGTCCTTGCTCAGGGTGTAGGCGATGGGGGTGCCGGCGGCGCTCACCCACGATCCCGCGAAGATGAGGATGAAGAATGCGGTGATCGGCTTGCGGAAGCGGTATTCGAAGCGGGCCAGGGGCGACATGTCCGGCTTGAGGTAGGGCTTGCGCGTCGCCGCCAGGGCCTTGTCGGAGAGGAGGATGAGCGTCGGCAGGACCGTGAAGACGCTGAGCATCGATAAGAAGACGCCTTTGGCGAGGGCGATGCCGAGGTCGAGCCCGATCCCCAGGGACATGAAGCACAGCATGAGGAGGCCGACGACGGTCGTCATCGAGGAGGAGACGATCGAGGAGAAGGCTCCGCGCAGGGCCTTCACCATCGCTTCGGTCTTCGAGTCCTCGAGTGCGCGCTCGTGCCGGTAGCGGTTCATGAGGATGATCGAGTAGTCCATGGAGAGGACCAGTTGGAGGATCGCCCCGATCGTGAAGGTGATGTCGGCGACCGAGCCGCGGATGAGGTTGGTCCCCAGGTTGAGGACGACGGCCATCCCGATCGCCAGGAGGAAGAGGAAGGGCTCGATCCACGAGGCCGACATGATGAGGAGGATCAGCGTGAGGAGGCCGACGGCGACGCCGATGATCCAGAGGGGGAGCTCAGCGGCCTGCGAGGGGTTGTCCGAACGGATCACCGGTTGCTCGGCGCGGAAGCGCTCCTCCACGGCCCCTTGGATCGCGCGGTCCGTTTCGGAGCCGTAGGGCGCGGTCGAGCGGAGGATGAAGAGGCTGTGTTCGCCTTTGCGGAAGGCATCGGATTCGGGGTCGAAGGCGACTTCCTCCACTCCGGGGATGTCTTCCATTTCGGAGACGATGCGCTGTTCTTCGCCGGCCGACAGCCCTTCGAACATCACGCGCGTCGTCGAAAGCTGTTCGGATGCCGGGAATTCCTCGTCCATGAGGGCGAGGCCGTCGCGCATCCGGGAGTCGTTGGGCAAGAACTCCGCCATGTCGGTGATGACGCCGACGCGTGGAGCCAGGAGCCCGGCGACGAGCGTCGCGAGGACCATGAGCGCGAAGATCGCGTAGCGGGCCCTCACGAGGAATCGCGCGATCGCGGCCGCCATGTCGCCCTCCCCCGATTCCTCGTCGCCATTGATGAGTGCTCTCAGTTTATCCGGTACTCGCTCGCGCCGAGGCAGGGCGGCGAACTCGCCTCCGCGCCGCCGGAGGGCGTAGGCCCTCCCGACTCAGATGCAGGCCCTCTTGAGCGTAGCCCCTCCGACTCGGGCGTAGCCTTGGGGGGATCCGTCGCGACCCGGAGGAGGATGTCATGTGGGCGCTCGATGCGGCCCTGTCCGCCCTGTTCGCGGGGCTCACCTCGATCCTCGCCAAACTCGGCGTGAGGTCGACCGACTCCGATGTCGCGACCGCCCTGCGGACGGCGATCGTCCTCGTCCTCGCGTGGGTCGTCTCCGTCCTGTCCGGGACCGTTTCCGGGATCGGCGCGATCCCGGCCTCGGCGTGGGGCTTCCTCATCGCCTCGGGCGCGGCGACGGGCGCCTCGTGGATCTGCTACTTCCACGCCCTCGCGAAAGGACCTGTGTCGGCGGTGACGCCGATCGACAAGGCGAGCACGCCCCTGACGGTGATCCTCGCCTTCCTGCTCCTGGGCGAGTCCGCCTCGCCCCTCAAGGTCCTCGCGCTCGTCGCTTATTTCGCGGGTGCACTCCTCATGCTCCCCGCGGCGCAGCCCTCCGATCCGGGCGTGGCACCGCCCTCGGAGCCGCACGGCGGGCCCTTCAACTCCTGGCTCCTGTGGGCGATCGGCTCGGCGGTGTTCGCGGCCCTCACCTCGATCCTCGGAAAAGTTGGCGTCGAGGGCGTCCCCTCGGACCTCGCGACGGCGATCCGGACTTGCGTCGTCGTCGTGCTGGCCTTCGCTATCGTCATCGGCCGCGGCAAGTGGCGCTTCGTCCGCGCGATCGACCGCCGCGAGCTCGGCTTCCTCATCGCCTCGGGTCTGGCGACCGGCGCCTCGTGGCTCTTCTTCTACCGGGCGCTGCGGATCGGTCCGGCGCACGGCGTCGTCCCGATCGACAAGCTCTCCTTCCTCGTTTCGCTCGTCTTCGCGCGCGTCGTCCTCGGCGAGCGCCTTTCGTCGCGGGCGCGGGCGGGCCTGGTCCTCGCCGTCGCGTCGACCGTCGCCCTCGCGCTGTGAGGCCGGAGCCCGGGGGCGTCGAGTCGGCCGACGGGCTTCAGGGGCCGGTGACCTCGAGCGGGGATGCGGGTTTGTCCCCGATCGTCATCGTCTCGAATCGGGTCTGCATGAAGCGCTCGTCGTAGTGGGAGTCGATGAAGGCGTCGATCGCACTGGTCGATGCGGCCCCCGCTTCGCGAGCCTGCCACCGGTCGAGGACGAGGAGCGTCATGCAGGCGTCGACGATGATGAACAGGGCCGTGGCGACGGTGAGGGCGGCGCGCCATGTGAGGGGGATCCGTTCGACGAGCTCGAGGAGGTCCGGGAGGAGGAGGCGGATCCAGACGAGTCCGAGGAGCCCCCAGGCGAGGCAGTGGGCGAGGTCGGTGCGCCCGTCGATGTTGAGGAGCTCCTTCGAGTAGTCCCAGGCGATGATGCCGAAGGAGTACTCCATCCACCAGCTCACCGCGAATTCGAAGGCGCCGCCGATCAGCGCCGATACGAGGACGATGACGGTCTTGGGGGAGTTCCACCACCGGTTGAGGGCGATCGTCATGAGGAGCGCCCCGAATCCGTAGATCGGCGAGAACGGCCCCCACAGGAGTCCGGCCCGGCTCTCCAGCGCGCCGACCGTCAGGAGGCGCCACAGGACTTCGATGCCGAGTCCGACGATCGAGGCGACGAGGAAGACCCAGAAGAGGTTGAAGAAGTTGAGGGGGATGTAGCCCCTTCGCTTCGGGTTGCCTCCCCTTTCCCAGGGGCGCCTCAGGCGGTGCCCCCGCCGCAGCTCGTCGTCCGTCGCGGTCTCGAAGCCGATGATGAGGGCCGCTTGGAGGAGGTAGTAGAGCTGCCAGAGTTCGATGCCGTTGCGTCCGACGTCGATGAGGAGGGCGACGATGACGGCGAAGAGCGTCGCGCGGACGAGGAGTTTCACGGACCTCGTCGCGACGACGAAGTCGTAGACGATGATGGTGACGCATCCGACGGCGTCGAGGGCGAGGACGCCGATGTGGATCCAGGTCATGGGGTCGCGCACCGGGGTCTGGGCGGCTGCGATGCCGAGGGCGACGTAGACGACGAGGACGACCGAGACGAGGGCGACGAGGAGGAAGACGGTCCTCGCAGCGATGCGGCGGGCTCTGCTCCAGGAGCGGATGGCGGCGGTGCCCGGTTTCGTTCTCACGGTTCTACGGTAGCGGCCGCGCGCCGAAAAGGCTTGGGCCGTGCGGCGTTCGCGATGTAGACGCCGAGGAGGATGAGTCCCATGCCGAGGATCTGGAGGAGGGTGACGCGTTCGCCGAGGACGGCGACGCCGGCGAGGATCGCGACGACGGCGGAGACGCCGACGAAGGAGGAGGTCGCGTTGACGCCGAGCTTGGCGATCGCCGTGTTCGCCGCGAAGAAGGCGATCATCGAGCAGGCGATCCCCTGGTAGACGACGGCTGCGCCGAAGCCCGTGTCGGCGAAGGGCAGGGTGAGGATCTCGCTGAGAGTCCCCGTCCGAAGGTGCTTCACGACGAGGATCGTTCCGAAGGATGCGGCGCCGCCGGCGAGCATGACGAAGGTGATTTCAACGCCGGTGAACTCGCGGGCGCGCTCGACGTAGACCGAGTAGAGGGAGTAGGCGAGGACGGCGAGGACGAGGATCGCGTATCCGCTCGGCGAGAAGGTGAGCTGGAGGCCTGTCGCGAGGACGGCGGTGACGACTCCGATGAGGGTCGTGATGATCCCGACGACCTGGCGCTGGGAGGGGCGTTTGCCGAGGATGACGGAGGATGCGGCGATCGCGGTGACGGGGATGCAGGCGAGGAAGACCCCTGATTCGGAGGCGCTCGTCCGCGCGATCCCGAAGGTCTCGCCGATGAAGTAGAGGAAGGGGTTGAGCAGGCAGATGAGGAGGAGGGGTTTCGGGTCCTTGCCCCGGAAGCTGGTCCGCAGGAGGCCGAGGGCCCGCAGGAGGACGATCGAGGCGAATGCGAGGAGGAATCTCCAGCCGAGGAGGTCGATCTCGTCAGCCGACTTCATCGCGTTCTTCGTGAAGGTGTAGGACAGGCCGAAGAGGATTTCGCAGACGAGGGCGGCGGCGACTCCGATGAGGATCCGCTTCCTGTCGTCGTTCATCGCCCTTCCCCGTTTCCCGATCCGTTTTGGGCACGGCCTCGTCGATCGGCATCGTTGATCGTCACCGCCGCCCGTCGGCCCAGCCTATCCGGATCGCCCGCGCCCCGCCGAAAGCATCACTTTCAGCCGCCGAAAGCATCACCTTGCCCCGCCGAAAGCATCACCTTGCCCCGCCGAAAGCATCACCTTGCCCCGCCGAAAGCATTCCCTCAGCCGACGGGGAGCATGACCGCCCGGGGTACGAGGGCGGGGCCGTTCGTCGGAACGGAGTCGGGCACTCGCCGGCCAGGATCGTCAGTGCGCGCGCTCGTATGAAGGGACGCACGCCTCGACCGATGGGCGCACACTGAAACATCGCACAGAAATGGTCGCGCAAACAGCCGGGCGCGATTCGCTCGGCGACTTCGCCCCGCAGTTCGCCGCCCTCAACGACGACGTCCTCTTCGGGCAGGCCCCGCCGATCCGCCCCGAGGAGCTCGACCTCAAGACCCGCTCGATCGTCACCGTCACCGCCCTCGTCTCCAAGGGCGTCGTCAACGAGTCGCTCCGCTACCACCTCGTCACGGCGAAGGCGAATGGCGTTTCCCGCTCCGAGATCGCGAACATCCTCACCCGCCTCGCCTTCTACGCGGGGTAGCCGAACGCGTGGGGCGCCTTCCGCTTCGCGAAGGACGTCTAGGGGCCCGAGGACGAGGGCGGGCACGGGGCCCGCGCCGACTCCTGGTTCTCGCACCTGGCGATCGCCGTTCCCGGCGAGAACGCCTCGAACGAGTGGCTCGCCCCGGTCGGCGACGAGGAGTACGCGGCCCTCTGAGCCGCCGCGTCCCCTCGTCGGTCGCGCGTACGATCGTCGACTGCGGGGTTCCTCGCCCCTCGCACCGTCCCAGCCGGAAGATTCCACCCAGGCCCCGAGGAGAGACGTCGATGCATTACCTCATCCGCGAAAGACTCGAAGCGTGCGAGATCGATGAGATCCCCGGTTCCGGGTCGCCTTTTGTCGCCGTCCTCACCCCGCAGGAGTGGGCCGCCGGACAGGACGCCTACGACATGGGGATCGAGTTCGACCCGGACATCACGGCCGCCCTCGACACCCAGGCGAGCGCGAACTACGACGCGATCACGGGGACGATCTTCATCCCCGACCGGGCCGACCCCGACCTCCCGGAGACCCGTTTCGCCTTCGCGCTCGATGAGAAGGGCGTCGTCTTCATCGACGCCGATCGCAACGCCGCCGCCCTCGTCACGGCGATCGCCCAGACGAAGCGGTGGAGGAAGCCCGGGCTCGAGCGCTTCCTCGCCGACTTCCTCTCCCAGATCATCAAGGGCGATCCGCAGGTCCTGCGCGAATACGAGCGCGAGCTCGACGCGATGGAGGCTGCGATCATGGAGGACCGGGCCGGGGACGCGCCGCAGCGGATCAACCACATGCGATCCGAGCTGCGCGACCTCGACGATCACTACGACCACCTCATGGATCTCATCACCCTCTTCGAGGAGAACGAGAACGGCTTCTTCGCCGAGGAGGACATCCGCTACTTCCGGACCGTGTACTCGCGCCTGGACAAGCTCCGCGACCAGTCGTCGTCCCTGCGCGACCAGGCGCTCCAGATGCGCGACCTCTACAAGATGCACCTCGACATCGAGCAGAACCACATCATGACGGTCCTCACCGTCGTGACCGTGATCTTCGCGCCGCTCACGCTCATCGCGGGCTGGTACGGCATGAACTTCGCGGACATGCCCGAGCTCTCCTCGGCCTGGGGCTACCCCGCGGTCATCGCGTTGTCGGCGCTGGTCGCGGTCGGTTCGCTCTTCTACTTCAAGAAGCGGAAGTGGCTGTAGGCGCGACGCGCGCCGGAGCCGGAGCCCTCATCCCCTTCAATGACCCCTTACATCAGGAAGAGAGATTCACCCATGATCCTCAACGAGACATTCACCTTGAACAATGGCGTCGAGATCCCCAAGCTCGCCCTCGGCACGTGGCTCATTGACGACGCCTCGGTCGCAGGCGCGGTCCGCGCGGCGATCGGGATCGGCTACCGCCACATCGACACCGCGCAGGCCTACGGGAACGAGCGCGGCGTCGGCGAGGCGGTCCGCACGAGCGGCGTCGCACGCGAGGAGCTCTTCGTCGTCTCGAAGGTCGCCGCCGAGCACAAGACTTACGAGGAGGCCGCGGCCGGGATCGAGCGCACGCTGGCGACGACGGGCCTGGACTACCTCGACATGATGATCATCCACTCGCCCCAGCCGTGGGCGGAGGTCAATCAGTCGCAGGACCGCCACGTCGAGGGGAATATCGCGGCCTATCGCGCTCTCGAGGACGCGCTTGGGGCGGGCAGGCTCCGCGCGATCGGCGTGTCGAACTTCCTCGAGGGCGATCTGCGCTCGATCCTGGACGCCTGCGAGGTGAGGCCCGCGGTCAATCAGGTGCTGGCGCACGTGGGCAATGTCCCCTTCGATCTCGCACGTTTCTGCGCCGATGAGGGGATCCTCGTCGAGGCCTACTCCCCCATCGCGCACGGCGAGGCCGCCCGGATCGAGGGGATCGCGCAGATGGCCGCGAAGTACGGCGTGACGGTCGCCCAGCTGTGCATCCGCTACGTCCTCCAGCTCGGCATGGTCGCGCTCCCGAAGACGAGGAACCCGGATCGCATGCGCGAGAACGCGGCGCTCGACTTCGAGATCGCCGAGCAGGACATGGCGCTCCTCAACGCCGCGGGCGGGCTGCCCGACTACGGTGAGAGCTCCTTCTTCCCCGTGTACGGCGGCAAGCTCTGATCGGCGTCGAGAATCGGCGTCGCGCGATGGCGTGAATCGCGGATGGACGAGGGCGGGGCGGCGGACCGCGAGGCGCACGCCCAGAGCCCAAGGGCTCGGGGTCGGCCGCCCGCCCTCTGACGCGCCCCTCAGGCGGCGGGCGCTTGAGCGCGGCCGAAGGAGTGGTAGGTCCAGCCCGCTCCCCTGCGGCGGTGCATGAGGAACCCGGCGCCCGTCAGGGCGAGCGCAGTGCCCAGGCCCGTGTAGAAGAAGGAGACGAACCAGGCGGGGATGAGGCCGACGACGCGCAGCCCGATTCCTCCACCCATCATGACCACCATGATGAGGTACCCCTTCGCGTCGAGGAAGCGCAGCGGGCTGGCCGCCTCTCCCGCGAGAGCGCGGATCCGCGCGGCGTTCTTCTTGACGATGCGGCCGAACATCGCGTGGAAGGCCGTGAAGACCGCGAGCCCGCCGATCAGGAGGAGGGCGATGACGGGGAGCTGAGCGCCGCCGAGTTCGGCGGCCGCGCGAAGGCCGATGTTGACGACGTTGAGGCCTGCGATGATCCACACGATTCCGGCGACGACGAGCAGGTTCTCGCGCCGCACGGCGAGGATCGGCGCGCCTTCGCGGGTCCGACGGCCGGTCAGTTCGAGGACGAGGGCGAGAGCCGCGACGAGGCTTGCGGCGAGGAGCGTCACCCCTGCGTCGGACAGGCTCAGCCCCGGGATGCCGAGGAGCATCCCGATGAGGTACGGGATGAGCCAGAAGAGCCAGACGATGCGCGAGAGGGTGTGGAACTGGGCGAGACGGCGCTGATCCTTGCAGGCGAGGACGATGCTCGCCCACACCGCGTGGACCGCCATGAGGACGAGGGGGATCGCGCCGGTCGCCGCGTGGAGGCCGGAGCCGGCGCCGTCATCGGCTGAGGCGATTCGCCCCATGATCGAGGTGCCGATCGAGTCGAAGGCGAAGCCCGCCCAGAAGAAGCCGAGGTGGCGTCCGGTGAGGACTCCGGCGCGCTGTTCGCCGAAGACCCCGATCGTGTAGAGGAGGAGGGCTGTGGTGATGGCGGCGATGGCCGCCCCCAGCATGGGGGTCATGGGGTCGTTCCTTCAATGGTGAGAAGCACGGGCGGGGGATCATTCGCTCGGATGGGCGCTGTAGAGCGCGCGCTCCAGGAGGGCGAAGAGGGTGTCGAGGTCTTCCTTGTCGCGAAGCGCGGCGATGAGCCGGTCGGTGACGAAGGAGGCGAGGGCTTCGGGGTCGAGCGGACCGACGAGCACGCCGGGGGCGATCCGCGGGTCGGTGCGCAGGACCTGGACGAGTCCGTGGCGCATGTGCCCGAGTCGGGCGAGGGCGGCCTCTCGGCCGCGTTCGCGCTCGTCTCGCGGCAGTGTTTGGATCTCGGTGAGCCAGGTCGAGGCGTACTCCCCCATGAGTTCATCCATCGCCGTTTTGAAACGACGGATGAAGCGGACGAAGCCCTCGTCGGGTTCGGCGCGGCAGAAGTCCTCGACGATGCTCCGCGCGAAGAAGCGTTCGACGACGGCGAAGACGAGGTCGGCCTTCGTCGGGAAGTAGGTGTAGACCGAGCCGATGGAGATCGAGCATGCTGCGGCGAGCTTGCGGATGGACAGGGCGCTGAGCCCTTCTTCTTCCGCAATGGTGTAGGCGGCGTCGATGAGTCGGGGCTTATCGATGACCTGCTTCGGCATAGGGCCGCCTCCTGCGGAACAAATACTGAACACTGTTCAATGAACAGTGTTCAGTATTGTGCGCATCCCCTCCCTCGTCAAGCCGGACAGGCGCTCCCGCAGGCCGCTCCTCAGCCCTACCACTCCGCCCCTCAAGCAGAGCGGGCCCCTCACACTCCCCAAAAAGTGACCAACATGCGCTCGACGCATGCGCGCAGCCCCTCTTGGGCGCTTTTCGAGGAATGGCGGCGCAGGAGCCGCCCGCACCGGAGCCCGCACGCACCGAAAGCCTGCTCTCCCACTATCTTTGAAGGAGGGCGAGCACGGGGCTCGCAGCCAAAGGAGGGCCGATGATCCGCGCCGTCATCTTCGACTTCGACGGACTGCTGGTGGACTCGGAGACGCTTTTCCACCGCGTCTACGCCGAGATCCTCGCCGACTACGGGCACGCTTTCACCCGCGACGACTACTCGACCGGTTATGCGGGCAGGCCCGTTCCCGCGATCGCCCGGGCTTTCGTCGCCGATTTCGGGCTCCCAGTGTCCAGCGAGGAGGTCGCTCGGCGGATTCACGCCGACGAGGCCGTCCTCCGCGCCGAAGGCGTGCCCCTCAAGCCCGGCGCCCGCGAATTGCTGGAGCATCTCAAGACGCACGGCTATGGGATAGCAGTCGCCTCCTCGTCGCTAAGGTCCCGCGCGATGAGCATCCTCGAGCAGCACGGGCTCGCCGGCTTTTTCGCGGCGAGCGCCTTCGCCGAGGACATCTCCCGCGGCAAGCCCGACCCGGAGGTCTTCCTCCTCGCCGCGTCCCGCCTCGGCATCGATCCGAGCGAGTGCCTCGTGCTCGAGGATTCGACGATGGGGATCGAGGCGGCGGTCAAGGCGGGAATGCGGGTGATCTGCATTCCGGATATGCAGGCGCCGGACGAGGAGCACCGCGCGATGGCGACCGCCGTGGCCGACGGCCTCAATGACGTCATCGGATTCCTCTTTGGCCCCGAGGGCGCCGACAGGGCTTAGGCGAACCCCTCCCAAGAAAGGACGGGAGGCGCGCAGGCCTCAATGAGGGCCGCGATCTCCTCGATATAGCCTGCGCACCCGCAGCGAAACTCCTTGACCGGTGTGCATATTGCATATACACTCCATAATCAGATGCATCGGTCATCGGGTTCCTCGCGGCCGCGAGGAACCCTCAGGAGAACTATGGACATCATCATCTCGAACTCGTCGAACAAGCCTATCTACGAGCAGATCGCGAGCCGGATCCGCGATGCGATCCTCTCGGGCGAACTCGCGCCCGGACAGGCGCTCCCCTCGATCCGGGCGCTCGCGAACGACCTCAAGGTCAGCGTGATCACGACGAAACGAGCCTACGCCGACCTTGAAGCAGCGGGCTTCATCGACTCCGTCCAGGGCAAGGGCAGCTTCGTCACCGGCGGCAGCCTCGAACTGCAACGGGAGGAGGCCCTGCGCACCCTCGAATCAAGGCTCGCCGCGATCGTCGAGGACGGGGCCGCCCTCGGACTCGACGCCAAGGACCTCCACGAGATGATCGATCTCCTCGCCGCAGATGCACGATGAGCGCAGCGGCGAACCGAAAGGACCATCGATGAGCGACATTCTGAGGGTCACCGGCCTGAAGAAGACCTACCCCGGTTTCACCCTCGACGGCGTGAACCTGAACGTCGAAGCGGGCACGATCGCCGGATTCGTCGGGCGCAACGGCGCCGGGAAGACGACGACGATCAAAACGATCCTCGGTCTCACCTCCCCCGACGAGGGCGAGATCAGAGTCTTCGGCGAAGACCCCCGCTCAAGTGAGAATGTGCGGACTCGCCTCCTCGAAAGGATCGGAGTCGTCCTCGACACCTGCCCCTTCCCCGAGCAGCTCCGGGTACGCGCCCTCGGCCCGATCGGCCGGACGAACTACCCGCGATGGAACGACGCACTCTTCGCGCGCCACCTCGACGCCTTCAGCCTCGACCCGAAGAAGAGGATCAAGGACCTTTCGCGCGGCATGGGCATGAAGCTCCAGATCGCCTTCGCCCTGGCCCACGAACCCGACCTCCTCATCTGCGACGAGGCGACCGCCGGCCTCGACCCGATGGCCCGCGCTGAGACGATCGACATCCTCCTCGATTTCGTCGCCGAGGGCGAGCGCGCCATCCTGCTGTCCACGCACATCACGAGCGACCTCGACGCCTGCGCCGACACGGTCACCTGCATCGACGCGGGCCGCGCGGTCTTCTCTTTGACCAAGGAGGAGATCACGGGACTGGCCGGCGTCGCCATCTGCTCGAGCACCGACCTCGAGGCGCTTCGCGCCGAGTCCGCCCTCGACGATGCGGTGGCTATCGTCCCCGGCGCCTACAGCACCGAAGTCCTCGTCCGCGACCGTTTCGCATTCGCTGAGCGCTTCGGCCGGATCGCACTCGAGCCCGCAACGGTGGAGAAGTACATGCTCATGACTCTGGGAGGTCGGCGATGAAGAAAGTAATCATGACGGATCTCGCCATCACGAAGGTGCAGCTGTCGCTGACCGCCGCCGTGTGCCTCGTCCTCGGAATCTTCATGACGGCGGCGATGGATACGCCCCTCGTCATCGGCGCACCGCTGGCGATCTTCCTCCCCTACACGCTCTCATTGAGGCTCTGGGCGAATGACGACCAGAACGGGTGGGGCCTCTTCCACCTCGCAATGCCTCAAGCGCGCCGCTCACTCATCATCGGCCGCTACCTCGAAACCCTGAGCGCGATGTGCGTCTCCTTCCTGCTCGGCTCGCTCGTCTCGTGGACCTACGGCCTTGTCATCACGCCGACACTCCCGTCCGGCTCCGATCTCGACTCGGTTTTCACCATCGCCTCCCCCACCGCTCTGGGGATCTTCGTCTGCGCCGTATCGGCACTGATCGCGGGCATCTCCGTAGCACTATCCACGCCCTTGTTCGCCGCGATCGGCGCGAAGGGCGCCGCCGCCTTCGTCCCGATGCTCACGATGTTCGCACTCGCATTCCTCATCGGCGGAGGCTCCTCCTTCGCCGCGTCCTCCGGCTTCGGCGATCGCCTCAGGGCCGTGCTCCCCGCCGCGCTTGCGACACCGAGCGGACTGCTGCTGTTCCTCCTCGGGGCGTTCACCCTGTTGACGCTCGCCCTCCTCGCGCTCTCCTGCGCCATCGCCGTGAAGCTCTACGAGAGACGGGAGTTCTGACCCGGAGTCGTCCGGCGGGATGAGCGTCCGCGCAGAAGACAGCAATGCCTTCGGCCCGCCCGTCCCACCGGTGACGGGAAGGCGAGCCACGCATGAGGAAGCGCTGGCTGACTCAAACCGATACAGGCGCCTGCCGGCCGAAGACACGCATGTCTGCCGAAGCTCGGGGGTTTCGCACCGGCACCGCCACCGTCGGATGGCGGCAGGACCGACTCGCCGGGCTTCAGGGCTTGTCGCGGGCGGCGCCGCGCATGAACAGCGTCTCCTCGAGCGAGCACCATTTGTCCGCGAAACAGACCAGCCACGCCTCCCGGCACCGGGGGACGCGGGTCGGGGGGAGCGGCCACATGTGCGCGGCGATGATGTTGCGCTCCCTATCGGTGAGGAGGAAATCCTCCTCCGCGTTCTTCAACGCTCTCAGGGGATGCTTCGTCGCATGCCCCTTGATGTTGGGATCGTGCCAGTCGTAGAGATAGTAGTCGTGGAGAATGGCGCCCCGGATGAGCTCGTCTTCGCTGACCCGGATGCCCAGTTTTCGCGAACAGGCCAGAGCCCTGTCGGCGACCCTCAGGACGTGCTCAAGCGTGGAAACGCTTCCGTGCTGGATGTAACGCCCCATCTCGGCGACGCGCCCCGTCCTCGCAAGTTCATCGGCCGTTTCCCTGACTTGCAGCGCCAAACGGGTCTTCCCCGTCCCCATGAGAGCCCGTCCCGTCATTCTTCTCCTCGATCCTGAACGGCGCGACGGATGGTATCGACTTTCTCCCGTACGCCCTCCGAGCGGAATCTGCGCAGTTGCACCAGAATGCGCAACTGCCGTCCGCTCAATTGGGCGACGACGTAATCAAGTCCGCCCTGCCGTCCGATGATCTTCCTGACACCGCCGTTCAGGCGATCCGATACCGAGCGTACGGCGCCGACCGCCTGTTCGACGCGCATGCTCGCATATCCGTTCGCGGATTCATCGATTCCGACGATCTTCTCCTTGAGGTCGCTGAGAATGATGACCGTCGCCGTCGTATCGCACGCCACCAGGGCGACCGACACCAGCGCAATAACCTCGAATGCACCTGGGCTGATGCGCATCGCGGCCTCGTTGAGCAGCGGCGCGAGGACGGAGGCGATGAAGACCCCTGCGGCGCCGAACAGAAGCGATGCGGGCAGGCAGATACGACCGTTGAGGTTCGCGGGCAGGTCCGAGTAGTCCCACCACACGGCTCCGAACAGCCGCTCGAGGGCGACCGAGACGCCGTATTCGAGGACGGCGCTTCCTCCCATACTGACGAGGAAGACGGCCCAGGCGGGAAAATCCGCCATCAGTGCTCCGGGCCTGCCGAAGAGCAGGAGCCCGGCGACGACGCCGAAGCCGTATATCGGGCACAGGGGGCCGAAGAGGAATCCGCGCCGCTCCCATCGGCCGTTGCGCACGATGCTGTAGGCGGACTCGAAGAGCCATCCGGCGATCGAGGCGAGCATGAACCAGACGATGTATGCGCTCAGACTCATCGCGCCCCGCTCACTGCCATGGAACGAGTATCCTCCATCTTCGCAGTGAGGTCATCCTCAGTCGTCGGCCTACTCCCAGCCAATCGCGGCATCGCCCGTGCTGATGCGGTCAGCGAAACGGGAGAGCCGGAGATTCTTCGGCCTTCCCATCACCGAAAGCGTGCAGTCAGGCCCTGAAGATCCCATCCTTGCAAAACCCGAAGGTTCTCCATGCTCTCCCGCCCGACGACGGGCAAAGCGTCGAGCGGCGCTCATTCGAAGACGTAGATATCTATTCTCATCCGCACGTTGTCGGCTTCCAGGTCATGCCTTCGGCTTCTGCCCCGCCGCGGCGGCGGCCTTGACCGCCATCTCGAGCGCGGCGGCGCTCTTGTACTTCATGTTTGCGCCTCCTTCCCGAGAAGTCCGGAGTCCTCCATCAGGCCTTGGTGAATCCCGCGCCCCCGCCTTTCACCGTAACGACCTTCGAGCAGCCTCTGGAGTCTCCCGTAGTCGAAGTCGGGGAACTTCCTCGAAGCGTCGCCCAGGACATCCGCCACCAGCGAGAGCTCCTCATCGTCCACGACGAGGTCGAACACAGTGCGCTCGGGGCACGTCACAGGGAACCCCGATGCGAACCTCACCTCGTTGCGCGCCACCTCGCGCCTGGCAAAACTCGCCGACGGATTCCTCGTATTCATCCTCCCGGAGGCGTATATCCGATACGGCGAGAGGTGCAGGTCTCCGATCTCGAGGAGGGCGGAGGCAGTGGAGCCCCCAACGGCGATGCCGTCCCACTCCGGGACTCGCATCCTCTCGTGGGAGAACTTCGCCGGGGCGGTGAGCTTCCATATCGCCGCCAGTTCATCCGTGAAGGAGGAGCCGGACCCCACCATCCGGTAGGCGCCTCGCACGATGCGCTCGAGGCGGCCGGACTCGACCGCGTCGTGCAGGGCGTCGCGCGGGATGCCCATGCGCTTCGCCTGGGCCGTGGTGAAGACGCCTTCGGAATCGGAGAGCCGCGCGATGGCCCCTACGTGATTCGAAGCACCCATGTCGCAATTGCAGGCTTTTACCCCACAATTGCGACACCGCACCTCCAATTCAAGCGCTTTGTCTCCGCATGAGCGCACGAAGCACTACTCGACACCGCTTCCTGGCAGCAGCCGGATTCGACCTACTCCCACTCGTTGTTGGGCATCATATTTAACGGATTTTGCTTCATAAATTTGATACCTCATTTTTTTGATTATTTGATGTGTCCATATTATCCAGCCCTATACGATGGGCTGTTATCAAATTGTTATCGGTGGTGATAACGGGGGGTAGCAGGGTTGTTGTTTTCTCTGGTGGTTTACAACTACATTTTACCACGAAAGGCAGGGAAATGCAATAACCATCCTTGCTGTGGCGTATCAAGGAATCTTACTGAACATATGGCGCACCTTATCCAAACGGCTGTTTGGACGACGGGGCTGGATGATTGGCTCGCCGACAGTGGCCTGATACCCTTTCAGTTCCGTCAGGCACACACTCCGCCCGTTGGTGTAAAAGGCCAAATCAGTACGGTATGCCTGTATGCAACGGGCGGGAATCTCGCCAGTAAAGACAACTTCATCCTTTTTTATCTGGGCCGTTTCGATGGTGGCACAGTATTTCGGCGCATCATGATAAGCCCTGGAAAGGTATTCCTGGGGCGCATAGAGGGTGAAGGAGAGATAAGGTTCCAGCAACTGCGTCCCAGATTTCTTCAATGCCTGTTCCAATACAATCGGGGCCAATGAGCGGAAGTCCGCCGGCGTACTGACCGGGCTATAGTAAAGTCCGTATTCAAAGCAAATCTTACAGTCCGTTACGTTCCAGCCACACAAGCCTTGCCCCAAACCGTAACGGATACCATCCATGACAGCGTTTTGAAAACTCTGGTTCAGGTATCCCAGGGAAACCCGGCTCTCGTATTTTACACCGGAGCCAAGCGGGAGCGGTGTAACAGACAGTCCGATAGATGCCCAAAACGGGTTAGGCGGCACCTCGATATGGATGGTGTGACTGGCCACTTTGAGCGGCCGCTCTAAATAAATGACGGTGGGTTCCTTCACTGCTGTTTCAATCTTGTATTTTTCCGTCAGCAAAGCGGAAACAACCTCCAACTGCATCCGACCCAAAAAAGAAAGAATGATCTCATGGGTGGTGGAATCCACCTCGTAGTGCAAAAGCGGGTCAGTATCCGCAATTTGCGTAAGAGCGTCCAGCAACCGGTCTCTTTGCTCTGCCGTTTTTGGCGTAATCGTCGTCCGCAGCATAGGGAAGGGAACATCACTCCACATTTCACGAGGAAGTTGGGTTTTGTCCCCCAATATATCGTTTAATCTCAAGCTGTCGCTGGGAAGGATGACAATTTCGCCCTTATGGGCGGTATCTGTCCGAACAATCTCCCCTTTGGATGGAATACGCATCTCTGTGATTTTCAGCTTTTCTCTCCCGGCTAGGGCCACCGTATCCCGCAGACGCAGCGTTCCGCTGTATAGCCGCAGATAGACAAGCCTCTGGCCGCAATCTGTATACTCCACCTTAAAAACTCTACCGCACAGGGCGGCGCTCCCCTGTTCCTTGGTCGATTGGAACAGCCCTATCACCGCATCCATCAACTGTTGAATGCCAAGGCCGTTTTTGGCGCTACCATGATAGACCGGGAGCAGGGAGGCGTCTTGAACTCGCCGCTGTTCTTCTTGCGCAAGTTCTTTCTGACTGATTGATTCTCCTGCGATATACTTTGCCAATAACTCATCGTTATTTTCGATGACCGAATCCCACACCTCTGCACTAGTGTTTTCTGTCAGAGTTATTTTCGAGGACAGCGACACTGTCTGCTTGATGATAATATCAGCGGAGAGCTTATCCCGAACAGACTGATATACGCTCTCCAAATCAATGCCAACCTGGTCGATCTTGTTGATAAAGATAATGGTGGGGATGTTCAATTTCCGTAGGGCATGGAACAGAACACGGGTCTGGGCCTGCACGCCATCTTTAGCGGAGAGCACCAAGATGGCCCCGTCCAAAACAGCCAGAGAGCGGTATACCTCTGCCAAGAAATCCATGTGGCCGGGAGTATCCACAATATTGACTTTACAACTGTGCCACTGGAAAGAAGTGACTGCCGTTTGAATGGTAATTCCACGCTGCCGCTCCAAAAACATAGTGTCCGTTCTCGTTGTCCCTTTTTCGACGCTCCCCGGCTCTGAAATGGTTCCGCTGGCATACAGCAGGCTTTCTGTCAGTGTCGTCTTGCCCGCATCTACATGGGCAAGAATCCCGATATTGATAATGTTCATGTCTATCCTCCATACAAGGCCCAAAAGGGCGCAAAAATCCCCAGCGGCAAATACTTTTACCGCTGGGGATCATGACTTCGGATACATAGAAACGCATTCAGCTAACATGAGCCGTTATCCGTCACGATATTTGATAAAAAGGCAAAAGCATTCTTAAATTGGGTACAAAAACCAAGCCCCTGCAAGGGGCAATTATTTTTGTGCCCATTATCAAATTTTATTTAAGAATACCTTGCCGCATGTTGAATAGACTCCTCAAATCAGGATGACAGCAGTATAGCATAGCACACTCTAAAATGCAAGAAGTTTTTACCCGCTGTCCCAAATAAATCAGGAGGGCATTCACCGGGACACCCTCCGATTTGGGGCCTCATGCGCAAATAATTTCTGTGTCCACGATTTCCGCCGCACACGCCCGAATATTGTTAGTCCCTCTGCAACTCATACCACAGACCGTTGCCCTCGTCAAAGATGTACTTTTCCATGAAATTACCTCCATTTTTTGTGATTATCGTGCGCCTACCCTTATTTTTGACCTTGCACCCCATTTCTGCTCCTTTTCGACCTGTTCCTGCTGGTAAGCTGCCTCCAGTATCCTGTCCGCCTGTTCCGGGCCAATGGCCCGTCTGACCCGCTCATAGTCCCTGACTTGCCCTTTCAAGCCGTCCCTCTCGGCACAAACCTCATAAATCCTGGCTGACAGGGAGCCGTTCTTACTGACCTCACGATCATAGGCGCTCTGCAACCGCTCAAACTTGCTCTTGAGGTCGAAGTAGGCCCGGTAGACGGAGCGCAGCACCTTGACGATCTTCTCCCAAAGGGGCTTGGCCTTTTTCTCCCGGTAGGACTTGGCCGATTCCAGCGGCCCCGCCTCCGGCAGCGTCCGCTCCGGGTCGTCGGAGAAGTCCGCCGCCAGTTTCTCCATGCCCTTGAGCAAGGGCGCTACATCGTCCAGCTTAGCCCTGGCCTGGGCCGCTTTCTTCTCAGCTGATGCTGCCTCCTTATTCTTTTTGTCGGCCTCAACCTGGGCCAGCGCCGACACCTCTTGAAGCTGTGCAAGCCGTTCCTGCTCACGCTCCGTCTTGAACTGCGTAACAGTCAAATGTTCTTCGGAACTACCACGTTCCCCACGCTCTACATCGTCATAGCCAGCGGAGCGCATATGCTCAAAGAAATCATCTTGCAGGACACTGTACGACTTTCGTAGAACGGGTTTGCCCTTAGCTGTGCGTAACGGCTCCCCGGTAGTTTCGTCCAGAATGGGCTTGGACGCCCACTTCTTGCTCATGCTCACCTGCATGATCGTTTCCTTGACCTTGCCCACCAGGGACTTGTCCTTGCACCGCTTTGTCCAGCGTATCTCCTTCTCCACTACCGGGATATAAACCACATGGAGGTGGTAGTGGTACACGTCCTCCCCCAGCGCCTCGGACATGGCCCGGTTGCGCTCGTCAGCGTGCATGACCGCCGACAAAATATACTGCTCTCCGCCCACGATTTTGATTGCGGCTTTATAGGCTTCGGTGTAAAATTGTTTTGCGAAGTCATACCCGCCGTGATTGTAGAAGTAAGCGGAGTTTACATCAAAGACCAACTCACCGTATCGAAAGGCATCCTCCTTGATGCCACGGGTGGAGATCACGCCGTCGGCCTCCATTTGAGCAAACATCTCCCGATACCCGGCAGACGGGGTTTTGAAATGGACATTGAGCGGCGTCCGCTCCAGTACAATGTCCTGATTGACATAGGAATCCTTCTCACGCTCGTTGTGCTGCTGGGTGTTACCGATCTTGGTTTCGGTCAGCCTCATATTTCTTGCGTTGGTACGGTCAATACCGTCGCCTCTCGCCATAGGCAAAAATCCTCCTGTTTCAGATGTTGGGTTGTTGAAAGAGGACGGGGGTTCGGGGGAGGCACTTCCTGCAGGAAGTGTAATAACTCACTATGACACTTTCATCCCTTCGGTCTGCAAAGTGTCGTGGGCTCTCCGAGGGGGTGTGGGGGCTTTGCCCCCGGCAACTGCGGTTGCCTCCCCCAGCAGGGCCGCCCTTTGAAAAGGGCACCCTGCACCCCGCCTAAACTTTGCTGCTCCCCGTGACAGCCGTGACGACCGTGACGATGTTTCAGACACCGCCGCCACTCTCAAAAAAGCCGTCACAGCCGTCACGGTCGTCACGCCTGGGACGGTTCCAGCGTCAGGCTGATACTTCTCCCGGCGTGGCTCCTGCTGTTCTCATAGCGGATGTGGTAGTCTATCAGCAGCTTCCCGGCCCGGACGTTTAGCCGCATCGCCAGGGCGTTGGGCTTCATGTCGGTCTGGAGCGCCGCTACCAGCTCGGTGGCCGTACCACCCCAGGTCGGCTTCTCCGCCGTCACAAGGGCGGCTATGGCCTCCAGCACCGGGTCGGGCGGCTCTGTCCATGCCTCCGTTTCCGTACGCTCCAGCGTCCATATCAGCCGTTCCTTGTCCCTGGTAAGATAGAATCGCTGGTCTTGCTGGTCACGCCCGGCCACGTCCAGAACGGCGCTGCCGTCTGTCCGCTTCTCCTTTTGAAGAAGAAAGGCCCCGTCCGCCGCTCCCAGCAGACCGTTGGTGCCGGAGATCATATCGAATTTGTCATCTGCCTGTTGCTTTCGAGTGTGGTGTACCAGCAGGAGGCAGACGCCGCAATCATCGGCAAGGCGTTTCAGCTTACCCACCACCTCGTAATCGTTGGCGTAGCTGTACTTATCCCCACCAGCCTCCCGGATTTTCTGGAGGGTGTCAATGATAATCAGCTTGGTGTTCGGGTGTTCCCGGACGAACTTCTTTAGCTGTTCCTCCAGGCCAACGCCAAGCTGTTTGGCGTAGACCGCAAAGAGCAGATTGTCGGTGCCCTCTGTGCCGAACATTCGGTATAGCCGCCCCTGCAAGCGGCGGTGGTCGTCCTCCAACGCCAGATAGAGGACAGTCCCCTTGTGGACAGGGTAGCCCCACAGGGGGAGGCCCATGCTGACATGGTAGGCAAGCTGGGCCATCAGGAACGACTTGCCCACCTTGGGCGCTCCCGCAAAGAGGTACGTCCCAGGGTAGAGCAGACCGTCTATTACGGGCGGTCTGCTCTGGTAGATGTTCTGGTAAAGGTCGTTCATGGAAACTGTGTGGAGGTAGGCTGGGTCGTTCATGCGCCGCATATCCCGGAGCATTTCCTCTAAATCTTTCTCTTGGGGGTTGTTTTCAGCCGTTTCCTCTGCTATACTTTGGGTAGTTGTTTGAGAATTGGGCTGTTCCCCGTCTGCGCCAACAGACGGAACCGGGACAGTCCTTTTCGTTTCTCTGGAATCCATCAATCTATCAATCCTCCTTCATGCCGCCCAGCGTCACTGAGATAAGGTCAATGGTGGCGAGAAGTTCATCCCCCACGTCGCCCCCGGCCTCAATGCGCCGCAGTTCCCCCAGGACGGCGGCGAGTTGGTCACGCAGGGCCTTGTAGACCCTGGGATTGCCCTGCACCACCACGGCCCGGTCTAAGAGCCGCCGGGTGATGTAGTCCTGCTTCGTCAGGCCAGAGAGCCGCACAGCGGCGTCAATCTGCTTGTTTTCCTCCGGGGATACCCGGAAGGCCACGGTCTTGTTCCTCCAGCGGTTGTGAGTGTCCAAATTCTTAGCTGACATTACGCTCCCATCCTTTCAAAGTCCAATTTGTCTGCCATTTCCGTCTGCTTGGACGGAAACAGGTGGGCATAGCGATAGGTGATCTCGATACTCTCATGCCCCACACGGTCAGCAATCGCCACAGCGGAGAAGCCCATGTCAATCAGAAGTGAGATGTGCGAATGCCGGAGGTCGTGGATTCTGATACGCTTGACCCCTGCCGACTTCGCCCCTCTGTCCATCTCATGGTGGAGATAGCTTTTCGTGATGGTGAAAATGCGCTCCTTCTTCTTGATACCGTAGAGCATCCCCAGGTAATCCTTCATCTCGTCACAGAGGAAGTTGGGCATTTTAATGGTGCGGTTGCTTTTCTTCGTCTTTGGCGTGGTAATGACGTCCTTGCCGTGGAGCCGCTGATAGGACTTGCTGATTTTCACCGTCCCGGCCTCAAAGTCAAAGTCTGCCGGGGTCAGGGCCAGCAGTTCCCCCTCCCGAATACCACACCAGTAGAGCATTTCAAAGGCGTAGTAGGAAACGGGCTTGTCCATCATGGCATCTGCAAACTTCTGGTACTCCGCTTTCGTCCAGAACAGCATTTCCTTCCGTTCCTCTGACCCCATGTTCCCAGCCTTGGCGGCGGGATTGGAACGCAGCTCATAGAAGCGGACAGCGTGATTGAAGATGGCGCTAAGCTGGTTGTGCAGGGTTTTGAGGTAGGTAGCCGAGTAGGGCTTGCGCTTCTCGTCCCGGTAGGCCAGCAACTCGTTCTGCCATGCGATCACGTCCTTGGTGGTGATCTCGCTAATCTTCCGCTTGCCAAAGTAGGGCAGAATTTTCTTCTGGATGATGTTCTCCTTGGTCAGCCAGGTGTTCTCCTTGAGCCGGGGTTTCATATCCTTGATGTAAAGCTCGGTAAAGGCTTCAAAGGTCATATCCAGGTCGCCGGAGGTCTGCATCTGGAAACTGCGCTCCCACTCCTGGGCCTCCCGTTTGGTGGCAAAGCCACGCTTGCACTTCTGTTTGCGCTCCCCCGTCCAGTCCTGATACCGCACCATGACGTACCATGTTCCTCTTGCTTCGTCCTTAAAGACTGGCATTTAGTTCCCTTCCTTTCTGGCCCCGTAGAGCCGTTCGTTGAAATACTGGCGGTTGACCCGCCCTGCGATGGTGATGAAGCCCTTGTCCTTCAATTCTTCGTTGAGCTGCCGGATGAGTTTATAGGCGTAGGGCTTCGATACACCCAGCTCGTCCGCAACTTCTTCCGCCCGGATGAATCTGTTCTCCATATGGATTCCTCCTTTCTTTTGATTTAACGCTATTTGCTTAACGTAGTCCTACTATACTAACTCTATTCCGTTATGTCAAGACCTTCCAACGAGAAAATATAAACAAATTTATTTATTTTTCTCTTGACTGGTCTAAACATATCTGTTATACTTCAAGTGTCCCCATTACATAGATTGGAGTTGGCAGTTATGGCGATTGGTGAACGTATTCGTTTCTTCCGCAACATGAAGGGCATCACACAGAAGTATCTTGGCATGGTGGTGGGTTTCCCGGAACGCTCCGCCGATGTGCGTATGGCACAGTATGAAACCGGGAGCCGCACCCCCAAGGCCGACCTGACAAAGACCCTGGCTGACTTCTTTGATATTTCCCCTGATGCCCTGACCGTCCCTGACATAGATACCGACATCGGCCTGATGCACACCCTCTTTGCTTTGGAGGATATTCGGGGGCTGACTATTGGGGAGATTGACGGCGAGGTTTGTCTGCGTCTGGACAAATCCAAAGGCAAGACCTATGCCAATATGCTTGATATGCTGTCCGCCTGGGCGGAGCAGGCCAAGAAGCTGGAGGCCGGGGAGATCACCAGGGAGGACTATGACCGCTGGCGGTACAACTACCCCAAGTACGACACCACCCTGCGGTGGGCAAAAGTTCCCTCACAGGAATTGAGTGATTTCCTGGTGGATGCACTCAAAGATAGCCCCGATACTGATGAATAGACAGCAAAAGCCCTTACCGACGTTGCCATCGGTAAGGGCTTTCTAATATGGTTGTCCTCACTTATAAGCCGCAAAAGAACATTCTTTACCCGCAATCCACTGGGGATACAGAATGATACGGCCTATGGGGAGCGTTATCAAATCGTTATCAAAAGAGAGATATAAAACCGCAAAATCGTTGTGCCGCAACGGGTTCGGAGTTTCAAAAACTCACTCCCACTCGATCGTGGCCGGCGGCTTCGAGGTCACGTCGAGCACGACCCTGTTCACCTCGGGCACGGTGTTCGTGATCCGCGTCGAGATGCGGGCGAGCACGTCGTAGGGCAGGCGCGTCCAGTCGGCCGTCATCGCGTCCTCGGAGGACACCGGGCGCAGCACGACCGGATGCCCGTAGGTGCGGCCGTCGCCCTGAACGCCCACGGAACGCACGTCCGCGAGGAGCACCACCGGGCACTGCCAGATCTGCGCGTCCAATCCCGCGGCAGTGAGTTCTTCTCGGGCGATGAGGTCCGCGGCGCGCAGGATGTCGAGGCGCTCCTTCGTCACCTCGCCGATGATGCGGATGCCGAGGCCGGGACCCGGGAAGGGCTGACGGTTGACGAGGTAGTCGGGCAACCCGAGTTCACGGCCGACCGCGCGGACCTCGTCCTTGAAGAGGGCGCGCAGCGGCTCGACGAGCTCGAAGGTCATGTCCTCGGGAAGGCCGCCGACGTTGTGGTGGCTCTTGATGTTCGCCGCGCCCTCGCCGCCGCCGGACTCGACGACGTCCGGGTACAGGGTGCCCTGGACGAGGAACTTCACCTCGCCGCCGGCCGCCCCGACCTCCTCGACGACCTGCTTCTGGGCGGCCTCGAAGGAGCGGATGAACTCGCGGCCGATGATCTTGCGCTTCGTCTCGGGGTCGCTAACGCCCGCGAGCGCGCTGAGGAAGCGCTCGGACTCGTCGCAGGTGATGACGCGGATCCCCATGCCGCGCGCGTAGTCGCCCTCGACCTGCTCGCGCTCACCCGCGCGCAGGAGGCCGTGATCGATGAAGAAGCAGGTGAGCTGGTCGCCGACCGCCTTGTGGACGAGGGCGGCCGCGACGGAGGAGTCGACGCCGCCGGACAGGGCGCAGATGACCTGCGCATCGCCGACCTGGGCGCGGATCTTCGCGACCTGCTCGTCCACGATCGATCCGGCGTTCCAGGTCGGGGTGATCCCGGCGCCCTCGTAGAGGAAGTTCTTCAGGGCGTCCTGCCCGTAGGCGGAATGCCCGACCTCGGGGTGCCACTGCAGGCCGAAGAGGCGGCGCTCCCGGTTCTCGAAGGCGGCGACGGGGGTCTGAGAGGTCGAGGCGGTGACTTCGAATCCTGCGGGCGCGGTCTGGACGGCGTCGCCGTGGCTCATCCACACGACCTGCTCGACGGGCGTCCCCGCGAAGAGGCAGGACCCGGCGCCGATAGCGGCATCGGTGTGCCCGTACTCCCGGGTCCCGGTGCGCCCCACCGACCCGCCCAGGGCCTGGGCCATCGTCTGGAAGCCGTAGCAGATGCCCAGGACCGGGACCCCCGCGTCGAACACCGCCGGATCGATGGACGGCGCTCCGTCCTCGTACACGGAGGAGGGGCCGCCGGACAGGATGATCGCCGCCGGATCCTTCGCGAGCATGTCGGCGACGGGCATCGTGTGGGGCACGATCTCGGAATAGACGGACGCCTCGCGCACGCGACGCGCGATGAGCTGGGCGTACTGGGCGCCGAAGTCGACGACGAGGACGGGACGGAGATCAGTCGTATTCACGGCTCAATCGTACCCGCGCGCGGGGGTGCGAACCTACTGGACCCCGCTGAACCCTGCTGACCGCGTGCGCGCCCTCGCGATGAGGGACAATGGGCGCATGGCCCCGAAGGAACGCCCCTCACGCTCCGCGCCCGCATTCCTGCTCGAGCTCGGGATGCACGGCGCGAAGAAGCGCTTCCCCGACGGCCGTAAGCTCACGAAGCCCGAGCTCGCGTCCCTGCCGACGATCGCGGCGATCAACGAGGGCGTGCGCGCGGCGACGAAGAGGGCCGCCGACCTGGCGCATTCACCCGATGCAGCCTGGTTGCTCACGCAGTTCCTCAACCCGGTGCAGCTCGCGTCGAAGAAGCGCCTCGTCCTGCCCGAGAGCTCCCTCATGTTGAAGGCGATCGCCCATCTCGAAGCGCTTTACGACGCCGAGGACCCGACGATCCCCCAGTCGCGCACCCCCGATCGCCCCCTCGGGGATCTCGCCGCCGCCCTCGACGAATGGGAACGGGCCTTCGCGGCGCGGGCGGGCGACCCGAGGTGGAAGAGCGTCGAGGGCCGACCGGTGACCCGCGTCCAGCTGCGCGACTGGATGGCCGAGGTCGCCGCCCTCGCCCCCGGGATCATCCTCGAACTGCCGATCCCCGAGGAGTTCGCCCGGGCGCTCTCACTGGTCGAGCAGTGGGACGGGATCCTCGACCGCCGGGGGCACACGGGCGAGCGATTCTCCCTGAGGGAGGAGGTCGTGCGCCTGCACAATTGGCCGGGCGACCAGTGGACGAACGGCGACGACTACGCCTCGGCGCAGAAGCGCTTCCATCGCCGCCTGCGCAAGGCCCGCAAGGTCACGAAGGATCCCGTGCGCGATGCGATCATGCAGCGGGCCCTCTACCTGCGCGAGGGCCTCCTCCTCGGGCCGGTCGATCCCCTCCAATGGTTCCTCGCGGTCTGCCGTTTCCGCGCCGTGGCGCCCGAGGTGCTCGATGTCCGCCCCGAGCTCATGACCTGGCGGTTCGTGGACTGGATGCTCCGGCTCGCCGACCCGCCCGAGCGCCCGGACATCTCCGCGTCCAAGCGCCTCGCGAAGGCCGAAGATCCGCGCGAGATCCCCGAGGGGAGCCTCACCGCCGTATCGGGGCCCGATCTCATGATCGACCTCGATGAGGACGTGGTGACCGCCCTGCCCCCCGGCTGCCGCGTTCGCCGTCTCGTCGTCTCGGCGACCGGGGCGCTCGGCCCGGATTGGACGGTGTACTGGGTCGAGTCGGAGTGGGAGGATTCGCGGCCGATCCTCGACCTCGTCGAGTCCGCGAAGCTCCACCCGCGCGTCGTCTTCGTCTCCGACGGGCGGCCCGACGACCTCGCCGAACGGATCCGCCCCTTCCTCGATCGGGCCTACGAGATCCCCACGAATCCCCTCACGGCGCACAGCCACATCCCGGGCGTGCTCCCGGTCTTCCCCGAGCACCCCGACGCGGGGCTGTGACTCCCCCGTCGGCGCCCCGGGTCGCCCTCAGTCGCCGCCGCGCCACGCCTTCCACAGGCGCGCGTACTCGCCCCCGAGGGCGAGCAGCTCGTCGTGGGTCCCCAGTTCTGCGATCCGCCCATCGACCATGACGGCCACCCGATCCGCCTCGTGCGCCGTGTGGAGCCGGTGGGCGATGGCGACGACGGTCCTCCCCTGCAGGACCCGAGCCAGGGACTGCTCGACGCTGCGCGCCGATGAGGAGTCCAGCAGGGATGTCGCCTCGTCGAGGACCAGAGTCGAGGGGTTCATGAGGATGATTCGCGCCAGCGCGATCTGCTGGGCGCGGGCGGGCGGCAATTGGACGCCCCCTGCTCCGACGCGCATCTCGAGGCCGCCCTCGTTCGCCACCCAATCGGCGGCGCCGACCGCGCGCAGGGCCTCCCACAGGGCATCGTCATCCGCGTCGGCCGCCGCCAGGCGCAGGTTCTGCGCGATCGATCCGACGAAGACGTGATGCTCCTGGGTGACGAGGACGACCGTGCGGCGCAGCTCCTTCTCGGGAAGATCGACGAGGTCGACGCCGCCCGCCCGCACCGTGCCCGACGAGGGCGGGTGGATGCCCGCGATCATGCGTCCGAGAGTCGACTTGCCCGCACCCGACGGCCCCACGATCGCGAGGGTCTCGCCCTCGCGCAGAGTCAGCGACACGTCGTGGAGGACGGGCGCGCCCTCCCGGTAGGCGTAGCCCACCGAGTCGACGACGATGGCTCCGCCGCCCGTCGCCCCCTCCCTCGCCCTGCGATCCGCCTCGACGAGGTCGACGCCGAAGATTCGCTGCAGGGAGGTGTAGGCGAATTGGAGTTCATCGCTCCAGAAGGTCGCCTCCCACAAAGGGACGCGCAACTGGTAGCAGTACATGACCATCGTGGTGACGGCGCCAGCGCTCACCCAGCCCGCGGGGACGCCCACGGCGCCCAATGCGATGAGGAGGGCGATCGGGCTGAGGGTCACGATGACCATCCCGACGAACAGGAAGACCCGCATCCACGCGCCGTAGCGCTCCAGGCGCCACATCTGGGCGAGGAGGGAGTCGTACTTGGCCCACCGCGTCGGCCCCAGGCGCAGGGCGTCCACCGTTTCCGCCTGAGCGACCGTCTCCGAGGCGACGCCGGAGAACTCGGCGACGACGGCGGAGGACGCCTGATAGGAGGGGATGGTGCGCGGCACGTACCACTTCGCGACGAGCACGACGAGGGGGATCTCCGCGATGAGCACCCACACCAGGCGCGGCGAGACGATGGCGGCTGCGACGAGCGTGACGAGCACCGTCGTCACGAGGACGAGGATCGCGGACAGCCCCCTGCGGATCATCATCTGCACTCGGTCGATGTCGTGAGTCGTCCTCCCGATGAGGTCGCCGCTGCCCGCGGACTCGACCGTCGACAGGGGCAGGTGGACGACTGCGTCGACGAGGTCCTCCCGCAGGATCGCGAAGAGCCGCTCCCCCAGGGTGCGCGACTTGTAGTCGGAGAGCCACACGAGGATGAAGTTGAGCGCGACGAGGACGAGGGCTATGCCGATGCGCCCGAGCACCCACTGGCGCGTCGTCCCCGCGCCGATGGCGTCGACGATGTCCCCGACGATCCACGGCAGGCTAACGGCGCTGAGCGCGGCGAGCAGCTGCAGCCCGACGATCGCCGTCATCGGTGCGGCGTAGGAGCGGACGAGGGCGAGGAGGCGCTTCCCGGTGAGGGCGGGCGAGGCGAGGGGGAGTCTCATCGCTCCTCCTGTCTGCGCAGCAGCGCCAGCGCATGGGCGACGCCGGGGGCGCCGTCCTCCGCTACGACCCTGAGGTCGTCGGAGCTCCCCGAGGCGATGGCGCAGCCGTCGGAGTCGAGGATGATGATGCGGTCCGCATGCTCGAGGAGCAGGGGCGATTCCGTGATGAGGAGGGTCGTGCGCTTGTCGCGCGCCTCCGCCAGGCGCTCCCCGATGATGGCCTCGGTGTGGGAGTCGAGCGCCGAGGTGGGTTCGATGAGGAGGGCGATGTCGGGGTCGTGCACGAGCACTCGTGCGAGGGCGATGCGCTGACGCTGTCCGCCCGACACGTTGCGCCCCGATTCCGCGAGCAGCCCGTCCATCCCGCCGGGCAGGGAGGCGAGGACATCGGACGCCGCCGCAACCGTGAGCGCATCCAGAAGGGCGGGGTCGTCGTCTGAGGGGTCGTGGCTCACGGACAGGAGGACCTCTTCACCCGCGGGAGCGGATGCGATGACCTCCCGGTAGATGGTGTCCGACAGCGGGCGGCGGGCGGGCGGGGGCGCGTCGGCTCCGAGGAGGTTCTCGCGCAATGAGCCCGCGAACAGTTGCGGGGTCTCCTCGCTGAGCAGGATGCGTCTGCGCACCTCGTCCACGGGCAGGCTCGCAAGAGGGACGCGGAACCCGGGGCCGGACAGGATCGCGGAGGATTCGTCATCGCTGACGCGGGCGAGACGGCGCGCGACATCGCGGGCGATCTGCACGCTCGGGGCGAGCAGCGCGGTCGTGAGCCCCGGGCGCAGGACGACCCCGCTTCGGGGGTCCTCCAGCGCCGCACTCGCCCAGTCGATCGGATCGGAGTCGAGCCAGGGATGGTCTTCGCGCTGCGGTGAGGCGGAGGAACCGGCCTCGTCGCGGGTCATCGGGCGGATCGCGAGGATCGTCGAAGCGCGCTTCACCGCGACCCAGGCGCGCGTCAGGTGCTCCACCGAGTCGGAGAGGATCCACAGGGGATGGCGCAGGAAGGTCATGTACCCGTAGAAGGCGAGGAGCTGGCCGACGCTCATCGCTCCGTCGAAAACGAGCATCGCCCCCTGGGCGACGACGAGGACGGAGAACAGCATGGGCACTGCGGAGCGGGTCGCCGCCAAAAGGGCGGCAGTCGGGGCGACCTTGACCGCGGCGGCCCGCGCCCGTTGCGATTGGGCCCGGTAGGCGCTCGAATACGAGTCCTCCCCTCCGATCCCGCGCAGGATGCGCAGCCCCTGCACGGCGTCGGTGGAGATCGTCGTCAGCTCCCCCTGCTCGTCGCGCATCGCCGACTGGCGGGCTTCGAGGGGCCCTCCGAGCGCCATGAGCCCGATGACGAGGATCGGCATCCCGATGAGGACGATGAGCCCGAGCGAGAGAGATGTTCTCAGCATGAGGACCGCGACGAGGACGGTCGCCGCAGCCGAGGCCGCGAATTCGGGGATGAGGGACGTCGCCCTGCCCAATGCGGAGGCGTCGGAATCCGTCGCGGTGACGACGTCGCCCGCCGTCGAGTCGCGCTTGACGGCGCGCGGGTGCATGGATGCGTGGGAGACGATCGTCCTGGCCGAGCCGACGGACGACCCCATCCACGTGGTGATCTCCGTCATCTGCGTGAGGGCGTCCCCCGCTGCGACGAGGACGACGACGAGCAGGAACACTCCCCCGGCGATCGCCAGGTCGGCGGACACGCCCGTCGTCAGGGCGGTGTCGAGGGCGCGGCCCATCGCCCAGGGGACGAGGGCGGAGGCGACTGTGCCCAGGGTGGTCGCCGCGACCCCCAGCAGGAGGGCGGGTACGCGCCTGCGCAGGAGTTCGCGGGCGAATCGCGGAGCGACGCTGGGAAGCGGCCAGGCGGGCCCCCGCAGGGTCTTCCACGGGGCGATCCAATGCCGCGGGGCGGGACCGAGCGGGGGCAGCGCGATGCCCGCATCCGCGGCCGCGCGCGCGAGGGGGTCTCGCATGTGGGAACTGTCCTTTCTTCGCGAAGGGGGCGCCTTCACGAAGACCCATGATCGTTCATTCGCGCGCCGGCCGCGAGGGCGGATCAGTGCGCGAAGTGGCGGGTGCCCGTGAGGTACATCGTGATGCCCGCGGCCTTGGCCGCCTCGATCGATTCCTCGTCGCGGATCGAGCCGCCGGGCTGGACGACGGCCTTCACGCCGGCGTCGATGAGGACCTGGAGGCCGTCGGCGAAGGGGAAGAAGGCGTCGGATGCGGCGACTGCGCCGATCGAGCGCTGCTCCGGGGCGTCGGCGATGATGTCGTCTGCGCGGGCGCCACCGGCCGACTGGATGTCGGCTCCCGCGTCCTTCGCGGCGTCGCCGGTGGCACGGCCGCCGAGGGTGTTCGCCCTCTCCACGGCGAGCCTGCACGAATCGACCCGGTTGACCTGCCCCATTCCGACGCCGACCGAGGCCTCGTCCTTGACGAGGAGGATCGCGTTCGAGCGGACCGCTCGGACCGTCCTCCATGCGAACTCGAGGTCGGCGAGGGTCTTCGCATCGGCGGGCTCGCCGGCCACGAGGGCCCAGTTGGCCGGGTCGTCGCCGGGGGCGTCGACGTCGTCGCGCTCCTGAACGAGCAGGCCGCCCGAGATCTGCTTGAACTCGGCCTGGCCGCGCTCGGGCGGGAGCACTTCGAGGACCCTGAGGTTCTTCTTCGCCGCGAGGACCTCGAGGGCCCCGTCCTCGTAGGCGGGGGCGAGGACGACTTCGGTGAAGATCGGGACGATCTGTTCGGCGAGTTCGACCGTGACGGGCCGGTTGGTCGCGATGACGCCGCCGAAGGCGGAGACGGGATCGCAGGCGTGGGCCTTGCGGTGGGCCTCGGCGATGTCGTCGGCGACGGCGATGCCGCAGGGGTTCGCGTGCTTGATGATCGCGACGCAGGGGCGCTCGTGGTCGTAGGCTGCGCGGATCGCCGCATCCCCGTCGGTGTAGTTGTTGTAGCTCATCGCCTTGCCGTGGAGCTGGCGGGCGTTCGCGATGCCCGGCAGGGGCGCATCCTCATCGGCCTCGTCGCCCTCTTCGCAGAAGAGGAGCTCGGGGTCGAGGAGGCGGTAGACGGCCGCGTTCTGGTGCGGGTTCTCACCGTAGCGGAGGGCCCGGACGCGCTCGAAGGACTCGGCGACGACGACCGGGAAGGCCTCATCGCTCGCCTCTTCGGCCGTTTCCCCCCCGGTCCCGCTCGTGTCCTCGTCGCCGCCGAAGGCCGCGAGGAAGGCGGCGTCGGCCGCGTCGAGCCGTTCTTCGCAGGCGAGGTCGAGCTCGTCGGCGAGGTCCTCGCGCTCGAGTTCCCCGGCGAACCAGCCCGAGATCGCGAGATCGTAGAGGGCCGTGTGGACGAATGCCTCAGCGGCGAGCCCGCGGCGCTCCTCGAGGGTGAATCCCCGCCCGGACTCGGCTGCGGCGATGACATCCGCGTAGCGATCGGGCGAGGTGACGACTGCGACCGAGGGGTGGTTCTTCGCGGCGGCGCGCACCATCGAGGGGCCGCCGATGTCGATCTGCTCGACGCACTCGTCGAAGGAGGCTCCCGAGGCGACGGTCGCGGAGAAGGGGTAGAGGTTGCAGATCACCAGATCGAAGGCGGCCACGCCGAGCTCGACGAGCTGATCGCGGTGACCGGCCTTGCGCTGGTCGGCGAGGATGCCCGCGTGGATGCGCGGGTGGAGGGTCTTCACTCGCCCTTCGAGGCACTCGGGGAAGCCGGTGACGGCTTCAACGGGGGTGACCGGGATCCCGGCCTCGGCGATGCGCGAGGCGGTCGAACCGGTCGAGACGATCTCGATGCCCGCGGCCGCGAGGGCTTCGGCGAGGGGCATCAGGCCGGTCTTGTCGTAGACGGAGATCAGGGCGCGCTTGAGGGGGCGCCGATCGATGGATTCGAGATTGTCCAGGCGTACGGACATGTTTTCCTCCGATGTCGGTGTCTTCATGTCCCGGCGCCCAGGCGGGCGACGCCTCATGGGATCGTGCGGCCGCTCCCCGGTGGTGTCCCACCCTCGCCAGTCGCGGCCGCCTTGATCGTAGCGCTCTTTACGCCCAGGGCGGTAGGCGCTCCGCGATGCGCTCCGGTCAGCGCTGTCCGAATCGGACGCGGCGCCCCCGGATCGTCCAGCCTTCACGGATGAGGCAGCCGATTGATTCGACGAGCTGGACGCGTTCGGCGCTCTTGATGCGTTCGAGGAGGCTCTCCGGGGTGTCGTCGTCCTCCACCGGGACGGCGGTCTGGGCGATGATCGGGCCGGTATCGGTCCCCGCATCGACGAAGAAGAGGGTGGCGCCCGCGATCTTGACCCCGGATTCGAGGGCGTCGGCGGGGCCGCGGACTCCCGGGAATGCGGGGAGGAGCGAGTTGTGCGTGTTGAGGATCCGCCCCTCGTAGCGGGTGAGCACGGCGGGGCCGAGGAGCTTGAGGAAGCCGGCGCTCACAACGAGGTCCGGCTCGAATCCGTCCAGGGCCCCGACGAGCGCCAGGTCCCAGGCCCTCCGGTCCGGGTGGTCCTTGAGCTTCAGCACGCGCGTCGGGATTCGGTGGGCGTCGGCCCAATCGATCGCCGCGCATCGCCTGTCTGCGAGGACGCAGGCGATCCCGCCTCCCCATGCCGGTTCTTCGGCTGCGGCGACCAGGGCGCGCATGTTCGAGCCCTCGCCGGAGACGAGGACCGCGATGCCGGCATCGGGAATCGGCGCATGGACGCTCTCGGATTCATTCACCGTCATGTCGCATCCTCGTCTCAGCCTCGTCGTCTTCCTCGGGCGCGCCCGCAGTCGAAGCGCCCCGTCCTTCTGCGGCTTGGAGTGCGGGCGATTTCACGGCCGGGATCCGTCTCGTCGCCTCACCGAGGACCTCCTCGAGAGGCACGGGGATCGGCGGCACCGGGGCCTTCGCCCTGGGGGCCTGCGCTTCGGCGCCGGTCGCGTCGGCACGGACGCGGTCGGCCCCGGCTTGCTCGGCAGGGGCTCCGCCGCATGCCTCATGGTCGCCGTCGGCTGCGGGAAGGGGGTCAAGGGCCTGTGAGGAACGTGCTTCTTCGGCGAGATCGTCCTCCTTCTCGGTTTCGTCGGCATCTGCGCGATCGCCCTCGTCCCCACGCGCACCATCGTCGAGGGCGGAGGAGCGCGGCGTGACGGGGGCGAGATCGCGGGCCGTCTGTCCGGGTCCGAGCCGGGAGATCCGCCATTGGAGGCGCAGGAACTCGATGAAGCGCGGATGCACGCACACCTCTGCGAGGAGGAACACCGCGCCGATCTCGAAGAGGACGGCGAAGAAGAGGGGGAGGAGGTCCGGTCCGAGTCTGCTCATGCGCTCGATGCCCAGGTGCAGGACCGAGGTCGGGAGCCACACGACGAGGACCAGGGCGAACAGGGAGACGGCCACTCCCCCGGTGCGCACTTGGTCCGCGAGTCCCCGGCGTTTGCGGACCCGGCCGAGGACGGCGCCGCTCAGTGCGGCGACCAGGATCGGGATGAGGACCACGATCATCCCGGGAGTCGAAGTCGGAACGGCGCCGAGAACCGGGATCCCGGGAATCGGCTCCGAGGAGGTCGCTGCCGGCGAGTGGAGCGCATCGATTCCGATCCACACTCCCGGACCGGTAAGCCATGCCAGCGCCCAGGCGATCCATGTCGGGGCGTACAGCGCTTGAACGGCAACGATCAGGGCGTCCGCCGACCGAGAGCCCGTGAGGAGAAGGGCGTGGATCGCCTTCATCTCCTCGGCGTGCGCCATCAGCGTCCAGGTGAGGGCAGCGCCGGAGAGCAGGACGGTGACGAGGATGAGGATGAATCCTTGGCGAAGGCCCTCGTGCAGCCAGTCGCGCCCGCCCGCAAGGGTCTTCCACCCGCCCTTCGCATCCGCGTAGGCCCAGGCCGAGGCGATGAGGGGCACGCCGAGGGCGCCGGGATACGCCTGCCACCAGTGCGTGTACGAGCCTCCCCCGACGATGAGGAAGGCGACGGTCGAAAAAGCGGGTACCGCGAACCACAGCGCTGAGGCCGGGAAACCGCGCCCGGAGCGCAGGAGGAGGCGGAGGATGACGATGATGATGATGAGGAACAGGGTCGGCACGGCGCGGTAAGCGACCCCTGCGGCATTGAGCGGTGCGCCGAGGGAGAATCCCAAGAGGTCGGAGCCCAGGCGGAACGCCGACTCCCAGCTCGCTTTCCCCATCCAGGGATTCGATGCGACGGTCGCGTATGCGCCGACCGCCCCGCAGGCGAGCAGCGCCCAGGCGATGAACACCGCTTCCACGCCCGCAAGGACCGCGTGCGCCCAGCCGTCGGGCATGGTCAGGCGGATCGTTCGACGCGGAGCGACGTACGTGGTCGTCCTCGTGGAAGGGGCCGGGCCGGGCTGGGGACTGGGTGCAGGGCTCTCATTCATGTCGGTCCCATCCTCACGCACGAAGGGTCGGCGCCGCTCTCGCAGCGCCGACCGCCCGCGGATTGGGGCCGCGCCCGCGGGCACGGCCGAATGTGTTCAGGCGAGCCTCACCGGCTTGCCCGTCGTCGCAGACTCGGTCGCGGCTTCGGCGAGGCGGAGGGCCTCGACCGCGTCGGCGATGGTCGTCGGCGTCGGCGAAGCGGACTCGACGGCCTCGATGAACTCGGAGAGCTCGATGCGGTAGGCGTCGGCGTAGCGCTCGAGGAAGAAGTCGAGGTAGGGCTCCTGAGCGTCGGTGACCTCGCCATTGGAGAGGCGGACCGTCGTCGGGCGGACGTTCTCGGCGAAGAGGGCTCCTTCGCGGCCCGAGGCCTCGAGGCGCTGGTCGTATCCGGATGCGCAGTGGCGGTTGTTGATGATCGTCGCGACGGCACCGGAGGCGGCGCGCAGGGTGACGACCGCGGCGTCGAAGTCGCCGGTCTTCTCGATTTCCGGATCGAGATTCTGACCGGCGGCGAAGACCTCGACGATGTCGCCGAGGAAGAAGCGCGCGGTGTCGAAGTCGTGGATCGTCATGTCGCGGAAGATGCCTCCGGACACGGCGATGTACTCGACCGGCGGGGCGGCCGGATCGCGCGAGATGATCGTGAGCTGTTCGAGCTCGCCGATGCGCCCGTTGAGGACGGCTGTGCGGACGGCGGCGAAGTTCGGGTCGAAGCGACGGTTGAAGCCGAACATCACGGGGGTGGTGATGGCGTCGAGTTCGGCTTGGGCTGCGATGACGTCCTTCATGTCGAGGGCGATCGGCTTCTCGCAGAGGACGGCCTTCCCGGCCCGTGCGGCGGCGAGGAGGTGCGGGATGTGCAGGGGCGTCGGGGAGCCGATGACGACGGCGTCCACCTCGGGGTCGGTGAAGACGTCCTCGGCCTCCTTGCACGAGCGGGCGCCGTATTCCCCGGCGAGTTTCTCGGCGGCGTCGCCGAAGGGATCGCAGACGAGGGCGAGACGGGCCTTGGGGTGGGAGGCGATGGTCTTGGCGTGGACGTGACCGATGCGGCCGGCGCCGATGATCGCGATGTTGAGCATGTGTGAACTTCCTTGTTCGGGGCGTGGGAATTCAGGGACGGGGTGGAGGGGCGGGGGCTCGGGTCCCCGCCCCTGTGGGGGTCAGGGGGCGGGGGTGATGACGTCGCGGACGAGCGCGTCGAGATCCGCGTCGGATTGGAGGAAGCCGCGCAGGGTCCGCCTCGTTGCGCCGAAGGTTTCGAACTCGTCGATTGAGAGCCCGTCGGGTTCGTAGGCGCGGACGAACTCGGGAACGCGGAGGAGGGAGTCCATGATCGTCGGGTCGACCGGACGGTCGATCGTGTTCTCGACCTTGTAGTCCGAGTTGTTGATGCGCTCCTGCCACTTGAAGGGCGGGGAGACGACGAGGTCGCCGCCGATGAGCTCGGACCAGTGCATGACATTGCGGAAGGCTGCCGAGAGCACGCGCGCACGCAGGCCGCGGGCTTGGAATTCGTGGTAGGCGCGTTTGAGGGCGGCGACGCCCGACCATTCGAAGACGCCCGGGTCGATGAAGAGCTGATCGCGCTCGGCGACGATCTTCAGCCAGTCGTCGAGGCGTCCGCCCATGATCGTGACGACGGGGCCCATGGTGTCGACGGGCAGGCCGGCGGCCTCGCGGCGCTTGAGGCCGCGCTCGATGGCCTCTCCTGCTGCGATGGCCTGGGCGACGGTGAAGGAGACGGTGACGTTGATGGAGACGCCGCGGAAGGTCGCTTCTTCGATCGCTTCGATGCCGGTCTTCGTCGCCGGGATCTTCACGATGATGTTCTTCGCGAGTTGAGAGAACTCGACGGCCTGGGCGACGAGGGCCTCGGCGGAGCGGGCGAGGCGCGGGTCGGTTTGGACGGAGAGCCGGCCATTGCGCCCGTGGTGTTCGTCGAAGATGCCCTCGTAGAGCTTGGCTCCTTCGATGGAGAGTTCTCGCACGACCTGCCAGCCGATTTCGGATTCGGTGGCCTCGGGTCGTTCTTCGGCGATTTCGGCGATGCGCGGGAGCCAGCGGTCCTTCTTCTGGGTGATGCAGGTGTAGGCGATCGCGGGGTTGCAGGTTGCGCCGACTCCGCCGAAGGAGATCGACTGGCGGAGCTCATCGGGGTCTGCCGAGTCGTTCCACAGGACGGTGGGCGTGGTCCTCGAGGCCTCGAGAAGGGGCCCGGGAGTGTATTGAGTGGTCATTCGCATGCTCCTCGTTCCATTCGCCGGTCAGCTCCTTCGCTCAACCGGCCCGTGCTTCAATCTAAGGTGAAGCACTCCCTTCCTGTCAAGATTTTGTGCATACATTTTGAGAATCGATGCGAAGACTGCAATACGAGAAGACCTGCTCCGCAGCGGAGGGCCCGCCGAAGGCATCGAGCGGAGTTTCGGGAAAACGTGACAGAGGATGCCCCCGTTTGTCTCGACATGACGGCTCATAGCTTGCTATATTCGAGACGTCGGCCCAAGGAGGCCGCGCCGGTCACCTGACCGAACACGAAGCCGTGCGGAACCCCCCGAACGGTTCCGCACACGGAACCGAAAGGGGACACGCCAATGTCCGCACCCGCCATCTCTTCTCACAAGACCATCGAGGTCCCCGTCGCCAAGACGACCGACTTCCGCATGTTCATCGCGATCATGACCGTCCTCGCCCTCGTCATCGGCATCGTCGCAGCCACCGGAGCCATTACCGGCTCTCCGCTCCTCCTCATCAGCGCGGGCCTCGCCGGAACCATCGCCTCGCTCTTCGGTGTCTACACCGGCGTGACGATCGCGGCGAACAACTGACCGCACGCTCGGCGCCGAACACGCCGAGCCCCACCTGCGCTGCGCGGCCACCGACGCCCGCGCAGCTGCGCCTCTTCCGATCACCCCTCGCATCCGAGGCGATGGAGCCCTAGGATGAATTTGTGCTGACATTGTCGCCGATCTCATCCTGGATCCTACTCGCCGTCGCCGCCTTCGCGATCGGGATCTCCAAGACTGCCCTCCCGGGCGCCGCGACACTCGCCGTCGCGATCTTCGCCGCCTTCCTCCCCGCCCGCGATTCGACGGGGACGATGCTCGCCCTCCTCCTCGTCGGCGACATCCTCGCGATCCGCGCCTACTGGCGGGACGCGGACTGGACGGTCCTCAAGCGCCTCGTTCCCGGCGTCCTCATCGGGGTCAGCCTGGGCGCCCTCTTCCTCCGCTTCGCTTCGGATACGACGACGAAACGCTTCATCGGCGCGCTCCTCCTCATCCTCATCGCGACGACCCTCACCCTCATGCGCCTCCCGCATCCCCCGGCGATCCAGGGCCCGCTCGCTCGAGCGGTCTACGGCACCCTTGCAGGATTCACGACGATGGCGGCGAACGCGGGCGGCCCCGTCACCTCGATGTACTTCCTCGCCTCGCGCTTCACGGTCTCAACCTTCCTCGGGACGACGGCGTGGTTCTTCTTCATCGTCAATCTCATCAAGCTCCCGATCTCGATCGGGCTCGGGATCATCCGAAGCAACACCCTGCTCATCGACCTCATCCTCGCGCCGATCGTCATCGTTTCCTCCCTTGTCGGGCGCCGCCTCGCCCGACGCATGGACGAGAAGATCTTCGGGCCGATCGTCACCGTCCTCACGATCATCTCCTCTCTCCACCTCCTCGCCTGACCTCCGGCGCATAGCTTCCCCACCGGCGCCCCGTATCGCAGCCGAAGGCCCCGCGAAGAGAGGTGACGGGCCCTCAGCTCCGTTATCCTCGAATTCGCGGGCGCGCGTCCGCTTCGGCGGACATGTGAGGAGGGGCGATGAACCCGAACCCGCGCAGCTCCCGCAGGCCGCGGGCGACCCAGGAGGACGTCGCACGCGCCGCGGGCGTCTCCCGCGGCCTCGTCTCCCTCGCACTCAATGGCGGGGGGCGCATGTCGGAGACGACCCGTCGGCGCATCCTCGAGGAGGCCCGACGCCTCGACTACCGGACGAATACGGCCGCTGCCGAGCTCGCCTCGAGCCGCTCCCGACGCCTCGCCGTCGTCGTCCCCTACCTCGACAACCCCTTCTTCGACCTCGTCTTGCGCGCACTGAGACGCCAAGCCTCCCAGGAGGGCTACGTGCTCGTCGCGCTCGTCTCCGACCTCGCCGATCGGCTTGAGGCCTCGACGATCGACGACGTCCTCTCACTTCGACCCGAAGGCCTCATCCTTCCCGGCACCTCGATGAGCGAAGCCACCCTCGTCGATCTTGCCAGGCTCGTCCCGCTCGTCGTCATGGACCGCACCCTCGACTCCGGAGTCGTGTCCGTCGTCCGCCTCGACGAGGCCGACGCCGCACGACAGATCGTCGAACACCTCGCCGAGCAGGGACTGTCGAGCATCGCCTATTTCAGCCCGTCGACTGAGCGCTATGAGCCGCTCGCAGATGAACGTCGCGCGTCGCTCGAGCTCGCGGCAGCCCACGGAGGCATGGAGTTCGCAGCGCACGTCTGCGACGGGGATGCTCGCCACGCCCTCGAACGCGCCGCTCGCGATTTCGCCGCGCCTTTCGGAACGGTCGCCTACAACGACACCCTCGCCCTCGACGTGCATTCGGCGATCCTCGCCGAGGGCCTGAGGGCGGGCAGCGACCTCGCCCTCGTCTCCTACGACAATTCACCCCTCGCACAGCGGCGCGAATTCTCCTTTTCGAGCATCGACCAGTCGGTCGACCTCCTCGCCTCCGAATCGATCGCGGCCCTCCTCCGGCCCGAGGACGCCCCACCCGTGTCGGTGACGGTACCGGCAACCCTCGTCGTGCGCTCCTCGAGCCTCATGATCACCGCATCTGAGGAGTCGGAGCGCGGCGCGGGCGTTCCTCCAGCCCGAGTCCACCCCGTCGACTGATCTGCGACCTGGGAATTCGCGGACTCTTGACGAATCCCTTGCGGAAACCCGCACAGGCCTGATACTTTTGTACTTACAAGCTTGCTGACGCGCGTTATCAATGACGATTGCGCGCTCCGATCCCGACCGAAGGCGGCCGGTAAGGAGGAAAAAATGAGCACCAAGAAGACAATCGGAGTCGGTGTGATCTCCCTCGGCTGGATGGGCCGACTCCACGCCCGCTCCTACCGTTCCCTCTCCGAGCGCTTCCCCGAGCTCGGCGTCGAGGCCACACTCGTCGCCGCCGCTGACCCGGTCAAGGAGGCCCAGCGCGCCGCCGTCGAAGACCTCGGCTTCCAACGCGCCTACGCGGACTACCACGAGCTCCTCGCCGATCCCGAGGTCGAGGTCGTGTCGATCTGCTCGCCGAACTTCCTCCATGCGGAGATCGCCCTCGCCGCGATCGACACCGGCAAGCCCTTCTGGATCGAAAAGCCGATGGGCGTCAACGTCGAGCAGGCCCGCGCCGTCACCCTCGCCGCCGAGAAGGCCGGACTCGTTACCGCCGTCGGCTTCAACTACCGCCATACCCCCGCCATCGAATACATGCGCGAACTCGTCCGCACGGGACAGCTCGGCCGGATCACGAACATCCGCGCCTGGCTCATCGCCGACTACAACTCCTCGCCCCTCGGCCCCCTCACCTGGCGCGCCTCGCGCGAAAAGGCCGGTACCGGCGTCGTCCCCGACCTCATGAGCCACGGCGCCGACCTCGCGCAGTACATCATCGGCCGCATCGCCTCCGTCACCGCCGTCACCGACACCTTCATCACCGAACGCCCGATCCCGACGAAGATGGGCTTCGGCCACTCCGGCTTCGAGATCGGCGACGAGGTCGGCCCCGTCGAGAACGAGGACTACGTCTCGATGCTCGTCCGCTTCGACAACGGCGTCATCGGCACTCTCGAGTCCTCGCGCGTGAGCGTCGGCCCGCGCGCCGAATACGTCGTCGAGGTCTACGGCACGAAGGGCTCGGCGCGCTGGAACTTCGAGCGCCTCAACGAGCTCGAAGTCTGCATCGGCGTCGACGGCGGCCCCACCCACGGCTACACGCGCGCAATGGCGAACCCCGCCTGGGGCGAGTGGCACCGCTACCAGCCCGCCATCGGCACCTCCATGGGCTTCGATGACATGAAGTCCATCGAAGCCGCCCAGTTCATCCAGTCCGTCCTCACCGGCGAGCAGCTCGCGCCCTCGGCCGCGGACGCCTGGTGCGCCGCTGAAGTCGATGAGGCCGTCGTCGCCTCCGCCGCCGACGGTCAGTGGCACGACGTTCCCCGGGTCGAGGGCCGTACGACCTTCGACGCCTGAGTCCATTCGGGCCGCCGTCGACCGGAGCATTCCCCCGGCCGAGGACGCGCCCGCCCCACCACCACTGTCGATGCGACCAGCGTCGGTCGCGAGAATCAGAAAGGACCTCGAATGAGCTCCGGCCCTCAGCAGGTGCCCCTCAAGGGCATCACCCGCGCCCAGATGGCAGCTGCCGTCGACACGACCCCGCCCTCGGGCGCGCACCGTTCGATCTTCGCGATCGCCGCGGTCGCGACCCTCGGCTCGCTCCTCTTCGGCTACGACACGGGCGTCATCTCCGGCGCCCTCCCCTACATGTACATGCCCTTCGGGGCGCAGGGCCTCCAGCTCACGAGCCTCGAGGAAGGCGCCATCGGCGGCACCCTCCTCGTCGGCGCCGCCCTCGGAGCCCTCTTCGGCGGCCGTCTCTCCGACCGCTACGGACGCCGCCACAACATCACCCTCCTCGCGGTGATCTTCCTCATCGGCGCGCTCGGCACGGCTTTCGCCCCGAACGTGTGGGTCATGTACCCCTTCCGCCTCGTCCTCGGCTTCGCGGTCGGCGGCGCCTCCGCCACCGTCCCCGTCTATCTCGCCGAAACCGCCCCGAAGCGCATCCGCGGCTCCATCGTCGCGATCGACCAGCTCATGATCGTCACCGGCCAGCTCCTCGCCTTCACGATGAACGCGATCATCAACCAGGCTCAGGGCGGCCCGCAGATCACAATCGCCGAGGACCCGACCGGCACCTTCGCCCCGGGCACCTACTCCTACGACACGATCACGGCGCTTCAGACCTCCAAAGGCGGGTCGATGGACCCGACGCAGTTCCATGAGTTCCTCAACCAGCTCACCATCACGGTCGGCAACGGCGAGACCTGGCGGTACATGCTCGTCCTCTGCTCGATCCCTGCGATCGCCCTGTGGATCGGCATCCGCCTCATGCCCGAGTCCTCGCGCTGGTTCATCGCCAAGGAGCGCCTCTACGAAGCGATCGGCGCCCTCAAGCGCGTCCGCGATCCCGAGAAGGACGGCTCCATCGAGGACGAGCTCATGGAGATGGCGGACGCCCGCCAGCACGAACTCGAAGAGGAGTCCCAGAAGAAGGGCCTCAGCTACGTGTGGAACACCCCGTGGCTGCGCAAGCTCCTCTTCGTCGGCATCTTCCTCGCAATCGTCAACCAGACGACCGGCGTCAACACCGTCATGTACTACGCGCCGAAGGTCCTCGAGTACGCGGGCATGGGCACCTCCGCCTCGATCACCGCGCAGGTCGCGAACGGCGTCATGTCGGTCATCGGTTCCGCGATCGGCATCTGGCTCATTCTCCGCTTCCGTCGCCGTCAGATCCTCATCGCCGACGTCACCGGCGTCGGCGTCTGCCTCCTCGGCATCGCGGCAACCTTCCAGTTCGCCATCGCCCCCCACATGAATTCCGGAACGACCCCGCCCGCCTGGGCCGCGTTCCTCATCCTCGGCCTCATGGGCGTCTTCATGCTCATCGTCCAGTCCTCCAACGGCACCGTCGTCTGGACGATGATGGGCGAGATCTTCCCCTCGAACGTCCGCGGCGTCATGAACGGAACGGCGATCTTCTGCATGTGGATCACCAACGCGATCATCACCTGGACCTTCCCGACGATGATGGAGGGCCTCGGCGGCGGCCTCACCTACACGATCTACGGCGTCCTCAACCTCGTCATCGCCCTCATCCTCCTCAAGGTGATGCCCGAAACCTCCGGCCGCTCGCTCGAGGAGATCGAGCGCGACATGGAGGAGCGCTACTCCTGATCCTCCACGGGGGCGGGGCGCCCGCCTCGACGCCCCGCCCTCTCCCCCGACCCGAGGCCCCAGCCTCGTCCCTTCTCTCTCCCCCCCCGGCCGCGAGCGCGGCCTCCACCACAGATCGAAGGAGATCATCATGGCCTTCCGCCTCGACCCCGCAACCGCCATCACGGACCCGCATGGCATCAGCTGGGGCATGCACCCCATCTCGTGGCGCAACGACGACATCAAGGAGGTCGGCGCCTTCAACACCCTCGAGGATGAGCTCCTCGACCTCGCCGACCTCGGCTACGCCGGAACCGAGGTCGCCGGCTGGTACCCCTCGAAGGAGGAGACGAAGGAGCGCGCCGATGCCCGCGGCATCAAAATCGTCGCCCAGTGGTTCTCCTCCTTCATCGTCCGCGACGGCATCGAGGCCGTCATCCCCGAATTTACTGCGACCTGCGAATACCTTGAATACCTCGGCGCCACCCGCGTCGTCGTCTCCGAGCAGACCGGCTCAGTTCAGGGCATTCGCGACGTCTGTATCTTCACGAACAAGCCCGTCCTCACCGACGAGGAATGGCCCGTCCTTGCCGAGGGCCTCAACCGCCTCGGCGAGATCGCCAAGGAGCACGGTCTCGATCTCGTCTACCACCACCACCTCGGCACCGTCGTCCAGACGAAGGCCGAGACGATCACGCTCATGGAGCTCACCGATCCTGACAAGGTCTCCCTCCTCTTCGACACGGGCCATGCCTTCGTCGGCGACGGCGATGTCATGGGCCTCCTCGAAGCGACGATCGATCGCGTTGCGCACGTCCACTTCAAGGACGTCCGCCCCGAGAAGATGGAAGAGTCGAAGAAACTCGGGCGTTCCTTCCTCGATTCCTTCCTCAATGGCATGTTCACAGTTCCCGGCGACGGCATGATCGACTTCACGGAGCCCTACCGCTTCCTCATCGATCACGGCTACGACAAGTGGATCCTCGTCGAAGCCGAGCAGGATCCGGCGATCGCGAACCCGCACGCCTACGGGCTCAAGGCGCGCAACTACCTCGAGTCGACCCTCTTCACTCTCTGAGGCATCCTCCCAGGCGGCTGCCGGGCCTCGCGACGCCGACGCCGGAACGCGGGACACCCGGCTCTCCGTCCCCGAGCCCTGGTGAATGAACACTCCCCGGGAGCGGGACCGAATCCTCCGGTCCTGCCCCGGGGAGTTGATGCATCTCGGGAATGTCCGTAGGCGAGGCGGAGGGGGCTCACGCTCTCCCCATTGCCCCTCCCCTGACCGTCACGGCTCGTCCCCTCCTTCGCCGCTCCACCGCGGCTTCCCCGTGTCGACGCCCGATCGGGCGTCGACACGGCATGCGGCACATCGTCGGCCTTCACCTCTTCGACATCGGGCGCCGTCTGCCTCATCGTCACGAGCGCCGCTCCCCTCCTGTACGGCAGAACCCGCGGGACGCGCCGACTGCGCTCACGGACAGGTCCCACGCGCATTCGCTCCTTCATCCTGGCCTCCATCCCGGGCCCGCCCGAGCGGGCACGACGGGCGGCCCGCGGAGAATCCGCGAGCCGCCGCTCATGATCCCGTCGACGAGGCCCCGTCTCGTCTCGTCGGATCTTCTCGTCAGCGCCCCCATCCGGTGCGCCGACCGACTCCGAGAGGAGTCAGCTGTACTCCTTCTCGAAGCGGACCTCGAGCTCCTCGAGGGAGTCGTACTTCGTTTCGGGGACGAACTTGATGTAGAAGAGGAGCGAGGCGACGTTGATGAGGCAGAACACGAGGTACGTGCCCGCACCGCCGAGGTGCGCCATCATGATCGGGAAGACGATCGAGACGATGGCGTTCGCGATCCACAGGGCGCCGACCGCCATGCCGAGGGCGGTGCCACGGATCTTCATCGGGAAGATCTCCGAGACGAGGACCCACGTGACCGTGCCCGACTGCTTCGCGAAGACGAAGAGGCAGACGATGATGAGGACGAGGACCGGGGCGAAGGCGGGGGCGCCGACGATATCGCCCTCGGCGGTCTGGAAGGGCTCGATGAGGAAGAAGAAGACCGCGGCGAGGAGGCCGAGCGAGATGACGATCGCGCTCTCCTGGTAGATGCCGACGTGGCGCCTGGCGAAGCGGGTGACGAACCAGAGCCCGGCCGCCGAGCCGAGGAAGGAGATGCCGCCGGAGATGACGTTGAGGGAGATCGCGTCCGTCATCGGGAAGCCGGCTGCGGCGAGGACCTTCGGGGTGTAGTACATCGCGGTGTTAATGCCGGTGAGCTGATCGGCGAGGCCGAGGATGATGCCGATGACGAGGAGGTGCCTCGTCCACTTGGTCCCCCAGATCTGAGAGAGCGACCACTTCTCCTGGTTCGCCTCTTTGCGCTGGACCTCGAGCATCTCATCGACCTCATCGGCGATCGATCCGTCCTTCTCCTCATCGCGGACGCGCTTGAGGGAGCCGATGGCTTCCGGGATTCGCATATTCGCGACGTACCAGCGCGAGGACTCGGGCATGAGACGGATGCCGATCCACAGGAAGATCGCGGGGAGGGAGGCGAGGATCAGCATGTAGCGCCACGTCATGCCGTTTCCGCCGTCGACGGCGAGGGTGCCCGAGGCGACCTGGGCGGCGATGGCGTTCGTGTACTCGAGGGTTTCGCCGCCCGATTCGACGGAAGGGCCGCCGTGGTACTGGGCGAGTGCGGCGTTCATCGAGAAGGCGAGGAACTGGCCGAAGACGATCATCATCTGGTCGACGGCGACCAGGGTTCCCCGGATCCGCTTGGGCGCGGTTTCACCGAGGAAGACGGGCACCGTGGCGGAGGCGCCGCCGACGGCGAAGCCGAGGATGATGCGGAAGACGTAGAGGATCCAGATGTTGGGGCTGAGCGCGCACCCGACCGCGCCGATGAGGAAGACGATCGCAAGAAGGGTGATGTTGTGACGGCGTCCGTACTTGTCGGAGAGCTTGCCGCCGACCGAGGCGCCGATCGCGGCACCCAGGCAGAGGAGGCCGCCGATCCATCCTTCCTCGTTGGTCGTGAGGCTGAGGCCATCGGCCGCACCTGGCAGGTACATGTAGGGCAGGGCGCCCGAGATGACGCCGGTGTCGTATCCGAAGAGGAGCGAGCCAAGGGTGGCGACGACGGCGATGACCCCGAGGGAGCGCTTCGGCCCGGATGCTGGGGTCTGCGCGACGAGGGCGTCGAGCCGGTCGCGCGTGAGTTCTGACACGCCGACGGTGGGTGTGGACATGGGAGTCTCCTTGGAGGGGGCCTGCCTTCATCGGCAGGTCCGTGGGCATGGGCCGCAGGGTGAGAGGGCCGACTCCGGTGTCGGGCCCTGGTGGCGCCGCGCCCCGGCGGCTTCGGGGCGCGGCGACAGGTGGAATCAGGCGCCGAGTTCGGCGGTGAGCCGTTCGAGGGCGGCGGTGTTGTACTCATCGGCCCGCTCGTGCCATCCGAAGATGCAGACCGAGACGATGCCGTCGAATGCAAACTCGCGCAGGGTCGAGAAGACCTCGTCCCACGGGACCTCTCCCTGACCGATCGCGTTGTGCTGGTGAACCGTGACATCGGCGCCGGGCGGGTTGACGATGTAGCGGTTCCCGTCGTTGATCCGGTGGTTGAATCCGTCGGACACGTGGACTTCGCGGAGTTTGCCAGCTTCGGCAGCGGTACGGATCATGCGCCCCGCATCGCCGACGCCGTCGGAGAGGTGAAAAGTGTGCGGGCAGCAGTACTCGTATCCGATCCAGTCCTTGTCGAGGGACCGGACGAGTTCAAGGGCCCGATCATGGAGTTCGACGAAGTCGTAGGGATGGGCCTCCATGTTGAGGCGGATCCCGTATTTTTCGAAGTCGGGGATGAGCTCCTCCATCGATCGGTACCACTGCTGCTCGGAGCGGCTCGCGAAGTTGCGGTCGCCGGAGAACTCGGAGACGATGTCGCGGACTTCGAGGGCGTCGGCGAGTTCAAGGAGGCGGCGCCAGTTGCGTACTTGCGCTTGCCTTTCCGCTTCATCCGGTGATGACCAGTTGAAGACGGGGTTGAGGGTGCGGACTTTGACCCCGCTGTCCTTCTCCGCCTTCTTGAGATCTTCGATGAAGGAGCGGTCGGCTTTGGGGTAGTGGTGCCAGAGGTGGAACTCGTTGTTCGGCGAGAGTTCGACGTAGCGGAAGCCGAGTTCTCCGGCCTTTCGGAGCGTGTCCGCCGTGGACATGCTCATGTAGTACATGTTCGGATCGAGGGCGATGTCAACCATGATGATCCTCTCGGTGACGGGTGGGGCGCTTCGATGGGCGGAGCGGCGGGGCAATGCGGTCAAGACAACTTTGTCCCGACATTTGATGCGCGTTAAGCGTAGTGCCTTCCCACGGGGAGGGCAATGCCCGGGGACATATTTCGTCGACGACGCGGCACGAGGCGCTGGAAGACCCCAGTGCCGCCGGGTGCATGGGGAACGAGCCCCTCCCCCGGCGGCGCCAGGCCTCTCAGGCGTAGAAGGCAGGCTTGTCGATGAGCGAGACCGCGACCTCGCGCCCTCCGTTGTCAAGGGAGTCGAGTCCAGCATCGACGACCGCGGTCGCGGCGTAGCCATCCCACGAGCTCGATCCCGTGTGCTCATCGCGGGCGACCGCATTGATCCACGATTGGAACTCACGATTGAAGGCCGCCTGGAACCGGTCGATGTGCGACTGGCACATGGCGTTGCGATTGCCGAATCCGTCGCGGATGTGGACGGTCTCCTGATCGCCGAGGCGCACGGTCCCGGTCTCCATGACGAGCTCGCACTCGATCGAGTAGGCGAAGTGGAGGTTGACGTTGACCTCATCGTCGATGAGGACGCCAGATTCGGTCTTCGCGACGAGAACGAGCGGGTCCTGAAGGTGCGCGAAGCGATGGCTCGTCGCGCGCGGAGTGTCGACGCGGACGGACACAATCTCCTCGCCGAGCAGGTAGCGGCAGATGTCGATCTCATGGATCGCGGTGTCGTCGATCATGTTGCGAGTCGTGTAGTTCTCCGACACCGAGGGGTTGCGGTGGCGGCAGTGGACGAGCGTCGCGTAGCCGTGCTCACCGGCGTCGAGGATCTGCTTCATCTCATTGTAGCCGGTATCGAAGCGACGCATGAAACCGACGGTCACGAGCTTTTTGCCCGCCTCCTGCTCCGCCTCCATGATTCGCAGGCAATCCTCAACGGTCGTCGCGAGCGGCTTCTCGCAGAGGACGTACTTCCCGGCCTCGATGACCTTGATGACGTCCGGCGCGTGCACCTTTCCGAAGGTCGCGATGACGACGGCATCGACCTCGGGGTCGTTGATGAGCTCGTCGGAGGTGCCGTAGGCCTTCGCCCCGTAGGGCTCGGCGGCGGACTTGGCGGCCTCGAGGTTGATGTCGGCGACCGCAGTGATGACGGCGCCCGAAAGATCGTCGTGGATGCGCGTGAGGTGGGCGCGGCCCATGCCGCCGGCCCCGATGAGTCCGATACGAATGGTCATGATGTGTCCTCTTCTTCGAGTTCCCGCCCCCAGGCGGGTGCATGTGGTGGTGTGCGCCGTCGTCGGCGCGAAGGAGCCGATCAGGCGAGGCCGAGCCCGCACTCGGCGAGATAGGTACGCATGTTGATCGCGTTCTGCTTGGGGAAGGAGGGGTCGCAGGGGTAGCAGTCCTGCTCGCAGATCGCGTAGAGCGGCTTGTCGAGCGCGGCGAGCGCATCGACGAAGGCGTGCATCTCGGGGAGACCCTTGGGCGGGCAGACGGAGGCGCCCTTCGTCACGGCCTCGCCGAAGGGCCAGTCCTTCTCGTGCGCCTCGCGGGTGATGTCCTCGTCGAAGGCCTTGATGTGGACGTAGGCGATGCGGTCGGGGTACTTTTCGCAGAGCTCGATGGGATCGCCGCCGCCGTAGACGACGTGGCCGGAATCGAGGCAAAGGTTGACGTAGGTCGGGTCGGTCGCCTCGAAGATCCGGGCGATCTCCTCGGGCGTCTCGATGTGGGAGTCGCCGTGCGGGTGGAGGACCATCTTGAGCCCGTACTCGTCGAGGAGCATTTGACCGAGGGCGTTGGCGTGCTCGACGTAGAGCTTCCACGCGTCGTCGGAGAGAACGCGGTCGTCGGTCCATTCCCAGGTCTTGTCGTCGCGGTAGAGCGGGGGGAGGTGGACGAGGTACTCCGCGCCGACGGCGGCGTGGGTCTCAGCGATGGCCCGGAAGGTCTTCAGGGTCGTCTCCCAGGCCTCGGCCTTGTGGAGGATCCCCCAGCCGGTGCCGGCGACGACGCGCATGCCGAATTCATCGCACCACTTCTGGAGCTCTTTCGGGTCGGTCGGGAAGTATCCGAAGGGGCCGGTCTCGATCACCTCGAATCCGGCTTCGGCCATTTCTTCCCACGCCCGGCGCGGGTCCATCTGCTTGGGGTCGTCGGGGAACCAGACGCCCCATTGGTCCGGGCACACGCCGATCGTGAGCTTGGAGTACGTGGGGTCGAGAGTGTTGACGGCTTTGGACATCTTTGTCGCTCCTCGGTCAATCGAAGTTCCGAATCGATTCGGACATACGATGAGACTAGTCGTCCGAAACGATTCTGACAAGTCTTTGTGCGAACATTTGGGAACAATTTCCCCTCATTCTGGTTCCCGAGGATCCGACCCTCGAAACCCGGCGCGCGAGGGCGCGCCCGTCGGCCACAGCCCCCGCCCTCCCACAACGCGCGCCCGCACTGCTCCCAGCTACTCGATCGCCGTCGATCCCCTCACGACGAGGCGCGTGGGCACGGCCTCGAGAGAAGAGACGAGCAACGACCCCGCCTCCTCAGCAGAGCCTCGGGCCCCGCCCAGATCCGCACCCTTCCGGGACTCGGAGGCATCGGAGAGGACACCGGCGAGATGACGGATCGCCGTCTCAGCGATGCGATCAACGTCCTGGCGCACGGTCGTAAGGTCGACGGCGCTGAGACCGGTGATGGCAATGCCGTCGAATCCGGCTATCGCCACATCCTCGGGGACGCGGATCGCGCGCCTCCTCAGCTCGAGGAGGGCGCCGATCGCAGCATGGTCATTGAAGAAAAGGATCCCCTCGGGAAACTCCCCCTCCCCCGCAAGCTGCTCAATGGCGGCGATGCCAGCTTCCTCGCCACTACCACCCGGAAGGATACGGGCGCGAAGCCCGTGCCGGGCCATCGCCTCGACATAGGCATGGGCACGCAGATCCCGCGAGGGCGATTCCCCGCCATCGACATGGACGATGTGCCGCCTTCCCGTCGAGACGAGGTGGTCGACGAGGTCATGCATTGCCGCTTCATCGGTCGAACGGACAGCTCGAACCTCGGGCGAGGGACTCTCCCGGCACAGGTAGAGCAAGGGCAACCCGCCCACGACCGCGCGGAGCTCGCCGTAGGGGATGAGGGAGTCGACGACGATGATCGCCTCGCAGCGATCACGGACGAGGGCGCGAAGGCCTTCAACCTCGCCGTGGCGCGGGGTCGAGGCCGCGAGCGCGAGTCCAAGGCCGTGGAGTTCCGCGGCTCGATAGAGGGCGTCGATGAGCTCGGCCTGGAAGGCCTGTCCGAGGTAGTAGGAGACGCCGATCACCCCAGTCCGCGCCGCCCGAAGGAGACGCGCCCTCGGATCGGCCTCATAGCCGAGCTCCGCTGCGATCCGCACGATCTCCTCACGGGTCGCGGGGGCCACGCCCGGCGCATTGTTGAGGGCGGCCGACACGGTGGAGATCGAACGACCAGCGCTCCGGGCGACCGTTGCGATCGTCGTCTTCCGAGCAGAACGGGCCACGCCCCCTCCTTCCCACGAACGCCGAGGGCCAGTCGATTGTCCCACAGCCGCCACCTCGGCGGCATCCACCCGCTCCGAGCTGCCGCGATCTGCCACCTCCACGAAAGGTATTGACATTCGACCCCAGGTGGCGACATACTGACGCCACGCGATTAACGCGCGTTAATCGCTTGGTCGACGAAGACAACGAGGACGCAGCACATGAACGCTGAATCCCTTTCCGTTGCAGTCATCGGCGCCGGCATGGCCGGCACCACCCACGCGAACGCCTGGCGCCAAGTCGGCACCGTGTTCAACCTCGGCCTGCCGAAGGTCCGACTCGCCGCGATCGCCGACGCCTACGAGCCCTTCGCCCGCGACGCCGCCGAGCGGTACGGGTACGAGAAGGCCGTCACCGACTGGCGCGCCATCGCCGACGACCCCGACATCGACATCGTTTCGATCGTCGTCGGCAATGCCCTCCACCGCGAGATCGCTCAGGCCCTCATCGAGGCCGGCAAGCACGTCCTCTGCGAGAAGCCCCTCGCCGACACCCTTGAGTCGGCCCGGGCGATGGCCGAGGTCGAGGCCGCCCACCCCGAGCTCGTCACCTCTACGGGCTTTACCTACCGGCGTAATGCCGCGGTCGCCGAGATCGCAAGGCTCGTCGACACCGGCCACCTCGGCGAGGTCACCCACATCAACGCCCGCTACTGGTGCGACTACGGCTGCGACCCGAACACACCGATGGCGTGGCGCTACTCCGGGCCCATGGGATCGGGCGCCCTCGGCGACGTCGGCTCCCATCTCATCGACACGGCCGAAACCATCTGCGGGCGCCTCGTGACCGTCTCGGGCGGCGCGATGCTCACCGCCATCACGCAGTGCCCCGTCGCGAAGGGTCACGTCACCCGCGGCACCGCCCTTGACTTGGCGAAGGCTTCGATGGCGGAGGTGACGAACGATGACGTCGCCTCCTTCACCGGGGTCTTCGCCAATGGCGCGATCGACACCTTCTCCGCCTCGCGCATCGCCTGGGGAATGCCGAACGCGATGATGATCGACGTCCACGGCTCGAAGGGTCGCGCCGCCTGGGACCTCGCCCGCACCGTTGAGATCATCGTGGACGACGCCTCCGCCCCCAGGGGCCTGTCCGGTGCGCGTCAGGTCCTCGTCAATCCGACCTTCCCCTACTTCGAGCGCGGTTCGTCCATGGCCTTCGGCGGCGTCGGCCTCACGCAGATCGAGCAGTTCACCTACCAGGCCTACGCCTTCCTCCAAGAAGTCGCCGGCGTCCCCGAGGACGAGGCCCTCCCCCGCTGCGCGAGCTTCGCCGACGGCTACCGCGAGATCCTCATCGCCGCTGCCGTCGCAGAATCGGCCGCCACGGGCGGAGCCGCGGTCGACGTCTCCCGCTACAACGATTGATCCCCACACACCGTCAAGGAGCTCCTCATGTCCCTCACCTACGGCGCCTACACCGCCTGCCTTGCCGACCGGGATCTTCCCGATGCGCTCGACGTCCTCAAGGACGCCGACCTCTCGGGCGCTGAAGTGAACGTCGGCGGATTCATCCCCTCCCCCCATTGCCCGGTCGATTCCCTTCTCGCCTCGGCCACCGCCCGAGAGGACTACCTCGGGGTCTTCGAGGAGAAGGGGATGGCACTCACCGGCCTCAACACGTCGGGCAACCCGACCTCGCCCCTGCCCAAGGAGGGCATCAAGCACGCCCACGACCTCCGTCAGGCGATTCGCCTGGCCGGCCTCCTCGGCGTCACGGAGATCGTCGCCATGTCGGGCACTCCCGGCACCGATCCGAGCGCGAAGTACCCGACCTGGGTCGTCAATCCGTGGAACGGGATCGACATGGAGGTCCTCGACTACCAATGGGGTGTCGTCGCCCCCTTCTTCACGGAGATCGACGCCCTCGCACGTGACAATGGCGTGACGGTCTGCCTCGAACTCCACCCGCGCAACCTCGTCTTCACCGTCCCCTCCTTCGAGCGCCTCATCTCCAAGACCGGGGCGACGAACCTCCGCGTCAATATGGATCCCTCCCACCTCTTCTGGCAACAGATGGATCCGATCGCCGCCATGAAGCGCCTCGGCGGCCTCGTCGGGCACGTCCACGCAAAGGATACGAAGATCTTCCCGGGCGCCGCCTACCGAGGAGTGCTCGACACCGATTTCACACCCGTGCCCGCAGAGGCGGAGAACAAGACGCCGGTCGCCTACGACTACTGGTGCTCGTCGTGGCCCGAGGATCCCGCATGGCGCTTCGTCGCCCTCGGCCTCGGCCACGACGTCGACTACTGGACCGAGTTCCTCAGCGTCGCCCGCGAATGCAACCCGGACATGAACATCAACATCGAGCACGAGGACGCCGCCTACGGAAACGTCGAGGGCCTGACGATCGGGGCCTCAACCCTTCTCGCGGCCGCCGCCGCGCTCTCAGCCTGAGGCTCTCGCCTGAACGGGGCGGAGTTCGACGCCTTCGCGAGTGTCGAACCCCGCCCCGTTGTCAGCTCAGCGCCGTCGAGGACGCCCGCACGGCGAGGACGGGCGGCACGATGAGGTCGCGGCCCGGCATTGAGGGCCCTTCACCCTCCTCATCGCCGCCCGGCGTCCCGACTGCGCCCGCGGCGGCACCGGCTGCAGTGAGAGGCATCCGCCCCGTCCGCTCGCAGAGGAAGCGGATGGCGTCACGAGACATCCGTTCAGCGGGCTGCTCAACGGAGGTGAGGGAGAACTCGGGGAGGCGCGCGAGATAGGTGTCGTCGTAGGAGACGAGCGGCACCCGCATGCCGGAGGCGGCGATCGCAGCTGAGGCGTCGAGGGCGACGACGTCATTGTGCGCGACGACTCCGACGCGCCCCAGCGCCACTGCCGCACGGGCGATCTCATCCTCAAGGGGAACGGCGCCGAGGGGGTTCCTCGTGAGAATCTCGAAGGGGAGGCCCGAGGCTTCGGCCGCTTGAGCGAGGGCGCGCCCCCGTTCCTCCGCGTTCGGGTCGTCCTCGGGTCGCGGGGCGAGGTAGAGGAAGGCCTGGGCGCCCGCTTCGACAAGGTGGTCGACGACGGCACGCGCAGCGGCACGCTCGTCGAGGCGGACGGTGTCGACGAATCCGCCGGCACTTTGACCTCCGATGACGCAGACGGGGATCGTCTCGGCGAGGACGCGAATGCGCTCATCCGACATCGCGCTCGAGACGAGGACGACGCCCTCGACCCTCATGGAAACGAGGGTATCGATCGCCTCGGCCGCGTCCTCAGCCGCTCGTCCGACGACGATGAGGAGCCGGAATCCGGCTTCGCGGGCGGCTGCTCGCAGGGCGTCGGCGATGAAGTCGAAGAAGGGATTGCGCAGGTCCGGAAGGACCAGGCCGATGAGCCCCGTACGCCCCGAGGCGAGGGAGGAGGCAGTCCGATTCACCCTGTAGCCCAGGCGGTGCGCCGTTTCCTCGATGTGCTCGCGGGTCGCGTCCGCGACGAGGGGAGAACCCGCGAGCGCGAGTGAAACGAGCCCGCGACTCACACCCGCCTCTCGGGCGACGTCGGTCTGGGTGACCGCTCGGCGTGGTCGTGGCACGCGGATTCCCTCCTCGCTCATCGTCGCAGCGAAGCGTGAGCGGAGCCCGGGCCGCAGTCGCCGTCAGCATCGCCGTCTCGGGCTGGCGGCCCGACGGTGACGATCCTAGTGCGCATCGGCGTCCCCCTCGCACGCGTGCACGAGGACGGGAAAGGGCCCCGGGATCGTGGTGGTGATCCCGGGGCCCGCGCGCTCCGACGTCATCGGCGGAGCACGGCCGCTCCTCCGGTCACAGGCTCATGTCGACGACGGCACGCCCCTGGATCTGGCGGTTGCGGAGCATCTCGTAGCCGACGCCGGCTTCTTCGAGCGGGAAGCGGCGCGAGACGACGTCCGTGTAGTTGATGACGCCGCGAGCGGCGAGGTCGACGACGGCGGGGAGATCCTGTCGGGTACGGGCACCGTAGGATCCGAGGATCGACTGAGAGCGGCGCACCGTTCGGTTGATCTCGACCTCGGCGGTCTGGACGCCCGCGCCCAGACCGATCGGCACCATTCGCCCGCCGTCGGCGAGAACGTCGAGGGCGGTCTTCCAGGTCGCGGGAATGCCGAGCGCTTCGAAGGCGACGTCGACCCCCTTGCCCTTCGTGAGCTTGAGGACCTCTTCACGGGCGTTCTGAGTGACCGAGTTGATGACCGCGGTAGCGCCGTAGTCGAACATCGGAGCGAGCTTCTCGTCCGAAACGTCGATCGCGATGACCTGGGATGCGCCGAAGGCGGAGGCGATCTGGACGATGTTCGTTCCCACGCCTCCGGTCGCGACGACTGCGACCGTTTCGCCGAAGCGGAGGTCGGCACCGCGGCGGACCGCGCCGTAGCCCGTCATGGCTGCGCAGCCGAGGATGGCGGCGGGAACGAGGTCGATGGAATCATCGACGGGGGCGACGGCCGCGGAGGGGACGACCGCGTATTCGGCGAGGCCTCCCATCGAGTACATGTAAATCGGGTCGCCCTCGAGAGTCGCAAGGCGGGTCGTGCCATCGTAGAGGAGTCCCTTGAGGCGGTTGAGGTCGAAGAAGGGGCCGCAGAGCTCGTCATGGCCGGAGGCGCAGGCGTCGCACTGGCCGCAGGGCATGAGGAATCCGCCGGCGACGTTCTGGCCGACTGCGAGGCCGGTGTGTTCGTTGCCCGGGCCGAGCTCGACGATCGTGCCGGTGACCTCGTGGCCGAGGACGGCGGGCTTGGGGAAGGCGATCGCGCCGCCGATGACGTGCAGGTCGGAGTGACACAGGCCGCAGGCCGCGACCTTGATGAGAACCTCTCCCGCCTTCGGGCGCGGAGTACGGATAGTTTCGACCTGGAGCCCCTTCTCAGTGTCACGCAGGACCGCGGCGCGCATCGTCTCGGGAATCTGGACTGCTTCGTTGCTCGTCATCGTTCAATCTCTCTCGAGGTGGGAGGGTCGCCTCGGCGGCCCCTTCGCTCACGAGTATAGCGACTTCTCGAGTCTTTGTTAATACATTTAAGGCACAATCTTTCGCCACACAGAGTCGCCTTCTGCCACACGACCCCTGTGGTTGCGACAAATTCCGGGCCGCACATCTCGCAATCCACCTCCACGCCGCGCAGGCCTGAGAGCACCGGCAGCACAACTGCCCAATTGTCCATACATGCTGCAGGGGTGATGACGGAGGAATGGTCCCGTCAATAGGGATCCGCCTTCGAGAGACAGGGTGCCCTTCGTCATCCGCCCGAAGGCTCGAAGCCTCGCCTCGGCGCTCCCCCATCAGGGGGCGTCGAGGCGGGGCCGGAGGGGGTCTGAACAGGCTCAGAGGTAGTGGCGCTGCGGCTTCTTGTCCTCGAGGTACTGCTCATAGGCCCTCTGCGTCGACTCGAGGCGCGAGACTTGCGAGACCGCGACATCCCACCACGACGAGGCCGGCGGATTCGGACCCATGAGATCCGTTTCAATGTGGATCATCGCAGGCTCATCGGCGGCCTGCGCCTGCGCGTACGCGGCCTTGAACTCCTCGATCGTGTGGACGCGGTAGACGGTGAGACCCCAGGACTCGGCGTTCGCGGCGATATCGACGCCGCGAATCGTCTCCGTGTCCTCAAGATGCGAACCGCTGCCCCGCTGGCGGTACTTCGTGCCGAAGCGCTGGGAGCCGCGCGACTCGGAAAGGGAGCCGATCGAGGCGAAGCCGTGGTTCTGAAGGAGGACGTAGATGACCTTGACGTTCTCCTGGACGACCGTCGCGAGCTCCATCGGGAGCATTTGATACGTGCCGTCGCCGACGATCGAGACGACCTCGGACTCCGGGCGCGCGAGCTTGCAGCCCAGACCCGCGGGGATCTCGTAGCCCATGCAGGAGAAGGCGTACTCGACGTGGTACTGGATCGGCGTCTTCGCCTGCCAGAGGGCCTGAAGATCCCCCGGCATCGAGCCCGCCGCGTTGATGACGATGTCCTCATCGCCGAGGAGCTCATTGAGCGCGCCGAAGACCTCCGTCTGAGCGGGAAGGGGGCCGTGGCCGCGGTGGTAGCACTCCTCCGTGCGGGCGAACCAGGCGTCGCGCTCCTTCGCGATCTCCTCGGTGTATTCCTCGCTCACCCGGTAGCCCTCAAGGGCCTTCGTGAGAGCGACGAGTGCTTCGCGGGCATCAGCGACGACCATTTCGGCGCTCTGCTTCGCCGCGTCGAAGGGGAGGACGTTGATGTTGACGAAACGGACGTCCCTGTTCTTGAATTGCGTCTTCGAAGCGGTCGTGAAGTCGGAGTAGCGGGTGCCGATGCCGATGACGAGGTCGGCCGCATCGGCGATGTGGTTGCCCGAGTCCCCGCCCGTGGATCCGACGCCGCCGATTGCACAGGGGTGGTCGAAGTTGATCGCGCCCTTGCCCGCCTGGGTGTCGGCGACCGGGATGCCCGTCGCCGACGCGAAGGCGCGGAGTTCCTCGGAGGCCTCCGAATAGATCGCACCACCGCCCACGATGATCATTGGCCGCTTCGCCGCCTTGATGAGGGCGACGGCGCGCTCGAGGGCGGCCGGCTCGGGAAGCGGGCGGCGCACATGCCAGACGCGCTTGCGGAAGAACTCCACCGGCCAGTCGAAGGCTTCGACCTGGACGTCCTGGGGCATTGCGATGACGACCGCGCCGGTTTCGGCAGGGTCGGAAAGGACGCGCATTGCACTGAGGAGCGAAGGGATGAGCTGCTCGGGGCGGTTGATCCGGTCGAAGAAGCGCGAGACCGGTCGGAAGGCATCGTTCACCGTGAGGTCGAGCGTCGTCGGATCCTCGAGCTGCTGGAGCACCGGATCGGGGACACGGGTCGCGAACTGATCCGAGGGGAAGATGAGGACGGGGATGCGGTTCGTCGTCGCGAGGGCCGCGCCGGTCACCATATTGAGCGAGCCCGGGCCGATCGAGGCCGTCACCATGTACGTCGAGAGGCGATTCTTCACCTTCGCATAGGCGGCAGCGGCGTGGACCGCACCCTGCTCATTCCGGGGCATGATGTAGGGCATCGGGTTCTCGCCCTCGACGGGCTCGATTTCATTTTGCAGGAGGGCCTGGCCGATGCCGGCGACGTTGCCGTGGCCGAAGATGCCGAAGGCGCCCTCGATGAGACGCTGCTCGACGCCGTCTCGTTCGGAGTACTGATTGGACAGGAATCGAATCGTCGCCTGGGCGACGGTCAGGCGGATGGTGCCTGCGTAGGCTTCGTTGCTCACCTTGGCTCTTCTCTCGCGTTAAGGGGGAGGGTGGTGCGACTGCGGGGCGCGGCCACACCGTGGTCGACCGGCTCAGTGGGCCATGGGGAGGCGGGGGTCGGGTTCCTGCCCCTCCCAGGACTCGCGGATCCAGTGGTGCACGGGATCATCGGGCGCGAGCCAGACGGGGCGCTCCTCCGGTCCCGCCATGACGTTGAGGTAGTACATGTCGTAGCCGGGCGCCGCAACGCAGGGACCGTGGTACCCGTAGGGGACGAGGGCGACGTCGCCGTTGCGGATCTCGACGCAGATATCGATCGGCTTATCCGCGCTCGCCCCGTAGGTCCGGTGGAGACCGAAGCCGGGGTCGCCGACGGGCGAGGAGGCGATCTCGAAGTAGTAGATTTCCTCGAGCTCGCGCTCATCGGCCGAGTGAGACTCGTGCTTGTGCGCCGGATAGGACGACCAGTTGCCGCCGGGGGTGATGACTTCGGTGACGAGGAGGTGGGAGGTTTCCACGCCATTGTTGAGCGCGTAGTTCGTCACCTGGCGCGAGCAGTCGCCCGCACCCCGGATCCCCGTCGTCGCCATCTCGCGCGGCAGGTAGCGCACGGGGAGGTCGCTCGAGGCGACGGCTGCGGGGAGGGCGAAGCGCCCGCCCTTGTCCGAGGCGATGGTGAACGCGGTGGTGCGGGGCACATAGAGCGAGTCGGAGATTTCCGTGAAGACTCCCGTTCTTCCGGCGAGTTCGAAGGTCTCGTCCCCGAGGGCGACCGTCGCCGCGCCCTCGAGCGGGAGGACGAGGAGTTCGTATTCGGCCGACTCGAGCGTGATGGAGCCCCCCGGTGCGAGGGTGAGGATGCGGAGGCCGGAATAGGTCCAGCCGGCGTCCTCCGCGGAGATGTCGACGGAGAACTCGTCGTGGGCGGTCTGTCCGGAGCGCACGTGGATATCGAGGGTCATGAGAGCATCCCGAGGGTCGTGTCGACGGCGTCGGCGACGCTGCCGGTCGGCGGGTAGAGGAGAGAGCGGCCGATGACGAGCCCCTTGACATTCGGCAGCTCGAGGGCGCGCCGCCAGGAATCACGGGCGGCGTCGGCGTCCTTTGAGACGGCGCCCCCGAGGATGAGGGCGGGGAGGGTTGAGGCGGCCATGACGCGCTCCATGTCGGCGACGGCGGGGAGCTTGAGCCAGGTGTAGGCGCTCGTCTTGCCGAGGCCGGAGGCGATCGCCATCGACTCGATGACGGCGTCGGGGCTGAGATCGTTGACGATGAGTCCCTTGATCCACCGGGAGATGAAGGGCTCGACCATCGCCATGACCCGCTCGTCGGCAAGGCCGTTGACGGCCGTAGCGCAGGTCGAGATCGTGTCGACGGTCTTGGGGTCCTCGTAGTTGATGCGCAGGAGCATCTTGCCGCCGTCGAGCCCGGCGTCGACGACGCCGCGGACGTCGTAGCCGGTCATCCGGTCGTTCATCTCGAAGGTCGCGCCCTGGAGGCCGCCGCGGTTCATCGAGCCGTAGACGAGCTTCCCGTCGAGGGCGCCGAGAAGGGCGAGGTCTTCGATGAGGTCGGAGGTCCCGAGGAAGCCATGGACGCCGGGGCGCGAGAGCGCTTCGACGCATCGGGCGAGAAGATCCTCTCGGGAGGCCATCGCCATGGGATCGTCGCCCGCTCCCATCGCGCCGCGCGCAGGGTGGTCGCAGGCGATGATGAGGAGCTTGCCCTCCTTCGGCATCTCGCCCTTGGGACGCTCGGCGAGGGTCGTCGCAATGCGCCCGGGCTCGTAGGCGCGGATTTCGACGATTTCTTCAATGAGTGACATGTCAGAGGTCCTTCACGTTCGGCGCGACCTCGTCGCGGAAGGTGCGCATCGTTTCGAGGAGCTCGGGCTCGGTCGGCATCGCGGTCGAGCACTCGAGGCGGGTGGCGACGATACCGCCAGCCGTCGAGGCCGCGAAGATCGTCTTCTCGAGGGACCATCCGGAGAGGAGTCCGTGGCAGACGGCGCCGCCGAAGGCGTCGCCTGCGCCGAGCCCGTTGAGGGGATCGCCCGTCGGGGTGATCGGCATGACAAGACGCGTGTCGCGGGTCTTGACGAGGGTGCCCTGGAGGCCCTGCTTGACGATCGCGAGTTCGACGCCGGCCTCGAGGAGGGCGTCGGCAGCCCTGTCGGGCTCGGACTCGCCGACGGCGATGCGGCACTCCTCCCGGTTGCCGATGGCGACGTTCACCTTGGGGAGGATCGCAGAGATCCGCTCATGCGCTTCTTCCTCGCTCTTCCAGAAGTTCGCTCGGTAGTCGAGGTCGGCGATCGTGTATTGCCTGCGGTCGCGGACGTCGAGGGCGGCGTGGTGGGCTTCGCGAGAGGGCTCCTTGCTCAGGCCGGTTGCGGAGACCCAGAAGATGCGGGATTCGCGCACGGCGTCCATCGGGATGTCGTCGACGGTGAGTTCGAGGTCCGGGGCGGAGGGCTCGCGGTAGAAGTAGAGAGGGAAGTTGTTCGGCGGGAAGATCTCGCAGAAGGTGAGCGGGGTGAGGAATTCGGGCTTGGTGACGACGAAGTCGTCCCACACTCCCAGGCGGCGCATTTCGCGACGGACGAAGCGCCCGAAGGGGTCGTTCCCGACGCCGGTGATGACGGCGGAGCGGTGGTGGTATCGGGCGGCTGCGACGGCGACGTTCGTCGGGCTGCCTCCGAGGAATTTCCCGAAGGATTCGACGTCCTCCAGGCCGACTCCGATTTGGAGCGGGTAGATGTCGATTCCGCAGCGGCCGATGGTGAGGACATCGAGGGGCGGGGTGCTCGGATTCGCGGACATTGGTTTCCCTTCCACGTCGTCGGGGGTGGGTGGTGATTCAGGGTCCCGTGAGGTTCCCGATGTCACAATGATGCCCCCAACTCCGGTCCACGTCAAGAGTTTGTTCTTACAAATGAAGGAGTGTGTCTCGAGACTCGACGAGTCGCTCCCGCCTCGGCATCGAAGCTGCCAGGCGCGCGTCCAAGACCACGCCGAGCAGGGGATCCACTCGCCCCACGCTGAGGACCTCCTCGCCCATCGGCATCCGCGCGGGGCACCCGAGGATCTCACCCCTAAGGATTCCCCCGGAGAACGCTCTGGCGGGCCCCACGCCGTCGCGCAGGACCCGCCGGAAACGGAGGAGGGATCAGCCTTCGAGGAGCGAGCGTGCGAGGGCCGCGGTTTGCGAGGGCGTGCGCCCGACCTTGACGCCGACGGCCTCAAGCGCCTCCGCTTTCGCGGCGGCGGTGCCCGACGAGCCCGACACGATCGCCCCGGCGTGGCCCATCGTCTTGCCCTCCGGGGCGGTGAATCCGGCGATGTAGGCGACGACGGGCTTCGTCATATTCGCCGCGATCCACTCCGCCGCACGCTCTTCCGCATCGCCTCCGATCTCGCCGATCATCACGACGAGATCGGTGTCGGGATCGGCCTCGAAGGCGGCCAGGGCATCGATGTGGGTGGTCCCCACCACCGGGTCGCCGCCGATGCCGAGGCATGTCGTGAAGCCGATGTCGCGGAGCTCGTACATGAGCTGATACGTGAGAGTTCCGGACTTCGACACGAGGCCGATCCTTCCGGGGCCGGTGATGTCCGCCGGGGTGATGCCCGCGTTCGATTGCCCGGGGCTGATGATGCCGGGGCAGTTCGGGCCGATGAGGCGCGTCCCGGCCGCGAGCGCCCGGTCCACGATGACCGTTGAATCGGCGACCGGGATGCCCTCGGTGATGACGACGACCGTTTCGATGCCCGCGTCGATCGCTTCAAGGGCGGCACCCTTCGCGAAGGCGGGGGGCACGAAGATCACGGAGGTGTTCGCCCCGGTCGTCTCCCGGGCTTCGGCGACGGTGCCGAAGACGGGGATCTTGACGGGGCCGTCGACGATGCGCTCGGCCGCCGGACCGTATCCGCGAACCTCGAAAGCGACGCTCGACCCGGCCTTGCGGGGGTTGGTGCCGCCGACGATCGTCGTCCCGGCGTTGAGCATCCGCTGGGTGTGCTTGCGGCCCTCGGCGCCCGTCATGCCCTGGACGATGACGCGGGAGTCGGAGTTGAGGAAAATCGACATGGTGCCTGTCCTTCCGTGTCAGTCGGCCTGTGCTGCGGCGGCGAGTTCGGCCGCGCGGCGGGCCGCGTCGTCCATCGTCTCCACCATGTGAACGAGGGGGTGCGAGGCCTTGACGAGGATGTCGCGCCCCTCTTCGACCTTGTTGCCGTCGAGGCGCACGACGATCGGCTTCGTCGCGGTCTCGCCCAGCACCTCGAGCGCGCCGAGGACGCCTTCGGCCACCTCGTCGCAGGCCGTGATGCCGCCGAAGACATTGACGAAGACGGATCGGACCTGCTCGTCCCCGAGAATGATGTCGAGTCCCTTCGCCATGACTTCCGCGCTCGCGCCGCCGCCGATGTCGAGGAAGTTGGCGGGTTTCACTCCGAGGTCCTCGCCTGCCATGGCGACGACGTCGAGGGTCGACATGACGAGTCCGGCGCCGTTGCCGATGATTCCGACCTCGCCCTCGAGGCGGACGTAGTTGAGCCCGGCCTCCTTGGCGAGCGCCTCACGCGGATCCTGGGTAACGCGATCAACGAGGGCCTCGTGCTCCGGATGGCGGAAACGGGCGTTGTCGTCGAGGCTCACCTTGCCGTCGACCGCCCAGACGGTCCCATCGGTCGCAGTGACCAGGGGGTTGACCTCGACGAGGGTCGCGTCCTCGTCGCGGAAGGTCTCCCACAGGGCGATGAGGACGGGAGCGAGGGCGTCGAATCGTTCCGGGTCGAATCCCGCAGCGGCGAGAATCTCGCGGGCGACCTCGTCGTTGATGCCGCGCACCGGATCCAGGGGGACGCGGGCGAGGGCCTCGGGGCGTTCCTTCGCGAGCGTCTCGATGTCCATTCCGCCTTCTTTGGAGCACATCGCGAGGTAGCGGCGGTGTGAGCGGTCGAGGAGGATCGAGAAGTAGTACTCCTCGGCGATGTCGGCGCCCGAGGCGATGAGAAGCGTGCGGACGACGTGGCCCTTGATATCGAGGCCGAGGATCGCCTCGGCCTTCTCAGCGGCCTCATCGGGGGTGCGCGCGAGTTTGACGCCCCCCGCCTTGCCGCGCCCGCCCGTCTTCACCTGCGCCTTGACGACCAGCAGCTCGGCCCCTTCGCCGAGGAGGGTCGTCGCGGCGATGCGGGCTTCGTCAACCGTCACCGCGGTGATGCCGGGGAGGACGGGAACGCCGTGAGCGCGGAACACATCACGTGCCTGGTATTCGTACAGATCCACCTCGAGTTCCTTCCAGGGATTGACATGCGAACGCCGATCGGCTTGCTCGACGTCGAGATATCCACGGCAAGACTACATCCGCCTAGGCATTTCGTCCTAGAGATGATGGAGGAAGAAAAGCATGGAGAACGAGGAGGGCAGCGAGCGCCCCGCGATTCGCCCTCTTCCCTCAGATCTTCTCCATCGGAGCCATGCGCACGAGAAGGCGCTTCTCGGCGCGCCCGAATTGAACACGGGCGATCGTCTTCGGACCCGAGCCCTCGACTCCGAGGACGGTGCCCACGCCCAGGGTCTCGTGCTTGACGCGGTCTCCGACGGAAAGGTCCAGAGGCGGCCGATCGGCCGGAACGCGCGGGGTCTTCGCCCCCATCCGCACCGCTCCGGCTCGAATACCGCTCACCGGCTTCGCGCCGCCCGAGCGTCCGCTCCCGAAGACCGGAGCGTCTTCCTCGCCCCAGGGATCGCGGCCGCGCCCCCGATGCGAGGAGGACCACGAAGCCGCCCAGCCCGTCAGTGAACCCCGCGCCCGGTCCTGAGCGGTGACGGAACGACGGATTTCGAGGAGCTCGGGCGGAATGTCGTCCAAGAAACGCGAGGGCGGCATCTCCTGGGGCGCGCCCCAGGCCGAGCGCACGGCCGCCCGCGTGAGATAGAGCCTCTCGCGCGCCCTGGTGATCGCCACATAGGCGAGTCGGCGCTCCTCTTCGAGTTCACCGGGATCGGATAGGGAGCGCTGGTGGGGGAAGGTTCCGTCCTCCATCCCCGTGACGAAGACCGTCGGGAACTCCAATCCCTTCGCCGTGTGGACCGTCATGAGGGTGACTTGCCCGGAGCGCTGGTCTTCGGAGGGAACTTGATCGGAATCGGCGACGAGGGCGACGCGCTCGAGGAAGGCGGCGAGATCGCCTCCAGGATCGACCTGCGAGAAATCCTTCGCGACGGAGTGGAGCTCGGCGAGGTTCTCCACCCGCGAGGCGTCCTGCGGGTCCTCGGACTTGCGCAGCTCGGCCAGGTAGCCGGTACGATCGAGGATCTCCTCGAGGATGTCCGCTGGGGCTGCGGCGCCTAAGTCCCCTGCTCGCGCCACGTGGAGGAGCCCCCAGAAGTCGGCGATCGCCGACGCCGCCCGGGGAGCGAGCCCGAGCACGGGCCGAAGCGCAGCAGGCTCTCCCCCGCCGAGAGCATTACCTTCCCCCGTCGAAAGCATTACCCCTTCCCCGCCGGGCCCACGGGATCCGCCCGCCGAGGGCCGAGCCGCCCCGGGTACGGCCACCTCGGGCCATCCACCCGCTTCGGGCTCGGCCGCGGGTCGGTCATCCGCGGGCGAGGCGGGAACGGCGTCCTCCGGCGAGCCCCCGGACGGAGCCGCAGCCCCGCCCTCGTCCCCGGGCGCGGCATTCGAATCCGCTGCGCGCTCCTGCTTCGTGTCGGGCCATTCGATGCCCTCGCCCTCGCCGAGGGGACGGCCCTGGGCCTCCCACACGTCCGCGATGGCTTCTCCGAATGAGATCCCGTAGCGGTCGGCGTGCGCGACCAGGGCCTGTTCGGCCTTCGCCCCGATGCCGCGCCGGGGCACGTTGAGGATGCGGCGCAGCGCCACCGTGTCATCCGGGTTGGACACGGCCTGGAGGTAGGCCAGGGCGTCCTTGATCTCCTTGCGCTCGTAGAAGCGCGTGCCGCCGACGACCCGGTACGGGATGCCCTGGCGGACGAGGAGCTCTTCGATGGCACGGGACTGCGCGTTGGTCCGGTAGAAGACGGCGACATCGCCCCATTCGCCGCCGGCATCGTGGAGGCGGTCGATCTCGGCGACGACGAAGCGCGCCTCGTCGTGCTCGGAGTCGGCGGCGTCGAGAGTGATGAGCGCGCCGTCGCCCGAGTCGGTCCACAGGCGCTTCGGGCGGCGCCCCTCGTTCCTCGCGATGACCGCATTCGCCGCGGAGAGGATGTTCTGGGTCGAGCGGTAGTTCTGCTCGAGCAGGATCGTGCGCGCACCGGGGAAGTCGCGCTCGAACTCCTCGATGTTGCGGATCGTCGCGCCGCGGAAGGCGTAGATCGACTGGTCGGAATCGCCGACGACCGTGAGCTCGGCGGGTTCGATCCCGTCCTCGCCGTCCCCGACGAGGAGGCGGACGAGGACGTATTGGGCGTGGTTCGTGTCCTGGTACTCATCGACGAGGACGTGGCGGAAGCGCCGGTGGTAGTGCTCGGCGAGGAGTCGGTTGCCCGCGAGGAGCTCCACCGTGCGCATGATGAGGTCGTCGAAGTCGAGGGCATTCGACTCGCGCATCCGCTTCGCGTACTCGAGGTAGGTCTCGGCGACGACTTTCGAGATCGGGTCGTTCTGCGCGGTCTCGGCGTACTTCTTCGCCGAGATGAGCTCGTTCTTGAGGTCGGAGATGCGCGCGGCGACGAGCTTGGGGGTGAAGCGCTTGATATCGACGTTCGCGGCTTTGAGGATGATCTGGATGAGCCGCTGGGAGTCCTGAGCGTCGTAGATCGTGAAGGAGGAGCGCAGGCCCGCGGCCTCGTGCTCGGCGCGGAGGATCCGCACGCAGGCCGAGTGGAAGGTCGAGACCCACATCCGCGAGGCGGCGCGCCCGACGAGAGCTCCGACGCGCTCGCGCATCTCGGCGGCGGCCTTGTTCGTGAAGGTGATGGCGAGGATCTGACCGGCGCTCGCCCGTCCGGTCGCGAGCAGATGAGCGATCCGATGGGTCAGCACGCGCGTCTTGCCCGAACCCGCGCCCGCCATGATGAGGAGCGGGGCCCCCTCGTGGACGACGGCCTGGGACTGGCGTTCGTTGAGCCCGCGGACGAGCTCTTCCGGATCGAGCCCGTGGATCGCGCCCGCATTCGCGCCGCTTGCGGTCGGCGAGAAGCTCCCGTACTCGGACTCGTCCTCGATCGGCGGGATGCCCTCATAGGGGGATGGCGCCGACGCCCACGGGGCCCCATCGGTCGGGGGCTCGGGAGTCGCGGCCGTCGGATCCCAGACGGGGAGGTCCTCCGGGGCGGGGTCCCACAGGGGCGGGTCGATCGGTCCGAGGTCGGGGAGCGCGGTGAAGTCGGTCATGGCGTCACCACTCTAGTTGAGGCCGTGGGCATCTGGGGCCGCCGGACGCTGCTTCGGCGCCCCGCGGCGATGCCCCCATCGGCCCCGCGGCCGTGCTTTCGGCGAGAGCGGGCGGGGAGCCCCGCCCTCGCTACTTCTTGCGGTACAGGGACTTCGTCGCGTAGACCGGCTCGTTCGTGACCTGGATGCCGAGCGAACGGAAGATCCCCTCGTCGACGGGGCCGAGGATCGTCGAGGTGTGGACGTCGCATCCGCGCAGGTCGCCGAGGCGGTCGAGGGCGCGGCGCGCCCGTTCGTCGGTCGAGGCCGAGACCGCGAGCGCGATGAGCACCTCGTCGGTGTGCAGGCGCGGGTTGCGCGATCCAAGGTGGACGGTCTTGAGGGTCTGGATCGGTTCGATGGCTTCCGGTGAGAGGAGCTCGACCGCGTCATCGATCTCCGCGAGGGCCTTGAGGGCGTTGAGGAGCATCGCGGAAGAGCAGCCGAGCAGTTCAGAGGTCTTCCCGGTGACGATCCGGCCGTCGGCGAGTTCGATCGCGGCCGCCGGGGCCTTCGTCGCCTTCGCGATCCTCCGGACGGGCGCGACGACGGGCCGGTCGGTCTCGGCGATTCCGAGTTTCGCCATGAGCAGGGCGATCCGTTCGGACTGGATGGGCTCGGCCAGTTCCTTCTTCTCGGTGACGAGGGCCTTGAAGTACCTGCGGATCACTTCCTGCTTCGACGCCTCGGAGCAGGCCTCGTCGTCGCTGATCGACAGCCCCGCCATGTTCACGCCCATGTCGGTCGGCGACCGGTAGGGGGATTCGCCGAGGATCTCGGTGAAGAGGCGGCCCAGGACGGGGAAGATCTCGACATCGCGGTTGTAGTTCACCGTCTGGACCCCGTGGGCCGCGAGGTGGAAGGGATCGATCATGTTGACGTCGTCGAGGTCGGCGGTCGCCGCTTCGTATGCGATGTTCACCGGGTGGTCGAGGGGAAGATTCCAGATCGGGAAGGTCTCCCACTTGGCGTATCCGGACGAGAGCCCGCGCTTGTGATCGTGGTAGAGCTGGGACAGGCAGGTCGCCATCTTGCCCGAACCGGGGCCGGGCGCGGTGACGACGATGAGGTCGTGACTCGTCTCGATGTACTCGTTGCGGCCGTACCCCTGCTCGGAGACGATCCTGGCGACATCGTTCGGGTAGCCCGCGATCGGGAAGTGCCGGTAGACGGTGATGCCGAGCCGTTCGAACTTGCGCTTGACGGCCTTGGCCTCGCGGTTGTCGTCCGCCCATTGCGTGATCACGACGGAGCCGACGAAGAGCCCGTGCTCGCGGAACTCGTCGATGTGACGCAGGACCTCGTCCTCGTAGGTGGTCCCGAGGTCGGCGCGGACCTTGCGCCGCTGGAAGTCCTTGGCGTTGACGGCGACGATGATCTCGACGTCGTCGGCGAGCTCGGAGAGCATCGCGACCTTGTTGTCGGGCGTGAAGCCGGGGAGCACGCGGGAGGCGTGCATGTCGTCGATGAGCTTCCCGCCGAATTCGAGGTAGAGCTTCCCGCCGAACTGGGCCCTGCGTTCGGCGATGTGCTGCGACTGCAGTCGCACGTACTTCTCGCGGTCGAATCCGATGGTGCGCACCCTGTTCTCCGTCCCGGCGATCGTCCGACCGCCCGGGGAAATCCTAGGGCCAAAGGCCGCGCGGGGAGAATCCCCGGGCAGTCTCGGTCCTCACACGATGTGGCGCTGCATCGCCCAGCGGGTGAGCTCGTTGCGGTTCGACAGCTGGAGCTTGCGCAGCACTGCCGAGACGTGGGTCTCGACGGTCTTCACGGAGATGAAGAGCTCGTTGCCGACCTCCTTGTAGGTGTAGCCGCGGGCGATGAGGCGCATGACCTCCTGCTCCCTGGCGGACAGGAGGTCGAGTTCATCGTCGCCGATCGCGACCTGCCCGGTTCCGAAGGCGTCGAGGACGAATCCGGCGAGCCTGGGCGAGAAGGCCGCGTCTCCGGCCGCCACGCGACGGATCGCTTCGACGAGCTCGGGGGTCGTGATCGATTTCGTCACATAGCCGCGGGCGCCGGCACGAATGACCTGGACGACGTCCTCGGGTGAATCGGAGACGGACAGGGCGAGGAAGCGCAGGCCGTCGACGTCCTGGCAGGATGCCGCGACTTCCGCGCCTCCGCCGCCGTGCCCGCCGGGAAGGTGCACGTCGAGCAGCGCGACATCGGGCTTGAGTTCACGGCACGCCGCGATGGCGCCCTCGACGTCGGCCGCTTCGCCGAGGATTTCGAGATCCGCACCGGAATTCTCGAGTTCGGCGCGCACACCTGCGCGGACCATCGCGTGATCGTCGATGACGACGAGTCTGATCGGCATGTTGTCAACCCCTCTTCGGCTGGAATGGTGCTGTGCTGGGAATCCTGGGGAGGGCCAGGGCGACCTCGGTGCCCGTGGTGAGGCATCGGATGCGCGCGGTCCCGCCCGCTCGTTCCATGCGTCCGATGATCGAGTCTTTCACACCGTGCCGATCCGAGGGGATCGAAGCCGGGTCGAATCCGGATCCGGAGTCCTTGATGAAGGCTTCGACCGATTCGGGGCGGGTTTCGACGTAGACGGAGACGGGAGGGCGGCCGTGGCGGACGGCGTTCGCAGAGGCCTCGCCGAGGGCGGCGACCAGGGCGAGTTCGCCGGGCCCCGGGACGCAGTCCCCGACGGCGACGACCTCCACGGGCACGCCGTACTTCGATTCGAGGGCCCCGACGGTTTCACGGACCGCTTCGGCGAGGGAGTCCGCGGCCTGCGAGCGTCCCGTGTAGAGCCAGGATCGGAGTTCGCGCTCCTCGGACAGGGCGAGAGCGCGCACTCGGGCGGGGTCGTGCGCGGCCGAGCGGATGAGGGTCAGGGTTTGCAGGACGGAGTCGTGCAGGTGCGCGGCGATGTCGGCGCGCTCGGCGTCGCGCACCTGCTGGGCCTGGGTGTCGGACAGATCCGAGGAGGTGCGCAGCCACAGCGGGGCGAGGGCGAAGAGGACGCCTGCGACGACGACCGCTCCGATGAGGCCGCCGCGCAGGAGGATCAGCGGCGGGTCGCCGCGGCCCACGAGGACGATCGTGCCGATCGACACCATGATGATGCCGATCGCCACGATGACGAGGAAGCGGCCGGAGCGCCAGTTGTCGAGGTTCGCGCCCTGGCTCCACGCGAGGCCGATCCCGATGATGACCGTCGAGGCGGAGACGATGTCCCTGAGGTCGACGACGCCGAAGGCGGAAAGGCCCATGGCGATGAGGCCCCCGACGATGATGATGAAGCCCGCGAGGAGCAGCTGGTTCCGGGCGGTGATTCTCGACCGGTCCTGCCCCGGTACCGTTAGCGGGGCCGTCGCCCTCGAGTCGCTGACGCCGCTCGGACCGAATCGGCCCGTGTCCTTCGGCGTCATCATCCACAGCCACAGGTAGAGCAGGAGCCCCGTGCCGCCGAAGAGTGTGAGCGCGGCGAAGGCCCAGCGGACCACGTGCACGGGTACGCGCGCATGCACGGCCAAGCCCGATGCGACTCCCGCCATCCAGGGGGTCGGCATGTCGACCGAGTCGGGCGTCGCGCGCCTCAGCGCCGGGCGCGAAGCATTCGGGGTGGGGGGATTCCAGTCCCGTCCTGCACCAGTCGGCGAGGGCGGGGCCCAGAACCGGTTCTCAGGATCAGAGGGGACTGCCACGCCCCTATCATCACACCCTCGAAGCGCCCCGCGGTCCACGATCTTGATCTTTCAGGGAGGTATCAGGGCTGTTCCCCATTTCGCCGAGGCGCATTTCACGGAAGAGTAGTGGCATGGACGAGACATATCCTTCCGGTCACTACGCGTCGTCGCACCCGGGTGACGGGCCTTCCGGGCCATCCCACTCGGGCTTCTTCCACTCCCTGCGCCGCTCGGGCTGGTACCGCGCCGAGACCCGAACGGTCGGAGGAGTCTGCTCGGGCATCGCCGCGAAGACCGGGTGGGATCTCGCCCTGGTGCGCGGTCTGAGCGTCATCGCCTGCATCTTCGCTCCGCCCCTGCTCGCGGTCTACGGCTTCGCCTGGGCCCTGTTGCCGGAGCAGCGCGATGGCCGCATTCACGCCGAGGAGCTCGTCGCGGGACGACTCGATGCGGCCCAGCTCGGCGCGGGTCTCCTGATGTTCGTGGGCCTGACTTCATTCGTGCCGGTCTCGCTCAACTTCTCGGCGGGCTCTCCTCTCGCGTTCCTCGCTTCGCTCGGAACCTTCGGGGTCCTCACGCTCATCGTCATCGTCGTCATCGCGGTCCTGGTGGGTTCTTCGATCCGAACGCCCTCCGCCCGGCCCTTCGTCGGAGCCGCGCCGCAGCGCCCGGTGCCCCAGGCAGGCGCAGCCGGAGCGGGCTTCGCGCCTCCCGCACAGCCCGCGGGCGGGCCTTCCGCCCCGTTCAGCATGCCGGTCCCGCCCTCGGCGCCCTCGTCCGCGCCCCTGAGCACTGACTGGCGCAGCATGGGAGGACCGCAGGCCGGCCCGACCCAGCCGCCCGTTCAGGCTGCGCGCGTCCCCTATCCGCCGACGGGCCCGGCTGCGCATTCGACGCCCCGCACGGCTCCTTCGCCGATGCCGCCGATGCCCGCGCAGGGAAGGGTTCCTTACACGCCTTCGGCCGTCTGGACGCCGCCTCTGCCCGTGCCCGTCAATCATGTTTCGCGCCGTTCCAACCTCCTCGTCACCGGTCTCATCGTCATCATCATGGCGGGCACCTTCCTCGCGATGTACCTCATCGGCCGGGGGTTCTTCTTCACCGATTACATGCCCACCGATGTGGTGAAGGCGGGCCTCATCGGCGCGGGAGTCTGCCTTCTCACCGTCGGCCTCGCCCTCGTCATCGCCTCGGTCCGCGGCAAGGGCGCGGGCTGGTTCATCGCCTTGTCCCTCATCGGCTGCTTCCTGGCGCTGCCGACCGCTCTGGTCGGCCTGTCCGCCACCTACGATTCGAGCTCTTCCGATCACTTCTTCGTCGATGAGCCCCCCCACGACTACGACTGGACGAGCGACTCCGTCTCCGGCTCGATCCTCGGTCAGGCCCATCTCGACCTCAGCACCGCCCCCTCGGACGCGGTCAAGGACATCTACGTCGACGCTTCGGTGTACGACCTGTCGATCTCGGCCCGGGCGGATCAGCCCCTGAGGATCGTCTGCACGCGGGAGATCGACGACGTCGTCGCCGCGTACTGGAGCGGACCGGCAACGCAGGACGAGAACGCCCCCTCGCCGTCGGATTGGATCGCCCGGCTCCGCAGCTGCAGCGACGTGACCGCGAGCGCGGCGCCGAGCGTGTCGACCCAGTCGCCCACATGGAGCTCCGAGCGCGGGATCACGATTCACGTGGACACCTGGCTCACGAGCTTCGTCTACTCCGAGGACGCCCCGGCCCTCGAGTCCGATGCCGCCGTCGATTCGCACGAGGACGCGGCGCCCGATTCGAAGCAGTCGGCTGAATCCGCCCAATCCGCCGCCCCCGCGCACGCCCTCCAGCCCCTGAGCGATCCGGCTCACGATGAGAACAGGAGCCTGTGATGACCACCGATCCTCATACCGAAGACACTCGGATCCTTCCGAATCAGGCCGATGAAACGGCTCCGCTGCCGGCCCTGGCCGCCGACCGGCCGGGCGATCCCGAGCCGGGCGAGGCCGCGGCCGTCGATCCCGCCGCGCAGACCGAGGCCCTCCCCGCCGAGCAGACCGAGGCCCTCCCCGCCGAGCAGACCGAGGCCCTCCCCGCCGAGCCGGGCGAGCCGATCCTGTCCGAGCATGCCGAGGCCGCTCCGGGCGACCAGACCGAGGAGGCCACGTTTCCCCTTGACACGACTGCGTCCCTCGCCTCGGAGGCGGGGCCCGAGGCGCTTACGGCCGATCAGCCCGCTGCTCCTGTAGCGCCGAAGGTCTGGACCGCTGCGGACGCCCCCGCGCAGGGCTCCTCGGGTCGCCCGACGCACGTCCGCGTCGGCCAGCTCATCTGGGGATGCATCGTCGCCCTCCTGGGCGTCTTCTTCATCGCCCTCCCCTTCATCTCCAACGTCGATCTCCCCGCACTCTTCATCGGCCTCGTCGGCCTGCTGGGCCTGTCCTTGATCGTCGCGGCCCTCGTGGTGGGTAAGGACCCCGCACCGAACCGCGGCTCGCGCTAGTCAGGAACTCTCACCCGGGAGGACAAGGGAGGGTCCGAACCGTGACGGTTCGGACCCTCCCTTCATGACACGCATTCAGGCGCGCCGGTGCGAAAACCCCGTTCTCAGGCTCCGGTCACGTCGTCGGGAATCGAATCCGCGTAGCGCGCGAGCTCTTCTTCCACGATCGCATCGTCGAGCTTGGTGAACACCGGGGTCGGCTTGGCGATCGGAGTGCCGACGGTGATCTCGTGGCGGCCCCATGCGGGCGCGCTCGTATAGTCGCCGGTGATGATCGGGTAGCCGGACCGGCCGTCGAAGGCTTCGGGCAGGACCTCGGGATCGAGCTCTTCGACTTCCTCGATGCGCGGCATCGGCGCGATCCGGCCGGTACCGCCCATGACGCGGTCGACGTCGTTGGCCGCGTGCGGGAGGAAGGGGGAGAGCATGAGATTGAGGTCTGCGACCGCCTGGGCGAGCGTGTGGAGCACGGTCGCGAGGCGCTCTTGCTGCTCGGGGGCCTTGAGTTTGAAGGGCTCGGTGTCGGCGACGTACTTGTTCGCCTCGCCGACCAGTCGCATCGCTTCGGCGAGGGCGGCCTTCTGCCGATGGTGGCGGATGAGGCCGCCGACGGTGTCGAAGCCCGCATTGATCGCGTCGAGGAGCTCGCGGTCGATCTCTTCGAGTCCGCCCGGAGCGGGGATCTCGCCGAATTTCTTCGCGATCATCGAGGCCGTCCGATTGACGAGGTTGCCCCATCCGGCGACGAGCTCGCCGTTCGTGCGGCGGACGAATTCGGCCCAGGTGAAGTCGGAGTCGGAGGTCTCCGGGCCGGCCGCGGAGATGAAGTAGCGCAGCGCATCCGCCTGGTAGCGCTCGAGGAAGTCGCGGACGTAGATGACGATCCCGTGCGAGGAGGAGAACTTCTTGCCCTCCATCGTGAGGAACTCGCTGGAGACGACTTCGGTCGGGAGATTGAGGACGCCGAGCTCGCCGGGCGTTCCGCCGCGCGCGCCCCCGCCGTTGTAGCCGATCATCTCGGCCGGCCAGATCTGCGAGTGGAAGACGATGTTGTCCTTGCCCATGAAGTAGTAGGACAGGGACTCCGGGTCGTTCCACCACTGGCGCCATGCCTCGGGGTTGCCCGTGCGGCGCGCCCACTCGATCGACGCCGAGAGGTAGCCGATGACCGCGTCGAACCATACGTAGAGGCGCTTGCCCGGCTGGTCCTCCCAGCCGGGGACCGGGATGCCCCAGTCGATGTCGCGGGTCATCGCGCGCGGGCGGATGTCCCCGAGGAAGTTCTTCGAGAACTTGATGACGTTGGGGCGCCAGGTGCCTGACTGCTCACGGTCGTCGAGCCAGGCGGACAGGGCCTGAGCGAGCGCGGGGAGGTCGAGGAAGTAGTGGGTCGACTCGACGAACTCGGGGGTCTCGCCGTTGATCCGCGAACGCGGATCGATGAGGTCGGTCGGGTCGAGCTGGTTGCCGCAGGCATCGCACTGGTCGCCGCGGGCCCCCGGAGTCGAGCAGATCGGGCAGGTGCCCTCGATATAGCGGTCGGGCAGCGTGCGCCCCGTCGAGGGGGAGATCGCAGCCCGGGTGACCTGCTCGATCATGTAGCCGTTGTCCCGCACGGTCCGGAACATCTCCTGGACGATGCGGTAGTGGTTGCCCGCCGTCGTCCTCGTGAAGAGGTCGTAGGACAGGCCGAGCGCCACGAGGTCCTCGACGATGAGCCGGTTGTTCCGGTCGGCGAGCTCGCGCGCGCTGATGCCCTCGGAATCGGCTGCGACGAGGATCGGAGTCCCGTGCTCATCGGTGCCCGACACCATGAGGACGTCGTGGCCGGCCATGCGCATGTAGCGCGAGAAGACATCCGAGGGGACCCCGAATCCGGCGACGTGCCCGATGTGGCGAGGGCCGTTCGCGTAGGGCCATGCGACGGCGGAGAGAATGCGACTCATAGCCTCCAAGACTAGTCGCAGGGCCCGCTTCCGTCGAAAACGATGCCCTCGTCTCCCCCTGTTTCTTCCGCCTCGTCGCCCGCCCCGCGCGCCCCGCCCGCGGAAAAGGCGACCCCTGCCCTCCCCCGCCAAGAGTTCGCCCTTCCCGCATCGCGGGGATGCGCGCCCCGCCCTCGCGCCCGGCTCCGAGCGGGCGGCGAAGCGGTAGCGTAAAGGCGAAGGCAAGAGGCGAGGATGAAGGAGGAGCCCCATGTCCCGCGCACTGCTCGTCGTCGACGTGCAACCCACTTTCTGCGAGGGCGGCGCCCTGCCCGTCGAGGGCGGCAACGCCTGCGCTCAACGGATCGCCGATTTCATCGCCGAGCGTCATGGCGACTACGCCTTGATCGCCACGACGCAGGACTGGCACATCGCGCCGGGCGAGCACTTCTCGTCGGAGCCCGACTTCATCGACACTTGGCCCCCGCACGGCCTCGCCGGCACGGCGGAGGCCGAGCTCCACCCCGCGTTGGCGGGCATCGGCGCCGACGCCTCCTTCAAGAAGGGCCAGTACGCGGCCGCCTACTCGGGATTCGAGGGGCGCACCGAGGACGGTCGCACGCTGGCGTCGATTCTGGAGTCTGCGGGCATCGACGAGGTCGACGTCGTGGGTCTCGCGCAGTCCCACTGCGTATGCGAAACCGCCCTCGATGCGGCATCGCTCGGATACGCGGTCCGCGTGCTGTCCGACCTCACCGAGCCCGTGTCGCCGGAAACCGGAGCGGCCGCCTCCGAGCGCCTTGCCGCCGCGGGAGTGGACGAGGTCCCCTCCCGATGAACCGCGCCCCTTCGCCGAGGCTCACGCAGATGAGGAAGAAGACCCCTGCGACTGCGGCGATCGTCCCCCCGACTGACAGATCCGCCGCGACGGCGATCCCCAGTCCCGTCAGGCCGATGACGGCGCCGGCCAGGGGCGCTGCGATCGTATAGGCCCGCAGCGAGGGGGCGATCCCTTTGAGGCCCGCCGCCGGAGCCGCGATGAGCGCGATGGAGAGCACGGTCCCGACTGCGGGGATCACGACGACCACGGCGAGGATGATCGCGGCGTGCATGAGCCCGTCGAGCCGGCGCCGCATGCGCGCCGGGGTTGAGGAGGCGTCGAAGCAGTGCGAGAGCAGCAGGCCGCCTCGCCCCCGCATGAGCAGGAGCAGGGCGGTCAATGCGGCTCCCGCCGTTGCGACGTCGACTTCGGAGACGGTGAGAACGCTCCCGGTGAGGAAGCTGGCGACTTGCAGGGGGAGGGGTTGGAACCAGGTGGCGAGGAAGTATCCGAGGGCGAAGCCCAGGGTGAGGACGATGCCCGCGGCCGCCTGCGAGGAGATTCCGGGAAGGCGGACCAGCAGCCCCATGAGGCCCGCGAGGGGCAGGCACATGAGGAGGGCCCCCGCGAAGAGGGCCGCCGACAGTCCTGAGTGCCCCGCTCCGAATCCGGCGGCGATCACGACTCCGAGCACCGCTCCGGGGAAGACTCCGTGAGTCACGGATTCGGCGAAGAAGACGCGCCTGTTGAGGACGGCGAGCACGCCGGCGAGGCCTGAGAGGGCGCCGACGAGGAGGACTTCCAGTATCGGGAGGAGGAGGATGTGCCAGAGATTCATGCCGCATCGACCGTCCTGGGGGCCGAGGGCGCTCCGGGTGCGATCAGCGGGAAGCGCGCGAAGATCCTCGACAGGGCGAGGCACAGGGCGAATACGGCGAGGAGGGAGAGGGAGACCGCCGCCTGCGGGGAGACCGGCCGCGCAGCGGGGGCGTTCATCCATTCGATGCCGATCCATCCTCCGGCGAGGGCGACGAGTGTCGAGATCACCACCATCGCCCGGTTCGTCGTTCCGAGGAGGCGCGCGGCGGCGCCCGGGACGACGAGGTAGCCGATGACGAGGAGGACTCCGACGGCGGTGGAGGCGGACACGACGACGGCGCCCACGGCGGCATTGATGACGATGTCGACGAGGAGCGTATTGATCCCGGCGGCTCCGGCCCCGTGCCTGTCGTGGGCGACGAAGAGCTGTTCCTTCCAGGTCGCGGCCATGAGGATGAGGGCGAGGAGGCAGACGAGGAGGGCTTGAAGGAGACGGGAATCGGTGACCTCCAGGAGGCGCCCGAACATCAGCGCCTCGAGCTGTCCGGACATGTCCCCCTTCTTCAGGGAGATGATGATGCCGATCGAGAAGAACCCGGTGAGGATGACCGCAGCCCCGCCTTCGGCGAGGGATGGACGGCGGGAGGCCCAGGTCAGTGCGAGGGCCACGACGACCGCCGTGAGGGCGGCTCCGGGGATGATCCTGTCGCTCCCGCCCCAGATGGCGCCGGCGACGATCCCGGGGAAGACGGAATGGACCATCGCCTCTGCGTTGAATTCCAGTCTCCTCAGATTCACGATCGTCGCAACGGGGCCGATGACGAGGGCGAGGACGATGAGGAGGAGGAACGGGCGGAAGAGATAGGGGGCGCTCGTGGGCGTCGCGAGGCCGGGGACCTGCGAGAGGAGCAGTCTCAAGCCCTCGATGGTGTCGCTGAAGTACTGCGTCATCACGTGAGTCTCACTTCGATCGCCGCCTCGGCATCGGCTTCGATGAGGACGTCGGAGCCGATGCCGTAGGCCTGCGCGAGGTGTTCGGGCGTCAGCACTTCCTGGAGGGGGCCGAAAGCGATTTGGCGGCCCGCGAGGAGCAGGGCCCGCTCACAGGTGAGTCTGGCGAGGGAGAGGTCGTGCGTCGAGACGACGACGCCCACGCCCTCGGCCTTGACCGAGCGGATGATGCCGATGAGGGCGTCCCTGTTCGGCTGATCGAGGCCGTTGAAGGGTTCGTCGAGGAGGATGAGGCGCGGACGGGCGACGAGGGCCCGGGCCAGGAGGATCCTCTGGCGCTGGCCGCCCGAGAGGCGGCCGAATCGCATGCCCGCCCGCTCGCCCATCCCCACGCGCTCGAGGGCCGCCCGCACGCGGAGGCGATGCTCGCGCGCCGGGCGGCGGAACCATCCGAGTTCGCCGTAGAGGCCCATCGTGACGACTTCCTCGGCGGTGACCGGGAATTCGAGGTCGAGATCCGCCGATTGGGGCACGTGCCCGATCGCCCCGGCCATCACCTCGACGCTGCCGGCCAGGATTTCAGCCTCTGAGAGGATCGAGCGGAGGAAGGTGGTTTTGCCGGAGCCGTTCGGGCCGATGAGGGCGAGGGCCTCGCCCTCGTGAAGGATCCCTGAAAGGCCGGTGACGACGGGTCTTCGCGCATAGCCCAGATCTGCTGCGTCGAATCGGAGAACCGGTGGCATGGCGGTCGGCATTTCCCTTCGCTCGCCTCCTTTCAGCCGACGGAGACGGGGAGCGGGGCGAGCTGGCCGCCCCATGCGGTGACCAGGGTCGTGACGTTGTGAATGATGGATCCGACGTAGGTCGCGCCCTCGGATCCTTCGGGGCCGAGAGAATCGCCGTAGAGCGCGTCATCACCGATCACGGCGGTGACGCCCGCGGCCTTGGCGATGGCCTCGATGGACTTGGAGTTGTTGGAGTTCTCCGCGAAAAGGGCGGTCGCCCCGGATTCCTTGACCTTCTGGGCGGCTTCGGCGATGTGGGCGGCGGTCGCGTCCTGCTGTTCGCTGAAGTCCGAGAGCGCGGCGCCGATGAAGTCGAGGCCGTAGCTCGCCGAGAAGTACCCGAAGGCGTCGTGCGAGGTGAAGAGGACGCGGTGCTCGGGAGGGATGGAGGCGATCGATTGGGTCACCCACTGGTCGAGCTCTTCCAGGCGCTTGAGGTAGTCCTCGACCCTGTCCTTGAAGAGTCCGGCGTTGTCCGGGGATGCCTTGGCGAGGGCGTCCCCGATGTTCGCGACCTGGATCGCGGCGTTCTTGGGGCTGGTCCACACGTGGGGGTCGAATCGGAATTCCGCTTCGCTTTCGCCCTCCTCCGGCGGGAAGGGCCAGGGGGCCACCTCGACCTTGCGGGTCCCGCGGTCCACCGAGTAGCGCAGGTCCTTCTCCTTGGTGAGCTGGGCGTTCAGGTCGTCGACATCCGCGGCCGAGAGGACGCCGGTGGTGACGGCCATGCTTCCCGTGAAGCCGGAGGCCTCGACTGCGTCATCGAGGAAGTGCTCGAGGTCGATGCCGTTGACGAACATGATGTCCGCCTCGGCGAGCGCTTTCGTCTGAGCCGGGGTCATTTCATGCTCGTGCGCGCTCGCGTTGGGGGCGAGCAGGCAGGTGAGTCGAAGCGTCGTGGCCGCCTTCCCCTCTTCGGCTCCGGAGCGGCTCTGGGTTCCGTCAGCGGCGGTTTTGACGAGGGCGAGGCTCGCTTCCTCTGAGGAGTCGGTGGCGATCTGGGTGATGTAATCGCAGATCTGAGTGGTCGTCGCGACGACTGAGACGGTGGGGGCTTGCGAGTCCGCCGCCCCGCCGAGCGCCGGGGAGCCCGCAGCGCACGCCCCGAGAAGGGGAGTCAGGCCGAGGACGAGCGCGCCGATCACGGGGAGGCGCCGCGGTAGTGCGGGGGTTGCGGAGATCTGCATGGATGCACCCTTCTCTTGATTCAAATCCGACAATAGTTCGGCTAAGCGAAATCTTGACGAGAATGATTTTCACAGAGTTTTCGGCATACCGAAATCTTTTGAGACGAAACTCTCAGCCGAATCCGAATCGCTAACGGGGCGCAGCCCCTCCTGCAGCCCGGAAACGCAGACGCCTCAGGGCGGCGCGAAGGGCGCCTCCCCCGTCAACCCGCATTCACGCATTCCGCGAGGCGCCCCAGGCCCTACGTGCGCGTTCTCAGCCCTCCCGCGCCGCATCCCTGCGCCGCAGAGCCGCCTTGTAGAGGTCGTTCTTCCTCAAACCAGTCGCTTCGGCGACTTCCGCGGCGGCCTCCTTGAGGCGCATCCCCTCCTCGGCGAGCGCCAGCACCGCCATGACATGATCCTCGGCATTGCCTCCGCCCCGATATCCGGCGACGACGATCGTGATCTCACCGAGCACCTCGCCCGCCGTCACAGCGATGAGCGCATTGAGATCGCCGCGCAGCACCTCTTCGTGGGACTTCGTCAATTCACGGCAGACAACCGCTTCACGCGAGCCCCCGAAGGCCTCCGCCATCCTCACGAGGGTCTCATTGAGGCGCTTGGGGGACTCGAAGAAGATGAGGGTCCTCGGGTCGTCTGACAGGCTCCGCAAAGAACTGCGCGCCTCTCCTTCCTTCCGGGGCAGGAACCCCTCGAAGGCGAAACGATCCGAGGGGAGACCCGATACCGCCAGAGCAGTGACCGGCGCCGAGGGGCCCGGAAGGGCTGAGACGCGCACACCCCTTTCAACCGCCGCGCGCACGACACGGAATCCGGGATCCGAAACAGTCGGCATTCCCGCATCCGATACGAGGAGCACCCGCGCCCCGTCCTCCGCGAGGGAGACGACCCTGTTCGCGCGTTCGGCTTCATTGTGGTCGTGCAGACTCATCAGCTTGCCGTTGATGCGCACATCGAGCCGCGATGCCAGGGCCAGCAGCCGCCGCGTGTCCTCAGCGGCGATCACTTCGGCTTCGCCGAGAGCGCGGATGAAGCGCGCGGAGGCGTCGCCCGCATCACCGATCGGCGTTGCCGCCAGAAGGATCGAACCGGGCCGCTGAACTGGGGAGTCGTCGTTCACCACGCGTTCATCGTCTCACCACTGGGCCCTTTCGGAAAGCTCGAGGGCGCGGGCGAGGGTGCGGGCGCGTTCAGCGCAGAGGCGCCAGAACCGCGGAGCGCTCGACGATCGCCTTGATGAGGGCTTCGAGTTCGCCGTCCTGATGGGCGGCGGGAGCGAACCCCTCGCCGTTGAAGTCGCTGATCAATGAGACCGTCACCTGCTGCCGCACCGTGCCGGCGTCGAAGTTCGCGAGGATCTGACGCAGGTGCTCGACCGGGCGGACACCGCCGGTGTAGGAGTATCCAACGAAGCCGATGCCCTTATGCGCCAGCGTCGCGGGCACCAAGAAGTCCAAGGCGTTCTTCAAGGCCCCCGGAATCGAATGGTTGTACTCGGGGGTTACGATGATGAGGGCGTCGAACTCGCAGAGCCTGGCATTGAACGCCGCCCCCTTCGGATCCCGAGGCAGGGCGCTCGCCGGCGGAAGCGCTTCGGCGAAAAGGGGAAGATCGAAGGACGCGAGATCGATGAGCTCCGCCTCGACACCGTCGATCAGTCGCGCCTTCTCGACGACCCAACGCGCAATCGGCCCTCCCGCAGCATTGGGGCGAACGGAGCCGAGGAGGACAGCAAGACGAGTCATGAATGGAAGCACCTTTCTGTTTGAATACTCAAACAGGATAAAACCCGATGCGCAGGGGCGCACGCGCACGCATTCAAACGGGGCGCCTGCGAAGGAGCAGGAAGGGCCTCGGGCCTGTAACAGCAGCGGGGCCGCCCTGAAGGGCGGCCCCGCTGGAAGCTCAATCGATCATTCGCCGATCTTGTCGTCGACGGCGTCGCGCGCGGCGTCGATCTGCTCATCGAACTTGCCGCCCGTCACCTTCTTCGCTGCATCCTCAACCTTGTCGAGAACCGAATCGCTCTTCGCCTCATCGGAGATGACGTCCTTGACGGCATCGGTCACTTTGCCCTTGAGATCATCGAAATTCATCAGTGCGCCTTTCGTTCGTTCCATTCAGAGTAAGCATAGGCCAGAGGGCGCACTTTGTCGCTCGTCGCACGATCGGCAACGCGATCGTTGTGTTGTTGGTTGTGGTGGGGGTGGCCGATCAGGGGTGATTCGCTGCTTCTGGAATTCTTTGGGGGGGTTGAGCGCCTGAGAGGCGGGCTGGTGTTTGGGGTTGTCGGTATCTTTGAGGCTTGTTGCTTTCAGGGGAGGTGAGGTGCTGGTGTTGCCGGCGCTTGCAGCAGTCCCTCGCTCGTGTTGGCTCGCGCTCGTGTGCGTGTGTTCGCGCTCGCCCGTGTGCGTGTGTTCGCGCTCGCCCGTGTGCGTGTTTCGTGGTCCACGTTCGCCGCGCATGTGCGTGTTTCTATGCGTTCGCCCGCTTGTGTTCGCCCGTATGCGTGTTGGCGTGCCGTCGCGCTCGTGTGCGTGTGCGTGTTGGCGTGCCGTCGCGCTCGTGTTCGTGTGCGTGTGTGTTCGCTCGTGTTCGCGTGTGTGTGAAATGGGGAGGGGGGGAGGCGTGCACCGGGTGTTGGTGCTCGCCTCCCCCCACTCTTGTTGGGTGTGGTTGCGGCGGTGTCCTACTCTCCCACACCCTCCCAGGTGCAGTACCATCGGCGCTGTGGGGCTTAGCTTCCAGGTTCGGAATGGGTTCTGGGCGTTTCCCCCACGCTATGACCACCGCAAAGTCTTCAAAACCTCTCCCCTACCCCCCGGTCTTGTTGGGGGGTTGTGGGTTGAGTGTGATTCGTATAGTGGTTGCAAGCAGTGTCTTTCTTGCCCCGCCCCCCCTTTTGTTTTGGTTAGGGGGTTGGGTTGTGTTTAGTGTCGGCCCATTAGTACCAGTCGGCTCACGAGCACATTACTGTGCTTCCACCTCTGGCCTATCAACCCAGTCGTCTACTGGGGGCCTTCACACCCCCAATGGGGGTGACGGAAACCTCATCTTGGAGCAGGCTTCCCGCTTAGATGCTTTCAGCGGTTATCCCTTCCGAACGTAGCCAACCAGCCATGCACCTGGCGGTACAACTGGCACACCAGAGGTTCGTCCATCCCGGTCCTCTCGTACTAGGGACGGCCCTCCACAAGTTTCCTACGCGCACAGAGGATAGGGACCGAACTGTCTCACGACGTTCTGAACCCAGCTCGCGTACCGCTTTAATGGGCGAACAGCCCAACCCTTGGGACCAACTCCAGCCCCAGGATGCGACGAGCCGACATCGAGGTGCCAAACCATGCCGTCGATATGGACTCTTGGGCAAGATCAGCCTGTTATCCCCGGGGTACCTTTTATCCGTTGAGCGACCACGCACCCACGTGCCATGGCCGGATCACTAGTTCCTGCTTTCGCACCTGCTCGACCCGTCGGTCTCACAGTCAAGCTCCCTTGTACACTTGCACTCGCCACCTGATTACCAACCAGGCTGAGGGAACCTTTGAGCGCCTCCGTTACATTTTAGGAGGCAACCGCCCCAGTTAAACTACCCACCAGGCACTGTCCCCAACCCGGATCACGGGCCAAGGTTAGATGACCGCTTAAACCAGAATGGTATTTCAACGACGACTCCACAACCGCTGGCGCGGCCGCTTCACAGTCTCCCACCTATCCTACACAAGCCTAAGCGAACACCAATACCAAGCTATAGTAAAGGTCCCGGGGTCTTTCCGTCCTTCTGCGCGAAACGAGCATCTTTACTCGTACTGCAATTTCACCGAGTTCACGGTCGAGACAGCGGAGAAGTCGTTACGCCATTCGTGCAGGTCGGAACTTACCCGACAAGGAATTTCGCTACCTTAGGATGGTTATAGTTACCACCGCCGTTTACTGGGGCTTAAATTCAAACCTTCACCACCGAAGTGGTTGAGTCTTCCTCTTAACCTTCCAGCACCGGGCAGGCGTCAGTGCGTATACATCGTCTTACGACTTCGCACGCACCTGTGTTTTTGATAAACAGTCGCTTCTCCCTCTTCTCTGCGACCCCACACCGCCACCACCACGCAAGACAGTGGGACAGCACAAGGTCCTCCTTATCCCGAAGTTACGGAGGAATTTTGCCGAGTTCCTTAACCATGATTCACTCGAACGCCTCGGTATACTCTACCTGACCACCTGAGTCGGTTTAGGGTACGGGCGCGTTGCACCCTCACGTCGAGGCTTTTCTTGACAGCCTAGGATCACCACCAGACACCCCACAAGGGGCACCCCCATCAGTCCTCACCCACAACGCCCTCCGGATTTACCTGGAAGACGGGCCACAACCTTAGACACACACAACCATCGGTGCGCGGCAGCTACCTTCCTGCGTCACCCCTGTTAACACGCTTACCTACACACCACCAGGATCCCACGACACCACCCGAACACGCACCCGAAGGCACGCACCCAGACAGCATGATGGTTAGCACAATGGCTTCAGCATTGGGCGGTTACAACGCGGTACCAGAATATCAACTGGTTGTCCATCGACTACGCCTGTCGGCCTCGCCTTAGGACCCGACTAACCCAGGGCGGATAAACCTAGCCCTGGAACCCTTAGTCAATCGGCGGGGAGGATTCCCACCTCCCATTCGTTACTCATGCCTGCATTCTCACTCCCACACGCTCCACCCACCATCACCAGCAGGCTTCACCGCACGCAGGACGCTCCCCTACCCACCCACACACCCGCAAGAAGCTAAACTCCTCAAGGCTATAACGTGTGAGTGCCACAGCTTCGGCGGTACGCTTAAGCCCCGCTACATTGTCGGCGCGAAACCACTTGACCAGTGAGCTATTACGCACTCTTTCAAGGATGGCTGCTTCTAAGCCAACCTCCTGGTTGTCACCGCGATCTCACATCCTTTCCCACTTAGCGCACACTTAGGGGCCTTAGCTGATGATCTGGGCTGTTTCCCTCTCGACGACGAAGCTTATCCCCCGCCGTCTCACTGCCATGCTCAACCTAACGGCATTCGGAGTTTGGCTGACGTCAGTAACCCAAAGGGCCCATCAGCCATCCAGTAGCTCTACCTCCGCCAGGCAACACACAACGCTGCACCTAAATGCATTTCGGGGAGAACCAGCTATCACGGAGTTTGATTGGCCTTTCACCCCTACCCACAGTTCATCCCCCAGGTTTTCAACCCTGGTGGGTTCGGTCCTCCACAAAGTCTTACCCCTGCTTCAACCTGACCATGGGTAGATCACCCCGCTTCGGGTCCAGAACACGCGACACACGCCATAATTTCAGACTCGCTTTCGCTACGCATACCCCACACGGGTTAAGCACGCCACGTATCACTGACTCGCAGGCTCATTCTTCAAAAGGCACGCCATCACCCCACAAGGCTCTGACGGCTTACAGGCACACGGTTTCAGGTACTATTTCACTCCCCTCCCGGGGTACTTTTCACCATTCCCTCACGGTACTATCCACTATCGGTCATCAAGGAGTATTCAGGCTTACCAGGTGGTCCTGGCAGATTCACACGAGATTCCACGAGCCCCGCACTACTCGGGCACCCACCCCACCAGCATATGTCACAGTCCGCCTACACGACTCTCACGCACTACGGTCCACCATCCCAAATGGTTCGACTCCCACAACACACACCAGCCCACCCCCGGCAGAGAATGGACGAATGAGCCCCACAACACCGCACACGCAACCCCCGCCGAGTATCACACGCACACGGTTTAGCCATCCTCCGCTTTCGCTCGCCACTACTCACGGAATATCTCTTCCTACGGGTACTGAGATGTTTCACTTCCCCGCGTTCCCCCCACCACCCTATACACGTTCAGATGATGGTAACCAGGCACAACCCCAGCTAGGTTCCCCCATTCGGACACCCTCGGATCACAGTTCGCTCGCCAACTCCCCGAGGCATATCGCAGGCCGCAACGTCCTTCATCAGCTCTTGATGCCAAGGCATCCACCGAATGCCCCACACAACTAAACAAAACCACAGAACAAAAAAGATGCTCACAACCACTATACAAATCACAAACAACCCACCACACCAACCACCACACACAACCACACGCGCGCAGGCAGCCAGCAAGCCACACAACCCCACAACACAGCAGGGCCACCGGCCAACAGGTATTGACCGTGAACCCGACAGCGTGTCCATCATCTACACCCAACCCCACAACGCACCCACACCCACCACACACAACGCATGATGACCAAGCATGAGCACAAGAAACCACCACACCACACCACCCACAAGCAGCACAGCACAGCAATCCCCAACAGGGCTCCCTAGAAAGGAGGTGATCCAGCCGCACCTTCCGGTACGGCTACCTTGTTACGACTTCGTCCCAATCGCCAATCCCACCTTCGACCACTCCCCCCGGAAAACCGGTTAGGCCATGAGCTTCGGGTGTTACCAACTTTCGTGACGTGACGGGCGGTGTGTACAAGGCCCGAGAACGTATTCACCGCAGCGTTGCTGATCTGCGATTACTAGCGACTCCACCTTCACGAAGTCGAGTTGCAGACTTCGATCCGAACTGAGACCAGCTTTAAGGGATTCGCTCCGCCTCACAGCATCGCAACCCTCTGTACCAGCCATTGTAGCATGCGTGAAGCCCAAGACATAAGGGGCATGATGATTTGACGTCATCCCCACCTTCCTCCGAGTTAACCCCGGCAGTCCCCCACGAGTCCCCACCACAACGTGCTGGCAACATAGGGCAAGGGTTGCGCTCGTTGCGGGACTTAACCCAACATCTCACGACACGAGCTGACGACAACCATGCACCACCTGCACACCCCCAACCAAATGCACCCCCATCTCTGGAGGCTCTGGGTGCATGTCAAGCCTTGGTAAGGTTCTTCGCGTTGCATCGAATTAATCCGCATGCTCCGCCGCTTGTGCGGGCCCCCGTCAATTCCTTTGAGTTTTAGCCTTGCGGCCGTACTCCCCAGGCGGGGCACTTAAAGCGTTAGCTACGGCGCAGAAACCACGGGTGGCCCCCACACCTAGTGCCCAACGTTTACAGCATGGACTACCAGGGTATCTAATCCTGTTCGCTCCCCACGCTTTCGCTCCTCAGCGTCAGTAACGGCCCAGAGACCCGCCTTCGCCACCGGTGTTCCTCCTGATATCTGCGCATTCCACCGCTACACCAGGAATTCCAGTCTCCCCTACCGCACTCAAGCCAGCCCGTACCCACCGCACGCCCCCAGTTAAGCCAGAGGATTTCACGGCAGACGCAACCAACCGCCTACAAGCCCTTTACGCCCAATAATTCCGGACAACGCTCGCGCCCTACGTATTACCGCGGCTGCTGGCACGTAGTTAGCCGGCGCTTCTTTACCCACTACCCTCACCACAACCCAAAGCTGCGGCTTGACCATGAGCGAAAGAGGTTCACAACCCGAAGGCCTCCATCCCTCACGCGGCGTCGCTGCATCAGACTTCCGTCCATTGTGCAAAATTCCCCACTGCTGCCTCCCGTAGGAGTCTGGGCCGTATCTCAGTCCCAATGTGACCGGTCACCCTCTCAGGCCGGTTACCCGTCAAAGCCTTGGTAAGCCATCACCCCACCAACAAGCTGATAGGCCGCGAGCCCATCCCCCACCAGAAAAAACCTTTCCACACACCACCATGCGACAATGTGTGAATATCCAGTATTAGCAGCCGTTTCCGACCGTTATCCCAAAGAAGAGGGCAGGTTACTCACGTGTTACTCACCCGTTCGCCACTCACCAACCCCAAGGAAAACCCCAAGGCCGTGCGTTCGACTTGCATGTGTTAAGCACGCCGCCAGCGTTCGTCCTGAGCCAGGATCAAACTCTCCGAACAAAACAAAGTCCAGAAAAACCCACCACACAACCACCACCACAACAAACAACAACAACAGCAGCAGCAGCCACACGGCAAGCAATCCCAACCAAAAAACAACTCAAAAACAAAAAACAGGCATAAACAACAAACACACTATCGAGTTCACAAACAACACCCACACACCCCCAAGGCAACCCCAAGCACACACCCAGAACCACCCAAAGGAAGAGGCCACCACCACAACCACAAAGCCGCAGCGACAAGAGAAAACACTACCCACCCCCACACAAACCGTCAAACCCACACACCGTGACCCCACACACATAAGGACCCGCGTCCCCTCGAGAAGCCCATCGGACGCGGATCTCGCCCACGCGGATCCCTCGGCGCGGCAGGGCGCGTGCGCATCCCGGAGCCGCAGCCCACCCAGAACCCCGGTTCCGATGAAGGCAGCGGGCTGAGGAGAGGCCTTGCCGCGATCGCTCCGGGCGGCCGTCTCGACCTCGACCCGCTAATGCATGAGCGCGCGACCCCGACGGGACGAAGACCCCTCGAGCCGCGAGCCTTCGGGGCGATCACCGCGAGCTCCCGCGCTCCGCAGCGGATGGAGCCATATGAACGCACGGGCTCCGGTGAGGGCGAAGGCCGTTCCCCGAGGCGCCGAGACGGATCCGGGAACTACGAGCGCACGTTCCAAGCGCCCTGGGAACGCCGGGTCGGGATCAGGAGCGATCAGTCGCCCCAGGGGATCAAGGACCTCAAGGCTGAGGATCGCGATCTTCGCCGGCGAAGGAGCGCCCCTGCGCGCAACGCCCGTGTCATCCGGGCACGGGCGGGCCGCCATTCGAAGACGCCGCAGAGTTCGTCAGCGGGCCTCCGACAGGCCTCGGACGTAGCGGTCCATGACCTATTGGAATCCGCCGGCACTCAGACCACCTCGCCTGTTCTCCGGACGCCCAGATCTGCGGCGGCACGGCCGAGAAGGGGCCCGGCGAGTGCTGGAGACCCGCCTGAAAAAGGGTCCGGATGGGAGCCGCGGAGCTTCGAGACGACGAGACCCGAAAGATGCGCGGCATGACGAATCGCCTCGGAGCCGCCGTAGAGCAGCGGACCAGTCATCTCGTCCGGTTCGCAGCGGGACGACTGTTGAAAGCCGCGAGCAGGTGGCCGCCATCGTGCCGGGTCGCCGAGGGCGTGCGCCGAATTGATCGAGCCCGCACCCTTCGGCGGACGCGGCCCGGGCGCGCGCCGTCGCGCGTGTGTTCGCGCTTCTGTGCGCTTGCGCCCGTGTGCGTGTTTCGTGGTCCACGTTCGCCGCGCATGTGCGTGTTTCTATGCGTTCGCCCGCTTGTGTTCGCCCGTATGCGTGTTGGCGTGCCGTCGCGCTCGTGTGCGTGTGCGTGTTGGCGTGCCGTCGCGCTCGTGTTCGTGTGCGTGTGTGTTCGCTCGTGTTCGCGTGTGTGTGAAATGGGGAGGGGGGGAGGCGTGCACCGGGTGTTGGTGCTCGCCTCCCCCCACTCTTGTTGGGTGTGGTTGCGGCGGTGTCCTACTCTCCCACACCCTCCCAGGTGCAGTACCATCGGCGCTGTGGGGCTTAGCTTCCAGGTTCGGAATGGGTTCTGGGCGTTTCCCCCACGCTATGACCACCGCAAAGTCTTCAAAACCTCTCCCCTACCCCCCGGTCTTGTTGGGGGGTTGTGGGTTGAGTGTGATTCGTATAGTGGTTGCAAGCAGTGTCTTTCTTGCCCCGCCCCCCCTTTTGTTTTGGTTAGGGGGTTGGGTTGTGTTTAGTGTCGGCCCATTAGTACCAGTCGGCTCACGAGCACATTACTGTGCTTCCACCTCTGGCCTATCAACCCAGTCGTCTACTGGGGGCCTTCACACCCCCAATGGGGGTGACGGAAACCTCATCTTGGAGCAGGCTTCCCGCTTAGATGCTTTCAGCGGTTATCCCTTCCGAACGTAGCCAACCAGCCATGCACCTGGCGGTACAACTGGCACACCAGAGGTTCGTCCATCCCGGTCCTCTCGTACTAGGGACGGCCCTCCACAAGTTTCCTACGCGCACAGAGGATAGGGACCGAACTGTCTCACGACGTTCTGAACCCAGCTCGCGTACCGCTTTAATGGGCGAACAGCCCAACCCTTGGGACCAACTCCAGCCCCAGGATGCGACGAGCCGACATCGAGGTGCCAAACCATGCCGTCGATATGGACTCTTGGGCAAGATCAGCCTGTTATCCCCGGGGTACCTTTTATCCGTTGAGCGACCACGCACCCACGTGCCATGGCCGGATCACTAGTTCCTGCTTTCGCACCTGCTCGACCCGTCGGTCTCACAGTCAAGCTCCCTTGTACACTTGCACTCGCCACCTGATTACCAACCAGGCTGAGGGAACCTTTGAGCGCCTCCGTTACATTTTAGGAGGCAACCGCCCCAGTTAAACTACCCACCAGGCACTGTCCCCAACCCGGATCACGGGCCAAGGTTAGATGACCGCTTAAACCAGAATGGTATTTCAACGACGACTCCACAACCGCTGGCGCGGCCGCTTCACAGTCTCCCACCTATCCTACACAAGCCTAAGCGAACACCAATACCAAGCTATAGTAAAGGTCCCGGGGTCTTTCCGTCCTTCTGCGCGAAACGAGCATCTTTACTCGTACTGCAATTTCACCGAGTTCACGGTCGAGACAGCGGAGAAGTCGTTACGCCATTCGTGCAGGTCGGAACTTACCCGACAAGGAATTTCGCTACCTTAGGATGGTTATAGTTACCACCGCCGTTTACTGGGGCTTAAATTCAAACCTTCACCACCGAAGTGGTTGAGTCTTCCTCTTAACCTTCCAGCACCGGGCAGGCGTCAGTGCGTATACATCGTCTTACGACTTCGCACGCACCTGTGTTTTTGATAAACAGTCGCTTCTCCCTCTTCTCTGCGACCCCACACCGCCACCACCACGCAAGACAGTGGGACAGCACAAGGTCCTCCTTATCCCGAAGTTACGGAGGAATTTTGCCGAGTTCCTTAACCATGATTCACTCGAACGCCTCGGTATACTCTACCTGACCACCTGAGTCGGTTTAGGGTACGGGCGCGTTGCACCCTCACGTCGAGGCTTTTCTTGACAGCCTAGGATCACCACCAGACACCCCACAAGGGGCACCCCCATCAGTCCTCACCCACAACGCCCTCCGGATTTACCTGGAAGACGGGCCACAACCTTAGACACACACAACCATCGGTGCGCGGCAGCTACCTTCCTGCGTCACCCCTGTTAACACGCTTACCTACACACCACCAGGATCCCACGACACCACCCGAACACGCACCCGAAGGCACGCACCCAGACAGCATGATGGTTAGCACAATGGCTTCAGCATTGGGCGGTTACAACGCGGTACCAGAATATCAACTGGTTGTCCATCGACTACGCCTGTCGGCCTCGCCTTAGGACCCGACTAACCCAGGGCGGATAAACCTAGCCCTGGAACCCTTAGTCAATCGGCGGGGAGGATTCCCACCTCCCATTCGTTACTCATGCCTGCATTCTCACTCCCACACGCTCCACCCACCATCACCAGCAGGCTTCACCGCACGCAGGACGCTCCCCTACCCACCCACACACCCGCAAGAAGCTAAACTCCTCAAGGCTATAACGTGTGAGTGCCACAGCTTCGGCGGTACGCTTAAGCCCCGCTACATTGTCGGCGCGAAACCACTTGACCAGTGAGCTATTACGCACTCTTTCAAGGATGGCTGCTTCTAAGCCAACCTCCTGGTTGTCACCGCGATCTCACATCCTTTCCCACTTAGCGCACACTTAGGGGCCTTAGCTGATGATCTGGGCTGTTTCCCTCTCGACGACGAAGCTTATCCCCCGCCGTCTCACTGCCATGCTCAACCTAACGGCATTCGGAGTTTGGCTGACGTCAGTAACCCAAAGGGCCCATCAGCCATCCAGTAGCTCTACCTCCGCCAGGCAACACACAACGCTGCACCTAAATGCATTTCGGGGAGAACCAGCTATCACGGAGTTTGATTGGCCTTTCACCCCTACCCACAGTTCATCCCCCAGGTTTTCAACCCTGGTGGGTTCGGTCCTCCACAAAGTCTTACCCCTGCTTCAACCTGACCATGGGTAGATCACCCCGCTTCGGGTCCAGAACACGCGACACACGCCATAATTTCAGACTCGCTTTCGCTACGCATACCCCACACGGGTTAAGCACGCCACGTATCACTGACTCGCAGGCTCATTCTTCAAAAGGCACGCCATCACCCCACAAGGCTCTGACGGCTTACAGGCACACGGTTTCAGGTACTATTTCACTCCCCTCCCGGGGTACTTTTCACCATTCCCTCACGGTACTATCCACTATCGGTCATCAAGGAGTATTCAGGCTTACCAGGTGGTCCTGGCAGATTCACACGAGATTCCACGAGCCCCGCACTACTCGGGCACCCACCCCACCAGCATATGTCACAGTCCGCCTACACGACTCTCACGCACTACGGTCCACCATCCCAAATGGTTCGACTCCCACAACACACACCAGCCCACCCCCGGCAGAGAATGGACGAATGAGCCCCACAACACCGCACACGCAACCCCCGCCGAGTATCACACGCACACGGTTTAGCCATCCTCCGCTTTCGCTCGCCACTACTCACGGAATATCTCTTCCTACGGGTACTGAGATGTTTCACTTCCCCGCGTTCCCCCCACCACCCTATACACGTTCAGATGATGGTAACCAGGCACAACCCCAGCTAGGTTCCCCCATTCGGACACCCTCGGATCACAGTTCGCTCGCCAACTCCCCGAGGCATATCGCAGGCCGCAACGTCCTTCATCAGCTCTTGATGCCAAGGCATCCACCGAATGCCCCACACAACTAAACAAAACCACAGAACAAAAAAGATGCTCACAACCACTATACAAATCACAAACAACCCACCACACCAACCACCACACACAACCACACGCGCGCAGGCAGCCAGCAAGCCACACAACCCCACAACACAGCAGGGCCACCGGCCAACAGGTATTGACCGTGAACCCGACAGCGTGTCCATCATCTACACCCAACCCCACAACGCACCCACACCCACCACACACAACGCATGATGACCAAGCATGAGCACAAGAAACCACCACACCACACCACCCACAAGCAGCACAGCACAGCAATCCCCAACAGGGCTCCCTAGAAAGGAGGTGATCCAGCCGCACCTTCCGGTACGGCTACCTTGTTACGACTTCGTCCCAATCGCCAATCCCACCTTCGACCACTCCCCCCGGAAAACCGGTTAGGCCATGAGCTTCGGGTGTTACCAACTTTCGTGACGTGACGGGCGGTGTGTACAAGGCCCGAGAACGTATTCACCGCAGCGTTGCTGATCTGCGATTACTAGCGACTCCACCTTCACGAAGTCGAGTTGCAGACTTCGATCCGAACTGAGACCAGCTTTAAGGGATTCGCTCCGCCTCACAGCATCGCAACCCTCTGTACCAGCCATTGTAGCATGCGTGAAGCCCAAGACATAAGGGGCATGATGATTTGACGTCATCCCCACCTTCCTCCGAGTTAACCCCGGCAGTCCCCCACGAGTCCCCACCACAACGTGCTGGCAACATAGGGCAAGGGTTGCGCTCGTTGCGGGACTTAACCCAACATCTCACGACACGAGCTGACGACAACCATGCACCACCTGCACACCCCCAACCAAATGCACCCCCATCTCTGGAGGCTCTGGGTGCATGTCAAGCCTTGGTAAGGTTCTTCGCGTTGCATCGAATTAATCCGCATGCTCCGCCGCTTGTGCGGGCCCCCGTCAATTCCTTTGAGTTTTAGCCTTGCGGCCGTACTCCCCAGGCGGGGCACTTAAAGCGTTAGCTACGGCGCAGAAACCACGGGTGGCCCCCACACCTAGTGCCCAACGTTTACAGCATGGACTACCAGGGTATCTAATCCTGTTCGCTCCCCACGCTTTCGCTCCTCAGCGTCAGTAACGGCCCAGAGACCCGCCTTCGCCACCGGTGTTCCTCCTGATATCTGCGCATTCCACCGCTACACCAGGAATTCCAGTCTCCCCTACCGCACTCAAGCCAGCCCGTACCCACCGCACGCCCCCAGTTAAGCCAGAGGATTTCACGGCAGACGCAACCAACCGCCTACAAGCCCTTTACGCCCAATAATTCCGGACAACGCTCGCGCCCTACGTATTACCGCGGCTGCTGGCACGTAGTTAGCCGGCGCTTCTTTACCCACTACCCTCACCACAACCCAAAGCTGCGGCTTGACCATGAGCGAAAGAGGTTCACAACCCGAAGGCCTCCATCCCTCACGCGGCGTCGCTGCATCAGACTTCCGTCCATTGTGCAAAATTCCCCACTGCTGCCTCCCGTAGGAGTCTGGGCCGTATCTCAGTCCCAATGTGACCGGTCACCCTCTCAGGCCGGTTACCCGTCAAAGCCTTGGTAAGCCATCACCCCACCAACAAGCTGATAGGCCGCGAGCCCATCCCCCACCAGAAAAAACCTTTCCACACACCACCATGCGACAATGTGTGAATATCCAGTATTAGCAGCCGTTTCCGACCGTTATCCCAAAGAAGAGGGCAGGTTACTCACGTGTTACTCACCCGTTCGCCACTCACCAACCCCAAGGAAAACCCCAAGGCCGTGCGTTCGACTTGCATGTGTTAAGCACGCCGCCAGCGTTCGTCCTGAGCCAGGATCAAACTCTCCGAACAAAACAAAGTCCAGAAAAACCCACCACACAACCACCACCACAACAAACAACAACAACAGCAGCAGCAGCCACACGGCAAGCAATCCCAACCAAAAAACAACTCAAAAACAAAAAACAGGCATAAACAACAAACACACTATCGAGTTCACAAACAACACCCACACACCCCCAAGGCAACCCCAAGCACACACCCAGAACCACCCAAAGGAAGAGGCCACCACCACAACCACAAAGCCGCAGCGACAAGAGAAAACACTACCCACCCCCACACAAACCGTCAAATCGCCCCCGCCTCCCCTCCCGAGCGCGCGACGACGAGGTTTTCCTTGGAATTACGCGGAACACCGACGCAGCTCAGGCCTTATTCGAGGCGCTTGTGATCTATTCGTGTTTCGCAGTGCACAGAATCAGCCGCTCCCGGTGGAGCGGTGCACGGCTTTGAGGGACGACGCCCGCCTTCAGGCAGTGGCGCAGCACCCGAGGGGATGGGGCCTGCTGCGATGAAGAATGCGCACGACGGAGACGAGCGCGTCCCTGAGCGCCGTGGTGACCGTGCGGGCATCTCGCTGCGATGAAGAAGCGCGCGACGGGGACGAGCACACTGGGGGTCAGCGCCGGCCCCTCGGCTTGCCTGAACGCGCAGCCAGACGGGGACGAGCGCACTGGGGGTCATCACTCACGGCAGCTGGGGCATCACTCACGGCATGGCGCCGGGCCTTCAGAATGCGGGCCCCATCACCCCGAAGCGCAAGGAGCCTAGCCGAACCGCAAGGAGCGCCAACCGAAGCCCGAGGAGCGTCAACCGAAGCCCGAGGAGCGTCAACCGAAGCCCGAGGAGCGTCAACCGAAGCGGGGGGGGCGCGGCGTTCACACGCCGCGCCCCCCGCGAGAGCCCCCTACTTCCTCCCTCCGGTCAGCCAGGAGAAGAATCCGGACCCCGCTGATGCAGCGCTCTTCTCCTCCTCCGTGTGCCCCGGACACCATTGCCCGGCGGGCACGCCGGCCTTGACCGAGTCGATGTGCTGGCCGCATCCGGCCCAGGTGGTCTTTCCGCAGACCTTGCAGCTCACTGGTCGGCACATTGCATTTCCTCCTTGTTCTTCCGGTCCGCCCCTGCGGATCGGAATCGATGACCTTCGATTTACGGGTTTCACATGCGAAGCGATCGGACCGCGCCTCATCCGCGCTCGTCCGAGGCCGATTCCCGTTCAGAGCCCTTGTCCGCTCAAGGCCTGAACCCCGGGCGGAACGGAGCGTCCGAGAACGCGGAAGGGAGCGGACGGGAGAGGTGAGGGGACGGTACGGGAAGACGGGGGCGGCGGGAGCCGTCAGTACTCGAGCGTTCCGGGGTGGCGCTTCGCCCAGGCTTTGAGCGTGTTCATCCCGCCCGAGAGCGAGGTCGAGACGAACCCGGCCTCGGCGAGCACCCGGTGCGCGAGGTAGGAGCGCACTCCGGCGGCGCAGTGGACCAGGACGGGCCTTCCGCCTGCGGCTTCTCGCACTTCGTCCAGGCGGTCGCGCAGTTCGGTGTGGGCGATTCCGAGGGCCCCCGGAACCCGAGGTCCGCGCTCGATCTCATCGGGTCGGCGGACGTCGAGGACGAGATGAGTCCGCCGCATCTCCTCGAGCTGCCACGGGTAGCAGAGCTCGAGCAGACCGGAGTTCAGATTCTCCGCGACCATGCCGACCATGTTGACGGGATCCTTCGGCGCTCCGAAGGGAGGCGAATAGGCGAGGTCGATGTCGACGAGGTCCTCCGCCTTGAGGCCGGCTCGGATCGCGGTGGCGAGGACGTCGATCCGACGGTCGACGCCGTCCCTGCCCACACCCTGCGCGCCGAGGATCGCCCCGTCTTCACCGACGTGGACGATGAGTGCCATCATCTGCGCACCCGGGAAGTAGGCGACGTGCTGATTGTGGTGGGCGTGGATCGTCCGGAAGGGCACCCCCGCTTGCGAGAGTTCACGGGAATTCGCCCCCGTCATGGCGACTTGGAGGCGTCCGACCCGGACGATCGCGGTGCCGAGAGGCGCGGCGATCGCCTTGGTCCCCGCATCACGGGGAGACGCTGCGCCCTCGGCGCCGATGACCGAGACGATGTCGTCGGCGATCCGCCTGCCCGCACGGCTGGCGGGCCCTGCGAGAGGGATCGGACGCAGGGCCCCGGTCGTCGCGCTGCGGGAGAGGACCGCATCGCCGGCGGCCCAGATCCTCGGATCGCAGGTGCGCCCGTGCTCGTCGACGACGATCGCCCCTCGCTGGAGTTCGAGTCCGGCCGCTTCAGCCAGTTCGGAGCGGGGGCGGGTGCCGACTGCGACGAGGACGAGATCGGCTTCGAGGGGCTCGAGTCCCTCGATGAGGACGCGCGCGCCCTGCCCGACTTCTTCGATTCCGGTGACTCGGGCGGATTCGATCACTCTGAGCCCGAGCCCTTCGAGTTCGTCGAGGACGAGGGCGGAGAGCTCTTCTTCGACGGGGGGAAGGACGTGGTCCGTCCCCTCGACGAGGGCGACCTCCATTCCGGCGAGCGCGAGGGCTTCAGCCGCTTCGAGTCCGATGAAGCCCGCGCCGATGACGACGGCCCGCCCGCCGTTCTTCGCGATTCCCGCCACTTCGACGGCATCGGGGATCGACCGCAGCGTCCGCACCTGAGGAAGGCCGATTCCGGGAATGGGCAGCTCGACGCCCCGCGCGCCGGGCGCGAGGAGGAGGGCGTCGTATGAGAGCTCCTCCTCCCCCGCCGAGGATCGGACTCGCACGGTCCTGCGCTCCCGGTCGATGGACAGCGCCTCATGGCCGACCCGGATATCGAGGTTGAGGGAAGCCCCGATCGAGGCGGGGGTCTGGACCCGGAGCGAGCGCTCTTGCTCGATCTCCCCGGAGACGAAGTAGGGGAGGCCGCAGGAGGCGATGGAGATGTCGTCGCCCTTCTCCAGGACGATGATGCGCGCCTTCTCATCGAGGCGGCGCAGCCTGGCGGCGCAACTCATCCCCGCTGCGACGCCGCCGATGACGACGATGGTGTTCATGAGTCCTTCGACTCCTTCAAGTCGGTGACAATCTTGAGAAGACCATACCCCCGGGGGTATTCTTCCAGCAAGGGCTCGCGCAGAGGATCCCACGCACCGCCACCAGGAGACGACCACACCGCGAAGGAGCATCAGCAGTGAACACCGAGTCCCCCCTCCCCCAGGACGACGAGGCCGAACGCGAAGCCGCGAGGCGCAAAGTCCTCAACCGGCTCAAGCGCGCACGCGGCCAACTCGACGCGGTCATCCGCGCCATCGAAGAGGAGAAGGAGTGCCGCGACATCGTCACCCAGCTCGCGGCCGTCAACTCCGCCCTCCAACGCGCGGGCTTCTCCATCATCTCCGGCGCCATGCGCGACTGCCTCAACGACGACGGCACCCGCGAGAAGGTGGGCGAGCTCGAAAGGCTCTTCCTCTCACTCGCCTGACCCCGGTCCCGGATGGCATCGCCCTCGTCAATGAAGAAATGACCAAAGGCAAGAGCGCCTATGGTCATCGAAATGGAAAAACGTGACCCACCCTTGACCATTCCGGTACAGTAAGCGGGTCATCGTCGCCACACTTCCGGCGACCCCCATCTTCAGTCAAGAGATCGATCATGTCTTCTGAACCGAAAACGTTGAGCGACATCATCAACGGCTACCTCACGCTCGTCTCCGACGCGCTCTACACCTACATCCTCGTGATCCTGCTCATCGGCGCAGGACTCTACTTCTTCATCCGTTCACGCGCCCTGCCGCTGCGGATGTTTAGCGAAGCCGTCCGCGTCGTCACCGAACCGCCCCACGAGAAGGACGAGGTCTCCTCCTTCCGCGCCCTCATGGTCTCGACCGCCTCGCGCGTCGGCATCGGCAACATCGCGGGCGTCGGAACCGCCATCGCACTGGGCGGCGCAGGAGCGGTCTTCTGGATGTGGGTCATCGCCACCCTCGGCGGCGCCTCCGCCTTCGTCGAATCGACCCTCGCCCAGATCTACAAGAAGCGCGGGCACGGCAAGGACGACCACTCCATCGGCGGCCCGGCCTACTACATCCAGATCGCCCTCAAACAGCGCTGGCTCGCAGTCGTATTCGCCATCGCCCTCATCCTCACCTACATGGGCGGCTTCAACATGCTCGCCTCCTTCAACGTCGTCGACGCCTTCACCCAGTACTCCTGGTTCCACGCCTCGTGGACCCCCTACGCCCTCGGCGCTGTTCTCGCCATCGCGATGGCGATCTCCATCTTCGGCGGAACGCGCCGCCTCACCAACGTCGCGGGCGTCCTCGTTCCGATCATGGCCGTCATCTACCTGATCGCGGGCATCATCGTCATCATCTTCAACTACCAGAACATCCCGGCGATGTTCAGCCAGATCTTCAAGTCCGCCTTCGACTTCCAGGCGATCTTCGGCGGCTTCGCGGGCTCTGCGATGATGCACGGCATCAAGCGCGGCCTCTACTCCAACGAAGCCGGTGTCGGTTCCGCGCCGAACGCCGCAGCCACCGCCTCCGTCTCGCACCCGGTCAAGCAGGGCCTCGTCCAGATGCTCTCCGTGTTCATCGACACGATGGTCATCTGCACGATCACCGCCTTCGTCATCCTCTCCTCCGGCGTCCAGGGCAGTGAGGAGCTCAAGGGCGCTCCCCTCGTCGCGCAGTCGATGGCGACGGCCCTCGGCGGATTCGCCGTGCCCTTCACCTCCTTCGCCCTGCTCCTCTTCGGATTCACGACGATCATCGGCAACTTCTACTACGCGGAGGTCAACCTCCGATTCCTCGCCGGCGACCGCCAGATCCCGATCTGGGCGCTCCAGATCTTCCGAACCGTCGCCTCGCTCCTCGTCTTCGCGGGCGCCCTCCTCGAGTTCGCCCTCGCCTGGAACATCGGCGACATCCTCATGGGCCTCATGGCGTTCATCAACCTGCCCGTCATCCTCATCCTCGGCAAGAAGGCCTTCGACGCCGCCAACGACTACGCCAAGCAGCGTCGCGAAGGCAAGGACCCGGTCTTCCACTCGGCGGACATCGGCATCGCCGAGAAGCTCGACTACTGGCAGTGAGCCCCCACTGCGGGCGATGACAAGGGCATTCGCCCTGAAGCCCTCAACGGCCCCCTCCTCGTCGATGACGAGGACGGGGCCGTTTCACGAGGAGCAATACGATCGCCCTCGTCGAAGACGATCGCGACGAAACACCCTCCTCGAGTAGCATCGAAACCCGCCCTCACGCCGCCCACCCGGAGACAAACGCCCGTGCCGCACACGTCCCCCTCCTCGAAACCGCGTCGATACCTCGGCCGGCTGCCGCTCCTCTTCGGCGGTCTCAGCCTCGATCTGTGGCTCTACCTGCGCTACATCGCGCTCTCCAAATCGATCGCGCTGCTCATCCTCCTCCCCGCGTACCGGATCGCCCTCACCTTCCTGCTCGCGAGGAGCGGACGGGCCGCATTCACCTCCGGGGATGCGCGCGGCTTCCTGCTGAGCGCCCAGGGCTTCGCGGCGATCCTCCTGTCCCTCCTCCTGGCGGCCCTCCTCCTCGTTCTCGACGTCGTCGCCTACGTCGTCGCCGCTCAGGCCCGCCTCGAAGGAAGACCCGTTCCGAACGCGCGGACCCTCCTGCTCGCGGCCCTCAGGGCCTTCCCCCGCCTCCTCCACCCGAGCGCCCTGCTCCTCATCCCCTACATCCTCGTCATCGCGCCGCTCGTGCGGATCGGACCGCGAATCGAAGCACTCGACTGGCTCGAAGTCCCCGCCTTCGTCACCGAGGCGATCGCCGGCAACCGCCTCCATTCCGCCCTCTACGGAGCCGCCCTCATCACGATCGGCCTTCTCGCCTTCCTCCTCATCGCGACGATCCCCGCGATGCTCATGAAGAACCTCACCCCCGGCCGCGCGATGCTCGCCTCGATCCGCTTCGTCAGCGCCGACTGGAAAGGACTCCTCCTCGACGCCCTCCTCCTCGGCGCCCCCTTCCTTCTCGGCTCCCTGCTCCTCATCGGCCTGGCAACGGGAGGGACGAGCATGCTCGCCTCCCTCTTCCCCGCTTCCGCCTCCTTCGAGCGCTTCTCCCTGCTCTTCCTCGGCGGCCTCTTCACGGGCCTGCCGCTCCTCCTGCTCCTCATCGCAGTCCCCCTGCAGCTCCGCGTGGTCGTCCGGCGCTTCGCCCGCCGCGAAGCCCCTGAGCTCGCCCCTCGCGCCACGACGACGCCGCATCCGGACGGGGGCCGCGCTCTGAGGCGCCTCCTCGCACTCGGCTTCTCCGCCCTCGTCCTCCTCATCGCCTCCTGCGCGCTCCTCGCATCCGGGGCGCTCAGCGCCGAGGCGAAGGGCGCGAGCGGCAGCGAGGAGATGCAGATCGTCGCACACCGCGCGGGCGGCGACCTCGACGCGGAGAACTCTCTCGCCGGCCTCGAAGGAGCGATTCGCGAAGGCGTGGCCTGGGCGGAGATCGACGTCCAGCGCACCCGCGACGGCCACTACGTCATCAACCATGACAACACCTTCTCGCGCGTCGCGGGACGCCCCTCTTCGGCGCAGGAGATAAGCCTGGAGGAGATCCGGTCGCTCTCGATCGCCAACGCCTTCACCCCCGGCTCCCCCTCGCGCCCCGTCGCCTCCCTGGAGGAGATGCTCGACGCCGCGAAGGACCGCATCGGGCTGTTCATCGAGCTCAAGGGCTCCACCGCGGATCGCCGCATGGCCGAGGACGTCGCCGAGATGATCCGGGTTCGCGGGATGAAGGATCAGGTCGTCCTCCTCTCGCTCGACCTCGACCTCATCCGCGTCATCGAGGCGGCCCTGCCCGAACTCGCGACCGGCTACCTCTACTTCTTCTCCTTCGGCGACCCCGCGGGCATCCCCTCCGACCACCTCGTGATGGAAGAAGGGGTCTTCTCCGAATCCCTCGTCGACTCGGCGCACGCCGCCGGCAAGAAGGTCTTCGTCTGGACCGTCAACTCCGAGGACTCGATGCGCCGCTTCGCCGCCTCATCCGCCGACGGGGTCATCACCGACCACCCGGTCCAGATGTCGAGGGTCCTCGCCGAACGGGCCCTCTCCTCCGAACTCGAACTCCTCGCCGAAGCCTTCTTCTTGAGATAGCGCGCTTTCCCGCCCGCCCGGCGAAGCCCTCGGCCCCGCCCTCGCTCGACGAGGACGGGGCCGCAAGCGCCCGAAGGCTCAGACTGAAGGCTCAGACGATGACGCTCACTTCGCCGTCGCGAGCAGCGCCTCCTCGCTCGCCTTGGTCCACAAGCCGTTCTCCAGCTTCGCCGCGACCTCGGGGAACTTCTCGGCGAGCTCGGACACCGGCGTCAGACCGAGATCGTGGAGCTTCGGGAAGACCATGATCTTGCCGCCCGAGGTCCGATCCATCACCGCGTTGATCGCATCGCCGAACCCGGCCATGCCGGTGACCGCCCACAGCGAGATCGTCGTGTCGATGATCCCCGCCTCGATCTTGCGCAGGACCGTGCGCATATCGGACACATCCGAGCCGGAGGTGCCGAGCATGAAGATCCTGCGTTCGATGATGCCCTGGAGGTCGAAATCGCCGAAGGTCCCCGCCGGGATGCCGGCGAAGGCGTTGAGGATCGCGCCCTCGGCGCACATGTCGACCGCCTGGGACACGAGCGGCGGCACGGGCACCAGGCAGGTGACGTAGGTGTAGCCGTACTCGAGGGGGCTCGTCGAGGTGTTGAGGATCTCCAGCGGAACGCCGTTCTTCTCAGCGGTCGGGCCGACGACCTTCTTGAGGTTCTCGAGGCGCTCATCCGACAGGTCCGTGCCGACCACGCTGAGCCCGGGCACGCCCGAGGTGACGGCGCGCATCGTGTGCATGACGCCCATCGGGCCCGCGGCGCCGATGAAGGCGCACTTGTCGTTCTCGCGCAGATCGCCGTTGGCGGGGATCCACGCGTAGCCCTCCGCCGGGTCCGACCCGGTCGTGCCGCAGAAGCGGATGAAGTCGTAGTGGACGCGGCCGATGTCCAAGGACACCTTCCGGGAGATCGTCCCACCGTTCAGGACGACGCACATCACCGAGCGGGTCCCGAGCAGCAGCGACGCCTTCTCGATGACCTCGGGATCGGCGGTGAAGGCGACGATGTCGTCGAAGGTCCGGCCCTCGAGGGCGTCGAGCGCCGCCACGGAGGCCTCGACGCGCTCCACCGAGGCGGGGGCGCGCTCGGCCGTCAGCGAATCGACGGAGCCCTCGCCCACGACCAGGAGCGCGCCCCCGTCGGCGATGTGATCGCGTTCGGCCCACGCGTAGGAGCCCTCGACCGTCGCCCAGGGCTCGATGAGGCCGACGGCCGCCGCCGAGGGGCCATCGCTGACGTGGATGAGGAACTCCTCGCCCTCGGGCGATACGACGCAGCGCTCGTCGACGACGACGAACTCCTCGAGGGCGCCGTCGAAGTTGTACCCGAAGGCCCCGTTCGACTTCGCGGTCCGCAGGTGCTTCCAGTCCGCCTGGACGAGGACGCGGTCGCCGACCTTGAAGTGCGTGACCTTCTCACCGACCTCGACGACGCGGGCGACCGGCTCGTGCCCGGGGGTCGTCGGCTGGGTTCCGGGGCGATAGCCGGGGATCTCAGCGAGGGCCTCGAGATCGATGCCCGCGATCACCTCCGACTTGCGCGGGTGCGAATCGAACTGGTGGAGGAGCTTCGTATCGGAGAAGCAGATGCCGCAGGCCTCGACCTCGAGCATCATCTGATGCGGGCCGACCGGATCGATCGGCTTGCGATCGTTGACGATGAACTCGTCCTTGCCGACGATCTGGATTGCGTACTGCGATTCGGGATAGGTGGGCATGTCGCGTCCTTCGCTTGGAGGTGGGGGCGGTATCGCCTGTGGGGTGCGCGCCGCCCGATGGCCGGTCGGCGCTCGAGCGTCAGTTGAGCATGACCTGGCCGCCGGTCACCGGCAGGGCCTGGCCGGTCTCATAGGCCTGTTCGACGAGGTAGAAGATCGCGCGGAGCACGTCGAGTCCGTTCGCACCGCGGCGCATCGGGACCTTCGAGACATAGGCCTCCTTCACCTCTTCGACGGTCGTCGCGCCGGGGACCTTGCCCGACTCGAGGTACTGGACGAAGAGGCCCTTGACCGGGTCGGACCACAGCGGCCCGTCGTAGAAGTTGCCCGGGCAGATCGCGTTCACCTTCACGCCGTGCTCGACGAGCTCGAGGGCGAAGGACTGGACGAGGCCGATGCCCCCGAACTTCGAGCCCGCGTAGGCGGCGTTCTTGTTCGAGCCGACGAGTCCGGACTTCGAGTTGATCTGGATGATGTCGGTGAGCCATCCGCCCGAAGTCTCGTACTGACGGGCCAGGAGGCCGCCGAGGTGTTTCGTCACGAGGAAGAAGGCGACGTAGTTGATGTCGGTCGACAGGCGGAAGGCGGCGGTGTCCTGCTCGAGGACGGAGCCGGCGCGGACGATGCCCGCGTTCGAGACGACGAGGTCGAGACCGCCCGTCACGCGCTCGATCTCTTCGACCATCGCCGAAACCGAGTCCTCGTCGGCCACGTTGACGGCGATCGGGTGGGCGAGTTCACCGAGTTCGGCGGCCTTCGCGCTCGCGCCCTCGGCGTTGAGGTCGGCGATGTAGACGAAGCAGCCCTGGTCGACCAGGCCCTTGGCGATCTCTGCGCCGAAGCCCTGCGCCCCGCCGGTGACGAGGGCGACACGGCCGGTGATGGCCCGGTCGGAAACGGCCTGGCCGGTGACCTCATAGGTCTCGCCTCCGACGGAGACGACGACGGGCAGATCGGTCCCGGCCAGGGAGGCGGGGTCGATGGCGCGCGGATCGTCGCCGAGGTCGAGGGCCGCGGGAGCCTGCGTGGCGCGGACGATCACCGGGCGGGCAAGCGCACCCAGGAAGAGTCCCCTGACGAGGGGCGCATGAGTCATGATGTGTCCTTCCGTGGCGGGCCGACAGCGATGATCGGCCGGAGTACTGTGCGTGACCGCTCAGGCCCTGGGGGCCGTTGCGGCGAGTTCTGCGGGGTCGGCGCCATCGGCGATCGCGCGGCCCAGGGGGGCGTAGTCCGCGATGCGCTCGGCCAGGCGTTCGGGGCTCATGCGCCCCGAGCCGAGCAGATGGAGCCCGGGGTCGATGGAGCTCAGGGCCTCGTGGGCGACCATCGCCCACGTCGCCTCGTTGAGGTCGGCGAACTCGGGGGCGCGCAGTTCAGGGCAGTTGAACTGCTGGCGGGGCTGGTTGATGTCGACGCCGGAGATCTCGAGCATGCCGTGCTTGAGCGCGAGCTCGTGGATGCGCGCGAGCTGGGCGGCAGTGTTGCGCGGCGGCATGTAGGTGACGGCGCGCAGACCGAGCTCCTCCAGCTTCTCGAAGAGCTCGTCGAGGAACTCGTCCTCGAACTTCTCGGCCTTCTTGTCGCCCGTGGGCGAGGCCGACACGTCGCCGAGGTAGGCGTAAGTGGCGATCGCGCCGATCGAATCGGCGAAGGCGACGACCTCGGCGGCCGTCGGGAGCTCGTCGCCGGGCTGGATGTAGATCCGATCGAGGTATTCGGCCTTGAGCAGGCCGAGGAGGTCGAACATGAGATGCGGGTTGTCGGCGTCGCCGAGGGCGCCGACCAGGGTGGGGGGAATCGAAACCCCCATCTTCTCCAGGCCCCCGATCAGGGAGGGGCCGCGGCCGAAGCCCTTGATGAGCGAGGTCGCCATCGCGGCGAGCAGATGGCGCTCGGTGATGCCGCCCCCGTTGTCGTACTGGGAGATGCCGACCATGTCGGCCTGCGGGTCGAAGGGATCGAGGCCGAGCCCTTCGAGGATCCCGTTCGCGGCGGCGGCCATCTTCAGGGTCCGTTCGAGGCGTGCGGCGCGCTTCGGCGCGAGCCACTCGGCGACCTTCTCGCGCGCGGGGGCGGGAACGCCCTGCACGGTCATGTAGGCGACGCCCTCGGAGTCCGGATTGTTGAGCTTGCGGGTCGCGAAGGGGCCGTCCGGGTCGAAGAAGGCCCGGATCTCGAAGCCGGTGACCGACCCCATGCCGAGGGCGCGGCAGGCGGCGGTCATCTCGGCCGCGGCTCCGATGGAATCGTGGTCCACCGAGCCGACGACGCGCAGCCCTGCGCGACGGGCGCGCAGCGCGGCCTCCGTCGGCGTGTAGGGGCTGAAGGAGTAGCACGTGTGAATGTGGTTGTTCGATTCGGCGACCCAATCGGGGAAGGCCTCGCCTCGGATCGCGGCCTTCAGGGCTTCGAGGCGCTCTGCCTGGGTCAGGCGCGCGTCATTGGTGGCGTCCATCGGTTCCTCGTGAGCGTGGGGGTTGACGTGTGCGCGGAGCGAGCCCGGTCCTGGGCGACGAGGGCGGGTCCGCGCGGGGAAGTGGGACGAGGGCGGGGCCCGGCGGGCAGGTCGAGCCCGCCCGCCGGGAGGCCTCACAGACCGAGGCGGTTACGACGGGCGATCTCGCCCTCGGTCTGGTTGGTGGAGGGCACGTGCCCCGGGAGCGGGACGATGCGCTCGTGGATCGCATCGATGATCCACTCGGGCTGGGGGAAGAAGTAGGACTCCAACTCGGGGCCCGGGGTGATGCCGTTGCGCGAGCCGACGATCGCGATCGGCGCGTCGAGGGCGTCGAAGGCGAGGGTCTGGACGTTGCCGGCGACCGTGTGGAGGAAGTTGCCGCGCTCGACCGCATCCGAGGTCAGGAGCAGTCGGCCGGTCTTCTTCACCGAGGCGATGAGCTTGTCGTAGTTGAGCGGGGCGACGAAGCGCAGGTCGATGACCTCGGCGCTCATGCCGTACTTCTCCTGGAGGATGTCGGCGGCCTCGAGGGCCCGGTAGATCGTGGCGCCGTAGCCCGCGATCGTGATGTCGGTGCCTTCGCGGCGGATCGCCGGCTCGCCCTCGGGGGTCTCGTAGTAGCCCTCGGGAACGCCGCCGGGCTCGAACTCCTCGCCCTTGTCGTAGAGGAGCTGGGACTCGAAGAAGACGACCGGGTCGGTGCCGCGCAGGGCGAGGTTGAGCATGCCCTTCGCATCGGTCGGCGTGGTCGGGAAGTAGACCTTGAGGCCGGGGATGTGGGCGGTGAGGGCCGACCAGTCCTGGGAGTGCTGGGCGCCGTACTTGTTGCCGACGGAGACGCGCAGGACGAGCGGCATCTTGAGCAGGCCGGCGGACATCGACTGCCACTTGGCCATCTGGTTGAAGACCTCGTCGCCGCTTCGGCCGAGGAAGTCGCAGTACATGAGCTCGACGACCGCGCGGCCGCCGGCCATCGCGTAGCCCACGCCGGCGCCGACGATCGAGGCCTCGGCGATCGGCGAGTTGAAGAGGCGGCGGTACGGCAGGGCCTCGGTGAGGCCGCGGTAGACGGCGAATGCGCCGCCCCAGTCGCGGTTCTCCTCGCCCCAGGCCGCCATCGTCGGGTCCTCCTTGAAGCGGTGGAGCATCGCTTCGAAAAGGCCGTCGCGGAACTGGTACATCCTCATCTTCGAGACCGGCTTGCCGTTCTCATCGAAGGCGGTGCGGACCTTCTTCTCGAGGGCCTTGACGCGCGGGTTGTCGGCGAGGTCGATCTCGGCCTCGCCCTCGGCCATCTTCTCCGTGGGGGTGTTGGAGAACATCACGGTGTCGATGTAGCCGTCGGCGACTCGCGGGCAGTTCTCCTCATCGATCGCCAGCTTGAGGACCTTGACGAGCTTCTCGGTGAGGGCCGCGCTGTAGTCGTCGATGTCGGACTGCGTGGTCAGGCCGTTGGAGATGAGGAGCTCGGAGTACTCCTTGATGCAGTCGACGTTCTCCCAGAGCTCGACCTCTTCCTTCGTGCGGTACGAGGACGCGTCCGAGGGCGAGTGGCCCGAGAAGCGGTAGGTGATGGTGTCCATGAGGACGGGGCCGCGGCCCTCCTCGAGGATCTTCTTCTTGCGGGAGACCGCATCGGCGACGGCGAGGGGGTTGATGCCGTCGACGCGCTCGGCGTGCATGGCCTCGGGGTTGAGGGCCGCGCCGACGCGGGCGAGGATGTCGTAGCCCATGGTCTCGCCGAAGGTCTGGCCGCCCATGCCGTAGAAGTTGTTGAAGAAGTTGAACAGGATCGGCGGGTTGCCGCCGTCCTCCTCGCGCCACAGCGTGCGGAACTGGTCCATGGCGGCGAAGTTCATGGCCTCCCAGACCGGGCCGCAGGCGAGCGCGGCGTCGCCGACGTTGGAGACGACGATGCCGGGCTTGCGGTTGATCCGCTTGAAGAGGGCCGCGCCGTTGGCGACCGGGGCGGAGCCGCCGACGATCGCATTGTTCGGGTAGGACCCGAAGGGCAGGAAGAAGGTGTGCATCGAACCGCCGAGGCCGCGGTTGAAGCCCGCCTTGCGGGCGAAGATCTCGGCGAGGGCGCCGAAGAGGATGAAGTTCTCGGTGAGCTCGGCGGTGTCCGCGTAGTCGATCTTCTCGGCGAAGGAGAGGGTCTCGCCGCCGAGGAAGTCCTTCATGATCGCCTCGAGCCGGTCGGCCGGCATCTGGCGCATCGCGGAGTAGCACTTGGCGAGGATCTCGCCGTGCGAGCGGTGCGATCCGAAGACCTGGTCATCGGGGGTGAGGACGGCCGCCTGGCCGACGTAGGCGGATTCCTGACCGATGCCGAGGTGGGCCGGGCCCTTGTGGTTGTAGGCGATGCCCTGCCATTCGCCGGTCTTCTTGATCGAGTCGAGCATCGATTCGAAGGTCCGGACGACGATCATATCGTGGAGCATGTTGACCATGCCGTCACGGCCGTAGCGCCCGAGCTCGGTGTCGAGGTCGAAGGCGTACTGGTTGACGGGGACCTCGGGGAACTCGACGCGGCCGGCCGCACGCACCTTGGCGGGATCGACGATGAGTGACTTCGTCATGTTGGCTTGCTTCTTTCTCGGTGGGGTTTCAGAGCTTGACGGCCCAGGCCGCTTCGCGGATGACTTCGGAAACTGTGGGGTGGGGGAAGACGACCTGCCGGAGGTCCTCGACGGTGAGTTCCATCTCGAGGACGGCCTGCGCGCCCCAGATCATCTCGGCGGCGTAGGCGCCGAGGACGTGGATGCCGAGGATCTGGTGGGTCGCCGGATCGACGAGGATCTTCGCCTCGCCGGGGGCCTTGAAGCCGTTCTCCGCGATGAAGCGGCCGGACATCTGCGCCGGGACCTTGCCGACGAGGACTTCCCGGCCCTCCTTCTTCGCCGCCGACTCGGTGAGGCCGACGCCCGCCGCTTCGGGGTTGGAGTAGACGGCCCACGGCACGGTGCTCCAGCGCATGACCTCGCCACGCTTGGCGGCTTCGGGGTCGCAGATGTTGGCGGCGGCGATCTCGCCCATGCGGTAGGCGGCGTGGGCCAGGAGCGAGCGGCCGGTGACGTCGCCGATCGCCCAGACGTTGGGCAGGTTCGTGCGCATGCAGTCGTCCACGACGATGCCGCGGTTGATCTCGAGTCCGGCTTCTTCGGCTCCCCAGCCTAAGGTCGCCGAGCGCCGGCCGACGGCCATGAGGACCACGTCGGCCTCGATGGACTTCTTCTCCTCGCCCTTGGAGTAGTGGACCGTGGCGCCGTCGAGGGATTCGACGCGGCAGCCGAGCTCGAAGGTGATGTCCTTCATCGCCTTGCGCATCTTCGCGGCCATGTCGTCATCCATGAAGGGGAGGATCTCGGGGGTCATCTCGATGACCGTGACTTCGGAGCCGAGAGTCGCGTACAGGGAGGCGAACTCGACGCCGATGACGCCGCCGCCGATGACGGCGAGGCGCCCCGGCACCTCGGGCAGGGACAGGATGCCGGTCGAGTCGACGACCGCGGGGTTGTCCTTGGCTCCCGGGATCGGCGGGACCGCGGGGACCGAGCCGGTCGCGATGATGACGTGCTCGGCGGTGTACTGAACGCCCTCGGCGCTCACGCGCCCCGGGCCGTCGAAGTGCCCGCGGGCGTTGACGACGGTGACCCCGGCGCGCTTCTCAGTGGCCGCGACGCCGGAGACGAGGCCCTTGACGACCTGGTCCTTCCAGGCCTGCAGGCGCGCCCAGTCGAGGGTGACGCCGGTGACGTCGACCCCGAATTGGCCGGCCTCCTTGGCGTGGAGATAGTTCTTCGCCCCGGCGAGCAGGGTCTTCGTCGGGATGCAGCCGACGTTGAGGCAGGTGCCGCCGAGGTACTGCTCCTCGATGAGGAGGACCTTCTTGCCGGCGTGGCCGAGGCGCTCCGCGGCGAGGTATCCGCCGGGGCCCGCGCCGAGGATGATGACGTCGAAATGGGTTTCAGTCATTGTTTTCTCCTTCGAGGGGCTCTCAGGCGAGGACCGTGATGTCGATGTTCTCGATCGCGGCGACGAGGTCCTTGAGGAATCGGGCGCCGTCGGCGCCGTCGATGACCTGGTGGTCGATCGTGAGGGACAGCCCGATACGCTGCTCGGCTCCGATGGTGCCGTCGGCGTTCACGACGGGGCGCGGCGTGATCGCCGCGACCCCGAGGATCGCGGTCTGGGGCAGGTTGATGACGGGCGTGAAGGATTCGATGCCGAAAGCGCCGATGTTCGACACGGTGAAGGTTCCGCCGCTGAGGTGGTCGGGCGACAGGGCGCCCTCGTTCGCCGCGGCGCCGAGGCGCTTGGCCTCCGCGGAGAACTGCTTGAGGGTGAGCGACTGGGCCGAGCGGATCACCGGGACGAGGAGGCCGCGGGGGGTATCGGCGGCGAAGCCGAGGTGGACCTGCTCAAAGGTCGTCAGGACGCCGTCCTCGAGGTGGGAGTTGAACACGGGGTACTTCGGGAGGACCTTGACGACCGCGTAGCAGACCAGGTCGTTGAGGGTGATCCGGCTCAGGCCGAGGGACTCGTCCGAGTTCTTGAACTTCTTGCGCATCGCGAGCAGGCCGTCGGCCTTCGCGGAGGTGTTGAGGGTGAGCTGAGCGCTCTGAGCGAGCGAGGCCATCATCCGCTGGGCGACGACCTTGCGGACGCCCTTGAGCTTCTCGGAAGTGGAGGCGCCCGGGAAGTCGGCCGCGGGGATCGCGAGCGCGGGGGCCGCGACGGCCGCGGGGGCTTCGGCCGCGGGACGGGCGAGGTCGGAGGTGGTGACGCGCCCGCCGAGGCCGGTGCCGGTCTCGGCCGTTCCGCCGATGTGCTGGGCGGCGGAGGTGTAGGCCGGGCCCGCGGCGATCGCGGCCTGAACATCGCGTTCGATGACGCGGCCGTGCGGTCCGGAGCCCTCGGCGATGGCGGAGACGTCGATGCCCTTGGCGCCCGCGAGCGCCCGGGCGCGCGGCGAGACCGCGCCGGTCGCGGCGGCGGTCGCGAAGGAGGGGGCGGGGGCTTCCTCGAGGCTCGGAGCGGCTTCCGCTTCGGCCTGGGCGGGCGCTTCGGCCCCGCCCTCGGAACCGGGGACGAGGGCGGAGACGTCCTCGCCGGGGGCGCCGACGATGATGAGCGGGTCCTTGACCGGGACCTCGTCGCCCTCTTCCCACAGGAGCTTGAGGACGGTGCCCGCTTCGGTGCTGGGGACCTCCATGGTGGACTTGTCAGTCTCGATCGAGCACAGCGTCTGGTCAACGGCGACCTCGTCGCCCTCCTTGATCAGCCACTCGACGATAATGCAGGACTCCACAGAGTTGCCCAGCTGAGGCATCACCACGATGGCGGCCATGTGTTTCCTCCTAGACGAGGCGCACGCGCGTGCGCTCGGTCAATTCCTTGATGGATTCTTCGGGGAGGCCGCCATCGGTGATGATCCCGGTGACATCCTCGATCCCCATGAAGCTGACGAAGCCGGCCCGCCCGTACTTGGACGAGTCGGCGAGGCACCACGTCTCTTCGGCGCGGGCCCGCATGAGCGTGCCCACATGCCCTCCTTCGGCGAGCTGCGTGGTCAGGCCCCGATCGACGCCGAAGCCGTCGGTGCCGAGGAAGACGAGGCGCGCGTTGAAGGCGTTGAGAGCCCGTTCGGTGACGGGGCCGATGAGGGATTCGGTCTCCGCGTGGAAGCGGCCGCCCGTGAGCGTCACGTCGATGTTCGGATTGGGACGGGCGTTGGCGAAGACGAGGAGCGAGTTCGTGACGATCTGGATGCCGCGCCGGGCGGTGAGGTACTTGACGACGAGCGAGCAGGTGGTGCCCGCTTCGATCATGATCCGGTCGTCATCGCGGACCATTTCGGCCGCGGCGCGGGCGATCCGCTCCTTCTCGGCGATGCGGTCGTTCTGGCGCAGGCGGATGTTGCGGTAGGCGGTGGGCCGTGCGCCGCCGTGCGTGCGGACGAGGTAGCCCTCGTCTTCGAGCTCCTTGAGCGTGGTGCGGATCGTCACGGGGGAGACGTCGAGGGCCTCAGCGAGGGTCGAAACCGATACTTCGCCGTCCCTGGCGAGAGTATCGAGGATGAAGCTGGTCCTCTCGGCTCGGCCCACCTGCGATCACCTCTCCGCGATTTTCGAATCTTTGTCGATTCACTTTCTCTTCGAGTGAGCTTAGGGAGAAAAACGAAAAATCTCAAGAGGAGCATCTGTCCATGCGCACATGTTCGAAGGCCGAATCGGGCGGTGATGCAGACTCTCCGATGAACATAAGGCGACAACTCGGACACCGGACGCCTTTTCGAGCCGAATCCGGCTACGAAAGTCGACCAATGTCCGAGTTGTTGCAGCTGCTGCTCAGGCGTCTGTCCGATTCATCGGCAGCCGCCCCTCGCGTGTCACTCCCCCGGCTGACGGACGCCCACGGTGAGGAGCAGATTCCCGTAGAGGCGCTGCTCACCGGTCGCGATGATGATGCCGACATCCTCCGAACGCGCCGCATCGTAGAAGTCGAAACGCGACAGCTCCGCGAACTCGGTATCGGGCAGCAGCGCCTTGAACTCGTCGTGGATCGGGATCTCCACCTGCTCGGCGTCGGGCGCGGGGACCATGATCTCCGCCTTCTCGATCGGGCAGACCTGCTTGAGGACCTCCGTGATCTGGATGACGTCGAGCATGCCCGGCGCGAAGTTCAAGGAGACGAGCTCGCACCTCGGATTCACACCGGTCGTGTGCGGGTAGTTCGCATCGGCGAGGAGGATCTTGGATCCGTGTCCGGCCGCGGCGAGAGCCCGCAGGAGTTGGGGGTGCGTAAGAGCGCCGTAGATCATGTGCACTGTCCTTTCACAAAGTAGAGCTCGCGCGGATGACGAGTTCCGGGTCGATGGTGACGTCCTCGGTCGAGCCGCCCTCGATCATGGATCGGGCGATCCTCACCGCGGTCCGGCCGAGACGGTCGAAGGGCTGGCGGATCGTCGTCAGCGGGGGCGAATAGCAGTCCGCGCCGTCGATGTCGTCGAAGCCGACGACTTTGACATCCCCGGGCACTCCGGCCCCGCGTTCGTGGATGAGGCGCATGGCGCCGAGGGCGAGCTGGTCGTTCGCGGTCTGGACCGCCTCGGGAAGGCGCCGAACCGAGCCCATGACGTCGTATCCGTCCTGGGAGTTCCACGACTGCGATTCGATCACGCGCCCCTGGACGCCGTACTCGTCGCACGCTTGGAGGAACCCCTGCTTGCGCATCGCGGCATCGGACCATCCCGAGGGCCCCGCGACGTGGATGATGTCGCTCACGCCCTGCATGAGCAGGTGCTGCGTCGCCAGGCGCGCGCCCTTCACATTGTCGATCGCGGCGGTCGAGATCCCGTCGAGCCCCTTCTCGCTCGTGAGGACGAGCACGGTGGGGACGCGTTTGCCGATGTCAACGGCGAGTTCGACGGTCGGATCCTGGCCGGCCAGGATGACGACCGCATCGACGTCGAAAGGCGCGACATCGGATCCGAGGCTCCCGTCCGCGCGGTAGGCGTTGGAGAGTGAGACGTGATAGCCCGCCTCGGAACCGGCGTTGAGCACCGAGAGCAGGACCCGCCCGTGGCCGTGGAACATCGGCGCCGCGAGGAGGACGTGCAGGACGCCGGTCCGCTTGGCCGCGAGCGCCCGCGCAGCGTAGTTCGGACGGTACCCGACCTCGTTGAGGAGGGTCGTGATCCGTTTGCGCGTCGCGTCCGCCACCTCCGGATCCCCGCGGACGACGCGCGAGACGGTATTCGTCGAGACTCCGGCGAGCTCGGCGACGTCCGCGAGGGAGACCTTCTTAGTCGCGAGCCGGCGTGTGGACATGGGTCTTCGCGGATGCGGCGATGATCGACGGACGGTCGGCGGGGTTGAGATGGCCGAGGATCTCGAGCTGCGCGAGGAGCGATCCCAGGGTCGAGGCCTCGATCGGGCCGGCGACCACGCGCACCTTGGCGAGCCGGGCCGTCAGATCGCACAGGAGGCGGTTGCGCGAGCCTCCGCCGACGATGTTGAGCTGGTCGGGCCGCGTCCCGGAGATCCGGGCCAGGTCGTCGACGGCTCGGGCGTAGCGCCTGGCGAAGGACTCGATGATGAGGCGCACGTACTCCGGCATCGAACTCGGATGCGGAGCGCCCTGCTCATCGAGCGCCGCATCGATCTTCTGCTGCATCTCCCCGGGCTCGGCGAAGCGCGGATCATCAGGATCGAAGAAGTGGGTGCAGGGCGCGCAAGCGCGCGCCTGGGCGACGAGCTCATCGGTGTCGGTGGGCGTGCCCTCGCGCTCCCACTGGCGCTGGATCTCCTGGAGGATCCACATGCCCGTGATGTTGAACAGCGGACGGACTCCCCCATCGGTCCGCCCCTCATTCGTCAAGCCGATCTCATACGCGGCATCCGACATGATCGGGGCGGCCTCGATCGCGCCGAGGACCGACCAGCTCCCGGCCGAGAGGAAGTAGGCGCGCACGCCCTCGTCGATGGGCAGGCCGTGGACCGCGCAGGCCGAATCGTGGGCGCCCCCGCGAACGACCGTGAGGCGCTCGAGGCCGGGAACGGTGCAGGGGCCGACGACCGTGAGGTCCTCATCGAGCTCCCCGACCCACGAGCGCTCGATGCCGAGCCGGGTGAACATCTCGTCGTTGAATCGCCGGGCCCCCGGCTCGCACAGGCCGGAAGTGGAGGCGATGGTGCGCGACCAGCCCTTGACTCCGCTGAGGCGGAAGGCGAAATAGTCGGGCAGGAAGAGGATCCGCCTGGTGCGCGCCGCCAGCTCGGGGTCCTCGAGGCGGAAGGCCACCAGCTGGTTCGCCGTGTTGATCGTCGCGGGCTGATTGCCCGACATGTCGAAGAAGACCCGGTCGTCGACGAGCTCGCGGAAGCGCTCGAGGGTGCGGGTCGTGCGTTCATCCCGGTACGCGCGCGCCTCGCCGACGCGCTCGTCATCCTCATCGAGAGGGACGAAGTCCACGCCCCAGGTGTCGACGGAGACGGACACGGAATCGGGGAAGAGTTCGACGGCCTTGCGCAGGCCGATGATCGTCTCCTCCAGCATCGTGTCGACGTCCCAGATCAGGGAGCCGTTCTTGCGGATCGCCTGGTGCTTGAAGCGATGGATATCGGTGACCTCGATCCGATCGTCGACGATCGTGCCTGCGAGCACGCGTCCGGAAGCGGAACCGAGGTCGACGGCGAGTGCGGTGGTCATCTATCTTCCTTCCGGATTCGGGGCGACATCAGTGTCGAGGGCGCGGCTCTTCCTTGAAACGCGCCAGAAGATTCGGGCGCCGACTCGTGTGAGAGCCGTCGGGGCGGCGGGCGGGAGGATCGGTCGAGGAGCTGATCGGGATCGAGGGCGCTGAACAGCCCCTGGGCGGGCCTGGGCGGGCCTGGACGGGCCCAGGGTGGGCCCAGGGTGGGCGGGCCGAGCGGCCCGCCCACCTCGGGTGTCAGCGGTACAGCGGTCCGAACTTCTCGCAGGCGCGGTAGTCCGCGGCTTCGAGGGATTCGGTGCCGAAGAGCGACCAGGCCTTGGGGCGGAAGATCTGCTCTTCGGGGACGTTGTGCATGTTCACCGGGATGCGGAGCATCGAGGCCAGGGTGATGAGCTTGGCGCCGATGTGCCCGTAGGTGATCGCACCGTGGTTGGCGCCCCAGTTGTTCATCACGTCGTAGACGGACTTGAAGGCGCCTTCGCCCGTGAGGTTCGGGACGAACCAGGTGGTCGGCCACGCACGGTCGGTGCGCTCCTCGATGAGGGTCGCGACCTCGTCGGGCAGCTCGACCGTCCAGCCTTCAGCGATCTGGATGACCGGCTGGCCGGCGACGAGGTTGACGCGGCACATCGTCACGGGCATCTCGCCCGCCGTGCGGAAGTGGGTCGAGAAGCCGCCGCCGCGGAAGTAGCCGGTGGCCGCCGGGTGGAAGGTGGTCGCTGCGAGAGCGGCCTTCTCGTCCTCCTCGGTGATCTCCCACCAGGGCTTGATGACGTTCTCGCCGTCGCGCAGGGACAGGCCCGCGCCGTCGAGGGTGGTGGAACCGGAGTTGCGCAGGTCGAGGAGGCCGACCGCCGCACGGCCTTCGGGCTTCCAGCCGGTCACGCGCTCGATCGACTCGGGGCTCCAGTAGGTGCGCACGTCGGAGAAGATCTGCGGCGTGTTCGTGAGGAGGTAGTTGAACAGCATCGAGGTGCCGTTCAGCGAGTCGTTCTCGGTGGCGAGGACGTTGGGCTGGCGCGGGCCGTTCCAGTCGAAGTTGGTGTTGAGCAGCGTCTCCATGACGTCGCCGTTGGGGAAGTGGTCGGTCCATTGGCGCTGTCCCTGGAAGCCCGCCGCGATCGCGCCGTGACCGCCGGCCTCTTCTTCGAAGCCCATCTCCGCGAGCTTCGGGTTGCCGTTCATGAGGTCGCGGCCGATGAGGGTCATCTTCGTGGTGAACTTCCACCACTCCTCGTACTTCTCGGGGAACTGCTCCTCGGGGATGTTGAAGTCCTCGCCCTGGGTGAGGTTCTCACGGATCCAGGCGTAGGCCTTCTCGTACTCCTCGTGGTCGTAGATGCCCTCGTCGATGCGACGGGTGAACTCGGACATGTCGATGTACTCGTTGCGCATGCCGAGGTAGGCGCCGAAGAAGTCGGGGTTGACAACCGAGCCCGCGATGCCCATGGACACCGAGCCCATGGAGAGGTAGGACTTGCCCTTCATCTGGGCGACGGCGAGGCCCGCGGTCGCGTAGTCGAGCAGGCGCTGGCGCACGTCCTCGGGGATCGAATCGTCGTCGCTGTCCTGGACGTCCTTGCCGTAGATGCCGAAGGCGGGGATGCCGATCTGGGCGTGGCCGGCCAGGGCGGCGGCGAGGTAGACCGCGCCCGGGCGCTCGGTGCCGTTGAAGCCCCAGATCGCGTGCGGCATGGTCGCGTCCATGTCGGTCGTTTCGGTGCCGTAGCACCAGCAGGGGGTGACGGTGAGGGTGAGGCCGACGTTGTTCTTCTTGAACTTCTCGGCGCAGGCCTGGGCCTCGTTCACGCGGCCGATGGTCGTGTCGGCGATGACGCACTCGACGGGGGCGCCGTCGGGGTAGCGGAGGTTCTCCGAGAAGAGCTTGGCGACCCGCTCAGCCATGCCCATCGTCTGCTCTTCGAGGCTCTCACGGACGCCGCGGCGACGACCGTCGATGGTCGGGCGGATTCCGATACGGGGGTGATCAGTCATTATTCCCAAATCCTTCAGTTTCGATGTGTCGTCCGTGTTCGCCCAGTCGGGGACTGGATGAGCGTCTGTTGTGGCCGAGGGCGCAGGCGGGGCGGGCCCGGTCGTGGACCCGCCCCTGGCCGTCATGCGTCACTCGTAGAGGTTAGGGGCGATGGTCGGGTCTTCGATGTTGGACTTGTCGTACCAGTAGAAGCCGGAGTCGATCGTCTTCGGGAGGGCGATGCCGTTGATGGCCTGGATCGCGGCGGTCACGGTCTTGTAGCCCATGAGCTTCGGGGCCTGGGTGACGGCGCCGGCCTGCGAGCCGTCCTTGATCGCGGCGATCTGGGTCTTGCCGGAGTCGAAGCCGACGACCGTGAGGGTCTTGCCGGACTCATTGGCGCCCTGGATGGCGCCGGTCGCGGCGGCCTCGTTCGAGCCGTACATGCCGACGATGTCGGAGTTCGCCTGGATGATGGCCTTCGAGGTGTCGGCGGCCTTGCCGACCTCACCGGCGATCTGCTCGTCGAGGAGCTTGAGGCCCTCGGGGGCGTTCTTCGAGAAGTAGTCCTTGAAGCCCTGGCAGCGCTGCTTGCCGGTCTGCGAGGTGGCGTCGTGGCAGATGAGGCCGACGGAGCCGGTCTTGTCCTTGAGCAGCTCGATCATGTGCTTGGCGGCTTCTTCGGCGGCGGCGTAGTTGTCGGTCGACACCGTGGTGAGCGGGAGGTCGGAGTCGACGCCGGAGTCGAAGGCGACGAGCGGGATCTCCGCGGCCTTGATCTGGTCGAGGATCGAGGAGGCGGCGCCCGTGTCGAGGGCGGCGAGGCCGATGGCGGCGGGCTTGGTGTCGAGGGCGGCGGTGAGCTGGTCGAGCTGCTGGGTCACCTTGGTCTCGTCATCGGGACCGACGAATTCGACCTTGTAGTTGAACTCCTCGCCCGCCTGCTCGGCGCCTTCCTTGACGGCCTGCCAGAAGCGGTGCTGGAAGCCCTTGGAGACGAGGTAGATGGTCTTGGTGCCATCACCCTTGGGAACGTCGGTCGACTCTTCGGCCGCTTCCTCGGTGGTTGCGGTGGTGCCCGAGGCCGCTTCTTCAGCGGGCTTGCTCGTGTCGGTGGAGGTCGAGCACGCGGCGAGGCCGAGTGCCATGGTGCCGGCGGCGGCGACGGCGACGATACGTCCGATGGGGCGCATGTGTTTTCCTTTCATGGGTTCGGGTCGACGGACGTCTTCCCGATTCTTCGTGTGGACGGCGATGTCCGTTGGGGGAAAGATCTCTGGGATCAGGCGGCGTTCTCGCGAGCGCGGCGAACGTTGTCGATGAAGACTGCGAGGAGGACGACGATACCGGTGACGACGAGCTGCCATTCGGAGGCGACGCCCATCATCGTCAGGCCCTTCTTGAGGGTCTCCATGATGAGCGCGCCGACGAGGGCGCCGGGGATGGAGGCGCGGCCGCCGGAGAGCGAGGTGCCGCCGATGACGGTCGCCGCGATGACGTTGAGTTCGAAGCCGACGCCTTCGGCGGGCTGGACGAAGCCGAAGCGGGCCGAGTAGAGGATCGCGCCGAGGGCCATGAAGACGCCGGCGGTGACGTAGATGACGACCTTCCACAGGCGGACGTTGACGCCGGAGAGGCGGGTCGCCTCCTCGTTCGAGCCGATCGCGAGGGCGTAGCGGCCGAGGAGGGTCTTGTTCATGAGGAAGGCGGCCAGGACCGTGAGGAGGATGAAGATCAGCGCGGCGTTGGAGATGCCGGGGATGAGGTTGCCCGTCGACAGGGCGATGTAGTCCGTGTTCGCGATGGAGATCGTGGACTTGCCGGAGATGATGAGCGCGAGGCCGCGGGCCACCATCATCATCGCGAGTGTCGCGATGAAGGGGGGAAGGCCGAGGACCGACACGTTGACGCCGTTGATGAGTCCGACGAAGGCTCCGAAGAGGAGGACGAGGATCAGGCCGAGGCCGAGCGGCAGGTTGAGGAAGTCGCCGGAGAGGAAGACGCCCGCCATGACTGCGACGAGGGTCATGCCCGTGCCGACGGAGAGGTCGATGCCGGAGGTCGCGATGACGAAAGTCGCGCCGAGGGCCATGACGCCCGTGTATGCGGCCTGGAGGAGGATGTCGGTGAAGATCTTGGGTTGCGCGAAGTTCGGGGCGGCGAACATGAAGTACGCGTAGATGATGACCAGGGCGATGATCACCATGACGAGCTGCATGTTGGACTTGATGAAGGCGGCCACCGGGCTGGTGGGCTTGGCCGCCTTGGTGGCGTCAGTGCTCACGCGACTACTCCATTCGCTTGTTCCTGACCGACGGTGGCCAGTTCCATGATGTTTTCCTGGGTGGCTTCCTCATTGTCGAGGGTGCCGATGATGCGGCCGTGGGCCATGACTGCGATGCGGTTCGCGAGCCGGAGGACCTCGGGAAGTTCCGACGAGATCACGATGATGGCCTTGCCCTGCTTGGCGAGTTCTTCGAGGAGCGTGTAGATCTCGTCCTTCGCTCCGACGTCGATGCCTCGGGTCGGCTCATCGAAGATGAGGATGTCGGAGTCCTTCGCGAGCCACTTCGCGATGACGACCTTCTGCTGGTTGCCGCCGGAGAGGGAGCGGACATCCACGTTGACGCTGGGCGTGCGCGTGCGCAGCTTCTCGACGTATTCCTTCGCGACGGCCTCGATCTTCTTCGCGTTGATGACGCTCGCGGTCGTGAATTGCTCCATCGCGGCCAGGCCGGTGTTGAAGGCGATCGTCTTGTCGAGGAGCAGGCCGTACTGCTTGCGGTCCTCGGACAGGTAGCCGATGCCGTTCTTCACGCCGTCCGCAGCGGTGCGGATCCGCACCTTCTTGCCGTGGATGTAGACATCCCCGCTCGTGTGGGGGTCGGCGCCAGACAGGGCACGGGCGACCTCGGTGCGACCGGCGCCGACGAGGCCCGCGAATCCGAAGATCTCACCCTTCTTCACTTCGAAGGACACGTCGTGCACGGCCTTCTTCGTCGAGAGGTGCTCGACCTTGAGGACGACCTCCTCCGAGAGGGGCTTCGTGGTCGGACGGGCGTCGGCGGGCACCTCGCGGCCGACCATGAGGCGGATGACCTCGGACAGCGGCGTCGTCGCGGTTTCGACCGTGCCGACGTACTGGCCGTCGCGCAGCACCGAGATGCGATCCGTCAGCTCCTTGAGCTCGGGCATGCGGTGCGTGATGAAAATGAGGCCGGTCTCCGGGGTGATGAAGTTGTGGACCAGGGTGAAGAGGGACTCCGTTTCGGTCGTCGTGAGCGGAGCCGTGGGCTCGTCCATCACGAGGATCTTCGTCGACTCGTAGGACAGGGCCCTGGCAATCTCGAGCATCTGCAGGCGCGCGACGGTGAGGTCGCGGCACACGTCGGTCGGATTGAGGTCCATGTTGAGGCGCTCGAAGAGCGCGGCGGCGTTCTTGATGAGCTTGCGATCGTTGATGTAGCTGCCCCTGTGGGAGCCGCCGCGACCGATGTACAGGTTCTGCGCGACCGTCAGGTCGGGGATGATGTTGAGCTCCTGGTGGATGATGCTCAGGCCGAGGTCCCGGGCGTGGTTCGGCCCCTTGAGGTCGACCTTTTCGCCTTGGAGCCAGATCTCGCCGCCCGGATCCGCCTTGTGGATACCGGTGAGAACCTTCATGAGCGTCGATTTACCGGCGCCGTTCTCTCCGCAGAGCCCCAGGATCTCTCCAGCGCGAAGGTCGAGGTCCACGTCGGACAGCGCCTTCACGCCGGGGAAGGTCTTGGAGATGCCCTTCAACTCAAGCAAGTTCGTCACGTCTCACCCCTTGGGTACCGAAACACGCCAGCGTGCCCGGAGTTTGTTACCTCCGACTCGTTAGCGTTAACGAAATCGGATGGAGATATCGCCCTCATTGGCGCAGGACCAGCGTACGACATCTGAAGCCGTGCGCCAAACCGAAGACGGCTCCTCGTTATCCAATCGTTACCGTTAACGACATGCGCTCCGGAAGGAGCCCGGACGCAGCTCAGGAGGAGGTTTCGAGCGAGGCGTCGACGCGGTCGAGAGCAGCCGCAATCTCGGCCTCCGCCCAGCTCGCGCGGGGCAGATCGACCCGCGGCGCACCCCCGGGCGATCCGAAGAGCGGCACGCCCTCCAGGGCCCACATCGGGCGCGCCCGCAGGGCGAGGGGCCCGGGCAGCTCCCCCTTCGCGTTGACGACGCGCCACCACGGGGCGCCGCTCCCCCACTCGGCCAGAATCCGCGCGACGACGCGCGGCCCCGCGCCGACGGCCGAGGCGAGCGCGCCGACGGCCGAGGCCAGCGCGCCGTAGGTCGTCGCGCGCCCCGCGGGCACGGCTTCGACGAGGCGCATCACCCGTTCGACGAGGAGGTCGTTCATGATCGCCATGATCGCAGACCCGGCGCAGCGGACGAGGGGTTAAGGGTCAAAAAGTGTGTCCGGAATCGCGGATTTTCACGGATTGACCTGTAGGTTTCCGGAAAGTATATGCTCCGGAAGCATATATCTAGCCCCCGACGGGAAATCCTCGGTGTGGCAGCCGTGATGTGCTATGCGCGGCGTGGTGTGGTGTCGCAATGTCGAAGAACCAACCACGCTGCCACTGCGGCGGTGAAATGAAACGCAACGGCACCACCAGCAAAGGCACCACCAGATGGCGCTGCAAACAATGCGGCGCCTCCAGCGTCAAACGTCGAAACGACATCACCAACGCGGCAGTGTTCACCCAGTTCATCGAGCATTGCACCACCGCAATATCACTCGACGACCTAGCCAAACGAAACGGTGTTAGCCGCGCCACCATGAAGCGGCGCTTCAAGTGGTGCTGGCTCGTTGATGTGCCTGACCCCACCGCCGGCCACCACAAGCGGATCTACGACCAGGTATTTCTCGATGGCACCTACACCGCCGGTGGCTGCCTGATCGTCGCGGCGACCATCGACCACGTGATCGCCTGGCACTGGTGCAAACACGAAACCACCCGCGACTACCAACTGCTGCTTGAACGCATCGAAGCCCCACTCATCGCCGTCATCGACGGCGGCCAAGGCGCATACAGCGCAATCAAAAAGTGCTGGCCGACTACGAAAATTCAACGCTGCCTCGTCCACGCCCAACGCGTGGTCCGCCGCTACACCACCACCAACCCACGCACCGATGCCGGGCGCACCATCTACCGACTTGCGCTGAAACTGACCCGGATCACCACACTGGATGAAGCCGCCGCGTGGGGTGTGCAACTGCACGAGTTTTCAACGATCTACCGGGAATGGATGAACGAGAAAACCATGATCAAAGACCCCAAAACAGGTGCATGGACCCGCGTGTGGACCCACCACAACGTGCGCAAGGCCTACAACAGCCTCAACCATCTTTGGCGGTCCGAGATGCTGTTTGTCTACCTCAACCCGCCAGCAGGAGTCCTTGCGCCCGAGCGGATCAAATCCACCACCAACAGCTTAGAAGGCGGCATCAACGCCCAGCTCAAACTGCTCGCCAGAACCCACCGCGGCAGATCAGGCGAACGACAACGCCGCATGCTGGATTGGTGGCTCTACTTAAAAACGGAACTGCCTGACGATCCAGTACGAATCGCCAGGCAGTCCGACTGGGGCCAGGGCCAACTCGCCAAAGTATCCACCCTGACCCAAACCGAGAACCAAGCCGACCACGAAACAGGACGCCCAGCCCTCTACGACAACGCTATCGACACCGACTACACCCACTCAATCGGCATTCAAAAAGGCCAAATCTAACCCCCGCGACACGCCGAGCCAGACACACATTTTGACCCTTAACCCACGCTATCGACACCGACTACACCCACTCAATCGGCATTCAAAAAGGCCAAATCTAACCCCCGCGACACGCCGAGCCAGACACACATTTTGACCCTTAACCCGGCACGAGGGCGGAGCCGGCGCCTGAAACGAGATCGGCCCGGATCCGATGGATCCGGGCCGATTATGGCTCCCGCGACTGGATTCGAACCAGTAACCGTCCGATTAACAGTCGGATGCTCTGCCGTTGAGCTACGCGGGATCGCGACCTGATAAGTATGAACGAGCAGCCATGTTGAACGCAAATCACCGGGGCGTGGTGAAGACCTCACATCGCCCGAGGAGGAGGCGGAGCCATTTCCATCAATGGCACCGACGGTTCCAAGGCGCCTTGCAGGCCCTCCGTCGGACGCTGCGGCTCGTGAGGAAGGTGTTGCGGGAGCTCATGATGATCTTCCTCATCGTTTACACCCTCTCAAGGCTCATCGCACGCATCTTCGACTGAGTGAGGCTCCGCGCACCGGAGGATGCGCCTCGCCCCCGGAAGGATTCTTCCTTCCGGGGGCGAGTGGACGAATCATCGTCGAAGGGACTCCCCTCGTTCCGCCCGCACAGCGGTCAGGAGCGAGGAGCCGAAATCACTTGAGGGTGACGGTGCCGCCGGCCTCTTCGATCTCGGCCTTGGCCTTCTCGGCGTCCTCCTTCTTGGCGTTCTCGAAGATGGTCGAGGGCGCGCCGTCGACGAGATCCTTGGCCTCCTTGAGGCCAAGGCCCGTGAGGTTCTTGACGGCCTTGACGACGGCGATCTTCTTGTCGCCGGCGGACTCGAGGACGACCTCGAACTCGTCCTTCTCCTCAGCGGCCTCGGCCTCAGCCGGAGCAGCGGCAACGGCCACGGCGGCCGGAGCGGCGGCGGTGACGTCGAAGGTCTCCTCGAAGAGCTTGACGAAGTCCGAGAGCTCGATGAGGGTCATTTCCTTGAACGCAGCGATGAGCTCGTCGTTGGAGAGCTTAGCCATGAGTGGCATCCTTCCTGATTGGCCTGCTTTGCGAGCAGATTATTGATGAGTTCCGCACCGGACGGCCGGACGGCCGCAAGCGCGGGGCCTGTCGCGTCAGGCCGCTTCGCCCTGCTTTTCGCGCAGGGCATCGATGGTGCGGACCGCCTTGGAGGGCAGAGCGTTGAATGCGTACGCCGCCTGCGACACCTTCGCCTTGAGGGCGCCGGCGACCTTGGCCAGCAGCACCTCGCGGGACTCCAGATCCGCAAGCTTCTTGACGGCCTCAGCGGACAGCGGAGCGCCGTCCATCGCACCCGACTTGAGCACGAGCTGAGGGTTCTCCTTGGCGAAATCACGCAGCGTCTTGGCGGCCTCGACGGGCTCGCCGGAGACGAAGGCGATGGCGGTCGGGCCCTTGAGGTCCTCGGCGAGGAAGTCGAGACCGACCTCCTGAGCCGCCAGCCGTGCCAGCGTGTTCTTCACCACGGCGTAGTTCGCGTTCTCGCCCAGCCCGCGACGCAGCTGCTTGAGCTGGCCGACGGTCAGGCCGCGATATTCGGTGAGCAGAACGGCGTCGGACTCGCGGAAACGCTCCACGAGTTCGGCGACGGCGGCCACCTTGTCAGACCTCGCCATGGTCCTCCTTCCAGATAGTTGGCCATCGAACAATGAAAAAGCCCGGCACGCAGGATCGTGCCGGGCGCGAACGTCCGTACGTCACAGAAGTGACTCACTCACCTGCGTCGGCTGCTCTCGCACTTCTGCCCGGTCACCCGGGCGTCCGACGGTCTTCGGCTCTGCCAGAGTATCAGCAACGAGGGCGGGCCCGCGAGCCCGCCTGGTGTGGGGTGAGGCACCCCAGATACTGAAGGGCCCTGCGAACGGGTGTTCCGTTCGCAGGGCCCTCTCGAGCGAGCAGCCTCAGGTGGCGCTCATCCGAGCTTCAGTGTCGCTCCAGCTCAGTCCTCGCGACGACGGCGCTTCGCGAACATCGCTGCCGCGCCGATTCCGAGGAGGCCGAGGGCAGCCGGACCGATGAGCATGGTGTCGGCGCCCGTGATGGCGAGCTTGCCCGGGACCGAGCCCGCTGCCGCTCCGCCGCTCTGAGTTGTGGCGGCCTTGGGCGCGGTGTTCGGGTCGGTGACCTCGTCGGTGGCGTTCGGGTCGGCAATGGTCTTGCCGGAGTCGTCGACGATCGTGTTGAGCTCGTCACCGTCGGTGATGCCATCACCATCGGTATCCGGGTTCTTCGGATCGGTCGGATCACCCTTACCGTCACCGTCGTTGTCGAAGGGGTTGTGCGCGCCGGTGGTCTCATCACCGTCGTTCACCCCATCACCATCGGTATCCGGGTTCTTCGGATCGGTGCCGAGGTCGCCCTCTTCCTTGTCGGTCAGGCCATCACCGTCGGTATCCGGCTTGGTCGGATCGGTGCCGAGGTCGCCCTCTTCCTTATCCGTCAGACCATCACCATCGGTGTCGGCCGTGTTCGGATCAGTCACCGGATCGGTGGCGTTCGGGTCGGCAATGGTCTTGCCGGAGTCGTCGACGATCGTGTTGAGCTCGTCACCGTCGGTGATGCCATCACCATCGGTATCCGGGTTCTTCGGATCGGTCGGATCACCCTTACCGTCACCGTCGTTGTCGAAGGGGTTGTGCGCGCCGGTGGTCTCATCACCGTCGTTCACCCCATCACCATCGGTGTCGGGGTTGAGCGGATCGGTGCCGAGCTCCTTCTCCTCAGCATCGGTGAGGCCATCACCATCGGTGTCGGTGGTCGACTCCGTGACGGTGATCGTGAAGGTCTCCGTGTCGGTCGAGCCGTCCGGGTAGGTGTGGGCGACCGTCACGGTGATGACGTCACCAGGCTGCGCAGTGTCCGGGATCGCCACCGACACCGAACCATCGGGGTTGACGGTCGCCGTCGCACCATTGTCGGCCGTCGCCGTGGTCGCCGTGCCAGCAGGCAGCGGGTCACCCGTGTTCGGAGTCGTCACCGTCGACCCGGCCGTGCCGGTGCCGTTGTCGTAGACCGGCGTCACCGAATCGGTAATGGGTTCCTTCACCGTAATGGTGAAGGTCTCCGTCGCCGTCGTGCCATCGGGAAGCGTGACGGTCACGGTCACAGAGTAGCTGCCCGGCGTGGTGGACGTGCCGGAAATGGTGCCCGTCGTCGGATCGAAGGTCACCCCATCGGGAAGGCCCGTCACAGTCGTGTTGCCCGCCGTGAGGGTGATCGGGTGGCCGGCCTCATCGGTCGCGGTCACCGGGATGTCGGCGATCGGATCGCCAGCGGTGACCACCTGGTCGTTGATCTGGCCGATGTGGACCGCCGCGGGGGCCTCGACGGTGATCGTGAAGGTCTCCGTGTCGGTCGAGCCGTCCGGGTAGGTGTGGGCGACCGTCACGGTGATGACGTCACCAGGCTGCGCAGTGTCCGGGATCGCCACCGACACCGAACCATCGGGGTTGACGGTCGCCGTCGCACCATTGTCGGCCGTCGCCGTGGTCGCCGTGCCAGCAGGCAGCGGGTCACCCGTGTTCGGAGTCGTCACCGTCGACCCGGCCGTGCCGGTGCCGTTGTCGTAGACCGGCGTCACCGAATCGGTAATGGGTTCCTTCACCGTAATGGTGAAGGTCTCCGTCGCCGTCGTGCCATCGGGAAGCGTGACGGTCACGGTCACAGAGTAGCTGCCCGGCGTGGTGGGCGTGCCGGAAATGGTGCCCCTCGTCGGATCGAAGGTCACCCCATCGGGAAGGCCCGTCACAGTCGTGTTGTCCGCCGTGAGGGTGATCGGGTGGCCGGCCTGATCGGTCGCGGTCACCGGGACGTCGGCGATCGGATCGCCGGCGGTGACCACCTGGTCGTTGATCTGGCCGATGTGGACCGCCGCGGGGGCCTCGACGGTGATCGAGACGTTGACGGTGTCGGTCGAGTCGTCCGGGTAGGTGACGAGGACGGGGACGGTGTAAGTTCCCGCGGGCGTCGTGGTCCCGACGGTGATCGCGCCCGTTGTCGGGTCGATCGTCATGCCGGTGGGCAGGGTCTGCCCCTTAGGCGAGCCGAAGGTCGTTCCGGTGGGCGGCGTGAGCTTCTCGACCATGTCGCTCGTGCGCGGATCGTCGAAGGTCGGGGCCACAACGGTGCCGCCGGTGCCCTGAACGAAGGTGCCCGAGGTGTAGATCGGATCGAAGAGGGTGGTCTGATCCTGCGGAATCGCCGTGAAGGAGTCCTCCGCGATCGGGTAGTCCGTTCGCACGCCCGTCGCCGGGTCGATCGTGTAGAGCTTGGCGACGTAGGTGGTTGTCGTCTTCAGATCCGCCGGGACGGTGAAATCGCAGGAAACGAGTTTACCGTTCGTCGAGGGGATCTCGACGGGGCATTCCTTGAGAACCGAGCCATCGGGGGCGTACCACACGATCTGGTACTTGTTGTCGCCGAGGTCGGAGCCCGGAAGGCCCGTCGTCGTCGTGTTCACCGTGTCACCCGGCATCGCGTACTTCGTGTAGGAATCGTAGGGCGTGACGTCGAAAGTGAACTCGTCGAGGTAGAGCGCGAAGTTAGCGTTCTGGATGTTCTGCAAACTCACTGTGTCATTGGTCGCCAGGGAGGTCCACGTCGTTCCCGGGCTGAGCGCGTAGGCGGCGCTGCCGGTCGACTTGAAGGCGTTGCCGAAGTAAGGCGAGGTCTGCGCGAATCCGTCGACACCCTCAAGGTAGACGTAGGTCCAGTTGAGGTTGATGTGCTTCGGGTAGTTGTCCATCCCACGGCCGGTCGCATCCTTGTACCACGTGCCGTCGGTCGGGGAGGAGGCGATCTTGTGGAAATACTGGCTCTTCGCAGGCTCGCGCGCAAGATCGGTATAAACGAGGACGCGGTCGTCGTAGCCGGCATTGTCCCAAGCCCGCCCGTAGGTGCCGTTGAATTGCAGACGGTAGGCGCCGTTGGCATCCGTCGTCGTCTGGACGGTCTCAGCGATCCACAGGGCGGTCCGCTCGGCGGCGATCTGCTCCTTGATCCACGCCTGGAGCTTGGCCTCATCATCGTTCGTCCAGCCGATACCCCGGATGTCTTTGCCCATGTAGGCCTTGCCATCGGTGTAGATCCGCTGCAGGGCGTAGTCGGAGAGGTAGGAACCGACGACGGTGATATTCGTCGCGGCAGGATCAACGCTTCCGTTGTCCGCCGCATACAGCTGCATCGTGGCGGCACCATCATTGAAGACGTTGTTCCAGAAGACCGAGCCCGAGATGTAGCCCTGCTCGGCCGAGTAGTTGACGGAGGGATCCTGGGTGGTCGGGGTCGCGCTCATCGTCGCTGTGTCCGTGAGCGGCGCGTAGATGAAGTTGATGTTTTCCATCCGGTTCGGACCGACCGCCTGGCTCGCGCCGGCGGTAAGGTCATTGATGTTCCCATCGGGGCCAAGCTGGCTGCCCTGCCAGGAGTACCACAGGTACATCCCGTCCGGAGTCTCGGCCCAAATGCGGAACTTCTCGCCCTCAGGAAGGAGGGGATCGGCATCGAAGGAGGCCGTGGTCCCGTCCGCCTTGACAAAGTTCTTCATGACGATGTGGTAGGTGCCGTCGGCCCCGGAAAGACCGGTGTAGATCGGCGAGGCCGAGCCGTCCTTCTCGTACCACTGGGCGTAGACGCGCACGCCCTCAAGCGGCGTGGCAACGCTCGGGTTGTTCGTCTGAAGGAAGTTGCCAGCCCATTGCTTGACGACCCTTCCGTTGATGGAGTTCTGCGCATCGGTCTGGGTCGTGCCTGTGTCAATGACGTTGACGCCGTCAATGGTGAGCGCCTGCGCTGCGGGGACGGTGTTCGGGGAGAGAAGGCCGTACCCAAGAGTGAGGACGACTACGGCGGACACACCGGCGCCGAGAGCCTTCGCCTTCGATATGAATCGTGATGAGCGCACGCACCCACCATCCTTTCGATGAAACGAAATCTACGAGCTGCCCGAATCTAACGGGCACGGTTACGACCCTACAATTTCTGAAAAACTCCCGCAAGCACCGAGAGCTATCCCACTGATTATTTGGACGCCCGCGACAAGGGACCTTCATCCCTCAAGGGACTCTCTCGATCCGATTAACCCGTCGAAAACCGAGAAAAAGTGCGCACCGGGGACCATTGTCCCCGGTGCGCACCACGGAGTACTCAGGCAGCATCCTCAGACGCGAGGTTCTTCGTCTTGGTGACGTCGAGCGGAATACCCGGACCCATCGTCGTGGACACGGTGCCCTTCGAGATGTAGCGGCCCTTGGCGGACGCCGGCTTGAGACGGAGGACCTCATCGAGGACCGCCGCGTAGTTCTCAGCCAGCTGAACGGCCGAGAAGGAGGACTTGCCGACGATGAAGGCGAGATTCGCGTGCTTGTCGACGCGGAACTCGATACGACCGCCCTTGATCTCCTTGATCGCCTTCGCGACATCCATGGTGACCGTGCCGGTCTTCGGGTTCGGCATGAGACCGCGGGGGCCGAGGACGCGGCCGAGTCGGCCGACCTTGCCCATGAGATCCGGCGTCGCCACCGCAACATCGAAGTCGGTGTAGCCCTTCGCGACCTTCTCGATGAGCTCGTCGCCGCCGACCTCGTCGGCTCCGGCGTCGATCGCCTCCTGCGCGCGCTCGCCAACGGCGAAGACCAAGACCCGGGAGGTCTTGCCGGTGCCGTGCGGCAGGGAGACGGTGCCGCGCACCATCTGATCGGCCTTACGAGGATCGACACCGAGTCGGAGGACGACCTCGACGGTCGAATCGAACTTGGTGACGGTGGTCTCCTTGGCCAGCTTCATGGCCTCGAGAGGGGTGTAGAGAACGTCCGCGTGCACCTTCTCGGCCGCGGCACGGTAGCTCTTGGAGCGCTTCGTCATGCTGCTTCTTCTCCTTGCAGTCGTGGGTTCCGGGCAGCGCCTGCCCTACCACAGGGGTTTTCGGGGGTCAGTCGGTGACCGTGATGCCCATGGAGCGGGCGGTGCCGGCGATGATCTTGGCGGCGGCCTCGACATCGTTCGCGTTGAGGTCCACCATCTTCGCCTGGCCGATCTCGCGGGCCTGATCCATCGTGATGGAGCCGACCTTCGCGGTGTTCGGGGTGCCGGAGCCCTTCTGGACGCCGGCGGCCTTCTTGATCATCTCCGAGGCCGGAGGGGTCTTGAGGACGAAAGTGAAGGAACGATCCTCGTAGACGGTGATCTCGACGGGGACGATCGAGCCGCGCTGCGACTCGGTCGCGGCGTTGTACGCCTTGGTGAACTCGACGATGTTCACGCCGTGCTGGCCCAGCGCGGGGCCGACCGGCGGAGCGGGAGTAGCGGCGCCGGCTGCGATCTGAAGCTTGATCAGGCCGGTGACCTTCTTCTTCGGTGCCATGTTTCGGGTCTTTCTTGTCACGTGCCCGGGGCGGCGGCTGCCGTCCCGGCGGCGCACGGTCTCACTGGCCCGAGGGCGCAGTGAACCCAGTACGCACGAATGTTGATCCTATCGCCCACCCGGACTCCTACCCAAGTCCGGGTGCGCGACCTCACTCCTCGCGCTTGGCGACCTGATCGAAGGAGAGCTCGAGAGGAGTCTCCCGCTCGAAGATCGTGACGAGGACCTTGAGCTTCTCGGTCTCGGGCGAGATCTCCGAGATCGTCGCCTCCATGGCCTCGAAGGGGCCATCGGTGACGGTGACGATCTCGCCGACCTCGAAGGCGAGGCGGATCTGCTCCTTGACGACCTGGACGGGCTGGGCCGCGGGCCCCGCCTCTTCGAGGACGTTGAACTTCAGGAGGTCGACGACCTCATCGATGCTCAGGGGGACGGGGTTGCGCTGATCGCCGACGAAGCCCGTCACCGCAGGCGTGTCCTTGACGACGCGGTACGAGTCGTCATCGAAGTCCATGCAGACGACGACGTAGCCGGGAATGCGCACGTGGCGGACGCGCTTCTTCGCAGAGCCCTTGAACTCGGTGATGTACTCGTCCGGGACCTCGACGCGGAAGATCTTGTCCTCCATGTTCTGGCTGGCGATGCGCTGCTCGAGGTTCGCCTTCACCTTGCGCTCGTGCCCCGAGTAGGTGTGCAGCACGTACCAGTCGCCCGGGATCGCCATGATCTCGAAGCGGAAGCGCTCGAGCGGATCGGCCTGTGCGGGATCCGACTCGACGGGCGCTTCGGACTCGACCGCTGCGGCGGCCGCCTCAACCACTGCTTCCGACTGCTCAACGGCCGCCTCTTCGAGTCCTTCTCGAGCGGCTGCGGCCTCATCGTCGAATTCGACGTTCGCCATGTCCTCGTTCACGCATTCCTCCTGGCGCCGGCGCACCGGCGTGCTCGGGGCCGACGCGGTAGAAGAAACCCGCCTGCAGTCTCTGCGGGCGGGTCCGTTCGGCGTCAGCCGAAGATCAATGCATTCAGTTTACCGAATCCGAGGTCGAGAAGCCCCGTGAAAGCCATGATTGCCGCCACAAAAACGACGACGACGACGAAGTAGGTCCACGTCTCCTCGCCGGTCGGATACACGACCTTCTTCATCTCGGCGATGACCTGGGTGATGAAGATCCAGATCCGCTTGAAGACGTTCGCCTTCTTCTCATCCGGCGCGGCTTCGCCACGAGCGCGCGTCGCACCCGTCTTCGTGCGATCCTTCGGCGCCATGGCGCCGTCGGCGATCGAGTCGGCCATGATGCCCCCTTCGCTTCGACTCTGGCAGGGCAGGCGGGACTCGAACCCACAACCGCCGGTTTTGGAGACCGGTGCGCTACCAATTGCGCCACTGCCCTACTCGCGAACCTCTCGATCCGCTCGGCCAACGATACCGATGAGGCCCGCCCAGTGTCCAATCCGCACTCCCGAGGGACGAGCCGCTCGCATTCCGGCTCCCCCTTCTCGAGCGCGCACGGACGTGCGACCATAGGCCCATGAGCACAACTCCTCATTCGCGCGTGTCCGCCAGATTCGCAGCCATCACCCCCTCCGCCACGCTCGCCGTCGACGCGAAGGCGAAGGCCCTCAAGGCCCAGGGGCGCCCCGTCATCGGTTTCGGAGCGGGCGAACCCGACTTCCCGACAGCCGACTACATCGTCGAAGCGGCCGTCGCCGCCGCCCGCGAGCCCGCCATGCACCGCTACACGCCCGCATCCGGCCTTCCCGCGCTGCGCCGGGCGATCGCGGACAAGACACTGCGCGATTCGGGCTACGAGATCGACACCGCCCAGGTCCTCGTGACCAACGGCGGCAAGCAGGCCGTCTTCCAGGCCTTCGCCTCGGTCCTCGACCCCGGCGACGAGGCCCTGCTCCCCACCCCCTACTGGACGACCTACCCCGAGGTCATCAAGCTCGCCGGCGGCGTCCCCGTCACCGTTTTCGCGGGCGCCGACCAGGACTACAAGGTCACCGTCGAACAGCTCGAGGCCGCGCGCACCGAGCGCACGAAGGTCCTCCTCCACTGCTCGCCCTCGAACCCGACCGGCGCGGTCTACACGCCCGAGGAGACGATCGCGATCGGGCAGTGGGCCCTCGAGCACGGCATCTGGGTCATCACCGACGAGATCTACGAGCACCTCCTCTACGAGGACGCCGCCCCCGCCCACATCGTGCGCCTCGTCCCCGAACTCGCCGACCGGACGATCGTCCTCAACGGCGTCGCGAAGACCTACGCGATGACCGGCTGGCGCGTCGGCTGGATGGTCGGCCCCCTCGACGTCATCAAAGCGGCGACCTCCTTCCAATCCCACCTCACCTCGAACGTCTCGAACGTCGCGCAGCGCGCCGCCCTCGAGGCCGTCTCCGGCGACCTGACCGTCGTCTCCGAGATGCGCGGGGCCTTCGACCGGCGCCGCCGCACGATCGTCGACATGCTCTCTTCGATCGAAGGCTTCGAGGTGCCCGTGCCCAAGGGCGCGTTCTACGCCTATCCGAGCGTCGAAGGCGTCCTCGGCAAGCAGATCCGCGGGCGCGTGCCCACCACCTCCGCCGAGCTCGCCGACCTCATCCTCGACGAGGTCGAGGTCGCGGTGGTCCCGGGCGAGGCCTTCGGCCCCTCGGGCTTCCTCCGCCTCTCCTACGCCCTGTCCGACGCCGACCTCATCGAAGGCGTCGGACGCATTCAAGAACTGCTCGCCGAAGCGAAGTGAACTCGAAACGGCGCGACTCCGATCCCCTCACTGGTGTCGGGTCGCGCCTCGGCGCGTCCGGCCCAGGACATGGAGGAGAACGTAATGACTGAGCACCCCGCCCCGCTTCCCTCGCGCGCAGCGCTGCACGCAGCCAGACCGACGGGACGGATGAGCGGAGTGAAGAAGGCGCTTCTGATTCTCCTCGTACTCCTCCTCGTCCTGGTCGCGGGGGGCGCAGCGGCCTTCTTCGGACTCCGCCACTCGATCAACTCCCAGATCAAGCATGTGGACGTTTCCGTCTCGAAACCCTCAGCATCCCGGGCGACTCAATCCGGGCCCCAATCGAATGCTTCGGGCCCCGGGACCACCTTCCTCATCCTGGGATCGGATTCCCGCCAGTCCGGCGGCGACCCCACGAATTGGCAGGCCGGGGCTCAACGCTCCGACGTCTTGATCGTCGCTCAGATCGAGGCCGATGGGAACGGCATCAACCTCATGTCGATCCCGCGCGATTCCTGGGTCGACATCCCCGGATACGGGACGGCGAAGATCAACGCCGCCTTCTCCTACGGGGGCGCCGATCTCACGATCGCGACCGTCGAGAATCTGCTCGGGATCCACATCGACCACTTCATGATCACGGACTTCACCAGCTTCTCCGAGCTCACCGATGCTCTCGGGGGCGTCGAGCTCGACACTCCCGAGGGCCCCCGGACGATGACGGGAACCGAAGCGCTCGCATTCGTCCGCGAACGCTACTCCCTGCCCCGCGGCGACTTCGATCGCATGCAGCGCCAGCAGGCGTGGATGCGCGCGATCCTGAAGAAGGCCTTCTCGCAATCGGTCCTCACCAGCCCCGCGAAGCTCTCCCAACTCGTGTCGATTCTGACGACCTACTCCGCACTCGATCAGAACCTCAACTTCGATTCCCTGCTCGCGATCGCCTCGGGCCTGACCGGACTGCGCTCATCAGGAGTCATGTTCTTCACGATCCCCTACCTCGGGACCGCCACCTCCCAGGACGGCCAGTCGATCGTCGAGCTCGATACCGCCGCGCTGCCCGAACTCGCCCGGGCCTGGCAGTCGGGGGCGGTCGGCGAATACGTCGCGAATCATCCGAATCTCGACTCGCTGAGCTGACGGCGGGCGCCCGGAATCGGAACGGCTGCGGCCCGCCCTCCCCCGGCGGATGCCCGTCCGTTCCGCCGATTGACGCCCACCCGCCCCGCCGGCTGAGGCGCCCGCAGCCCCTCAGCTCGCGCTTCTGGCCGGAAAAGGGGGTGAAAGCGGGCGCGAGCTGCCACAATTGACGCATGGACATGCAGTACCGCCGCGCTGAAACCGATTCACCCGAGGGCACCGTCCTCCTCGCGCACGGCTACGCCGAGCACTCGGGCCGTTTCCGCCCCCTCCAAGACGCCCTCGTCACGGCCGGATACGACATCGCCTTCTACGACCACTACGGGCACGGGACTGCGCCCGGCCCGCGCTCGCGCGTCGACGTCGGGCGCCTCATCAACGATCACCTCGACGCGCGCCGCATCGTCCTCGCCCACTCGCGCACCGAGGACCTCTTCCTCTTCGGGCATTCGATGGGAGGGCTCATCACCGCGGCCTCATCCCTCCTCGACCCCCGCCGCCTCAGAGGCGTCGTCCTCACCGGCCCCGCATTCCGGCCCCTCCCGCCCGTTCCCGTCAAAGCCGCCGAAGCACTCCTCAGCGTCGCCCGCGTGGCCCCCGGCCTCGCCGCGAAACCCGCGCGCAAGCCCGACGCCCCCTCGGACCTCTCCCGGGACCCCCGGGTTCAAGAGGCCTTCGACGCCGATCCCCTCACCTACACGGGCCCGGTGCCGATCCTCACGGGTGCGACGATGGTCGTCCAGGGCGGGCGCGTCCTCGACAACGCCGGCCGCGCGAAGACGCCGATGCTCATCCTTCACGGTTCGGCCGACACCCTCGCCTCCCTCGGCGGATCGCGCGCCTTCGTCCAATCGGCCAGGGCCGCCCGCCCCGATGCCGACATCCACCTGCGGATCATCGACGGCGCCTACCACGAAGTCCTCAATGAGCCCGAAGGGCCGGGCCTCATCCGCGACATCGTCATGTGGCTGGACGAGCACTGATGCCCGCCGCTTCCGCCTCCCGCACCCGAATGGGACGAGCGGAGGCCGACGCCGCACCGAATCTCACCATCGCCCCTGCAACGCCCGAAGGGCGCCGCGACCTCGTCTCCCTTCCGAAGGCGCACCTCCACCTGCACTTCACGGGGGCGATGAGGCCCCAGACCCTCATCGATCTCGCGCGCGAGCAATCGGTGCGCCTCCCCCCGCACCTCCTCGACATCGATCCGCTCACCGTTCCCGCCGATTCACGCGGCTGGTTCCGCTTCCAGCGCTCCTACGATTCCGCGCGCCAACTCGTGCGCTCCGAATCGGCGATGCGCCGGATCGTGCGCGAAGCGGCCGAAGACGACGCCGCCGAGGGCTCGGTGCGCCTCGAGATGCAGGTCGATCCGACCTCCTACGCCCCCTGGGTGGGGGGCATCACCCCCGCCCTCGAAATCGTCTGCGACGAGGCCAAGTCCGCGACTCGCGACACCGGCGTCGAAGTCGCCATCATCGTCGCCGCCTCACGGATCCGCCATCCCCTCGACGCACGGACCCTGGCGCGCCTCGCCGCGCGCTACGCGGGCGACGGAGCGGGCGAAGTGGTCGGCTTCGGCCTGTCCAACGACGAGCGGATGGGGACGACCTCCGCATTCTCCGCCGCATTCAGGATCGCGGCCAGGGCGGGCCTGGCCTCCCTTCCCCACGGGGGCGAGCTCCTCGGCCCCGATTCCGTGCGCGAAGTGATCACGGCCCTCAAGCCCGCGCGCCTCGGGCACGGCGTGCGCACGGTCGAAGACCCGGAACTGCTCGACCGGCTCATCGAGGCCCGCATCGCCTTCGAAGTGTGCCCCACCTCGAATGTGCACCTCGGCGTCTACCACGACTTCTCAGCGGTTCCCCTGCCGGAGTTTATCTCCCGAGGAGCGACCGTCGCCCTCGGCGCCGACGACCCCCTCCTCTTCCGCTCCCGACTCCTCGACCAGTACGCGAGGGCGCGCGAGGTCTTCGACTTCTCAGACGCCACGCTCGCGAACCTGGCGAAGCAGTCGATCGACGCCTCCCTCGCCTCGGAGAGCTCCAAACGGAAATGGCACGGGCGGATCGAGGCCTGGGCGTCGTCCCGCCCCTGACCCGCACTACCAGGTGACGCCCACGCCGACGGGCTCGGGCACGAGGCGCACCCCGAAACGCTCCTCGACCCCCGCACGGACCGCGAGCGCGAGCTCGACCACCTCGGCGGCGCTCGCATCTCCCCTGTTCGTCAATGCGAGCACGTGCTTCGAGGAAAGAGCCGCCCCGCCCGCACGGGCGCCCGGCACGGCGAAGCCCTTCGCGAAGCCCGCGTGATCGATGAGCCAAGCCGCGGAGGTCTTCACCCGCCCGTCCCCTAAGGGGAAACGGGGCGCGCCCTCGGGAAGCCCCTTAGCGGCCCCGGCAGAAAGGATCGGGTTCGTGAAGAAGGAACCGGCGCTCCAGGTGTCGTGATCCGCCGGATCGACGACCATGCCCTTCGAACGCCGCAAGTCGAGGACCCCGGATCGCACGCGCCGCGCTTCAGCGCGCTCGCCGACCTCAACGCCCAGGCGATTCGCGAGCTCGCGGTACAGCACCGGCGCCGACATCGCAGAGGCCTCCAGCGCGAAGCGCGCCTCCAGCACCACCCAGCGCCCCGTCGGCCCCCACACCCGCCCGGCGGAACCCTCCTCGCGAAGCGAGCGCTTGATGAGCGAATCCCTGTACGACAGGGCGAGATCCGCGGCCGGCAGTTCCACGACAGCGCCTTCGGCCCGATCCCAGGCCCGGACGGATACCAGGCGATCCGAGACCTCATGCCCGTAAGCGCCGACGTTCTGGACCGGCGCCGCACCGACCGTGCCCGGGATCCCCGACAGGGCCTCCAGACCGGACAAGCCGCGCTCGAGGCTCCACACGACGAAGTCATCCCACACGGCGCCGGCGCTCGCCGAGACTTCGACCCGGATCGGCCCGCCCTCGGCCTGCCCCGCCGCCGCGCCCTCGGAGCGCACCGCGATCGCCGAACGCCGATCACGCACGACGACACCGGGGAAGCCGGCATCGCAGGCCAGCACATTCGAGCCCCCGCCGAGCACGAGCAAGGGCTCACCCCGCTCGTCCGCGCGCCGGATCGCCTCGACGAACCCCGCCTCATCCGCCGCCTCGACGAGCGCGCCGATCGGCCCGCCCACGCGGAAGGTCGTGAGTTCAGCGAGCGTCCTGGCGGGCATGTGCGACTCCTCAAGTTTGCGGTCCCCAGCGATTCTAGGTGGTGGCGGCGCACAGGTTCACGACATCCGGGTGATGGGCGCCTCCCCGTTGAGGACGCCCGGCCCGCCGCGCCCACCCAGCCCGCCGCGCAGGCCGGATCTTGACACTTCCGCCGATCTGACAAATGAGACCCCTCCCGGCCGCTCATACGCTGAATGACGAGCGAGGAGCGAGGGCGCTCCTCAGTGAACATGGAAGGGAGGAGTCGTGTTCCTCTTCGAGCCGATTCCCTTGACATCGTGGCTGGCGTGGTTCGGCGTCCTCGCCGCACTCATCCTCCTCAACGAGGCGAGCCGCCGCTCCCGCATCGCCGGCTGGGCCTTCTTCGTGGTCCTGCCGATCGTCCTCACGATCTTCGTGTGGCCGACGACCGCGGGACCCGGCTCCTCGACGGGCACCTGGTTCCACTGGGTGAAGGTCTACTCCGCACTCGCGGGCTGCCTCGGCTTCATGGCGATCCGCTACCGGCCCGCCCTCGCCGCCAAGAAGGCCGTCCTGATCTTCCCGCCCGCGATCCTGGCGATCAACATCCTCGAAGCGTGCATCCGCGACTTCCAGGTCGGCGCGATGAACGCGAACGGCCCGGTCGACGGCGTCTTCATGGTGTCGGGCGCCTGGAACTACATGAACGGCGTCGCCGGCCTGCTCAACCTCCTCACCATCTGCGGATGGTTCGGCATCTTCATCTCGAAGGACCGCTCCAAAGACATGGTGTGGCCGGACATGCTCTGGTTCTGGATCATCGCCTACGACCTGTGGAACTTCGCCTACGTCTACAACTGCGTCGGCGACCACTCCTTCTACGCGGGCGCCGCCCTGCTCATCTCGTGCACGATCCCCGCCTTCTTCATCAAGAAGGGCGTGTGGCTCCAGCACCGCGCCCACACCCTCGCCTTCTGGATGATGTTCACCATGGCCGTCCCCTCCTTCGTGACCGATTCGTCCTTCGCCGTCGAATCCAGCCACGACCCGGTCGCGCTCTTCACGGTGTCGGCGATCGCGCTCGCCGCGAACATCGCGGTCGCCGTCTACCAGGTGCTCACGATCGTGAAGAAGCGCCTCAACCCGCTGCGCGACGAGCTCTACACGGAGCTCGAGCCCTACAGGACGGTCGTCGCTGCCAATCGCTGAACGCCCGCCGGCCCCGTCCTCGTTCATCGACGAGGGCGGGGCTTAGCGCTCTTCGGACGGGGCCGAGTAGACTCGTCTCGGCATCACGCGGCGCCGTCGACGAATGCGCCACGGCCTCGGCTTTCGAAGAAGGAGCACAGGGATGAGCACGAAGGGGACGGTCCTCGTGACCGGAGGCGCGGGCTATATCGGTTCGCACACGATCGTCGAACTGGACGCCGCCGGATTCGAGGTCGTCGTCGTTGACGACCTGAGCAACTCCAGCCGCGCGGCCCTGTCCCGGGTCGGTGAGCTCATCGGCGCCCCCGTCACCTTCTACGAGGCCGACACGCGCGACCGCGCCGCCCTCGAGAAGATCTTCACCGCCCACCCGATCGACTCCGTCATCCACTTCGCGGGCCTCAAGGCCGTCGGCGAGTCGGTGGACAAGCCCATCGAGTACTACGACAACAACATCGCCGGGACACTCACCCTGCTCGAAGCGATGCGCGACCACGGCTGCTTCTCGATCATCTTCTCCTCCAGCGCGACCGTGTACGGCGATCCCGAGCAGATCCCCATCACCGAGGACTGCCCGAAGGGGACGCCGACCAACCCCTACGGCTGGACGAAATGGATGATCGAGCAGATCATCATCGATGCCGCGAAGGCCGATGAGCGCTGGAACGCCGTCCTGCTCCGCTACTTCAATCCGATCGGCGCGCACGTTTCAGGCCGTATCGGCGAAGACCCCAACGGCATCCCCAACAACCTCGTCCCCTACATCGCGCAGGTGGCGGTCGGCAGGCGCGAACGCGTCTGCATCTTCGGCGACGACTACCCCACCCCGGACGGCACCGGCGTGCGGGACTACATCCACGTCGTCGACCTCGCCCTCGGCCACGTCAAGGCCCTGGAGTGGATGGGCGGGCGGACGGGCTGCGAGATCTTCAACCTGGGGACCGGACGCGGCTACTCCGTCCTCGACGTCCTGCGCGCCTTCGAACGAGCCTGCGGGCACGAGATCCCCCACGTCATCGAGTCCCGCCGCCCCGGCGACATCGCGACCTGCTACTCCGACCCCGCGAAGGCCGAATCCGTCCTCGGCTGGAAGGCGCAGTTCGACATCGACCGCATGTGCGCCGATTCCTGGCGCTGGCAGTCCCAGAACCCGCAGGGCTACGGGAGCGGCGAGTGACGCTCGAGCCGCCCGGCTCGCAGGAGGCGATCGATCGCAAGAGCGGCGTTAGGACGCGCGAGGCGCTCGCCGCCGCCCTCAAGGCGGAGCTCGCCCGCACGCCCCTCGACAAGGTGTCCGTGCGCAGGCTCACGGAGGCCACCGGCATCACCCGCCAGGCCTTCTACTACCACTTCTCGGGGGTCGCCGACCTCGCCGTGTGGATGTTCAAGGCCGAGATCTCCGACCGGGTCATGGCCCACGCCACCTACGAGGAGTGGTCAGACGGGTTCCTCGAGCTGCTGCTGTGGCTCGAACGGCACAAGGAGCAGACCTACCTCTCCCTGGCGGCCCTGAGCCACGAGGAGCTCGAGCGCTTCCTCCACCGCCAGTTCCGGGCGATGACGGTCGCGATCCTCGCCGAGTTCGAGGCGGCCGCCGAGCTCGCGCCGGCCGAACGCGCATTCATCATCGACCACTTCTCGCTGCTGCCCCTCGGCCACCTGCTGCACTGGCTCGCCACCGACATGGACGCCGACCCGTACGTCCTCGTCGAGAGGATCGAGAGGATCTCCCACGGGTCCCTGGCCCGGTCGATCGGGGAATTCTCCCGCTAAAGGGCGCCGCCCGGACCGGATGCCGGCGAATGCGGTCGCCCACCGCCCCCGCGGCTCGGCGGTGAGCCGCGGGGGCGGCGGGCGACGCGGAAGCGGCGGACCGGACGAGGGGCCCGTCAGGCCCTCAGGCGTTCTCCTTCGCCCAGACCTCCTTGTAGAAGTCCTTGAGCTCGAGCTCGCCCGCAGCATCCTCGTCGAGGATCACCAGGACGTCGTCGTGGTACTGCAGCGCGGTCGCGGGCCAGCGCTGGGAGACCGCGCCCTCGATCATCTCCTTGACCGCCCGGGCCTTGCCCGCTCCGGTCGCGATGAAGACCTGGGCGCGGGCCTCCATGATCGTCCCGATGCCCTGGGTCACGCAGTGCGTCGGCACCATGTCGATATCGCCGTCGAAGAAGCGCGCGTTGTCGCGGCGGGTCTGCTCGGTGAGGACGCCGACGTGCGTGCGCGAGGACAGGGAGCCGCCCGGCTCGTTGAAGCCGATGTGCCCGTCGGAGCCGATGCCGAGGACCTGGATGTCGATCCCGCCCGCGTCCTTGATCGCCTGGTCGTAGGCGGCGGCCCCGGCATCGAGGTCATCGGCCCAGCCGTCCGGGCCGTGCGCCGCGCCCTCGGGCATGTCGACACGGCCGACGAGGTGGCGGCGGATGAAGTTCGCGTAGCCTTCGACATGATCCTTCGGGAGGCCGACGTACTCATCGAGGTTGAAGGAGCGGACCTTCGCGAAGGAGATCCGTCCCGCCTCGTAACGACGGACGAGTTCGTCGTACAGCCCGATCGGGGACGACCCGGTGGCGAGCCCGAGGACGAAGTCGGGCTTGGACCGGTACACCTCTTCGATCCGGTCCGCCGCGAGGCGCGCGATCTCCTCGGGAGTACTGACGATGGCGATTCGCATGGCGAGTCCTTTCTTGATTCATATGCGGAAGTCTGATGCGACGCGGTGGCCCGACTCTCAGGCTAGGGGCCCGGGGGCGTCTTCGAGGCAGAACCCGAAGAATGACCGCATTTCGTCTTTCACCCTCTCCCAGATGCGGGTGCCCGGAGCGGAGAGCCAGCCGTGCGTCGTACCCGGGAAGGAATGGACTTCGACTTTGACACCCGCGCGGGCGAGGTCGAAGGCCCACTCCAGCGCCTCATCCCTCAGAGGGTCCGCTGCGTTGACGAAGATCTGGAGGGGCGGGAATCCGGCGGGCAGCTCGCGCACGGGAGGATGGACCTCCCAGGGCTTGGCGTCCTGGCCGAGATAGGCCCGCCAGGAATCGACGGCGAGCTGACGCGTCCACCCGGGCCCCTCGCGGTTCTCCCAGGACGAGCGCGAGTCGAACGCCGGGTCCAAACAGGGCTCCAGCAGGATCGCCCCGCGAATCCGCTCGAGCTCGGCCGAGCCGAGGCGGCGCAGCACCTGGTTCGCCATTCCCGATCCCGCCGAATCCCCGTACAGGACGATCGGCGCATCCGGGTAGCGCTCGAATACGGCGCGGAGCGAGGCGAGCGCGTCCTCGAGCCCCGCCGGGTGGGGGTGCTCGGGAGCGAGGGCGTAGTCCGGGACGACGGTCGTCACCGCGAGATCCGAATCCGCGAAGAGCGAGGGCGTGAAGGAGCGGAGGATGTCCGCGCAGCGCCGGTCCTCGAAACGCGCGCTCCCCATGACGTACCCTCCGCCGTGGATGAGGAAGAGGACCAGCCCGGTCCGCTTCCCCGCCGGGGTCATGATCCGGTTCTCGACGCCCGCGAGCTCCTCGATGACGAGCTCGCAATCGGCCGGAGGCTCCATCGGGGGATTCATGCGCTCGCCGCGTTCGCGGGCGGTCACGAGGTCCATGCGCGGGGCCTGGGGGTTCGCCGCGAGCAGTTCGGCGATCTCCGGGAGGACCCAGGGGCGCGCGATCTCGGGTTCGGCGGCGGAATCGAGGAGTTCGCGCAGGGTCGCGGGGAGGGCGTCCTCGGCGATGAAGACCGCGGGCGCGCGCACTGCGAGGGCGCCGTCCCCGTCCTCGGCGAGGGCGGGGCCCGGTGCCGGGCGGAGGGAGGCGCGGGCCTCCTCGTCGGTGAGGAACAGGGCCCGGCAGGACGAGGGCAGCGTGCGGGCGACCGCCGCTGCGAGGCGGGAGCCGACCGCCCCCGCTCCGACGAGGACCGCGACGCCCATGGGGATGCCGTGGAGCTGCTCGACCGCGAAGGCGACGGCCGCGTCGCAGGCCGCGTCGGAGGCGGCCCCCTCAGGAGGAGCGGGGATGTCCGCGACGACGAGGCGGCGGGAATCGGCGAGCCCCTCGAGCGCATCGGCGAGGGCGAAGGCCCGGCCCGGGTCCGCGAAGGCGATGATCGCCCCCTTCTCGGGCCGGCCTGTGATGATCGCTCGGCTCCTCATCGCGCCCCTTCCTCCTTCCGGCACGGGCGTCGGGCTCGCGGGGAGCGCGGATGCCGTGCTCCCCGCGGGCCATGCGGGATTCAGCGGTTCTCGATCGCCTTCGTGAACCAGGTGGTGATGCGGGTCGGGTGGGTGATCGCCGTCCCGACGATCACGGCGAAGGCCCCCGCGTCGAGCGCGGCCGCGGCATCGGCCGGCGTGTGAACGCGGCCCTCGCAGATCACCGGCCGGTCCGGGAAGGCCGCCACGACCTCGGCCAGCAGCTCGAGATCCGGGCCCTCCGTTAGCGGGCGATCGCCCGTGTACCCGGCGAGCGTCGTCGACAGGATGTCGGCGCCGGCATCGTAGGCGTTCTTCGCGTCCTCGTAGGAGCCGCAGTCCGCCATGACGAGAGCCCCCTCGGCGTGCATGGCGGCAGTCGTCTCGGCGAAGCTCAGGCCGTCGAGGCGCGGGCGCGAGGTCGCGTCGATCGCGACGACGTCCGCTCCGGCCATCCGGCACGCCTTCGCGTGACGGAGCGAAGGCGTGATGTACACGCCCTCGTGCCCCTCCTTCCACAGGCCGATGACCGGGACCTCGACGCGGCCCTTGATGGCCGCGATGTCCGAGAGGCCCTGGCAGCGGATCGCGGCGGCCCCGCCGATCTCGGCGGCCCTGGCGATCTGCGCCATCGTTTCGGGGTTGCGCATCGGCTCGCCCGGGTAGGCCTGGACGGAGACGATGAGCTTCCCGCGCAGTCCTTCGATGATCGGATGCATGTCGGTGTTCCTTCTTTCAGATGGGTCGCGATGACGGCGGCTCGGGCGCGCCGCTAGTTCTGAGGCGCGGGGCCACGACGATTGAGGAAGTGGAGGACCGCCCCGAGGAGCGGGGCGTCACCGCCCAGTGTCCCGGGCACGATGCCGATATCGGCGACCGCGTTCATCGCCTGCTCGGCGTAGCCCTTCTTGACGGCCTCCCACCAGAGCGGGCCCGAACGCGTCATCGATCCCGACAGGACGATAAGGGAGGGATCCAGGCAGTTCGCGAGGGAGCCGAGGCACTCGCCGATCGCCCACCCGGATTCGGTGAAGCAGGCGCTCGCGAGCCCGTGCCCCGAATCGGCGAGCGCCTGAAGCTCCCGGCCGTTCGCCGCTGCGGGATCGCCCGGGCCGCGCCGGGACTCGTACCAGGCGGTGATGCCCGAACCGGAGCAGAAGGCCTCGATATGGCCCTCGCGCCCGCAGGAGCAGGGCATCCCCGCTCCGAGGGGGTGATGGACGTGGCCGAAGTGACCCGCGAGGAAGTGATCGCCGAGGGCGGGCTCGCCTCCGACGACGAGCGCCCCGCCGATCCCCGTGCCGACCGCGAGCACCAGCACCGTCTCCCGGCCGCATCCCGCGCCGAGAAGCGCCTCGCCGAGCCCGTGGGCGTGGACGTCGTTGAGGATCTCGACGGCGCCCGCGCCGCTCGCCTCACGCAGGATGCGCGCGAGCTCGGTGCCGCCCCAGCCCGGCATCGTGTTCGTCGCCGACACGATCCGCCCCGCCTCGGGATCGACGACCCCGGCGCTGGCGACGGCGATCCCCTCGATATCGGGGCGGGCGCCGAGGACGCGGGCCGCCTCGGCTCCGATGCGTCGGGCGACCGCGGCCCCGCCCTCGTGCGCGAGGGTCGCGATCTCCCCGCGCTCCTCGACGGCCAGGTCCTGCGCGCGGACGACCGCCCAAGCGACCTTCGTGCCGCCGATGTCGAGGGCGAGGAGGGCGCTCACGAGTCCAGACCGGCCTCGCGCAGGACCTTCTCGACCCACGCGTAGTTCTCACCCGCGAGCGCCTTGACCGGACGCGGCATCTCGTTGGACTCGAAGACGCCGAGCGCCTTGAGGGCCGCCTTGAAGGCGCCGACGCCCGCGCCGAAGCCCTGGACGCCCTTGACCTGGACGATGCGCATGAGGTCCGCGAGACGGTCCTGTTCGGCGCGCACAGCGGCCCAATCGCCCGCCCGGTAGGCGTTCCACTGGCGGACGTAAGCCGCCGGGTCGATGTTGCCCAGGCCGGGGACGCAGCCGTCGGCCCCCGACATGTAGGCGCCGTCGACGACGACCTCATGGCCGGTGAGCAGGCTGAGCGGGTGGCCGATCCTCTCGTTGGCCAGGGCGAGCCAGCGGAAGGCGACGTCGTCGCCGGAGGAGTCCTTGACGCCCTGGAGGACGCCCTCGGCGCCGAGCTCGAGGAGCAGGGGGTTCGAGAGCTTCCAATGGACGCACACCGGGATGTCGTAGGCGAAGAGGGGCAGGCCCGTCTCCTGGCGCAGGATCCGGAAGTGCTCGGCCACCTCGGCCTCGCCCTGCAGGGCGTAGAAGGGCGCGGTCGCCACGATCGCATTCGCGCCGAGGGCCTCGGCGCGGCGCATGTGCGCCAGAACGCGTTCCGTTTCCGTGTCGATGACGCCGGCCAGGACCGGGATCCTGCCGTCGACGATGCGCAGGGCCTCCTCGAGGACCTGATCGCGGCGCGCGTCGCCCGAGAAGGCGACCTCGCCGCTCGAACCGTTGACGAAGAGGCCGTGGATGCCCGCCTCGAGCATCCGGTCGATGTGGCGTTCGAGCGAGGGGATGTCGAGAGCGCCGTCCTTCAGGGGGACGACGAGCGGGGGGACGACTCCCGTGATGGGGGGGTTCATGCGATTCCTTCGATCGTGGGGTGGAGGAGCGAGGGAGCGGCTCCCAGGAGGGTGCGGGTGTAGGGGTCGCGCGGATTCGCGAGGAGCTCGGCGGCGGGGCCCTCCTCGACGACGACGCCGGCGTTCATGACTGCGATCCGGTCCGAGATGTAGCGGACCGTCTGGATGTCATGGGAGATGAAGACCATCGCGAGGTCGAGCTCGCGCTTGAGGTCCATGAGGAGGTTGAGCACCTGGGCGCGGACCGACACGTCGAGCGCGGAGGTCGGCTCGTCGGCGATGATCGCGTCCGGGCCGACCGCGAGCGCCCGGGCGATCGCGACCCTCTGGCGCTGGCCGCCCGAGAGCTGACCGGGCAGGGTGTCGAGCGCCGAGACGGGCAGGCCCACCATCGAGATGAGCTCGTGGACCCGCTTCATCCGTTCTGCCTCGGTGCCGATCCCGTGGACGCGCATCGGGTCGGCGAGCTGGTCGCGGACGACCATGCGGGGGTTGAGGGCCGTCGCCGGGTCCTGGAAGACGACCGAGACGACCCGGCCGATGCGCCTGCGCGACTCGGCGGTCCGCTTCGTCACCTCCTCGCCCTTGAAGAAGACCTTGCCGGAGGTCGGGGCGACGAGGCCGCACATGACGTTCGCGGTCGTCGACTTGCCGCAGCCGGACTCGCCGACGATCCCGAGCGTCTGGCCCTTCTCGACGCGCATGGTCACGCCGCGCACGGCCTTGACCTGGTTCGGGCGGAACAGGGAGCCCGTCCTGGAGGCGAAGGTGACGTGGACGTCCTGGAGTTCGATGATCGGGGTGGTCTCGCTCATCATTCAGCCTCCTTCGCGCCGACGAGGGCGCCCGGCTCGGGCGGCAGGGCCGCGTAGACGTGATCGGGTCCGACCTCGGTGAGAACCGGGCGGATGTCGAGGCCGTAGTCCGGGTGCGAGCTCCGCGGGGCGAAGCGGTCGCCCTTGGGGAAGTCCCTCGGCGAGGGGACCGCGCCGGGCACCTGGTGGAGCCTGCCCTTGCCCGCCTCGATCGAGAGGACCGCGCCGAGGAGGCCGCGCGTGTACTCGTGCGTCGGATTCATGAGGAGCTCGGAGGTCGGCCCCTGCTCGACGACCTGGCCCGCGTACATCACCGTGATCGAGTGGGCGACCTCGGCGACGAGGGCGATGTCGTGGGAGACGAAGATCATCGCGAAGCCGAGCTTCTCGCGCAGGTCGTTGAGGAGGGCGATCACCTGCTTCTGGACGGTCACGTCGAGGGCCGTGGTCGGCTCGTCGGCGATGATGAGCTTCGGGTCGCGGGTGAGGGCCATGGCGATGAGGACGCGCTGGCGCTGGCCGCCCGAGAGCTCGTGCGGGTAGGACTCGAGGGTCCGCTTCGGGTCGAGGCCGACGAGCTCGAGGAGCTCTTCGGCGCTCCGGGTGCCGCCGCGGCTGGTCAGCTGCTTCATCTGCGCCTTGATGAGCATGGCCGGGTTGAGCGAGGAGAGGGCGTCCTGGTAGATCATCGCCATCTCGTTGCCGAGGAGCCCCTGGCGCTCCTCCGGCTTCATCTCCAGGAGGTTCCTCCCCTGGTAGAGGATCTCCCCCGCGAGCTTCGCCTTGGGGCTGATGAGCCCCATGATCGACAGGGCGGTGATCGACTTGCCGCACCCGGACTCGCCGACGAGGCCCATCGTCTCGCCGGGCTTGACGGCGAAGGAGACGCGGTCGACGACGTCGACCTCCCCGTGGTTGGGGAAGCGGATGCTCAGGTTCTTCACCTCGAGGAGCGGGGCGGCCCCGGATGCCGGGGCGAAACGGTCGTCGCGCTTCTCCTCGACGCTCTCGAGGGCGTCGAGGCTGGCCTGGAGGGACTCGGCCTGCTCGGCGTGCGCGCGGCGCGGATCGAGGAGGAGGCGGTCGGCCTCGCGCTCGGAATCGGAGGAGACCTGGGCGACGGCAGGGCCCTTCGGGGCGGCGACCATGGCGTCGGTGATGCCCTCGGAGAGGATGTTGAGGCAGAGGACGGTCGCGGTGATGAACATGCCCGGGAAGAAGGCGGTCCACCACTTGCCGAGCATGACCGACAGGTTCGAGGAGGCTTCGGACAGGACGTTGCCCCAGGTCGGGACCATCGTCGCGGGCAGTCCCGAGCCGATGAAGGTCAGGGACGCCTCGAGGATGATCGCGTCGGCGACGAGGACCGTCGCGAAGACGAGGACGGGGGCCGCGGTGTTGCGCATGACGTGCTTGACGAGGATCCAGGGCGCCCTCGCGCCCGAGACGACGACCGCGCGGACGTAGTCCTCGCCGTAGGCCGCCATGACGTTCGCCCTCACGATCCTCGCGAGCTGGGGGATGTAGACGAAGGCGATGGAGGCGATGATGACGGCGACGAGGCCGATGGTGTTGCCCGAGGACTGCAGCGCGCGGCCGAAGACGAGGACCGTGACGGCGGCCATCGCGATGCCGGGGACGGCCATGATGACGTCGAGGATGCGCATGATGAGTTCGGCGAGCGATTTGCGGACGACCGCGGCGATCGAGCCGATGATCGCGCCGAAGAGGAGGGCGATGAGCATCGAGAACAGGCCGATGAGCATCGAGTAGCGCCCGCCGTACAGGACGCGCGCGAGGATGTCGCGGCCGATGTGATCGGTGCCGAAGAGGTGGGCGGCGCTCGGGGCCTCCCACTTCGTGAAGATCTCCTCGGGGGAGTACGGGGAGATGACGGGCGCGAGGAAGGACACGAGGATGACGAGGGCGAGGACGAGGATCGAGATCTTCGATCCGAGCGACATCGCCGAGATCCGCGTGAAGCGCGAGCCCGGGCGCGTGACCTTGTCGAGTTTGAGCTTCTGATTCATCATCACACCGATCGGATTCGCGGGTTAATGAGCAGGTAGAGCATGTCGACGATGATGTTGACGACGATGAACGCGATCGCGACGACGAGCGCCCCGCCCTGGACGAGGGTCACCCAGTTCTGCTGGATGCCCTTGAGGAGGACCGCCTTGCCCATGCCGTCGATCGAGAAGATGATCTCGATGACGACCGCGCCGCCCATGAGGTAGCCGATCCTCAGGCCGAGGACGGTCACGGGGGTGATGAGCGCGTTGCGCAGGACGTTGCGGGCGACGACGATCCACTTCGGGATGCCCGCGCCGAGGGCCGTGCGGACGTAGTCGCGGTCCAGCTCCTCGACCATCGAGGTGCGCACGACCCGGGTCATCTGGCCGACGACGGGGACGGCGAGGGCGATGGAGGGCAGCAGCATGCGCAGGAACCAGCCGAGGGGGTCGTCGCTGAAGTGCGGGAGCGCGCCTGAGACGGGGAGCTTCTGGACGAAGGCCATGACGAGGAGGGCTGCGAGCCAGAAGGAGGGGGTTCCGATCGAGATGACGGAGAAGACGCGGATCAGCTGGTCGGGCCAGGAGTCCCGGTGGAGGGCCGCGAGCACGCCGAGCGGGAAGGAGATGAGGATCGCGAAGAGCAGACCGAGGAAGGTGAGCTGCATGGTGATCGGGAGCGCGGTGCCGATGAGGTCGGAGACCCTGTTGCCGGTGCCGACCCCGTAGGTGCCGAGGTCCCCGTGGAGCATCCCGAGGAGGTAGTTGCCGTACTGGACGAGCAGCGGGTCCTTGAGCCCGTGCTCGATGCGGTAGGCCTCGAGGGCTTCGGGGCTCGCCGTTTCACCGAGTGCCGAGTAGGCCGGATCGATCGGCGAGAGCGACATGATGAAGAAGACGAGGGCGGAGACGCCGATGATCATGATCGGCAGGGCGAGCAGGCGCCGCCCGATGAGTCTCAATAGATTGTTCACTGCTTCACTCCTGGAGACGGCACGGCTTCACTCCTCATTCGTTCGTCCCGCAGCATGAAGGAGGGGCGGCGGCGCGCACCGCCCCTCCTTCATGCGTTCCGGTTGTCGTTCCGGCCGGGCCCGGTCCTCATCGCGGCCCGGATCGTTTCGGCGATCGGGGGCCGAGGACGCCCCTGGCCGGTTTCAGCTCATTTGACCTTGACGTCGATGAGCTGGATGCCCGTCGCCGCGATCGACTTGAAGCCGTCGAGCTTCTCGCCGTTGTACGCGGTGAGCATGTTCTTGTGGAAGAGCGGGTAGAGGACCGCCTGCTCGGCGAGGAGGTCCTGGGCCTCGCCCCACTTCTGCTTCGCGGCGTCGCCGTCGAGCTGGAGCGCCTCGTTGAAGAGGGCCTGGAAGGCCTGGAAGGTGTCCGGATCGGACTTCTGCCAGAAGGTGCGCTTCTGGGTCCAGACGTTGTCGCCGTTCCACCACGAGAGGATGATGCCCGGATCGGCGCCGAAGACCGAGGGGTCGCCGGGGGCGAGGACGATGTCGTAGGTCGGCTCGTCGACGTCGGTGACGTTCGAGTAGAGGTCGGCCGAGGCCATCGGCGAGTGGTTGACGGTCAGGCCGAGGGCCTCGAGGTCGGACTTGATCTGCGGGACGAGGTTGGTGACCCACGGGTGGTCGGTCGTCACGAGGTTGATCGTGAGGCCGGAGACGCCCGCCTCGGCGAGGAGCGCCTTCGCGCCCTCGAGATCGTAGGAGAGCTGGGTCGCGGTCTTCTTGTAGGCCGGGTTGGACTCGGGGAGGAAGGAGGTCGCCTCGACGGCCTCGCCCTCCATGCCGACCTCGATGAGCTTCTTCTTGTCGATCGCCTTGTGGATCGCCTGGCGGACCTTCGCGTCGTTGAAGGGGGCCTTCATCGTGTTGAACATGAGGAAGGGGTTGCCGTAGCCGGGCACGGAGTCGACCGTCCAGCCGGCGGCCTTGAGCTGCTCGGTCGCAGAGGCGGGAACCGCCTCCATGACATCGGTCGTGCCGTCGAGGGCCGCGGCGAGGCGCGCGGAGTCGTCCTTGAGGACGTGCCAGCGAAGGGTCTTGACGGTGGCCGGGTGAGCGCCGTTGTAGAACTCGTTGGGCACCGCGGTGATCTCGGTCGGCGTGATCGTCTCGTACTTGTAGGGGCCGGTGCCGATCGGGTGCGCCTTGAGCTCGTCGTCGTTCATGGCGGTCGGAACGACCTTCATGTCCGCGAAGCGGGCGGCGACGTTGGCGAAGGGGTAGTTGAGCTCGACGGTGATCGTCTTGTCGTCCTTGGCGGTCACGGACTTCACGAAGTCGAAGAACTGGCCGTAGATCGAGCCCTCGGCGGTCGTGCGGCCGTAGGAGCTCAGGACGTCCTCGGTGGTGACCTCCTTGCCGTCGGAGAACTTCGCGCCGTCGCGGAGGGTGATCTCGTAGACGGTGTCGGAGACCGCCACCGGGTCGCCGCTCGCGAGGGCGGGGAAGGCCTCATAGGTGGACATGTCGAGCTGGTAGAGGCCTTCGAGGACCTGGAGGTTCGATCCGACGGCGAGCGCCGAGGAGGTGATCGAGCTGTAGTCGGTGGTCTCGTAGGCGACGCCGGCGTTGATCTCGCCGCCGAGTCCGGTCGCGGCGGTGTCGCCGCTGGCCGCGGCATCCGTCGTGGATCCGCCGCCGCAGGCGGCGAGGGTCAGTGCGGCCGTCGCCATGAGGGCGACGCCCCCGGCCCAGCGCTTTCCAATCCGCATGGGTTCTCTCCTCATCATCGAGTGTCGAACGGTCACGAGGGGATGTCTCGCTTCCGATAGGATCACCATATGTTGTCTGACAACTTCGCGCAAGCGGTTTTCCGCACGAAAGGGGTCCGCGCAATGCATCAATTTGATAACGGCGGCGCCCGCCCACGGGATCATGCGGCTGATACCCTCTCAAAGGTGCCGAACTCGACGCCCGAAGGCCCTTCAGCGAACCGCTCCGCAATGACGATGGACGCGATCAAGCGCTACATCCTCGCCCACGAGCTTCAAACCGGGGACCCCCTGCCCACCGAGGCCGAACTGTGCGCGGACCTCGGCGTCTCGCGCTCCTCCGTGCGCGAGGCCATGCGCAAACTCGACGCGCTCGACATCGTCCACTCCCGGCGGGGATCGGGGAGCTACGTCGGCGCGATGTCCCTCGACCCGCTCGTCGAGACCCTCATCCTCCGCTCCGCCCTCGACGCCGGCGACGGCTACAAGTCCCTCGCCGAAGTCGTCGACATCCGCAAGGCGCTCGACCTCGGCATCGGCGTCGACCTCGTCGCGGCCATGAGGGGCACGCGCAACCCGGAGCTCCGACGCTGCGTCGCCGACATGCGCGAGCACGCGGAGAAGGGCGAGAGCTACTACGAACAGGACATCGACTTCCACCTCGGGCTCTTGCACTACCTCGACAACAGGATCCTGAGCCAGCTCACCTCGGCCATGTGGCTCATCCACCGGACCGTCGGCCCCACCCTGCGCCGAGCCGGGCGCGAAGCCTCCCTGCTCACGGCCGCGGCCCACGACGCGATTCTCGACGCCTGCGAGAAGGGCGACCTCGACGACTACTACGCCGCCGTCGAACTCCACTACACCCCCCTGCGCGACCTCCTCGACCAGCCCGAATCGGACGAGTGATCGCGCGCGCCGAGGGCCCCGCGATCGACGGCGCCCCGATGACGCCGGCGCGGAGCCGTCGAGGGACGCCGACGCCGCGAGCAGCAAGAAACCCCCGGAGGACTCCTCCGGGGGTTGACAGCTCGAGCCGTCCAGCGGACCTCGCGTCAGCGGGTCTCGCGGTGCTGGGTCGACTTGCGGCAGCGAGGGCAGTACTTCGCGAGCTCAAGACGATCCGGCGTGTTGCGACGGTTCTTCTTCGTGATGTAGTTGCGCTCCTTGCACTCCGAGCAGGCCAGAGTGATCTTGGGGCGAACATCCTGAGACTTGCTTGCCACGGTGTGTCCTCTTTTGCTGAATAGTGGTGTCGTCGCGCGACCTTGATCGGTAGCGGGGGCGGGGCTCGAACCCGCGACCTCACGATTATGAGTCGTGCGCTCTGACCAGCTGAGCTACCCCGCCGCGGCGCGACCTGCGGCCGCGACCAGAGCCCCGAAAGGGAATCGAACCCTTGACCTTCTCCTTACCATGGAGACGCTCTGCCGACTGAGCTATCGGGGCAACGCGGAAGAGCCTAATCGAGTTCGGACCGCTTTCGCAATCCGCGCGACTGAGAAGGTCCTCACACGCAGATCCCGGTTGAACCGGGACTGTGGCGGGGGAGGGATTCGAACCCCCGAAGCATTCCGCGGCTGATTTACAGTCAGCTCCCTTTGGCCACTCGGGTACCCCGCCTTGCTCCGCTTTCGCGGTGCCGTGGAAGAATAACAGGAAAAGAACTCCGATTGCCAATCGGGCATCGGATTCGGCCGATAACGACGTGAACAGGCCGCTCACGTCGGCTACCCGAAAGGAAGATCGTGGCTGACTCCTCATTCGACATCGTTTCGAAACTCGACCGCCAGGAGGTCGACAACGCGGTGAACCAGACCGCGAAAGAGATCGCGACCCGCTACGACTTCCGCGGCGTCGACGCCTCGATCCGTTTGAGCGGCGACACGATCGAGATGGAGGCGAACTCGTCCGAACGCGTCATGGCGATCCTCGACGTCCTCCAGACCAAGCTCATCCGCCGCGGCCTCTCGCTCAAGTGCCTCGACTACAAGGACCGCGAGCCCAAGGCCTCGGGCAAGATCTACAGGCTCGTCACGCCCCTGAAGGAGGGCATCGCGCAGGACACGGCGAAGAAGATCGCCAAGCTCATCCGCGACGAGGGCCCCAAGGGCGTCAAGGCCCAGATCCAGGGCGACGAGCTCCGCGTCTCCTCGAAATCGCGAGACGACCTCCAGGCGGTGATCGCACTGCTCAAGGGCCCCGAGGGCGACAAGCTCGACACCGCCCTCCAGTTCGTCAACTACCGCTGAGATTCTTCACACACGCCTTCGCCCCGGCCGGAGCGATCCGACCGGGGTGAAGGGGGCGCGATCAGTAGCCCGCCATCTTCTCCAAACGGGCGATGCGCTCATCCATCGGAGGATGGGTCGAGAAGAGTCTGCGAAGGCCCGCTCCCCTGAAGGGGTTGGCGATCATCATGGCGGCGACGTTCTGGTTCGCGGGCGTGGGCTGAAGCGGTGCGCGATCGGTCACAGTTTCGAGCTTCCTCAGCGCGGAGGCCAGGGCCAGCGGGTCCTGCGTGAGCGTCGCGCCGTCCTCGTCCGCATCGAACTCGCGCGTCCGCGACAGGGAGAACTGGATGAGCGTCGCCGCGAGAGGGGCGAGCAGCGCGATCGCGATCCCGGCGAGCACGCCCACTCCCCCACCCTCGTCATCCCGGTTGCGCCCGCCCCCGAAGAACATGAGGAACTGCGCGATCGACGTGACCAGGCCGCCGAGGGCCGCCGCCACCGAGGAGGTGAGGATGTCGCGGTTGTAGACGTGCATGAGCTCATGGCCGAGCACGCCGCGCAGCTCCCTCTCGCCGAGGATCTCGAGGATGCCCTCGGTGCAGCAGACCGCCGCATGCTCCGGGTCGCGGCCTGTCGCGAAGGCATTCGGCGTCCGGGTGGGCGCGATCCAGATCGAGGGCATGGGCTGGCCCGCACGATCGGAGAGCTCGCGCACGATCCGGTGGAGGTCCGGCCGCTGCGCCTCGGACACCTCATAGGCGTTCATGGCGCGCAGCGACATGGACGCGGAGTTCCAGTAGGCGTAGGCGGTCTGGAACAGGCCGAGGGCCGCGAACACCCAGAGCCAGATCGACCGGCCCGTGCTGTTCGCGATGATCCAGCCGACGGCGGCCAGGAGCGCCCACAATCCGCCGAGGAGTACGGCGGTCTTCAAACCGTTGCGATAGCCCCGATGAGTCATGACTCGAGGATATGGGCACCGGCTGAACAGTGCCTGGGAAAGGGTGGGCGCTCCTGCCCGCTCAGCTCTTCGAAGGCCGGCGGAGGAGCAGGAGGGCAGCCCCCGCCGCGAGCGCGCCGCCCGCGCCGAACATGACCCCGAGGTGCGCACCGGTCGTCGCGAGCTTCACACGAGCGCCGGAAGACGCCTTCCCGCCCGTCCCGCTCCCGGTCGCCGCGTTCTTCGGTGCGGCATCGGCTTTCGGAGCGGCATCGCTCTTCGCAGCGGTGTCGGTCTTCGGCGCCTCTGCGGAGGGACGAGGGGGATCGAGGGGCTCGGCGGGGACGAGGGGCACGAGGGCCTGCGCCTTCTTCACGAGGACGCGGCATTCGAGCTCGTCACGGGTCCCGTCCCGATAGTCGACCCTCACGGGGATCTTCACCTCCGAAGCGGGGAAGTCCTCGGGGATCGCCCAGGTGAGCAGACCGTTCGCCGGATCGATGCGCGCACCGGAGGGCGCCTCGCCCGGCAAGGAGAAGACGCTCTTGTCCGGCAGGGACGCCCCTTCGCCGAAGTCCACGGGCGCGCTGACGGCCTCATCCCCCGCGTAGCCGGTCCGAGGGGCGCAGGAGGGGGCTGCGAGGTCGGAGAGACCTTTGACGCGGATGGTGACTAAGCGCGAAGAGGCATTGCCCACGGAATCGACGGCCCGGATCGTCGCGGTGAATTCGCCGACCCGGTCGATCCGGCCTTCGAGGCTCCCCGGACCGCTCCCCGTCATGAATCCGCGAAGGCTCACGCCTTCGGCCGAACCCGGGTCGAGGCTGACGACCGGGACGCTCCAGTTGTCGCTCACCTTGACCGGCGCACTGAAGGCCTCGCCCTTCATCGCATCGACGGCCTCAGCGACCTCGATGAGGGGAGCCCGGGTGTCCCTCGAGGTCACGCGCGCCTTCAGGGCGCGGGAGGCCCCGCCGGCGTCGGTGACGGTGAAGGCGACCTCGACGCTTCCGGGCGAGGGCGCCGTTCCCGTGGCCGTCCCGTCCGGCGAGATCACGAGGTCGCCGATGCCGCCGTTGTCAGTGATGGTCACCGCATAGGGCTCGCTTCCGCCCGTCGCGCTGAAGATCTTCGTACCGGCCGGGAAGGGGCTGTCCTGGTCGAGGAGGAGGTCCAGGGCGCTCGCCTCCAGGGCCTTGCCGACACTGACCGTAATCCTCTTGGTAGCCGTCCCGAATCCGTCATAGAACTTCAGCTCGAGGGTGAAGGGCCCCTCCCCCGCCTTCAGCTCGCGGGTCGTGGCCAAGCGCCAGGTCCCGGCGTTCTTGTCGACCTGCTTGAGGGTGAAGCCCTCGGGCAGCCCCGAGGCGAAACCCCAGGTCTGGTAACTGCCGACCGAGGACGGGTCCGCCGATTCGACGGCGAAGACGTAGTCGAGAGCTTTTCCGGCTTCAACGCGCTGATCGCTCGCGCGGATCGTCAGGTCCTTCACGGCCGGCGCCGCGACGAGGACCCCGTGCGGGGCCGAGGGGAGGGGGGCTGCCGCCGAGGGCATCGCGGGCGCAAGAGCGGCGAGGATCGATGCTCCCAGCAGGGCACCGACCGCGGAACGGGACAGGGTCATGGGATTCTTCGCTTCCTCAAGAGTCGAAGGGTGCGGATGAGCACCCCGGAACACCTTAGACATTAGGGTTGTCTAATGTAAATAAGTGCTACCTCATATGCGAGTGCGCTCTTGAGGACGTCCCCTCCCCATACGCGTACGCGAACGCGGGCCCGCCCGAAGACGAAAGCCCGCGTTCGCATGAGCTCAGGCGCGACGGCCGGGCCCCGTGTAATCCTCGAAGCGCTCCGGGGCCGCCGGAACGCCCATCTCCCCCATGTCGCCGATGAGATCCGCCCGATCGACCGGCATCGCCCGGGAGATGTCGGTCATCGCCCGGCGGGAGACGACCTTCACGCGCTCTCGGACGCCGCGCCCCTCGGGCAGCGGGCCGTAGGCCGCGCCGAGCTCCTTCTCGTAGGCGTCGAGCAGCTCCCACCCCTCCCAGGTGGTGTACTCGACCCCGCGCTCCTCCAGGAGCGCGATCATCGCCTCATGGCCCACGGCCTGGGTCTTGGCATGCAGGCGCCCGGCGTTCGCGTCCTCGACGAGGTGCGCGATCGTCTGCTGGGCATCCGACTTCGTCGAGCCGATGAGCCCGACGGGACCCCGCTTGATCCACCCCGTGGCGTAAATCCCCGTGAGGGCCTCCTCCACGCCCGCGCCGGCCTGCGGGACGACCCGCCCCTCGACATTGGGCACGACGCGGCGCTCGCCGTCGAAGGGAAGGCCCGGGATCGGAGACGAGGCGTAGCCCACCGCCCGGTAGACGGCCTCGACGGGCCACGTCGTGATGACTCCGGTGCCGCGCACCGACCCATCGCCGACGAGCTCCGTGCGCTCCGTGCGGACCGCCTTCACATGGCCGTCCTCATCGGCGACCACCTCGACCGGCGCCTGGAAGAGGTGGATGTGGATCCGGCGCGACGCCGTGCGCTCCTCGGGATCGATCGAAGCGTACTGCGTGAGGGTCTTGACCACCTGCCGCTGCTGATTCGACTCGCGCAAGGCCCGCTCCGAGCCCTCGTCGAAATCGAAGTCCTCCTCGTCGACGATGACATCCACGTCGGGGACCTTGCCCAGCTCGCGCAGCTCCAACGGGGTGAACTTCACCTGCGCGGGGCCGCGCCTGCCGAAGACGTGCACGTCCGTGATCGGATTGGCCTCAAGGCCGCGGGCGACGTTCTCGGGGATCTCGGTGACCAGCATGTCCTCGGCGTGCTTCGCGAGAACGCGCGCCACGTCGAGCGCCACATTGCCCACGCCGAACACGGCCACGCTCGACGCGGTCAACGGCCACGAACGCGGATAATCAGGATTTCCGTCGTACCAGGAGACGAAGTCCGCCGCCCCGAAGGACTCGGGAAGGTCGATGCCGGGGATGTCGAGCGGGGCGTCCCGGTCGGCGCCCGTCGCGATGATGACCGCGTCGTAATGATCCTTGAGATCATCGATCGAGACGTCCCGACCGACCTCCACGTTTCCGAGCAGGCGGATGTCCCCGCGCTGGAGGATCTTGTACAGGGCGACGATGATCTGCTTGATCCGCGGATGATCGGGAGCGACGCCGTAGCGCACCAGTCCATAGGGGGCGGGGAGGCGCTCGAACAGGTCGATGCTCACCTCGAGCCCGGACTTCGACAGGATGTCGGACGCATAGATCCCGGCAGGACCCGCACCGATGACGGCGACGTTCAAGACGGACAAGTGGGCTCCTCTCGAATCCGGGCGAATCCCGGCGGCACTCTTCGTGCGGGACCGATCCGCGCACGCCCCAATCCTAACGAGGCTGCGCGCAAGGTCATCTTTTCGAGACGCGGCTCACCGCCGCCCGCCCCGATCGCGACGATCACCGGGGCCGGGAAGCGGCCGCTTCAGGCGAGGCGATCCACCATGAGGTGGGCGAAGGCGACGAGGGCCGTCTTCGCCTCGCCCTCGGGAAGCGGATCGAGCAATCCGATGGCCCGCTCCGCACGCTCCCTGGCGAGCTGCCGGGTCTCCTCGAGGACGTCGTGGGCCCGCAGCGCCGACACGACGCGATCGAGCGCCTCGTCGGAGGACAGATCCGCGTCCAGAGCCGCGAGGATGCGCGCCCCGTCCTCGTCGATGCGCCCCTCCGCCTCACGGCGGCGCAGAAGGAGGACCGGGAGGGTGTCGACCCCCTCGCGCAGATCGGTCCCGGGGGTCTTCCCGGAGGTCTCACCCGTCGACGCCAGATCGAGGACGTCATCGGCGATCTGGAAGGCGACGCCGATCTCCTCGCCGAAAGCCGAAACGATCCGCGCCGTCTCCTCGCCCGCCCCCGACAGCCACGCGCCGAAGTGGGCGGCAGAGGCGACCAGCGACCCGGTCTTGTCGGCGAGCACCCGGATGTAGAAGGCGACCCGGTCCTCGCCCTCAAGCGGGCCGAAGGTCTCGTTGAGCTGCCCGATGCACAGGCGTTCGAAGGTCTTCGCATGATGCGCGACCAGCTCGGGCCCCAGAGCCGCGATCAGGACAGATGCGCGGGCGAAAAGGACGTCGCCGGCCAGGATCGCGCGATTGTTGCCCCACAGGTGCTGCGCCGAGGGAACGCCGCGCCGCGTCGGCGCGGAATCCATCACGTCATCGTGGTACAGGGAGGCCAGATGCGTGAGCTCGACTGCGGTCGCGCCCGTGATGACCCGCTCCGACAGGGCGAGCCCGGGATCGCCGAGCTGGGCGCAGACGAGCGTCAGGACGGGGCGCAGTCGCTTGCCGCCCGCGCGGGCGAGGTGACTCGTGAGCTCATCGACGAGGTCCCGCGAACCCGACACGGCCTCGCGGAGACGACGCTCGACGACCTCGAGCCCCGGAGTGATGCGGGACTCGAGGTCGGGAGCGGAAAGATCAGGCGCTGAAACGGTCACGGCAGCAGTATGACGACCTGGGAGAGGATCGACAAAACCGGACCGGGGAAGACGCCCAGGATGATCGTGCCCGCGGCGCACGCCAGAACGGCGAGCCCGGCGAAGCCCTCGGACTTCACCACGACCGTGTTCTCAGCCGGATCCGTGAAGAACATGAGCCGGACGAGACGGAAGTAGTAGAAGGCCGTGACGGCCGAGCAGGCGAGGGCCAGGGCCACGAGCCAGCTCATGCCGCCGGCGAAGCCGTCCGCGAAGACGACGAACTTGCCCACGAAGCCCGCGGTGAGCGGAATGCCCGCGAAGGACAGGAGGAAGACGAGCATCGCCGCGGCGAGCACCGGGCTCCTCCTGCCCAGACCGGCCCAGCGCTCCAGGGCCGTCGCCTCGGCGCCCGGCGCGCCGTCCGCGAAGGCCGCGCGCACGAGGGAGACAACGCCGAAGGCGCCGACCGTGGCCAGGCCGTAGGACAGGACGTAGAAGAGAACGTGACCCGTCGACCCCTTCACCAGGGAGAAGACCCCGATGAGGATGAAGCCCGCGTGGGCGATCGACGAGAAGGCGAGCATCCGCTTGACGTCGGACTGGACGATACCGGTGAAGGTGCCGACCAGCATCGTCAGGACCGCGACGGCGACGAGCACGGGCAGGAGATCCCACTGGAGGATCGCCGCGACCGACTCGTAGAAACGGAGCATCGCGGCGAAGGCCGCGACCTTCACGCCCGCCGCCATGAAGCCCGTCACGGGGGTCGGGGCGCCCGTGTACACATCCGGGGTCCAGGCGTGGAAGGGGGCGGCGCCGATCTTGAAGAGGAGGCCGATCATCACCATGACGACGCCCGCCAGGGCGATCCAGTCCATTCCGGACTTGTTCGGCAGGATCGACGCCGCATCGGAGATCGTCAGCGACCCGCAGGCCCCGTAGAGGAAGGCCGATCCCATGAGGAGGAAGGCGGAGGCGAAGGCCCCGAGGATGAAGTACTTGAGCGCCGCCTCCTGGCTGAGCTGACGCCTGCGGCGCGCGGTCGCGGCGAGGATGTACAGCGGGAGCGACATGACCTCCAGGGCGACGAAGAGCGTCACGTAGGAGTCCGCCGCCGGGAAGAGCATCATGCCCACGACGCTGAAAAGGGTGAGCGGGAACATCTCGGAGCGCTGGTAGCCCTTCGCATCGGAGAGCTCCTCATCGGCCGAACCCGGGCGATCCGAGGGCTGTCCGGCGAAGGCGCCGTCCCCGGCCTCGGTACGATCGGCCATGACGAGCAGGGCGACGAAGGCGATGAGCACCAGGATGAACTGCGCGGCCAGGGTGAGGGGGTCCTCGATGTACTCGCCGAGACTCGAGGGGCTCCCCTGGACGGCGAGCCAGCGGGTCGCGAGAACCGCGCCGGCGACGAGGGTCGTGAGGAGGCAGACGGCGATGACGAGGGTGCGCCTCGTCCTCACCGGCGCGAACGCCTCGATGAGGACCCCCGCGACGGCTCCGCCGAGCACGACGATGACCGGGATGAGCGGGGCCCACGCGATCTGCGGTGCGGTGAACGATGCGGCGAGGAGATTCACTTGGTGCTCCCTTCGAGGAGGGTCTGCGCCTGGGCGGGAGCGGAGGCGCCGAGGGCGAAGTCAGCGGAGATCGGGGTCAGCGCATTGACCAGGGGCGCCGACCAGATGCCGAGGACGACCATGGCGACGACGAGCGGAGCCATGACGAAGCGCTCGCGCGCACCGATGTCGGCGAGCCCCTCCTTGCCCTTCGCCGGCCCGCCGGTGAAGACGCGCTTGTAGGGCCGCATGACGTACACGGCGGCGATCACCACGCCGAGCAGCGCGAGGGCGCCGAGCAGGACGCTCTGCCTCCACGTGCCCATGAGGACGAGGTACTCGGGGACGAAGCCCGACAGGCCCGGCAGCGCGATCGAGGCCAGGCCCGCCGTGAGCCACAGTCCCGCGAGGTACGGGGTCACCCGCTGCATACCCGAGTACTCGCGCATGTCCTGCGTGCCGCCGCGCTGGGCGAGCCAGCCCGACAGGAGGAACATCGCGGCGATCGAGACGCCGTGGGCCACCATGTAGAACATCGCGCCCACGAGGGCGATGTCGGAACCGATGAAGATGCCGAGGACCATGAAGCCGAAGTGCGACACCGAGGTGTAGGACACGAGGCGCATGATGTCGTCCTGGCCGTTCGCGGCGAGACCGCCCCAGAGGATCGACAAGACCGCGAGGGAGCACATCACCGTCGCCGCCTGGGCGGCCGCGTCCGGGAAGAGGCGCAGGCACAGCGTGATCATCCCGAAGGTGCCGATCTTGTCGAGCACGCCCACGAGGAGCACCGAGGTGCCCGGCCGCGCGTTCGCCGCCGTATCGGGTAGCCACGTGTGAACGGGGACCATCGGGGCCTTGATCGCGAAGGCGACCATGAAGGTCGCGAACACGCCCATCTGGACCGCTCCGGAAAGGGCCGGCGCGGTCGCCGCCAGGGAATCGAGGCGGAAGAAGAGGGCGGAGCGCTCAGGAGCGAGGGCCCACAGCGCGACGATGCCGCCGAGCATGACGAGCCCGCCGGCGAGCGAGAAGAGGAGGAACTTCATCGCCGCGGCGCGCCTCGCGCCCTCCTCACCGACGCCGTAGCGGCCAATCATGAGGAAGAGCGGGATGAGCATCGCTTCGAAGGCGATGTAGAAGACGACGAGGTCGTAGGCCGCGAAGATGAGGACCATGAAGGCCTCGAGGAAGAGGACCAGGCCCGCGTAGGAAGCGGCGTCGCAGTCCTTCTCATCATCGTTCCATCCCGCGATGAGGACGATCGGGACAAGCGCCAGGGCCAGGAGGATCATCACCAGGCCGAGGGCGTTGACGCCCAAGGACCAGGAGACTCCCATCTGGGGGATCCACGAGAGCGACTCCACCAGCTGATAGGCGGACGGATCCGACCAGTCGAAGGCGAGCGCCGCCGCGGCCGCGCCGCCGAGTTCCAGCAGGGAGACGGCGAGGGCGAAGCCCTTGCCCGAGGACTTCCGCAGTCCGGGGATCGCCCACAGGAGGAGCGCTCCGAGGGCCGGGAGAACCACGAGGAGGGTCAGCCAGGGGAAGGCGGGTTCAACGAGTGTGTTGTGCATGTTCGAACTACCTCACAGCCTGAAGCCGAGCACGATGGCGAGGGCGCAGAGGGCGCCCCCGAGGATGTAGGCCGCGTAGGTCCTCACGTAGCCGGTCTGGGTCGCGCCGATGAGCTTGCCCAGCGCCGACGAGCCCTTCGCGACGCCGGAGACGATCCCGTCGACGGCCTTCGCATCGCCCAGAGCCGCTCCCTTCGCGAGGGCGGCCGCAGGCGCGATGAAGAGCGTCCCGTTGACTTCGTCCTGGTAGAGATCCTTGCGAGCGGCCTCGGTGAGGGCGCTGCCCGCGGGCACCGCCTTCGGCACCTCGACCGCGCCGTAGCGCCGCCAGGCGATCCACGCGCCGAGGAGGACGAGGACGAGGGTCGCGACCTGGATGACGACGACCGGAAGAACAGGTTCGGCGTGCTCGACGCCGCCGATGGCCGGCGCGAGCCAGTGCGTGAAGAAGTCGCCGATCGACATGAGTCCGCCGATGAGGATCGCGCCGAGGGCGAGGACGATCATCGGAACGGTCATGAGCGGTCCGGACTCGTGCGGGTGCACGGGCGCGCCCTCGGCCTGCGTGGTCCACCTGGCGGTTCCGTGGAAGGTCATGAAGAACAGGCGCGACATGTAGAAGGCGGTCAGCCCCGCGCCGAAGAGGGCGACGAGCCCGAGGACCCAGCCCATCCACGGGGCTTCAGCGCCGCCGAAGGTGTGCGCGGCGAAGGCCGCTTCGATGATCTTGTCCTTCGACCAGAACCCGGAGAAGGGCGGGACGCCGAGGATCGCGAGCCAGCCCATCATGAAGGTCGCCCAGGTGATCTTCATGGCGGTCCGCAGCGCGCCGAAGCGGCGCATGTTGACCTGGTCGGCCATGCCGTGCATGACCGAGCCCGCGCCGAGGAACATGAGGGCCTTGAAGAAGCCGTGGGTGAACAGGTGGAAGATCGCGAAGGCCCAGCCGATCGGGCCGAGGCCCGCGCCGAGCATCATGTAGCCAATCTGCGACATCGTCGAGGCCGCGAGGACCTTCTTCATGTCGTCCTTCGCGGAACCGACGATCGCCCCGAAGAGGAGTGTGATCGCGCCGATGATCGCGACGGCGGTCGCTGCGGCCGGAGCCGCCACGTACACGGCTCCGGAGCGGACGACGAGGTAGACGCCCGCGGTGACCATCGTCGCCGCGTGGATGAGCGCCGACACCGGGGTCGGGCCCGCCATCGCGTCGCCGAGCCAGGCCTGCAGCGGGAACTGGGCCGACTTGCCGCAGGCGGCCACGAGGAGGAAGAGGCCGATCGCGGTCGCCTGGGCGGTCGGGATCGCGCCGACCTGGGCGCTGACATCGGCGAAGCGCACCGAGTTGAAGTTCGCGACCATCGCCATCATCGCGGCCAGCATGCCCATGTCGCCGACGCGGTTCATGATGAAGGCCTTGTTCGCCGCGGAGGCGTTGGCGGGCACGTGGTTCCAGAAACCGATGAGTAGGTAAGAGGCCAGGCCCACGCCCTCCCAGCCGACGAAGAGCACCGCGTAGGAGTCCGCAAGGACGAGGGTGAGCATCGCGGCGATGAAGAGGTTGAGGTAGGCGAAGAAGCGCCTGCGGTCGGCGTCGTGCTCCATGTAGGCGATGGCGTACACGTGGATGAGCGAACCGACGAAGGTTACGAGGACCACGAAGGTCATCGACAGCGGATCGACGAGCGTTCCGAAGTCGATCTTGAAATCGCCCGCGGGGATCCAGGAGAACAGGGTCGAGGTCATCCGGCGGGAGGATTCATCGGCCCCGAGCATCTGGGCGACGATGACGGCGCCCACGATGAAGGAGAACCAGGAGGCGCAGGTGGCCAGGAGATGACCCCAACGATCCGACCTGCGTCCCGCCAGGATGAGTACGGCGAAGGACGCGAGCGGCACGGCGATCATGAGCCATGCCCACGATGCGGCGCCCGTCGCGGCAACGGGCTCGACGGCGGCGGAGCCTTCGGCTCCGAGCAGCGCGAGGGATGCGAACATTCTTCTTCCTCCCTCAGTGCTTGAGCAGGTTGACGTCGTCAACGCTCGTGGTCGAGCGCGACTTGAAGATGGACACGATGATCGCCAGGCCGACGACGACCTCAGCGGCGGCGACGATCATGACGAAGAAGGCCATGATCTCGCCGTTCACATCGCCGAGGAGCCTCGCGAAGGTCACGAACACGAGGTTCGCGGAATTGAGCATGAGCTCGACGCCCATGAGCGAGATGATCGCCGAGCGGCGCACGAGGACGGTGACTGCGCCGATCGCGAAGAGCACCCCCGCGAGGACGATGTACCAGGACAGACTCACTTCTCCTCCTCCTGGACGGTCGCAAGGCCCTCGGCCTCGTCGACGGCGGGCGCGAGCGGCTGATCGAGGCCGGTCGGAGCGGCCGGACCGGGCATGCCCCAGGATCCCGAACGCGGGACGGCCGCGGAGGCCTCGGGGGCGAAGGGCGAATCGATGACATCGCCGTTGCGCGCGAGCATGAGGGACTGGGCGACCTCGTGATCGATCTGATCCAGGGAGCGCTCGAGGCCGCGCACGCGGATCACGCGGGGCACGGACTCGGGGACCGGGGCGAGGGTCTCGCCCGAGATCGCGGGGACGTCCGCCGCGTTCGAGTGCGCGTACACGCCCGGAGCGGGGAGCTGGCCGATGCGGCGCCCCGACTCGGCGAAGGCGCGCATCTTGGCCTTGGCGGTCTCCTCCTGGGTGATCTTCGGGCCGAGGCGGTCCGTGTGGGTCAGCAGCATCGCGCCGATCGCCGCCGTGATGAGGAGGGCGCCGGAGATCTCCATCGTCAGCCAGTGCTCGGAGAAGAGCGTCTCGGCGAGGGAGGTGATCGGCTCATCGGAGTAGGGATCGGCCTCGGCGCCCGTCATGAGTCCGGCGACCGTCGTGCGGCCGATGACGGCGACCAGGACGACGACCAGGCCGAGGCCCCCGAGGACGGCCGCGACGATCGTGCCGCGCGACTGCGTCGCGTAGTCGTCGGTCGCGCCGATGCCGATCATCATGATGACGAAGAGGAAGAGCATCATGATCGCGCCGGTGTAGACGACGATCTGGACGATGCCGAGGAAGGGCGCGGACTGCGCGATGTAGAGCACCGCGAGTCCCAGCATGACGCCGACCATGCAGATCGCCGAGTACGCGGCCTTCTTGAAGAAGAGGACTCCGAGCGCGCAGGCGATCATGAAGATCGCCGTGCACGTGAAGAGCACCGCTTCGCCCGTCGAGGCCATCGCTGGCCAGTTGCTCGACAGATTCATCGACGCACCTCCTTGGCGGCGGATTCGGCGGAGGCGAGGCTCGCGTCCTCAGGCCTGCGCTCCTTCACCCACGCGATCTGCTCGCGGGTCGGAGCGGTGACCTCACCGCGGTAGTAGTCGCCGTCGGACAGGCCCTCGACCATCGGGTGGGGCGGGGCGAGCATGCCTTCGGCCAGCGGGGCGAGAAGATCCTGCTTCTCGTAGATGTCGGAGGCGCGGTCGTACACGGCGAGCTCGAAGTCGTTGCTCATCGTCAGGGCCCGGGTCGGGCACGCCTCGATGCACATTCCGCAGAAGATGCAGCGCAGGTAGTTGATCTGGTAGACGTTCCCGAAGCGCTCGCCCGGCGAGTACTGGGCCTCGGGGGTGTTCGACGCGGCCTCGACGAGGATCGCATCGGCCGGGCAGGCCCACGCGCACAGCTCGCAGCCGATGCACTTCTCCAGGCCGTCCGCGTAGCGGTTGAGACGGTGACGGCCGTGGAACCTCGGCTGGACGCGGGCGGGTTCGCGCGGGTACTGCTCGGTGACCGTCGGCCTGAAGAAGGACGAGATCGTGACGCCGTAACCGGCGACGGGCGCGAAGAACTCCGCGATCGGCCCCTTCGGATCGTGTTCGAAACGCATCGGAGCGTCCTTGTCGGGGGACTTCTTACTCATCGCTTCCCTCCTTCGAGGCGGTCGCTTCGATCGGCGCCCGGGGCGCCCGGGGCGAGGTGACGGGCTGCTGGCCCGGCAGAGGCGGAACGGGGAATCCGTCGGCGAAGCCGGTGTACTCCTCATCGGCGGGGTTCGTCGCGGGCTCCGGCTCGCCCTTGTCGGTCACCCACATGACGAGCATCGCGAGGGCGAAGACGACGACGATCGCCAGGCCGAGGACCGGCAGGGAGACCTCGACCCACGCCGTAATGCCGCGGATGATCGCGACGGCCACGATCCAGACCAGGGCGATCGGCATGAGCCACTTCCATCCGAGCGTCATGAACTGGTCGTAGCGGAAGCGCAGGAGCGTGGCGCGGGTCCAGATGAGGAGGAACATGAAGAACCACATCTTGAGGAAGAACCACAGCATGCCCCACCAGCCGTCGTTGAGGAAGGCGACGTGGGAGAAGGGCCACGGAGCGTGCCATCCGCCGAGGAACATCGTCGTCGCGACCGCCGAGACGTTGAGCATGTTGACGTACTCGGACAGGTAGTACCAGCCGAACTTCATCGAGGAGTACTCGGTCATGTGACCGGCGACGAGTTCGCCCTCGGCCTCGGGCAGGTCGAAGGGGAGGCGGTTGACCTCGCCCGTCGCGCTGATGCAGTACACGATGAACGCGGGGATGAGCGGGACGACCCACCAGACCCGGCCCTGAGCGGCGACGATCTGCGAGGTCGACATGGTCCCCGACATGAGGAAGACCGAGACGAGCGCCATGCCCATCGCGAGCTCGTAGGAGATCACCTGGGCGGAGGAGCGCACCGCGCCGTAGAGCGGGAGCGTCGAGCGGGTCGACCATCCGCCGAGGACCACGCCGTACAGGCCGAGCGAGGTGATCGCGAGGATGTAGAGCGTCGCGACCGGCATGTCCGCCAGCTGGAGCGGGCTCGAGTGCCCGAAGAGGTTGACGTTCGGGCCCATCGGGATGACCGCGAACACGCTGAAGGCCGAGAAGGCCGCGATCGCGGGGGCAAGGAAGTAGAGGAACTTATCGGAGCGCCTCGTCCACATGTCCTCCTTGAAGAGGAGCTTGCCCGCGTCGGCGATCGCCTGGAGCAGTCCCAGGGGGCCGGCGACGTTCGGGCCGGGACGGGTCTGCATGCGGCCGAGGCCTCGACGCTCGACCCACAGGGCGAGGAGCACGTTGAGGATGAGGAAGACGATGATGAAGACCGCTTTGATGAGCGTCAGCCACCACGTCTCCTCGGAGAAGTCGGAAGCGGTGTAATCGGGCACCGCGGCGAGCAGAAGATTCACCGGGCCACCTCCCCAGTGGCGCTGAGAGCCACGACGGTACCGGCGGTGCCGAGTGACTGATGGACGAGGGAACCGCTCGAGCACTCGGGCACCCACACGACACGGTCGGGCAGGTCCGCGATCTGCGCGGGCAGTGCGACTGTTCCGCGCTCGGTGGCGAGGACCAGTTCGGCGCCGGAGGCGAGGCCGAGCGCCTCGAGGGTCGCGGCCGACACGAGGGCGACGGGCCTGCGCGCCGCACCGGAGAGCCAGGGGGCGCCGTCCTGCAGGCGTCCCGCGTCGAGCATCGGCTTGTGCGTCGCGAGGATCGCCTGGCCCTCGCCGACCGCGGTCGGCGAGGGGGCGGTGCCCGCGGCGAAGACCTCACGCGCGCCGTCCCAGCTGATGAGCGGGTTCACCTCGTCATACAGATCCGTCAAGGTCGTGACGCCCAAGTCGACGCCGAATTCCTCGGCGAGCTTGGCGAACACGTCGCGATCGGTGAGCGAGCGCGCCGACACCGCCTGGCCGAAGGGGCGCAGACGGCCCTCCCAGTCGATGAAGGTGCCGTTCTTCTCCAGCGGCGGCGCGACGGGAAGGACCACGTCGGCGAGCTCGGTGACCTCGGAGGAGCGGACCTCGAGGGAGACGAGGAAGGGGACGGCTTCCAGCGCGCGCAGGGCGCCGGCCGGATCCTCGAAGTCTCGGACGTCGACGCCGCCCACGACCAGGGCGCCGACGCTTCCGTCGAGGGCGCCCGCGAGCTGGAGCGCCGCATCGCGTCCACGAGCCGAGGGCAGGCCCTCCCATCCGAGGGAGGCCCGGGCGGACTCGTCGCCGAGAGGACGGCCGAAGGGGAGGAGGCCGGGCAGCAGGCCCGCCTCGAGGGCGCCGCGATCGCCGGAGCGGCGCGGGACCCACTGGAGCCTCGCGCCCGTGCGCTCGGCGAGATCGACGACGGCGCTGAGGAGGCCCGGAGCGGCCATGGCCCGCTCGCCGACGAGGATGATCCCGCCCTCGAGCGATGCGGCGAGCACGGCGTTCGCGCCCCCGGCGTCGATCGAGGCGACGACCTCGGCCTCGGTGCCCGGAGCGGCCCGCAGGAGCTCCGCCGAAAGCTTCGCGGAACCCCTGGAGGTGAAGGGGGCGATCGTCGACACCTTGACGGTCCCGGCGCGCACGCCCTTGCGCAGGCGCAGGAAGAGCGCACCGACCTCGTCCTCGGGCTCGAGCGCCACGAGGAGGACGCGGCCGGCCTTCTCGACATCGGAGTAGGTGACGCCCAGACCGGAGCCCGCGACACGGGAGGCGAGGAAGGAGCGCTCCTCCTCCGAACCAGGACGCGAGCGGAAGTCGATGGAATCCGAACCCACGACCGTGCGGGCGAACTTGCCCCACGCCCAGGCGTCCTCGAAGGACAGGCGGCCGCCGGGGAGGAAGCCGACCTCGCCCGAGGCCTCCTGGAGACCGGCGCGGACGCGGTCGAGGGCGTCCGACCAGGAGGTCGGGACGAGTTCCCCGTCGACGCGGACCAGCGGGGTCTTCAGACGGGACTCCTTGTCCCACTCGAAGGCGAAGCGGTCCTTGTCGGTGATCCACTCCTCGTTCACCTCGGGGTCGTTGCCCGCCATCCGGCGCACGACCTCGCCGCGGCGGATGTCGACGCGGATCGCAGAACCCGAAGCGTCGTGCTCGGTGACCGAGGCGGTCGATACGAGGTCGAAGGGGCGTGCGCGGAAGCGGTACGAGGATGCGGTGAGCGCGCCCACCGGGCAGATCTGGACGATGTTGCCCGAGAAGTACGAGGCGAAGGCGCGTCCCGACTGATCGCGATCGACGGGCCCGAGTTCGCCCTCGTTCACCGAGCCGATGATCCCGGCCTCGCCGTAGGGGCCGCAGATGCCCGCCGTGCCGAGCTCCTTCGCCTTCGGATCGTGGTAATCGAGGGTCGAGGTGTCGAAGCCGCCGATCTGCTCCGCCATGAAGTAGTGATCGTCCGTCGGCGCGGTGCCGCCGCCGCGGCCCTGAAGATCGATGAAGACGTCACCGGAGATCTCCTTGCCGAAGCGCACGCAGCGCTGGCACAGGATGCAGCGGTCGCGGTCGAGGAGGATGTGGCTGGTGAGGCGCAGGGGCTTGCGGTAGCTGCGCTTCGCATCGGCGAAGCGCGAGGTCGCGCGCCCCTCGGTCATCGCCTGGTTCTGCAGGGGGCACTCGCCGCCCTTGTCGCAGATCGGGCAGTCGAGCGGATGGTTGATGAGGAGGAACTCCATGACGCCCTTCTGGGCGCGCTCGGCCACCTCGGAGGTGAACTGCGTCTTGACCACCATGCCGGGCGCGACCGTCTGCGCGCAGGCCGGCTGCGGCTTGGGCATGAAGCGGAGCTCACCGGTGTTGCGGTCGGGCATGCCGACCTCGACGAGGCACTGGCGGCACGCGGCCACCGGCTTGAGCAACGGATGATCGCAGAACCGCGGGATGCGGATCCCGACCTTCTCTGCGGCTCTGATGACGAGCGTGCCCGCGGGGACGCTCACCTGGACGTCGTCGATGGTGACGTCGATCAACTGGGGAGCGTCGCTCATCGGACACCTCCTCGCGCGTAGACGGCGGATGCCTCATAGGGGAAGAGCTCCCGGGCGGGCGTGGTCAGGCCCGCCTCGAACTCCTCGCGGAAGCGCTTGATACCGGACATGATCGGCGTCGCCGCCGCATCACCCAGGGGGCAGAAGCTGCGGCCCGCGATGTTGTGCGCGATCTCGTCGAGGAGATCGACGTCGCCGGGAAGGCCCTGGCCCTTCTCGAGGCGGAACATGATCTGCTTGATCCAGTAGGTGCCCTCGCGGCACGGGGTGCACTTGCCGCAGGACTCGTGCTGGTAGAACTCGGCCCATCGGGCGATGACGCGGACCACCGAGGTGGTCTCGTCGAAGACCTGCAGGGCGCGGGTCGCGAGCATCGAGCCCACGGCCCCCACCGACTCGTAATCGAGCGGCGTATCCAGCTCGGCCTCGGTGAACAGCGGAGTCGAGGACCCGCCCGGAGTCCAGAACTTGAGGGTGTGGCCCTCGCGGATCCCGCCCGCCATCTCGATGAGCTCGCGCATCGTGATGCCGAAGGGGGCTTCGAACTGGCCCGGGTTCTTCACATGACCCGAGATCGAGAAGAGGCCGTGGCCCTTCGACTTCTCGGTGCCCATCGACGCGTACCACTGCGCGGACTTGCGGAAGATGCCCGTCACCTGGCAGACCGACTCGACGTTGTTCACAACCGTCGGACGCGCGTACAGGCCCGCGACCGCGGGGAAGGGCGGTTTGATGCGCGGATGGCCGCGGCGGCCCTCGAGGGAGTCGAGCAGGGCCGACTCCTCGCCGCAGATGTAGGCGCCGGCGCCCGCGTGCGCGGTGATCTTCAGGTCTGCGAGGATGCCCGCCTCGCTCGCCTCCTTGATCGCCGCGAGGAGGCGGCGGTACACGTGCACGACCTCGCCGCGCAGGTAGATGAAGGCGTGCTTGCAGTTGATCGCGCGGCTCGTGATCGCCACGCCCTCGACGAGGATGTGCGGATTCGCCATGATCGTCGGGATGTCCTTGCAGGTGCCCGGCTCGGACTCGTCGGCGTTCACGACGAGATAGCGGGGCAGCCCGTCGTCGGGCGGGAGGAAGGACCACTTCAGGCCGGTCGGGAAGCCCGCGCCGCCTCGGCCGCGCAGACCCGAGTCCTTCACCTCGGCGACGATGTCGGCCGCCTCCATCGTGTTCGCCCGCTTGAGGCCCTCGTAGCCCCCGCGATTGAGATAGGACTCGAGGGTCCAGGAGCGCTCCTCGTCCCAGCCCTTCGAGACGATCGGGGTGAGAACCCCCGGTGCAGCGAATGACGTCATGCCTGCTCGCCCCCCTCGGTGATGTCGCCCTGGTCGCTCGGCGAATCGACGGCGACCGGCTCGGTCCAGCCCTTGGCGGCGGCGAGCCTCAATCCCAGGAGGCTCGGCTCGCCCGCGGAGGGGCCCTCGTTCTCATGGCCGTCGAGGAAGCCCGCCAGCGTGCGCTCGACCTCCTTGAAGGTCGGTGCGACCTCGGCGCCGCGCGTCGGGCGCACCGGACGGCCCGCCTCGATGTCCTCCACGAGGGCGAGCGCGGACTGGGGGCTCTGATTGTCGAAGAACTCCCAGTTCACCATCACGACCGGCGCGTAGTCGCAGGCCGCGTTGCACTCGATGCGTTCGAGGGTGATCCTGCCGGACTCGCTCGTCTCATCCGAGCCGACGCCCAGGCGTTCGGAGACGGCGTCCCAGATGTCGTCACCGCCCATGACCGCGCACAGGGCGTTCGTGCACACGCCCACGAGGTAGTCCCCGTTGGGATGGCGCTTGTACTGGGTGTAGAAGGTCGCCACGGCGCTCACCTCGGCGCGCGAGACCCCGAGGATCTCGGCGATGAGGGCGATGCCGTCCGGGCTCACGTAACCGTCGACCGACTGGACGAGGTGGAGCATCGGCAGCATCGCCGAGCGGGCGTGACCGCTCGGGTAGCGCGAGATGATCTCAGCGGAATCCGCCCGCAGGCGGGCTTCAATTTCGGGGGCAAAGCTCATCGGTCGACGCCTCCCAGGACCGGATCGATGGCGGCCAAGGAGACGACGACGTCGGCCAGCTGGCCGCCCTCGGTCATCATGGCCAGGGACTGGAGATTCGCGAAGGAGGGATCCCTGAAGTGCGCCCTGAAGGGGCGGGTCCCCCCGTCGGAGACGAGGTGCACGCCGAGGATGCCCTTCGCGTGCTCGACGGTCTGGTAGACCTGCCCGGCCGGGACGGTGAAACCCTCGGTGACGAGCTTGAAGTGGTGGATGAGCGACTCCATCGAGGTGCCCATGATCTCGCGGATGTGCTCGAAGGAGTTGCCCTGGCCGTCGGCGGCCACCGACAGCTGCGCGGGCCAGGCGATGTGCGGGTCGGCGACCATGACGGGCGCGCCCTCGGTGGCGTCGAGGCGATCGAGCACCTGGTAGATGATCCGCAGGGACTGGTAGCACTCGTCGAAGCGGACCATCGTGCGGTTGAACACGTCGGACTTGTCGCGCACGGGGACGTCGAACTCGAACTGCTCGTAGCCGCAGTACGGCTGCGACTTGCGCAAGTCGAGGGGAAGGCCCGCGGCGCGCACGCCCGGTCCGGTGGTGCCGAGCGCCATGAGGGCCGACAGCGGCATGACCGCCACGTCGCACAGGCGCTTCTTGAAGATCGGGTTCTCCTTCGTGATGTCCTCGAGCTCGCCGATGTCGCGGCGCGCCTTGGGGAGGAGCTCACGGATGTAGTCGACCGTGCCCTCGCCGATGTCCTGGGCGACGCCGCCCGGTCGGATGTAGGCGTGGTTCATGCGCAGGCCCGTGATCCGCTCGAAGATCCTCAGGATCTCCTCGCGTCCGCGGAAGGCGATCGTCATGAGCGTCGTCGCGCCCATCTCATTGCCGGTCGAGCCGATCGCGACGAGGTGGGAGGCGATGCGGTTGAGCTCCATCATGAGCACGCGGATGAGGCAGGCGCGCTCGGGGACCTCGTCGGTGATGCCGAGGAGCTTCTCGACGGCGAGGCAGTAGGCGACCTCCTGGAAGAAGGGGGCGACGTAGTCCATGCGGGTGCACAGCGTCGTTCCCTGCGTCCAGGTGCGGTACTCCATCGTCTTCTCGATACCGGTGTGGAGGTAGCCGGTGTCGACGCGGGTCTCGCGGACCGTCTCCCCGTCAAGTTCGAGGATGAGGCGCAGGACGCCGTGGGTCGAGGGGTGGACGGGGCCCATGTTGACGACGATGCGCTCCGAGGAGATCTTCTCGATCTCGTTGAGGACGTCGGCCCAGTCGCCGCCCTGGGTCATGACCTCGGGGATCTCGTCGGCGTCGATGGGGGCGCCGGTCGCGGCGTGGAAGTTCGGGGTGCTCATCAGTTGTACGACCTCCGCGTGTCGGCGGGCGGAACGGTGGCGCCCTTGTATTCGACGGGAACGCCGCCGAGCGGGTAGTCCTTGCGCTGGGGGTGGCCCACCCAGTCGTCGGGCATGGCAGTCCTGGTCAGCGAGGGGTGCCCGTCGAAGACGATGCCGATCAGGTCCCAGGTCTCGCGCTCCTGCCAGTCGTTGGCGGGGTAGACGGGGACGATCGTGGGGATGTGCGGATCCGCGTCCGGACAGGTGACCTCGAGCCTGATCATGCGGTTGTGGGTGATGGACAGGAGCGGGTAGATCGCGTGGAGCTCGCGCCCCGCATCACCGGGGTAGTGGGCGCCGTTCGTGCCCAGGCACATCTCGAAGCGGAGGTCGGCGTCGTCGCGCAGGTGCTTGGCGACGCGGGCGATGTGGTCGCGGACGATGAAGATCGTGAGTTCGCCGCGGTCGACGACGACCTTCTCGATGACGTCGGAGGCCTCGAGACCATCGGCGGCGATGAGCTCTTCGAGGACGTCGACGACGGTGTCGAACCAGCCGCCGTAGGGGCGCTGCGATTCGCCGGGGAGGAAGCTCTCGGTGACGAGTCCGCCGAAGCCGGAGGTGTCGGGGAACATGCCCTCACGGCGGGTCATGGGTTCGGGGGCGCCGAAGGCCCTATTCACGGCGGCCGCCTCGGCTCCGCCGGTCGTTTCGAGCGCGTCGCTCATGCGAGGAGTCCCTTCATCCGGTGGGTCGGGGTCGCCGCGAGGGCCGCCTGCTCGGCCTTGCGCGCGATCTCACGACGGTTGACTCCGAGGGGCTCCTTGCCGATCTGCTCACGGAGGGTGAGGATCGCGTGGATGAGCGCCTCGGGACGGGGCGGGCATCCGGGGAGGTACACGTCGACGGGGACGATGTGATCGCATCCCTGGACAACCGCGTAGTTGTTGAACATACCGCCCGAGGAGGCGCAGGCGCCCATCGAGATGACCCACTTCGGTTCCGGCATCGAGTCGTAGACGCGACGGATGACCGGGGCCATCTTGTGGGAGACGCGGCCGGACACGATCATCAGGTCGGAGTGGCGGGGCGAAGCGCGGAAGACCTCGAGCCCGAAGCGCGACATGTCGAAGCGCGGGGTGCCGGCGGCCATCATCTCGATCGCGCAGCAGGCCAGGCCCATGGTAACGGGCCACTGGCTGTACTTGCGCGCGAGGCCGAGGACCTTCTCGACGCTCGTCAGGGCGATGCCCGCGGGCAGGCTCTCTTCAAGACCCATTGGTGTTCCTCCCAGTCCCTCAGTAATCCAGTCCGCCGCGACGCCACTCGTAGACGTAGGGCACGGTGATGAGCGCGATGAAGGTGAGCATGGCGATCAGCCCGAAGAGGCCGAGGTGGTCGAAGCTCACGGCCCACGGGTACATGAAGACGACCTCGATGTCGAAGATGATGAAGGTCATCGCGACGAGGTAGTAGCGCACGGGGAAGCGCCCTTCGTGCAGGTGCGCGGAGGTCGGTTCGATCCCGCACTCGTAGTTGTCCGCCTTCACCTTCGACTTCTTCGTCGGCCCGAGGATGGCGGAGGCCACGAGGCCGCCGAAGGCGAGCACGAGGGCGGCCGCGGCCATGATGAGCAGCGGGAAGTAGGGATTCGTCATCGTTCCTCCATGGATCGATCGATTCGCCGTCCGTTCATGCCGACGGCACCAGACGGGTGAGCGCGGTGATGATGCGGTCGTCGAGGTCTCCCCCGGCGCGTTCGTACCCGTCCGACAAGAGCTTGTGGACGAATGTCATGAGGCGCGGGATCGGCAGGCCCTTCGTCGTGCACAGGCGCATGATCCGCGGGTTCTCGATGAGGGACACGAAGACGCGGCCGAGCTGGTAGTAGCCGCCGTACTCGGCTTCGAGCATCTCGGGGTATTCGCTCATTGCGCGGTCGACGCCCGCCCGGTCCGCGCGGCTGAGGGCCTGTGCGATGCATTGGGCGGCGAAGCGCCCCGCTTTGAGGGCGGGCGCGATGCCCTCGCCGTTGAAGGGGGACACCATGCCGCCGGCGTCGCCGATGAGGACGAGCCCGCAGGTGTAGTGCGGGGAGCGGTTGAAGCTCATCGGCAGCGCGGCCGAGCGGAGCGGGCCGATCTGGTTCGCCTCGGTGAATCCCCATTCCTCGGGGACGTTGCGCATCCAGGTCTCGAAGACCTTCTTGTAGGGGAGGTTCGTGGCGTTCGCCGTGGAGGCGACCGATCCGAGACCAACATTGACGACGCCGTCGCCCATCGGGAAGATCCAGCCGTATCCGGGCAGGAGATCGGATTCGCCGGGCCGCCCGCTCCACAGTTCGAGGTGGGACTCCATGAAGTCCTCATCCCCGCGTGGCGAGCGGAAGTAGGCGCGCGCGGCGACGCCCATCGGCCGGTCCGGCTTCTTCTCGATGCCCAGCGAGGTCGCCAGGCGCGCGGCGACGCCCCCGCAGTCGGCGACGAGGTCCGCGCGGACCTCGACGATGCGGGCCCTCGCGCCCTTGCCGATCTTCGCGGTCACGCCGATGACGCGGCCGGTCGGGTCCTGAAGGGCGCCGGTGACGGTGGCGCCTTCGATGAGGCGGGCGCCGGCGTCGACGGCGCGGGTGATGAGTTCATGGTCGAGGGTGATGCGCGCGCGGGTCATCCCGTAGCCGGGCAGGGACTTCTGGTCCGGCCAATCGAGTTCGACCGTGTGCCCGCCGCCGATGACGCGCAGGCCGCGGTTGCGGTTCCAGCCATCGGTGTTCACGCCCATGAGGACGAGTTCGTGCACGGCTGCGGGCGTGAGCCCGTCGCCGCAGATCTTGTCGCGCGGGAATTCGCCTTTTTCCAGGACGAGGACGTCGATTCCGAGGGAGGCGAGGTGGTAGGCGGTGGAGGCCCCCGCCGGGCCCGCGCCGACGACGATGACGGCGGCGCGGATGTCGCCGGTCAGCTCATCAGCCACGAAGCGTCCTCCCGTGATGAGCGCAGCACGCGTCTGCGCAAGTGTGCATTCCGGAGCGGTGTGCACTGCACCGCGATCCGAATCGATAGCGTAACGCGTCGCATCGCCCGGGGGTCGCCAGACGGGTATTCACGCGGCTTCTTCCGCCTGAGCCCCCCATCCTCCTCCGCGATTTAGAAAAGGAGACAGGTTCTTTATTCGGGGTCGAGGCCGCCGCCTCACGCGGGGAGCGGCTTCACGGCGCGATGCAGGGCGGCGATGCCGCCGGTCAGATCCCGGTATTCGACCTTCGACCATCCGTTCGCCGCGATCATCCGGCCGACCGCCTCCTGATCGGGCCACTCCCTGATCGATTCGACGAGGTAGTCGTACGCCGCGCCGTTCGAGGACATCAGCGTGGCGAGCAGCGGCATCACGGTCGACTGGTACAGCTCGTACACCCTGCGGAAGGCCGGATTCGGCGGCGTCGAGAACTCGCAGACCACGAGCCTGCCCCGGGGGCGTACGACCCTCGCCATTTCACGCAGGGCCTTCTCGGGATCCGGGATGTTGCGCAGGCCCCACGAGATCGTCACCGCGTCGAAGGAGGCCTCCTCGAATTGCAGGTCGAGCGCGTCGCCCAGCACGAACTCGATATCGGGGTGGCGCTCGCGCCCGACGGCGATCATGCCCTCCGAAAGATCGCAGGCCACAACCTCGGCGCCGGCCCGGGCCAGCACGGCCGAAGAAGCACCCGTGCCCGCGGCGAGGTCGAGGATCCGCTCGCCGGGACGCGGATCGACGGCCTTGCGCAGCGCCGCCATCCACACATGATCCATCCCGCCCGTCATGACGGCGTCCATGAGGTCGTAGCGCTTGGCCACGCGGTCGAACATCGCCGCGACATCGGTCGTCGACTTGCTGAGATCGGCGCGCACCGCGCCGGCTGCTCCGTGCATCATGCCCCCATCCTCCCACGCTCCCGCGCACGGGGCCTCACCGGCCGCCCGCCCCACCGCGATCCCCCTCCGCCGTCGCCGCCTCCCCTTCCGGCGGCTCCCCCGCCCGGGGCGGGGAGCGATGGCGCGGGTAGACTGTCCGCCATGCAGATCGACGCCTCCGCGAACGCGCAGCTCCGCGCGCGCATCACCTCTCTCGAGGACACGCGGTGGGAATCGACGCCCCTCCTCGACCTCCTGCCGGCCGATGCCCCGCCGCTCACCTGGCTGGGGTTCCGGCGCTCGATGGTTGGCTGGGGCGCCTCCGCTGCCTGGACCGGCGCCGGGGAGGGCGCCATCGCCGATGCGGGACGCTGGTGGGAGGCGATCCGCAAGCGGGCGCGGATCGATCGGCCGCCCTCGGCGCCGAACCGGCTGACCGCCTTCGGTTCCTTCGGGTTCTCGGCGGACGCGTCCTCGACGCTCATCGTCCCCGAGATCCTCGTCATCGACGAGGGCGGTTCGCGCTGGGCCGTCTCGACGGGGATCGACCGGGCTCCGGATCCGCTGGAGCTCCTCGACCGCGGCCGGCGCGGACGCCCTCTCCCCTCCCGGAATGTGCGCACGGAGATCGGGCGGATGACCCAGGCCGAATGGACCGAGTCGGTGGCAGAGCTCGTCGACCGCCTCGTCGCGGGCGAGGCCTCCAAAGCCGTGATGACGCGCGACATGCTCCTTCGCGCCGATGCGGCGATCGACCCGAGGTTCCTCCTCGCGCGCCTCGACGAGCTCTACCCGTCGACCTGGCGCTTCGCGGTCGACGGACTCATCGGAGCCTCGCCGGAGATGCTCGCCTCTGCCGCCGGAGGGCGCCTCCGTTCGCGCGTCCTGGCCGGAACCGCCCCCGCGGGGCGCGGAGCGGAGCTTTTGAAGTCCTCGAAGAACCTGCGCGAGCACGAGATCGCCGTCGAATCCGTGACGAATGCCCTCGCCCCCCTCGTCGAGTCGCTCCGCGAGCCGGGCGATCCCTTCATCCTCGATCTGCCCAATGTCGCGCACCTGGCGACTGACGTCGACGCGGCTCTCGGAGGCCTCACGCTGCTCGATGCCGTCGCGGCGCTGCATCCGACCGCAGCCGTCTGCGGAACCCCGCGCGAAGCAGCGCTCGCCCTCCTCGAAGAGCTCGAGAGGACCGAGCGCGGCCGCTACTCGGGGCCGGTCGGTTGGGTCGACGCCGAGGGCGAGGGCGAATTCTGCATCGCGCTGCGCTGCGGTCGTCTCGAAGACGAGGGCCGTGCGCTCCGGGTGTTCGCCGGTGCCGGGATCATGCCGGATTCGGACCCCTCGGACGAGCTGGTCGAGACCCGCCGGAAGATGAGGCCGCTCCTCGACGCGCTCGGGGTGGATCCGCTTTCCTGAGCCGCCCGGCGCTCGTGCCGACAGCGATGCCGGGACGACGCCGCGGCGCCGTCCCCGAAGAGCGCGCTCCCCCATCGATGCGCATGACGGCGGGGGGACTCGGAGCGCGGGCTCCGAGTCCCCCCCCCGCCATTTGCGGCCCGTCCCGTTGCCGGTCCCGGGACCGGCAACGGCTGTGGGCCCGTCCGCACGCGGACGGGCCCACAGCCGCTCAAGCCCGGCGCTCAGCCCTGCTGGGAGGTGAGGGTCGCCGACACCTCGTACTTCTGGCCGTTGCGCACGTAGGCGACCGTGACTTCGTCCCCGCCCTTGTAGCGCCTGACGTAACCGGTGAGCTGCTTCGAGGAGGAGACGGTCTCACCGTCGACGGCGACGACGACGTCATCGACCTTCAGGCCGGCCTTGTCCGCCCCGCCTCCGGCGGTCACGTCGACGATCTTCGCGCCCGCGACCGCTGCGCCGTCGAGCTCGGCCGTCGCCGACTGGACCGTCACGCCGAGCACGGCGTGATCGGCCGAGCCGGTGGCGATCAGCTGGTCGGCGACCGAGGAGACCAGATCGACGGGGATCGCGAAGCCGAGGCCGATCGAACCGGCCTGTCCCGAGGACCCCGAGTTCGAAGCGATCGAGGAGTTGATGCCGATGACCCTGCCGCTCGAGTCGAAGAGCGGGCCGCCGGAGTTGCCCGGGTTGATCGACGCGTCCACCTGGATCGCATTCGTGATGACCGAATCCGAGGAGCTCGTCGAACGGTTCTGGAGCTGGGGCAGCTGACCGAAAGGATCATTCGGGTCGCTCGGCGTCGATCCCGAGTCGGTGTTGGACACCTCGACGGGCCTGTTGAGAGCCGAGATCACACCGGTCGTCACCGTATTCGACAGGCCGAGCGGCGCTCCGACCGCCATGACCTCCTGGCCGACGGCGAGGTCGGATGAGGAACCGAATGTCGCGACCGTGAGATCCGCCGGGGGGTTGGTCAATCGGATGACGGCGAGGTCCGTCGTCTGATCGGTGCCGACGATCTCCGCCTCGTAGAGGCGAGAATCCGCGAGGGTCACGGTGATCTTCCCCTGACCGTCGAGGGCGGGCGAGATGACGTGGTAGTTCGTCACGATGTCGCCGTTGGCGTTGTAGACGACGCCGGAGCCGACTCCGGAGCTCGAGGAGGACTGGACGCCGATCGTGACGACGGCCGGCGAGACCGTGGAGGCGACGGCCTGCCAATCGGGGCTGTCCCCGCTGGAGGTCACCGGAGTAACCGTCGTCGCCCCTTGGGAGGTCGACGGCACCGGCACGGAGCGCGCGGTGGAGCGGGTCTGCATGAGTGCCCAGGAGGCGGAGAGGGTGATCGCCGCGGTCAGGATCATCGAGACGATCAGGGCGAACCAGCTCGGCCCGTGCTTCGCCTTCTTCGTCGATGGGGGCGCGACAACGGCCGAGGGCATCTGCTGCGCCCCCTCAGGCGCGCCGGTCCAGGCCGACGGGCCCTGAGGTCCGCGGCCCCCGGGGGCCGCGGACGGCATCCAGGCCCGGGGCGCCTGCGCCTCAGCCGGGGCCTGCGCGCCGTGGAAGGCCTGCGCGCCATGCGGCGCCTGCGCCTCAGCAGGCGCCGAGGCGGCCGTCATCGGCGTCGTCTCGTCCGCAAGGGGCGCTCGCGTCGCGCCCTCATCGCAGGCGGGGCTCATCGGCGCCGTCCGATCCTGCGCGGCGGCCGCCTCGACCGCGGGGGCGGCCTCGGGGCCGAGGGGAAGCGATTCTCCGGGCTGATCATTCGGGGGAAGGATCCGCGTGGATTCCTCTGCGCCCGCCTCGGGTTCCGGTGTCGGGACCTGCGGAGCTCCGGGACGCTGCCCCTCGTAGGGATCCGATTGCGTGTCGCTCATAGACTCCTTCTTTCCAAGCGGCCGATCGTGGCTGATGACACCAGTGTGCAGGCCTTGGCTTCCCTGTTACTGAATCTGATCTGTACGTTTGCTGTGAAGGCCGAGGCCCTGTGCCGCCTTCTTCACGTCCTGGAGCTCATCGGGGCGCGAGCAGACGATCCTGCACACGACGACGCCCCGCGGGGCGCGGTCGAGAAGAGCGCGCAGCTCTTCGCGCGTCGACGCCTCCCGGTAGGCGAGCCCGTGCGCCCGGGCGAGCCCCTCGATCGAGGTGGGCTGAGGGGTGGCGAACCAGCGGCCGAAAGTCGGGGCGTTCTCCGAGCGCCCGTGCTCCAATCCCCGGAAGATGCCGCCGCCCCCGTCATCGGCGACGAGGATGAGGAGATCGGGCGTCGGCTCATCCGCGGGGACGGCGAGCGCGCCGGCGTCGTGGAAGAAGGACAGATCGCCCATGAGGGCGGTGACCGGCTCCCCGGTGCCGAGGGCGAGGCCCATGGCGCTGGCGATCGTCCCGTCGATGCCCGCGAGCCCGCGGTTGGAGACGACCCGACGGGGGCGACCGCGCTCTCCGACCAGATCGGCGGCGCGCACCGAGTTGGAGGCCCCCAGGAAGAGCGTCCGGGAATCGGCGGACCACACGGTCCGGGCCGCATGAAGGACGCTCAGGGGGGCGGCGTCGAGGACGCCTCCGATCCTTTCACCCGCGGATCGGGCGAGGGCGCGCCACTGCTCGAGCCAGGAGCCGTCCGGGATCCGCCCGTCCGGATCTGCGGGCGGCGCCGCGAGCGCGGGCACGACGAGAGCCGCGGCTCCCGCGACGTCGGTCCATTCATTCGTCGGATCCACGACGATGATCCGCAGATCCCGACGGGCGAGGAGGGCCGATACGGGCCGCGACAGCGTCGGCCTGCCCGTGACGATGACCTGTTCGATCCGCTCGGCCAGCCCGGATTCGAGGAGCGACTGCTCGAAGGGGATACGGAGCTCATCGAAGGCGAGGCCGCTGGTGGGCTCGGCGAGGATCGGGAGCCGCGCCGCCGCGGCCCAGCGCGACGCCTCGGGATCAGCGGCGTCACCGGCGATGATGACCGTGCGCAGACCGCCTTCGACCGCCTGCTCCCATTCGAGCGGAACGGGCGGGCTCGGATGCACGCGCGCGGGCGCGGACCCCTCCAAGGAGAAGGGGGGAGCCGCGATCGAGCCCCCCCGGGGCGTGAGGGGATCCCGGAAGGCGATGTTGATCTGAACGGGGCCCGCGCTCCCCGAGGGCAGCCCCTGGGCGCGGGCGAGGACGCGCCCGATGCGCGAGACCAGACCCGGACCGGGCGGGGAGTCGGCGGGCAGATCGAGGCAGGCGCGCGCATGCGGCCCGAAGATCCCCGCCTGCGTCGTCGTCTGGGATGCTCCCACCCCTTGCATCTCCGCGGGCCGATCCGCGCTCACCACGATCAGGGGAAGGCGCGAATGATGGGCCTCGGCGACTCCCGCGTGCAGTTCCGCAACCGCTCCCCCGGAGGTCGTGACGATCGCGACCGGCGCCGGACGGCGCCTGAGAGCAGGATCGTCGGGGGACGAGTCGTCTCGCCGGCCCGCCCTCGACAATCCGACCGCGAGGAAGCAGGCCGAACGCTCGTCGAGGCGGACATGGGCGCGGACGAGGCCGGCGTCGACCGCGGCCGCCAGCGCATAGGCGAGCGGCGCCGATCGCGAACCGGGGCAGTAGACGACGTCGCGCACCCCCGCCGAGATCAAGGCGGAGAGCAGCAAGCGGGCGAGCAGTTCGGAGGGATGACTCATCGGCGCTCCCCGAGGTGTACGGCCATGGCGTCGAGGCGATCGATCCAGCGCGCGCGAAGGGCCTCATCGACCGGCGAGGCGAGGAGTCGCAGATCGGGCTCGAGCTCGCGAAGGGGCAGCGAGCCGGCCTCGACCCGCACGGGCTCGGCGACGACATCGGAGGCGAGGAAAGAGGCGGTCGCGAGCCCGCAGGCGAGGACCTCCCCGGGGATCGACGCGGCGGCGCGGACTGCGACCTGGAGGCCGATCGAGGATTCGAGGGCGGAGGAGACGACCAGTCGCAGGCCCGTCTCCTCCCCGATCCTCAAAGCCCTGCGGATCCCGCCGAGCGGAGCGATCTTGATGACCGCGACATCGGCGGCGCCCGCGCGCGCGACCGCCACGGGATCCGAAGCGCGGCGAATGGACTCGTCGGCGGCGATGGGAGCCCGAACCGCGCGACGCACCCGCGCGAGCTCCTCGACGCTCGCGCAGGGCTGCTCCACGTACTGAAGACCGCCCACCGCCTCGGCCGCCTCGTCGAGGAGCTCGATCGCGGCGATCGCCTCATCCGCCGTCCACGCCGCGTTCGCATCCACTCGGACGCGGCCCTCATCCCCGACCGTCTCGGCGAGCGCCCGGGCAACCGCGCGCACCCGTTCAGCGTCGTCCTCGAGACGCGCTCCCGGATCGGCGACCTTCACCTTGGCGGTCGCACAGCCCCGCGATCGGATGACGCGATCCCGCGCCGATTCGGCGGAGACCACCGGGATCGTCACATTCACGGGGACCGCATCGCGGTGAAGACGGGGCCCCGGCGAGGAGGCCGCATCGATCGCCCCCTCGAGCCACGTCGAGGACTCGGCCGGATCGTAATCCCAGAAAGGAGCGGCCTCCGCCCAGCCGGACTCCCCGTGGAGCAGGAGGCCGTCCCGGCTCGTCACCCGGCGGAAGCGGACGTTCATCGCGAGATCGTAGACGAGGACCTCGTCGATGCCCCCGAGGACCGCGCGCACGTGCGAGGGGAGGGCGCGGATGTCGATCCGCGAGAGCCGGGCGGAGTTCCGAGGTAGGGGCATGGCGTCCATCATGCCCGCCTCCGAGGATCTTCGCCCGCCCCGACGACGAGCATCGCCGAGGCCGGTCCCAGGAGCGCATGCCCCGTGCACTCCGATCCCGAAACGGCGTCACGGCCGATGATCGCCGAGAGCTCGCGCGCGCGATCGGCATGATTGAAGAGGAGCAGCGCCCCGGATCGACGCGCGCACTCGACCCCGTCGGGCATTTCGGGATGCGGGGGCGCCAGATGCGCGACTGCGGCAACGAGGGCGAGCAGCCCGCGGCTGGTCGCGGCGTCCAGGCGCGCCGAGATCCTCCACAGCCCGCCCGATGCGATCGGCTCGCGAGTGATGGCGGGCCCTGAGGCGTCGGGGACGGAGGCGATCAACTGCGCCGAGGCCCCGATGCCCCGAAGCGGCGGTGGCGAGGCGTTCAGGGTCCTCGGAGCGGGAGCCGGATCGCCCAGGAGGTCCATGGCGCGGTGCAAGAGCGGCGACACGTCCCGGAGCAGGGGTCCCGGCCCGTCCCCCGGCGAAGGCACGCCGCCCCCCGACTCAAAGAAGGCCCGATGCGCCCGGGAGATGCGATGCGCCACTATTCCCGAATCCGCGAAACGCGGATGCCCGTCCTCAGCGGACTCGTCCCGGATCACCTGGAGGCCCCGCCCGCACAGGTCCTCGATGAGCTCGCACCCGAGCCCTCCCTCGACGATCGCAAGACGGCACGCCCGCGTCAGCGCGAGCCCCCGTTCATCGGGCCGCAGGATCCGGGGAGCGTACCCCGCCTCCCAGGCGCTTCGGTGCCAGGCCCTGAGCGGCCCGGATCCTTCCGGATCCGCGCAGAGGAGAACGATCCCGGCGAGTTCATCGTCGCGGGCCGCGAGGGAGCCCAGCGCCTCGTCGAGTTCGCTCCCCGCGGCGACGAGGCTCTCGCCCGCGCCGCCCTGCGCACCCGCGGCTCCGTGGGCGGCGGCGAGGACCGCCCGCCCGGATCGTTCGGACTCGCTCATCCGCGCAGCGTCCTCGAATCGGGCGATCCAGGAGCGCGCACCCGCTTCGGCGCGCGCGCAGTCCAGGGCGAAGGCGAGGCCGTGCGCGGATGCCGGAGGGATCGTGAAGACGGGCATCTCGGTCATGCCCGAAGACTACCCGGCCTCACGGGCGTCTCCATCCGCGCGGACGCGGAGCGGTCGGCGAGGAACGACCCGGCCTCCCCGCCGCTCCCCCGGTGACGGGGGCGCGGCGGGCGCGGGGTCTCGGGGAGGCGGACGAAGGCCTTGCGGCGCAGGAGGAGCCCCTCCTTGCGTAGGCTTGCGGCATGAGCGCGCTTTCCTTCATCTCCGACACCTTCGATCCGAGCCGGTGGCGCGAAGTCGCAGGCTTCGACCTCCACGACCTCACGTACCACCGCGGGATCTCGCGCGGGGCGGAGGCGGACGGCCGCCCCGCGGGCGAGGACATGCCGGTCGTGCGCATCGCCTTCGACCGGCCCGATATCCGCAACGCCTTCCGGCCGACGACCGTCGACGAGCTGTACCGCTGCCTCGACCACGCGCGCCAGACGAGCGACGTGGCGGCAGTCATCCTCACCGGCAACGGCCCGAGCGCGAAGGACGGCGGTTATTCCTTCTGCTCGGGCGGCGACCAGAGGGTGCGCGGCGCCGACGGCTATCGCTACGAGGTCGAGGGTGCCGACTCGCAGGCCGACACCGCGACCCGGCGCGAGCAGGTCGACCCCGCGCGCGCCGGCCGCCTGCACATCCTCGAGGTGCAGCGTTTGATCCGGCAGATGCCGAAGGTCGTCATCGCGGCGGTGCCCGGTTGGGCGGCGGGCGGCGGGCACTCCCTCAACGTGGTCTGCGACCTGTCGATCGCCTCTAAGGAGCACGCGGCCTTCATGCAGACCGACGCGAACGTCGGATCCTTCGATGCGGGCTACGGCTCGGCCCTGCTCGCCCGCCAGGTCGGGGACAAGCGGGCGCGCGAGATCTTCTTCCTGGCGCACCGCTACGACGCCGAAACGGCCGAACGCTGGGGGGTGGTCAACGCCGCGGTCCCCCATTCCCGTCTCGAGGAGACGGCGCTCGAATGGGCCGCCACGATCGCCTCCAAGTCCCCGCAGGCGATCCGCATGCTGAAGTTCGCCTTCAATCTCGCCGACGACGGAATGGCGGGCCAGCAGGTCTTCGCGGGGGAGGCGACGCGCATGGCGTACATGACGCCCGAGGCCCAGGAGGGCCGCGACGCCTTCCTCGAGCACCGCGCGCCCGACTGGAGCGGGCACCCGTATTACTACTGAGACGCGGATGCGGGTGGGGGCGGACTCCGAAGAGTCCGCCCCCACCCGCGTTCCGCCGATCGCGCCCCCGTCGAAGGGATCGGCCTCAGTAGTGCGAGACCACCGTCGTACCGATCTCCGACCAGTCGTAGATGAACTTCGCAGCGGTCACCGGCATGTTCACGCAGCCGTGCGAGCCGCCCGGTCCGGACCAGCCGAAGGAGGAGCGCCACGGTGCACCGTGGAAAGCGTAGGAGCCGGTGAAGTAGGTGACCCAGGGAACGTCCGGAGTCTCGTACTTCGTCCCGTCGGAGTTGAGGCCGCGCATCGTCTGCGAAGCATACTTGAGGTAGACGTGGTAAGTGCCCGTCACGGTCGGCGTATCCGGAGCGCCCGGAACCATGTAGTAAGGACCGCCCACGACGGTGGCGCCCTCGTACGCGGTGATGGTCGCGGTCGAGAGGTTGATATCGACCCACTTCTCACCGGGGGCCGCCTGGTAGACGAGGTTCTCCGCGCCCTCCGCGACGAGGCGCTCCTCGTAGGTCGGGGCGACTTCGTCGTAGGTGATCTCGCCCGAGTAGGCCCGCCCCGAGTCGAGCGCCGAGACCAGGGCGTCCCCGAGGGCGTCCACGTTGTTGGCGGTCCTGCCGGCGACGCCCTCCTTCGCGACGGTCAGCACCGTGCCCTGGGTGTTGACGTTGTGGATGCCGTTGACGACTTCGATGTTCGTGCCCTCGACGGTGGACTTGACCCAGGCGTCCGATTTCGCGGCGTCGACCGACACCTTCACGCTGCCGTCGTCCTGCGGATCGGTCTTGACCCACGAGGCCTTGTCGGCGGCGGAGGCCTTGAAGGCGTCAACGCCGTCGGTGAGGACGACCTCGAGCGCGACGATCGCGTTCGCGGCGTCGGCGGCGGCCGAGGCCGCTTCGCTCGTCACCTTCGGGCTCACCTCGCGGGCCTCGAGCGAATGGGATCCCGAGGCGAGGGCGGCGCCCTGGGCCATCACGGCCTTCTTGACCGCCTCCTCATCGACCAGCGATCCGGAAGCGGACTGCGTCGCGGTGAAGGTCACGCCGTCTTCGCCGAGGGCCACCTCCGCCTCTATGACGGGGGTGCCCGTGGTGGTGGCGAGCTCGGTCGCGAAGGAGGCGAGGGCCTTCTCATCCGTCTTGAGGACCGGAGTCACATCCTGCGAATTGAAGAGGGCGCCGATCTTCGAGCCGAATCCCGCATTGGGCGCGAAGACGGCATCAGCGGTCTTCTCCGCGTCCACCGTGACGCCCGCGTCGGCGAGGCTCGTCTCGGTCGCGGTGCCGTTGATGTCGAAGGTGACCTTCGTGGCCGCGGCGCGCCGCTCGATCAGGGAGACGACTTCGTCGCGGGACATGCCGGTCACGGATTCACCCGCGACCGCGACGCCGGGAAGCGCCCGGTCGGCGTAGGAGAGGGCGTAGGCGGCGGTGGCGCCGACGAGGACGACAACCAAAGCGGCGACCGAGGCGATCGCCACCTTCATCTTTGTCGAAATTCGCGTAATCATCGGGCTCATGGTATCCCGCTGTGACTGCGCGCGCCCACAAGGTCCTCGTTTTCACCATGGGGCGCGCGCCACAGCGGCCCGGAGGAGGACCGCAACTTCGCAGTTCCTCAGCGGACGGCCTAGGCTGTTCGGGTCGAATCGGAGGGCCGGTCCGGTCCTCACCATCCGCTCCACGTTCATCGCCCAGGAGGTCCCGATGTCCCCAGCGCGCATCCTCGTCGTCCCCGGCGGCACGCAGATCGGGGCCGTCGCCCTCGCGAATGCGGCGATCCACAAGCTCGTCGAACTCCACGAGGAGCGCCTCGCGGACCCCGGGCATCCGGCGCCCCGCACGCTCGTCGCCCTGCGTGATCCCGGCGAGGTGCCGCCCTCGTCGCTCAGGCAGAGCACGGCGACGCCCGCGCAGGCCTTCCCCGCGGATCGCTTCCCCGCCCTGGCGGAGCGGATCGACGACCCCTCCTTCTTCGAGGGCGTGGACCTCATCGTCTCGACCTCCGGTTCGACCTCAGGATCGCCCCGCCTCGTCGGCCTCTCGATCGAATCCCTCGTGGCCTCCGCGAATGCCACCCATCGTGCGCTGGAGGGCCCCGGCCGCTGGATCCTCGCACTCCCCGCGCACCACATCGCGGGGGCGATGGTCCTCGTGCGGGCCGCCGTCGCCGACACCGCCCCCCTCATCGTCGACAGCCCGGGCGCCTTCGATCCGAGGGCCCTCCTGCCGGCGATCGCGGGCGCGACCCAGGAGCGCGACGTGCCCGGCTACCTGTCGCTCGTCCCCACGCAGCTCGCCGCCTGCCTCGAGGCGGGCGAGGAGGTGCTCGCCCCGATGCGGGCCCTGGCCGCGATCCTCGTCGGCGGGGCGGCGGCCCGCAACGGCCTGCTCGAACGCGCCGAGCACGCCGGTCTCAAGATCGTGACCACCTACGGAATGACGGAGACCTGCGGCGGGTGCGTCTACGACGGCGTGCCCCTCGAGGGCGTCCAGGTCCGCGCGGTCGACCGTGACGGCTCGAGCCGCTTGGCGATCGCAGGCCCGGTCCTCATGACCCGCTATCTCGACGCCGATTCCCCCTTCTTCGACGAGGGCGGGAGCACCTGGCTCCTGACGGGCGACCTCGGAGTCATCACCGGCGGCGGTCTGGTGCGCGTCGAGGGCAGGGCCGACGACGTGATCGTCACCGGAGGGCTCTCGGTCGCACCGGGGCAGGTCCTGTCCGCGCTCCTGTCGGCGCCCGGGATCGCGGACGCGTGGGTGACCTCGACCCCTGACGACAAGTGGGGGGAGCTCGTCACCGCGATCGTGGTCCCCGCTCAGATGCCGACCTCGCCCGAGCAGATGGCGGGCCTGGGGCGCGCGATCCGCGACCACGTCGGGTCCCGCATCGGCCGCGCCTACGCGCCCCGGCGCGTCGTGGCCGCCGATGCCCTGCCCTCCCTCAACGGAGTGAAGATCGACAGGATCGGCGCGCGCAGGATCGCCGAGGACGAGGACCGGCCCGAACGCGACTGGCGCAGGTGACCCGCCAAGACCGCCCCCGCTTGTGAATCGCCCGGAACGGCAAGGAGTTTGAGAGATGGCGACCCTACCCCAGTGGATCGAAGGCGCTCGCCCGCGCACCCTTCCCGCAGCCGCCTCCCCCGTGATCCTCGGATCGGCGGCGGCCCACCACCTCGGCGGATTCGACCCGCTGCGCGCGCTGCTCGCCCTCGTCGTCGCCCTCGCCCTGCAGATCGGCGTCAACTACTCGAACGACTACTCCGACGGGATCAGGGGCACCGACGCGGAGCGGAAGGGGCCCCTGCGCCTGACCGGTTCGGGCCTGGCCGCACCGAAGTCCGTCCTCGGCGCCGCCCTGGGCTTCTACGCGTTCGCAGGGTTCGCCGGACTGGCCCTCCTCGCCCTTTCCGGGCAGTGGCTCCTCCTCATCCCCGGAATCCTCGCGGTGCTCGCCGGATGGTTCTACACGGGCGGACGGACCCCCTACGGATACATGGGCATCGGCTTGTCCGAACTCTTCGTCTTCGTCTTCTTCGGCCTCATGGCCTGCGTCGGAACCACGTGGACGCAGATCCAGGAGGCGCCGGCCTGGCTGTGGGGGCTCGCCTCGGCCCTCGGACTGGAGTCCGTGGCCCTCCTCATGGTGAACAACATCCGGGACATCCCCTCCGACACCGAGTCCGGGAAGCGGACCCTCGCGGTGCGCCTCGGCGACGGCGCCTCCCGGAGCGTCTTCTCCGCCTGCTTCACGATCGCCGTCGTCATCCTGGGAACCGCGCTCCACGCGCTGGGCTTCACGGTCTTCACCTCGGTCTGCCTCATGCTCCTCACCGCCCTCGGCGCCGCACCGGCCGTGCTCCCCGTCTCCACGGGCGCCGCGGGCGCGGCCCTCATCCCCGCGCTGCGCAACACGGGCCTGTTCACGCTCGCCTACGCCGTCCTCGCGAGCATCCTCCTCCTCATCGCCTGAGCGCTTCGCCGAGGGCGCAACTCCCGCAGGGGCGTCAGGGCCCCCGAGGGATAAAATTGCCGGATGCTGAGGATTCTCATCGCCATTGCCTGGATCGCCGTCACCGTGTACGCGATCGCCGACTGGTTCCGCACGCCCGAGGAGGAGCTCTGGGCGCGGATGCCCAAAGCGATGTGGCTCGTCCTCATCCTCATCACGATCCCCTCCTTCTCCCTGGGCTCCATCGCCTGGATCGTCCTCCGCGCCGTTTCGCGCGCCGAAGCCGGGCAGTCGCCCCTGCCCCCGCTCCCCATGCAGCGCCCCGCGCAAGCTCGGCCCGAGAAGCCCCGTCCGCTCGCGCCGGATGACGACCCCGAGTTCCTCTTCAGGATCGAGCGCGACATTCAGCGCGAGAAGCGGCGCAGCGCCGAAGCGGGTGGCGGGGACGGAGCGGACGAATCCCCGGCGGCGCAGCCCGAGACGCGCGACGAGGGCGAAGGCGAGGGGGCCGAGGGCGGTCCGCGCGAGTAGGCGGGCCGACCGGACCCTCAGCGCTCGGGGCCCTCAGCGTTTGAGGGCGGCCGCCGAATCGCCCGGGGTCATGTCCTGGGCCTCGGCGACCAGGTCCGCCGCCGGTTCGGAGTACCCGATCGCCACGAGGGTCGAGCCGACGAACTCGAATGTCGTGAGCGATGCGAGCGAGCAGCGCCTCGACCAGGGCGCGTGGGCGAGGGGCTGCTTGCGCGCGAATCGGGTGAGGACCGTGATCGGGCTCTGATGCGAGACGACGAGGGCCTCGCGCCCCTCGGCGATCCGCAGGGCGGAGGAGAGCGCCGCGCTCATCCGCGCGGCGATCTGCGCGTAGGGCTCGCCCCAGCTCGGCCGCAGCGGGTTCGTGTAGTACCTGAGGTTCCCGGGCTTGAAGAAGATCGCGCGATCGGAATTGACCGCTTCGCCCTCGAAGACGTTGCCCGCTTCGATGAGACGCGGATCCGAGAGGATCGGCAGGCCGTAGGCGCGGGCCGTGGGCGCCGCGGTGAGCTGGGCGCGCAGGAGCGGGGAGGCGATCACCGCGCTGATGTCCGCGCCCTCTGCGACCAGGTGATCCGCGACTCTTCGGGCCATCGCCCCGCCGAGCTCGGTGAGGGCGAAACCGGGGAGGCGGCCGTAGAGCACGCCTTCAGGATTGTCGACCTCGCCGTGGCGCATCACGTGGATCTTCGTCGAAATCATGCCCCCAGTCTCCCACGCTTCGACGAGGCGCGCGCCGCCGCGGGGCGAAGCGAAGGGCCCGGCCGATCGGCCGGGCCCTCAACACTCACTTCTTGTTGCGACGCTGGTGACGCGTCTTGCGCAGCAGCTTGCGGTGCTTCTTCTTCGCCATGCGCTTGCGGCGCTTCTTGATCACGGAGCCCATGGGGTTCCTCCCTCGTGTATGAAAAAAGATGCGCGGCGGAGGTTACCACCGCTCGTCGTTCATGCCCGAGCGGGCACAGCAGCGACCATTCTACCCGCTTCAGCCGCCGATCCCGGCCGCACGCCCATCTGTGTGATCGGCGAGACCCGACGCGATGAGCGCGCCGACGGCGGCCTCGGGGACGCGGAAGCTCTTCCCGACCCTGATCGCGGGCATTTCTCCGGAGTGGATCAGGCGATACACGGTCATTTTCGACACGCGCATGAGTTCCGCCACCTCGGACACCGTCATGAAACGGGGTGCGGACTTCTGATCCATGAAGACTCCTGAGCTCATCAAAGCGGGACCCGGAACCCTGCGTCCTATGATTCACCCGCTTCAGGGCCATACTAGTGGTTGAGGGCGCCTTGTCGGCAACTTCGGAGGAGGAGAATCCTTCTCCCCGGACGGCCGAGCGCACCCCCTCGCTCACTATCCGTAGTCTTGTGCCGATCAAGCGCTCCCGATCGGAGGAAGGACGGGCCCGTGGCGCACCACGAGAAGCCGATCGACCTGCCCCTCGGCACGACGGCCCGCGCGATGGGGGCTTCGGGCCGACGAGCCCCCTCCCCGGCATCCGCGGAGGAGTTCGATGCGGCCCCCTCGCCCCTCGTCCGCCGGGTGGGCCGCACGGATCCCGCCCCGGAGGACACCCCCGTCGACCGCTTCAAGGCGTGGTTCGTCCGCCAGGCCCGCTACGCGCCCGCGCGCCTCGCCCTCGGCGTCTTCGCGCTCATCATCGCGGTCATCACCGCACTCCTCAGCCTGCCGATCGCGACGATCCCCCAGCGCCCGGTCTCCTTCGTCGACATCCTCTTCACCGCTGTTTCCGCGGTGTGCGTCACGGGCCTGACCACGGTGGAGACGGCGACGAGCTGGACGCCCTTCGGTCAGGGCGTCATCGCCCTCGGCATCATGATCGGCGGCCTGGGCGTGATGACCCTCGCCTCGATCCTCGGCTTCGCGGTTTCGCGCCACCTCGGCCTGACCCAGCGGATGCTCGCCGCCCAGGAGACGAAGTCGGACGGGCTGGGCCAGATCTCCGGCCTCCTGAAAGCGGTCATCGCGACCTCGCTCACCGCTGAATCCCTCCTCTTCCTCATCTTCCTCCCCCGGTTCCTCACGATGGGCGAAACCCTGGGCAGGGCGGTCTGGGAGGCCATGTTCATGGCGATCTCCGTCTTCAACAACGCGGGCTTCGTCATCCTCGTCGGCGGCCTCGCCCCGCACGTCTCCGATTGGTGGCTCCTCGCACCGATCGTCCTGGGGACCTTCGTGGGCGCGATCGGCTTCCCCGTCATTCAGGACCTCGCCGCCCGGTGGCGCACCCCGAGCAAGTGGGCGCTGCACACGAAGCTCACACTGTCGGTCTACGCGATCCTCGCGCTCGTGGGGACGGTGATGCTCGCCCTCACCGAATGGACTAATCCGCTCACACTGGGGTCGCTCGACACCTCGACGTGCCTGCTCAACATCCTGCTCGCGGGCGTGAACTCGCGCTCCTCGGGGCTGTCGGCCCTCGATGTCGGCGTCATGCGGCCGCAGACGCACTTCGTCCAGGACGTCCTCATGATGATCGGCGGCGGCTCGGCGTCGACCGCGGGCGGCATCAAGGTCACGACTTTCGCGGTGCTCGTCCTCGCGGTGATCGCCGAGGCGAGGGGCGATCAGGACATCGAGACCTTCGGGCGACGGATCCCGCCCTCGGTCGTGCGCCTTTCGGTCGCGGTGTCCCTGCTGGGCCTGACGCTCGTCGCCGTGTCCGTGGTGGTCCTGCTGTCGCTCACGAACTACTCGCTCGACACGATCCTCTTCGAGACGATCTCCGCCTTCGCGACGGTCGGCCTGTCGACCGGCATCACCGCGACGCTGCCGCCCCTGGGCAAGTACGTGCTCATCATCCTCATGTTCGCCGGGCGGACCGGCTCGATGACCATGGCCGCGGCTCTTGCGCTGCGGGACCGTTCGCGCGTGATCCGCATGCCCGAGGAGCGCCCGATCATCGGTTAGAGGACGCGAGGCTCCGCTGATCGACGAGGGGCGCCCGGCCCCGGCCGGCGCGGGGCGCCCGGCAGACCGCGTCCCCGAGATCGGGCTCTTCGGGGCATAATGGCGAGCATGGCTCACGAGGATGCACGCGAACTCGCCTCCGGAACACTCGTCATCGGACTCGGTCGTTTCGGTTCGGCTGTGGCCGTGACGCTCGACAAACTGGGGTACGAGATCCTCGCGATCGAGAAGAACCCCGCGCGCGTTCAGGCCTTCGCGGGGCGCTTCCCCCTCGTCGAAGCGGATGCGACCTCGATGGAGGCCCTCGAGCAGCTCGGGGCCCGCGAATTCCGCGCCGCAGTGGTCGGCGCCGGATCATCGCTCGAGTCCTCGGTGCTCATCACCGCGAATCTCGTCGACATGGGGATGCCCTCGATCTGGGCGAAGGCGATCTCCCGGGAGCACGGCCGGATCCTGAGGAGGATCGGCGCCCACCACGTCATCTATCCGGAATTCGACGCGGGTCAGCGCACGGCCCACCTCGTCGGCGGCCGGATGATCGACTACATCGAGATGGAGAAGGACGGCTTCGCGATCATGAAGCTGCGCCCCCCCAAAGAGGTGCACGGCTTCACGGTGGAGGACCTGGATCTGCGAGGGCGCTACGGCGTGAATCTGCTCGGCGTCCTGCGCCCGGGAACGCCCTTCGAGTACGCGACCTCGAAGACGCGCATCAACCCCGAGGACATCATCATCGTGTCCGGCGACGCCCGCCTGCTCGAGTACTTCGCGAACCGCCCCTAGACGGCGCGCCCGCGGCGCTCTAAGCAGTGCCGCACATGCCCATGCCCGCCGTTAGGCTTCGAGCATGGTGAAGGCGAAGACGATCTACCGCTGCACGGAGTGCGGCTGGACGAGCCCGAAGTGGGCGGGCCAGTGCCGGGACTGCTCCGCATGGGGCACCCTGGAGGAGGCCGCGCCCGGCGGCGCGATCGCGGGGGGCACCGCTGCGGTTGCGCCCCGTCGACCGGCGCTCCCCATCGGGGATGTCGACGGCGAACGTGCGCGCTCGCGCCCGACCGGTGTAGGGGAGCTGGATCGCGTCCTCGGCGGGGGCGTCGTCCCGGGCGCCGTCGTCCTGCTCGCCGGCGAACCCGGGGTGGGCAAATCGACCCTCCTCCTCGATGTGGCGGCGCGCGCCGCCCGCGGGACCGGGGACCATGGCCCGGTCCTCTACGTGACCGGTGAGGAATCCTCCTCGCAGGTCAAGGCGCGGGCGATGCGCATCGGCGCCTTGGACGACCGCCTCCTCCTCGCCGATGACAACGACCTCGCCTCAGTGCTCGGGCACGTCGACGCGGTCTCCCCTTCGCTCCTCATCGTCGATTCCGTGCAGACCGTCTCATCGGGCCAGGTCGAGGGCGGGGCCGGGGGCGTCGCACAGGTGCGCGCCGTCGCGGCCGGCCTCATCCGCGCCGCGAAGGAGCGCGATCTGCCGGTGCTCCTCGTCGGCCATGTGACGAAGGACGGGGGCATCGCGGGTCCGCGGGTCCTGGAGCACCTCGTGGATGTCGTCTGCCAATTCGAGGGGGACCGCCATTCGCGTCTGCGCCTCTTGCGGGCCGTGAAGAACCGCTACGGGCCGACCGACGAGGTCGGCTGCTTCGAGCTCGTGGAATCCGGGATCCGCGAGGTCCCCGATCCTTCCGGCCTGTTCCTCTCGGAGTCCTCGGCGAATGTCCCGGGGACCTGCGTGACGGTCTCGCTCGAGGGGCGCCGCCCGATGCCGACCGAGGTCCAGGCCCTCGTCGCCTCGAGCGCCGCGGGATCGCCCAGGCGGACGACCTCGGGCGTCGATCATTCCCGGGTCGCCATGATCCTCGCGGTCCTCCAGGCCCGGCTCGATGTCGACCTGTCCTCCTACGACGTGTACGTGTCGACCGTCGGCGGCGCGAGGAGCGCCGAACCGGCGATCGATCTCGCGATGGCGATCGCCATCGTCACGGCTCATGAGCAGATCGTCCCCCGGCCGGGAACGGTCGCGATCGGCGAGATCGGATTGACCGGGGAGATCCGCGCATCGACCGGCGTGGGCCGCCGCCTGCAGGAGGCCGCCCGTCTGGGATTCACTCGGGCGATCGTGCCGGCGAAGGGTTCGGAGGATCTTCCGCGGATCGACAGTCTCACAGTGCTGACCGTTTCCGACCTCGCGACCGCGATCCGCGCGGCGCTGCCGTAAACTTCGAATCGAAGCCGGTGCGTAGGAAGGCGGGATTGTGACATCCGATTCGGTGATCCTCAGGGAGGCCCTCGCGGCCGTCGCCCCCGGTACCGCCCTGCGCGAGGGCCTTGAGCGGATTCAGCGTTCGCACACGGGCGGCCTCATCGTCCTCGGTTACACGCCGGAGGTCGAGGCGATCTGCTCGGGCGGCTTCGACCTCGATGTGGACTTCACGGCCTCGCGCCTGCGCGAACTGTGCAAGATGGACGGGGCGGTCGTCCTCGATATCGAGAACATGAGGATCCGCAAGGCGAACGTTCAGCTCCTGCCCGATCCGACGATCCCCACGGATGAATCCGGGATGCGCCACCGAACGGCTCAGAGGACGGCGCGCCAGACCCACCTCCCGGTCCTGTCCCTTTCCGCCTCGATGAGGATGATCTCCGTCTACGTCGGCGAATGCCATCGCCTCGTCGAGGAGCCCGAGTCCCTGCTCTCACGCGCGAATCTCGCGGTCGACACGCTCGACCGCTATTCGCAGCGACTCGACGAGGTGCTTCAGACTCTCACCGTTCTGGAGATGCGCGATTCCGCGACGATCCGCGACGTCGCGACGGTCGTCCAGCGGATGGAGATGATCAGGCGCATCACTTCTGAGATCAACGGCTACCTCGAGGAGCTCGGCTCCGAAGGCCGCCTCCTGGCCCTTCAGGTCGATGATCTCGTTCGCGGCTCCGCCTCGGAGCGGGCGCTCGTCCTGCGCGACTACATCCGCTCCGCCTCGTCGATCGCGTCGGTCGATCAGCACCTGTCCGAGCTCGGCGGCGACAAGCTCGTCGATCTCAGCGCGATCGCGAATGTGCTGGGACTGGGCGTGTTCGAGGTCGCCGACCTCGATCGCGATATCCAGCCGCGCGGCATTCGCGCGCTCTCGCTCGTCCCCCACCTTCCGTGGAGCGTCATCAAGGAGGTCTCCTCCCACTGGCCGACCTTCCAGGAGCTGCGCGCCGCGAGCGTCGAGGACCTCCAGGGCATCGAGGGCATCGGCCCCTACCGGGCCAAGCTCATCCGCGAGAACCTCGATCATCAGGCCCAGATGGCGGCCAGCGGCATCGTCGGCTGGTGACCTCAGGGGACGATCTCGAAGACCGCTTCCCCCGTGACCGCCTCGCCCCCGACCACGACGACCGCGCGGTAGGTCCCGGCTTCGGCGTTCAGGGCCTCAGCGGGGGCGACGCAGCCCTCGGAGTAGACGCGGCCGTCCCAGCCGAGCGTTCCGCTCCAGGAGGCGCCCGGCGCCAGCAGGAGGGGCGTGGCATCGGGGGCGTAGCCCTCGCAGGCCGTCGAGTCGTACATGGTCTGCTCGCCGGAGATGACGCGAAGCCCCAATGCCCCCGCACGGGTCGTGCAGGCGATCGCGCCCGTGTTCTCGACCGACACGGACACCGTTTCACCCGCGCCGACCTTCGCCTGGGCGGCTTCGGCCGTGTAGCGCAGGGCGTCGGGCGCGCAGGCGGGAATGGTGACCCCTTCGCTCTCCGAGACGATCCCGTCACGGGTGGCCGTCTGATCCGCACGGAGCTCGATGACGGAATCCCCCGATTGGATGGTCTCCGCCTTGCGGATCGCGAGCGATTGGGGCTCCTCCTCGGCGGGCGCATCGCCTGAGACGAGGCCGACGATGCTGACGATCCCCCAGACGAGCAGGGCCACGACCGCCAGGAGGCCCGTTCCCGTGATGATGCGCCGGGGCCACAGGTTGGGGCGCTTGCGCACCGACGGTGAAGGGGAACGGCCTGATCCTCGAGTCATGATCGCCTCCTCGAAATACTGGCTGAAGGGTCGTGAGCGGGACTGACGGAGTCGGGACCGGGGAAGTGGCCCGGGGACTCCGCAGGGCCCTATGCGGGGCTGGCGCTCGGACGCGCGACCTCGCCGGGGTCCTTCGAGTCGTCATCGATGTCCGCGATGCACCAGCGTTCCACGACCACGGCGACGACGCACCACCAGAGGGCGCCCGCGCAGGCGAAGCCCGCCGCGAGGGCGTTCGAGGCCATGAGCGGCGCCTCGATGCGTCCCAGGCTGGCGACCAGCACGCCCGCCAGCACGCCCGCCGCCGCGGAGGCGACGTAGCCGGAGGCCCGCGCGGCGATCGCGATGCGCATCGCGGCGAGCGGCGTCACCCAGGTCCGCTTACGGTCCTTGAAGCGCCGGACATGAAGGCCCGCCCAGCCGAGCACGAGGCCGAAGACGGCGAAGAGCGGGGCGAGAAGCGGGGCGATGAGCAGCGGCGACCCGCCCGAGGAGACGAGGGCGAGACTGGCGGCCCCGGTGAGGACCGCGGCTCCGACGCCGAGGCCGAGGAGGCGGAGCCTCGAGATCGGCGTCATCGGCCTTCCTGCTCCCTCGTCACGGTGATCGGGCCTGAAACGGAGGGCCGGACGACCACCTTGCGCAGCAAGCCGGTCCGCGTGAGTTCTGAATCCGCGACGGGGCCGCGGAGCGCGTCTTCGGGCAGGCCCGGATCGACGATGGAGCGCCTCAGCGGGTGGGAGCCGCTCGTCTGCTCAGCGGGCGCGTCTAACGCCGAGGCCTCATCGACGATCCGCACGCACGCACCGGCGAAGTCCCAGGTGGGAAGGGTGCGCGAAGGGTGTGGCGCAGCCGGGGGCTCCCCGGCCCGGCCCGGGGCCGTCGAGGCGGTGCGAGTCCCGCTCGGCACCGGCGTCTCGGCGCCAGCGCTCGCCGATGCCCGCGCGTCGGCGTGCTCCTCCCTGTGCCCGAGGAGGGGGAGCCAGCGCGGGCGCCGCTTCGGCGCGTCGGCCTCGGCCCCTTCGGCGGGCGCGGCGGTGGTCGTCGGCGCTTCCTCGAATGCGGGCTCGGCCCGCGATCCCGCGTCTTCGTAGGTGCGAGTCGCCCCTTCGGCGGCCGATGCGGCCAGCTGAGGCGACACGGCCGATGCGGCGAGGGGACGGGGCGCGGTCGACCCCGTGAAGCGAGGGGATGCGGTCGGTCCGGTGAGCGCAGGGGCGGTGCTCGCCCGCGTTTGCGTCACGTCGATCGGGGCCGACCAGCGTTCCCACAGCTGCCGCCATACGAGGTCCAGGGAGCCCTCCGAGGGCGCGAGGCCCAGTCGGGACTCTTCGGGCACGAGATCGAGACGCGACTTCTGGACCGTCCTGTCACGGGGGAAGCCGAGCGGTGGCGCCGGGGGGTGGGCGACCGGCGGCGCCGGGACCGCGTTCTCCTCCAGGGCCTGAGCGATGAGGGCGTCCGACTCCGCCATGATCGTCCCGGGATCGCCGAGCCAATCGTCGACCGCGTCGATGATGCCCTCGATATCGGGGGCCTGCGCGAGGAGTTCGGCGACCTGCTCCCCGCCGAGTCGGGCCTGCGGATCGATGATGGACCAGGGCGCCAGCACGAAGGCCCGAACGCGGGCGCGCGGGTGCGGGAGGGTGAGATCCGCATCGGACATGACGATCCCCGCGTAGTCGATGAGGTCGACGTCGAGGGTCCTCGCGCCCCAGCGCTCGAGGCGTTCGCGCTTCGCCGAGGCCTCGAGTTCGTGCGCGAGTGCGAGCACTTCGCGCGGAGCGAGGGCGGTCGATGCGAGTACGACGGCGTTCCAGTAGTCGTCCTGGGGCGCCTGCCCCGGGGCGAGGACCGGCATCGTCCTCAGGAGGGGCGAAACGTCGAGCACGTCGATGCGCGGGTCGTCGATGAGGCGCTCGACCGCATCGGCCAGGGTCTTCGGGGCGTCGCCGATATTGCCGCCGAGGGCGAGCACGACGCGAACCGCGGGACGGGCGGGGGCCTCGGGGAGGCGGGCTTCGGGTACAACCCGGGCCCCGGGACGCGCGGGGATCTCGGGGACGGCCCGGGCCTCGGGACGCGCGGGGGCCTCGGGGACGTCTCGGGTCAATTCCACGGCGCCCCCGGCTTCACCGCAGCGACCCGCACGGACCGTGACGGACACGTCGGCGAAGGCCTGACGGATCGGGGCCTCCGGCTTGTGGACGGTCACCTCGACCCCGTGGACGCGCTCCATGGAGACGATCGCATCGGCGATCCTGTGGGCGAGGGTCTCGATGAGACGGACCGCGGGCCCCTTCACGATCGTCGAGACGACATCGGCGACTTCGGCGTAGGAGACCGTTTCGGCGATATCGTCGCTGCGCGCGGCATCGCGGCCGTCGACCCACAGGGCGAGGTCGACGACGAAGGGCTGGGGCGCCACGTGCTCCTCGGGAAGTACGCCGTGGACCGCCCTCGCCGATAGCCCGCGCAGAGCGATGACGTCGAGTGGACGGCTCATCCCAGGTCCCCATTCCCTTCCCGTGCGGCACGCGCGTTCCCGACGATCTCGTGTACGCGGACCGCCCATATGCCCGCCCGCGCGCACTTCACGGTGATCTCGGCGGTCCGCTCGTCGCGGTCACCGCCCATCGCCTTGACGAAGCGCTTGCGGGAGGCTCCGATGAGGACAGGGTAGCCGAGGTCCTTCAAGCGGCCCAGGTTATCGAGGATCTCCGCGCATTGGGCGTCGGTCAGGGAGAATCCCAATCCCGGATCGATGACGATCCTCTCCTCGTCGATCCCCCTGCTCAGGGCGTCCTCGACCTGGACGCTCAAACGCTCCGAAAGCGCGCCCATGAGGTCGTCCCCGTAGTCGAAGTCCTCCTCCGGCCCCGGCAGCGCCCGGAAGTGCTGGACGATGCAGGCGCAGTCCGAATCCGCGACCACGTCGAACATGTCCGGGTCCCAGCGGCCGCCCGAGACGTCGTTGATGATCGCGGCTCCGACATCGGCCGCCCTGCGGGCCGTGGAGGCGTGGAGCGTGTCAACGGACACGACGACCCCCTCCGCGGCGAGCTCGGCGACCACCGTCCCGATGCGCGCCCACTCCTCGTCAGCATCGATCCTCGTCGAGCCGGGCCGCGTGGATTCCCCGCCCACGTCGACGATGCGGGCGCCCTCGGCGATCATGCCGCGCGCGTGGGCGAGGGCGGCCTCGACCGTCGAGAAACGGCCCCCGTCGGAGAAGGAATCGGGGGTGACGTTGAGGATGCCCATGATGAGGGTCCGATCCTCGGGAAGCACGAGTCCCGAGGGGAGCCGCGGTCCGCCGATCCTCACCGTTCTCGCCGTCCCCCCAGGACGAGGGCCATCATCTCGGCGCGCGTCGTCCCGTCGTTCATGATGCCCCGCAGGGCCGAGGTCACGGTGGAGGATCCCGGCTTGGACACGCCGCGCATGGACATGCACATGTGCTCGGCCTCGATGACCACGGTGACGCCCTGGGGATGGAGGACCTCGTCGATCGCATCGGCGATCTGAGCCGTGAGGCGTTCCTGGACCTGGGGACGACGGGCGTAGCCCTCGACGACGCGCGCGAGCTTCGACAGGCCGGTCACGCGACCGCCGCGCGGGATGTACCCGACGTGCGCACGCCCGTGGAAGGGCAGCAGGTGGTGCTCGCACACCGAGTGGAAGACGATGTCGCGGACGAGGACGAGCTCGTCCGTGCCCGCGGTGAACTGCGTCCTCAGGTACTCCTTCGGATCCTCCTCGAGGCCGACGAGCATTTCACGCCAGGCGCGCGCCACGCGCGCGGGGGTGTCGACGAGGCCCTCCCGGGTCGGATCCTCGCCGATCGCTGCGAGCAGGTCGGCGGTCGCCTTCTCGACAGCCTGCAGGTCGTAGGTCATTCGCCCGCACCCTCGCCTTCGCTCACGCCATCGTCTCCTTCGCCCGCCGCCGTGGCCTCGGGCGCGCGCTCGATGCCGACCGGGCCGCCGAGCCTGGCGCCCTCGATCGCGGCCTCCGCCCCGTAGTTCCACACCGGGCGTTCATCCTGCTTCCTCACACCGGCGAAGATCTCGGCGAGCTGGGCCTCGTCAAGGGTCTCCTCCTCGAGGAGGCGCTCGGCGAGGCGGTCGAGGACGTCGCGGTTCTTCGTGAGGATCTCCCACGCCTCGCGCATCGCCGCGTCGAGGAGGAGGCGCACCTCGTCATCGATGATCGAGGCCATCTCATCGGAGAAGGCCCTCTGCTCGACGCCCGAGCCGTGGCCGAAGGCCTCGGTGTCGGTGGTGCCGAGCTTGACCAGGCCCACCCGCGAGGACATGCCGTAGTCGGTGACCATCGCGCGGGCGGTCTTCGTCGCCTGCTGGATGTCGTTGGCCGGTCCCGTCGAAGGATCGCGGAAGACGATCTCCTCGGCGACGCGCCCGCCCATCGAATACACGAGGTCGTCGAGCAGCTGATTGCGGGTCTTGTTGTAACGATCCTCAGTCGGCATCACCATCGTGTAGCCCAGCGCCCGCCCTCGGGGGAGGATGGTCACCTTCGTCACGGGATCCGTGTAGCGCAGGGCGGCCGCGCACAGGGCGTGCCCGCCCTCGTGGTAGGCGGTGACCGCCTTGTCGTGATCGTTCATCACGCGGGTGCGCTTCTGCGGGCCGGCGATGACCCGGTCGATCGCCTCGTCGATCGCGCGGTCGTCGATGAGGTCGGCGTTGGAGCGGGCCGTGAGCAGCGCCGCCTCGTTGAGGACGTTCGCCAGGTCGGCGCCCGTGAACCCGGGGGTCCGCTTGGCGATCTGGTGGAGGTCGACATCGTCGGTCATCGGCTTGCCCGCGGCGTGCACCTTGAGGATCGCCTCACGGCCCTTGAGATCGGGGGCCTCGACGGCGATCTGCCGATCGAAGCGGCCCGGGCGCAGCAGGGCGGGGTCGAGGATGTCGGGGCGGTTGGTCGCGGCGATGAGGATGATGTTCGCCCGTTCGTCGAAGCCGTCCATCTCGACGAGCAGCTGGTTGAGCGTCTGCTCGCGCTCATCGTTCCCGCCGCCGATTCCGGAGCCGCGATGGCGGCCGACCGCATCGATCTCGTCGACGAAGATGATCGCGGGCGCGGCCTTCTTCGCCCGGTCGAAGAGGTCGCGGACGCGGGAGGCGCCGACGCCGACGTAGAGCTCCATGAACTCCGAGCCCGAGATCGAGAAGAAGGGTGCATGGGCCTCGCCGGCGACAGCCTTGGCGAGGAGGGTCTTGCCGGTTCCGGGAGGGCCGTAAAGGAGGACGCCGCGGGGGATCCGCGCGCCGACGCGATGAAACTTGTCCGGGGAGGCGAGGAACTCGCGGATTTCCTCGAGCTCCTCCACCGCCTCGTCCTCGCCCGCCACATCGGCGAAGGTGATGTCCGGGCGCTCCTGATTGAACTCCTTGGCCTTCGACTGCGCGAAGCCCCCGAGCATCTTGGATCCGGACATCCGGCTCATGAGGAACCAGAAGGCCCCCAGGAGCAGGAGGATCGGGACGACCATCTGCAGGATCGCCAAGAACAGGGAGCCCTGCGGCCTCAGGGCGTTCCACCCCTTCGCTGGCGCCGCCTTGGAGACCGCCGTGAGGATGTCCTCGGTCTGCGAATAGGAGTAGGTGAAGTAGACCGACTTGCCGAGCTCGGCGGTCCGGTCCCCCAGGCCCGTCGACTTGTGGGTGTAGCTCTCCTTGAGAACGAGGTTCACCTGCTGGGTCGCCTCATTGAGGACGACGCGCTCGATCGTTAGCCCCTTGAGGATCTCCAGACCCTCTGAGGTGTCAACCTGTTTGGGCTGGAAGGTCTGCCACACGAACCAGCCCCCGATCGACAAGACGAGGAGCGGGACGAGGATCCACGCCCAGTTGATACGCTTCTGTTTCACATCCGCCATCCGGCAAGGCCTTTCAGTGCGCGTAGACGTGCGGGGCGAGCGTCCCGACGAAGGGCAGGTTCCGATACTTCTCGGCGTAGTCGAGGCCGTAACCGACGACGAACTCGTCGGGGATCTCGAAGCCGACGTACGCGACATCGACATCGACCTTCGCGGCGGCGGGCTTGCGCAGCGCGGTCGCGATCCTCACCGAGTTCGCGCCCCTCGACAAGAGGTTCGCCCGGAGCCAGGAGAGCGTCAGACCGGAATCGATGATGTCTTCGACGATGAGCACGTCACGGCCGGTCACGTCCTGATCGAGGTCCTTGAGGATGCGCACGACCCCCGAGGACTTCGTCCCCGAGCCGTACGAGGAGACGGCCATCCAGTCCATCTGCGAAGGAGTGTGGATCTTCCGCGACAGATCGGCCATCACCATGACCGCTCCGCGCAGGACGCCGACGAGGAGGAGCTCCTTGCCCGCGTAGTCCCTGTCGATGTCCGCGGCCATCTCCTGGAGGCGCTGATCGAGCTGATCGGCGGTGATGAGGACGTCCTTGAGCTCGTCTCCCATATCCGTGGTGTCCACGCGGTCCCCTCTTTCCGGTCGTGCGCCCTCATCACGAGGGCCCTACGGTCAAGACTGCCACACTTGCCCGCACGGGGGCGACGCGAGGCCCCCTCCCGGGGCGCGGAGCGGGCCCGGACGCGCCGCGCGGCGCCTCAGGTGCGCACGGCCACGAGGACGGGCAGGCCCCGGGGGTCGCGCGTCCGCTTCACCATGACCCCCGGCAGGTCCAGCGGCCCCTGGCCGTGCCAGTCGGTCACGAGCGCGTCGAGGGCGTCGATGTGGATGGAGGACAGCGCCGAGGGCCTCGCTCCGGCTTCGAGGGCGAAGCGGCGTTCGATCCGGGTCCGCACGGCACGGGGAAGGCCTTCGAGGGCGTGAAGCGACAGGGCGGGCGCTTTAGCGTCGACGGCGCGGAGCACGCGCCTGGCCCGCTCCCACTCCCGGGACGCCCACAGCTCGAGCGCCTCGTCGTCCCGTGAAGCGAGCTCAGCGCTTCTGGCCAGTGCGGGGATCGGATCGATCCTGAGAGCCTCGGCGAGCATCGGGATCGCGCGCGCACGCACGGCCGCCCTGCGCAGGGGCGAACCGTCTTCGGCGCGCCAGGGGCCCTCGGGCTCGTTCGACGGGTCCTCGATCCATGTCAGGCCCGCTTGCGCGCACGCCCCCCGGGTGTCGGCCCGGCGCACCCCGAGCAGCGGCCGGATCCATCGGACGCCGTCTTCATCGGTGGTGTCGGCGCTCATCGCCCTCAGGCTCGAGGCGCCGGAACCGCGAGCGAGCCTGAGCAGCACCGTCTCCGCCTGATCGTCCATGGTGTGGCCGAGCAGGACCGGCGCGCCCTCGTCGCGGGCGCACTGCGAAAGGGCGGCCAAGCGCGCCGAGCGGGCGGCCCCCTCGGGCCCGCCCTCATCCCCGACCTCGACGCGAACCACCCTGGCCCGTGCGCCGAGCCGCTCGGCGATCTCGGCGGCCCGGGCGGCTTCACGAGCGGAATCGGGCCTGAGGGCGTGATCCACGGTCACCGTGACGACGCGCAGCCCGGCCCTCGTCCCCGCGTCGATGACCGCGAGCGCGAGCGCGAGGGAATCCGCGCCGCCGGACAGGGCGACCACCGCACTCCCCCCTGCGGCGCAGCCTTTCAGCGCTCGGCGGACGGCGAGCGAGACCCTCCCGATCGCACCGCGCGGATTCGGGCCGACGATCCGGGACGCCGGGGATTCAGGAGGCACGCGCGGCCCAAGCATCGGGCCGGACGAGTTCGGCCGCGTCGGGCAGCTTCTCGGGGGCCGCGAGCAGGAGATCGAGCCGCCCGGAGCGCACGACGTCGAGGGCGAAGGAGGGGATCCGGTGGCGCTCATCCAGGAGGGGGCTCGACACCCCGATCCTCGTCGCCACGGAGCCCGCGAGCGAGGGGGAGGGCCCGTGGTGGCGGAGCCATTCCACGGAAGGCAGGCGAGCCGGGGTGATCGACGCCATCATCGCGTCGACGAGGGCCTCGGCCAGCACCAGTCGCTCCAGCAGGGATTCGACCCTCGCACCGGGGTCGACGAGGAAGGGGGCGCGCAGGACGAGCGCGCCGAGCAGTCCCGTCCTCAGGGCCACCCACTTCGACCAATCCGCTTGATCCAGCGAATAGCGGTGCGCGGCGGCCAGGGCGTTCGGCGGCACCAGGATCCGCGTGCGCGTCGAGGGGTCCCACAGGCCCGTCGCGCGCGTGGCGACGAGGCGCAGGACGCGCAGGCGCTTGCGGGCATGGTCGACGGACTCGAGGGGGGCCGCCGCATCCAGGATGCGCGCCAGGCGGATCGCGAGGGCGTGCCGATCGAGCAGGACGACCCTGGAGTCCGCGACGAGGTCGGCCTCGTCGAGGCCGGAGAGGCCCGTGAGCCGCGGAGCGGACCACGCAGCGGCCCTAAGGAGGCGCTTCGACATGCCTGATGCCGAGGCGGGCGAGGTCTGCGGCCCCGCGTACGACACGGCGTTCATGGCCTTGGCCATGGCGGTTGTGGTCATCGGGATCGGCATGGCCCTAGCTTACAAAGCGCGGGCTGGGCGCGGCACCCGTGCGCTTGAGGATTCCGGGAGGCCGCCGGCCGTCCAGCGGACCCGGTCGGCCGGCCGTCGCTCCGGGCTCGCTGCGGCCCGGAGGGGCGGTCACAGGGCCGCGAGCGAGGCGATGAAGCCGTCCAGGATCGGCCTCGTCGATGCGGCGCCCTGATCGGGAACGCCGTCCGCGCCCACTGCGAAGACCAGGAGACGGCCCGTCGTCGTTTCAACGATCCCCGCAAGGCTCGACACCGCTCCGAGGGACCCGGTCTTCGCCTGCGCATTCGCGAAGGCCGGGCCCTCGAGCATCCGCGTCGTCATCGTGCCGTTCAGGCCCGCCCAGGGCAGGGAGCGCGGGAGATCCGCAAGGGCGCCGGCGGATGCTGCCGCCGTCCGCAGCGCTTCGGCGAGGGTTCTCCCGCTCACCCGATCGTTGGTCGACAGTCCCGAGCAGTCCTCAAGGGCGAGGCCCCCGGTTGATACGCCCGCGCCCTCCAGGGTCTGACGGATGAATGCGGTCGCCCCGTCGAAGGAGGGCTCGGCGCCGCCGGCGCGGGCCGCGAGGCGGCAGTACTGCTCGGCCAGGGTGTTGTCCGAGGTGTGGAGCATCCAGCGGAGCTGTTCGGCGACCGTCGCCGATTCGATCGTGGCGAGCGTTTCGAATCCCTCGGGCGTCGGCGCCGGACCCGTCAGGCTCACCGCGACGCCGTGCGCGGCGAGGGCCTTAGCGAGGGTCGCGGCGACTGCGCGGGCGGGGTCGTCGAGGAATCCGACGTCCGAATCGCCCGCACGGCCCGCCCCGATCGCCATGGAGGCCGTCGGCCCGACGTAGTCGCGGGTCTCCTGGGCGATGAGCGCGCTCAGGCGGTCCTCGCCCGCGAAGGGCGGGGCGTCCCATGACAGGCTCGCCGAGGAGACTCCCGCTGCGCTCAGGGCGGCGGCGGCCTTCTGCGCGAGGTCGGCGATGCCCGCGCGCCCGGGAACGGAATCGGGGTCGGACGCCCCGCTGCCCAGGAGGAGGTCGCCCTCGGAGGTCAGGTGCAGTGATGATCCCGAAGCGAGGAGCGAGGTCGACAGGACGTCCGAGGGGTTCAGTGAGCTCAGGGCCGCAAATGCGGTCAGCGTCTTCGCGGTCGATGCGGGAGTATGCGCGTCCGCTGCGGCCTCCTCGAAGAGCACTTCGCCCGTTGCCGCGTCGAGGACGACGCCCCACGAGGACCAGCCGCCGCCGGCCGCGGCTTCACGAACGGGCGTCCAGAGCGGGGCGATCGTCCCCGGATCGACGGGGGTCCCCTCGGGGATCCTCATCCCCGCGCCTTCGAGGGGCGAGGCCTTCGGGAAGGCGGGCGGGGCGCTCAGGACCGGGGCCCGGGAAGGCGAGAGGAAACCCGGGACCTTACCCGCGAAGTCAGCCGCGCCATACCCCATAAGTCCCAGAGCGAGGACCGAAGTGCCTACAATCGCACCAGCAGTTCTGCGCCGCATGGGCCTCCTTCCGGGGTTCATCACCAACACACTAGCGGCACAGGCACGAATGGACTGATCCGACACCCGCGCTCCGCGGGCCAGAACAAGGAGGACGCGGTGGAATTCGATGTCACGATCGAGATCCCCAAGGGGAATCGGAACAAGTACGAGATCGACCATGAGACGGGCCGCATCCGCCTGGATCGCATGCTCTTCACCTCGACCCGCTACCCGGACGACTACGGCTTCATCGACGACACCCTCGGCGAGGACGGCGACCCGCTCGACGCGCTCGTCCTGCTGGAGGAGCCGACCTTCCCGGGCTGCGTGATCCGCTGCCGGGCGCTCGGCATGTTCCGCATGGCCGATGAGAAGGGCGGCGACGACAAGGTGCTCTGCGTGCCGGCTTCGGACCAGCGGGCCTCGTGGCGCACGGAGATCGAGGACGTCTCGGAGTTCCACCGCCTCGAGATCCAGCACTTCTTCGAGGTTTACAAGGACCTCGAGCCCGGCAAGTCGGTCGAGGGTGCGCACTGGGTCGGTCGCGAGGAGGCCGAGGCGGAGATCCGCCGCTCCTACGAGCGCCTCAAGGAGCACGAGGCGGCCAAGCACCGCGAGGGCTGAGTTCCGGGATCGGAAGCACCCGCGTCATCGGGGGCCTCGCGGCTGCGCGTCGCGAGGCCCCCGATATGGCGGAACGCCTGTGGGGGCGGTTCTGAAGAACCGCCCCCACAGGCGTTTCAGCTTCGGCCGATGAGCGGCGCAGGCCGGGTCAGAGCCTCGTGCCGAAGGGCATGAGCCCGTTCCAGTAGAGCGGGGCGACGTGGACGCTCGCGCCCGGATAGGGGGCTTCGATGATCTGCCCGCCGCCGATGTACATGGCGACGTGGTAGATCCCCCACTGGGTTCCGTTCGAACTCCAGAAGACGAGGTCGCCCGGTTCGAGGGCGTTGATCGAGACCTTCGCACCGACTCCGTACTGCGAGGAGGCGACGCGCGGGAGGGACACTCCCGCCTGGCCCCAGGCGAGGAGGACGAGGCCGGAGCAGTCGACGCCCGCGTAGGAGGTGCCGCCCCACACGTAGGGGATGCCGAGGAAGGTGCGAGCCGCGGCCACCGCCGCCGCTCCGCGCCCGGAGCCCGCGGGGGCGGGAGCCGGTGCCGGGGTCGGTGCGGGCGCGGGAGTCCATGTGGGCGTCGGCGCGGGGGCCGGGGTCGCCGCTTGCGCCGCGGCCTCTTCAGCGGCCGCCTGCTGCGCCGCGCGCTCCGCGGCTGCGCGCGCTGCGGCTTCAGCCGCGGCCTGGCGCTGCGCTTCCAGTTCGGCCGCGCGGGCCTGGATGAGTTCGACGGTCGTGTTCTGCTTCTTGGCGAGTTCGGCGATGTACGCCTCCTTCTCCGCAGCAGTCGTCTCCTCCAGGGTGAGCGCATTGCGGGCGGCGTTCTCGGCTGCTTCTGCGCGCTGAGCGACCTTCTGCGTGGCGCTCTCCTGAGCGGCGACCGCCTCATCGGCCGCCTTCTGCATGACGGAGGCGACCTGTTCGAGCGCGGCGACGCGCTGCATCTTCGCGTCGGCGGAGTTGGAGAAGGTCGCGAGCGAGGTCTGCTTCGTCTCGACGGTCCTCAGGCCATCGGCGTTGAGGTAGGGGGCGAGCGTGTCAAGAGTCGCGGCCCCCTCGCGGTAGGCCGTCTGGGCGACGGAGGCGATCTCCTTCTTCCCCTCGTTGAAGTCGGCCAGCGCCTTATCGGCGTCCTTCTGGGCGGACGCCGCGGTCGCCTTCGCCTCATCGAGCGCGACGCTCGCGACGTTGAGCTCCTCGGCGGCGATTTGAGCGGCCCGGCGCGCGGCTTCCGCGTCGGAGGCGACGGAGGCCAGTCGCACCTCGATCTGGGCGACCGACATCTTCGCCGCTTCCTCTTCGGCTTTCGCCCGGGCGATATCGGCTTCCGAGGTCGCGGCGAATGCGAGATTGGGGGCGACGAGGGCCGCAGTCGCGAGGATGGCGGCGAGGGCGACTCGCCGGGACTTCGTCCGCGTGATCGGAATGGGCACTGCTCCACCTGTCGTCGGGGCCAAGGGCGCGCACCGCGAAAACGGTGCTCCTCCCGGCGAGACTAGTCACTCGAATGACAATACGCAACAGGTTTCACAGTGATCATCAGTCGACACACATGCAACATTCGCCCCATCCACCACGGGGCGCCGTCCATCCCCTCTCCTCCCGGAGGACCGCCCTCGTCCCCGACGAGCCGCACCGGAGGCAGCAGCCGGAAGCGCCCGGGCCGAGCAGCGGATGTCACAAGCGTCCGCATCGCGGCCCGTCTCCCCCATCGCGGGGCTCCCCCATAGGCTCTCCACCATGAGCAAGCGAATGCCGAGCCGACTGCACGTCGGCCGCTGACCCCAGCGCACGCGACCCGCGCCGACGCGCAGTCGAGAACCCCAGCCCCGCGGCCATGCCGCATCCTCGCGGGGAGACCGGGCTCGACACCGGGCCGCCGTTCCGGCACGCACTCCCCGCTCCACTCACGATCAGACTGGAGCACCCCATGACCTCGACGAACGCCACCGACTGGAAATTCGAGACCAAGCAGATCCACGCCGCCTGGGATCGCGATCCCGCAACCGGCGCGACCGCCCTGCCGATCTACGCGACCTCCTCCTACGCCTTCGAGGACGCCGACCAGGCCGCAGCCCGTTTCGCGCTCAACGAGCTCGGACCGATCTACACGCGCCTCACCAATCCGACGACCGACGCCGTCGCCAACCGCATCGCGGCCCTCGAAGGCGGGGTCGGCGGACTCCTCGTCTCCTCGGGGCAATCCGCATCGGCGCTCACGATCCTCGCGCTCGGCACCGCCGGCAACAACGTCATCGCCTCCCCCTCCCTCTACGGCGGCTCGGTCACCCTCCTCAAGACGACGCTCGGGCGCCTCGGCATCGAGGCCCGCTTCGTCGCCGACCCCCGCGATCCCGAGCAGTGGCGCGCCCTCGCCGACGAGAAGACCATCGCCTTCTACGGGGAGACGATCCCCAACCCGCAGGGCGACATCTTCGACATCGAGCCCATCGCCGCCGTCGCGCACGAGATCGGGGTCCCGCTCATCGTCGACAACACCGTCGCGACCCCCTACCTCGTCCGCCCGATCGAATGGGGCGCCGACATCGTCGTCCACTCGGCGACGAAGTACCTCGGAGGGCACGGCGCCGCCATCGCCGGCGCCGTCATCGACTCCGGCAACTTCGATTTCGCCTCCCAGCCCGAACGCTTCCCCCTCTTCAACACGCCCGACGAGTCCTACCACGGCCTCGTCTTCGCCAGGGACCTCGGCGTCGGCGGGGCGCTCGGCGCGAACCTCGCCTTCCTCCTGCGGATCCAGACCCTCATCAACCGCGACCTTGGCGCCGTCACCTCCCCCTTCAACGCCTTCCTCATCGAGCAGGGCATCCAGACCCTCTCCTTGCGCGTCGAGCGCCACGTCGACAACGCCCTGGCCGTCGCGAAGCACCTCGAGGCCCACCGGCAGGTCGAATCGGTCTCCTACGCCGGCCTCGAGTCCTCCCCCTACCACGAGCTGCAGAAGAAGTACGCCCCCCGAGGCGCCGGCGGCCTGCTCTCCTTCGTGATCGCGGGCGGCGCTCAAGCCGGCAGGGCCTTCGCCGATTCGCTCGAGCTCCTCCCGACGGTGGCGAACATCGGGGATGCGAAGTCGCTCGTCATCCACCCGGCCTCGACGACCCACTCCCAGCTCACGCCCGCCGAGCTCAAGGCGGCGGGCATCGAACCCGGGACGGTGCGCCTCTCCATCGGCATCGAGCACATCGACGACATCCTCGCCGACCTCGAGATCGGCTTCGCCGCGGCGAAGGCCGTCAGCGCCGATTAAGACCCCGGGGGGCGGGCGCGCCCGCCCCCCCGGGCACGAACACCCGCCCCGCCCTCGTCCCCGCACCCGCCGACGCGAAAGGCCCGCCATGTCCGCCAGCGACTCCACCTCCCCCGCCGCCCCGGTGAGCGGCGCCTGGAAGGAGGGCGATCCCGTCGGCGAGCGCCGCTTCGCCGACCTGGGGGACCTGCGCCTGGAGAACGGGGCGGTCCTGCCGGGGGTGCGCCTCGCCTACGAGACCTGGGGCGAACTCGACGAGTCGAAGTCGAACGCCGTCCTCGTCCTCCACGCCCTCACGGGCGACGCGCACGTCCTCGGGGAGGCGGGCCCCGGACAGGCGACGCCGGGGTGGTGGCCCCAGATCGTCGGCCCGGGCAGGATCATCGACACCGAGACGCACTACGTCGTCGCGGTGAACGTCCTCGGCGGGTGCCAGGGCTCGACCGGCCCCTCCTCGCCGGCCCCCGACGGCGCGCCCTGGGGCTCCCGCTTCCCGGTCGTGTCGACGCGCGACCAGGTGCGGGCGGAGGCGCGGCTC